>NZ_LCYG01000099.1 GCF_001017175.1 Microvirga vignae | reverse complement strand
AGCCACGACACACGGACCCAGACTGGGGCGCCAAACACGGCCCGCAAGGGCTCCCCGGCATCCATCGGCGGGAAGAAGATCAGCAGCGGATATTGTAAGAGATGGCATTCTCGGAGAACCTTGTGAAAGGAGAGGCGAATGTATCTGCGAGCATGATATGTTTCAAAACGGAGAGAATTGTCGACCAGAGCAGGCTTGCCTGCCTTCAAC
This sequence comes from Microvirga vignae, assembly GCF_001017175.1. GTDB lineage: Bacteria > Pseudomonadota > Alphaproteobacteria > Rhizobiales > Beijerinckiaceae > Microvirga > Microvirga vignae. The sequence goes on along the minus strand of NZ_LCYG01000099.1, from coordinate 3,245 downwards.
CATTCACCGCAGCGGTCCGCCCGAATAGGCAGCCTCCAAGATGGCCAAGTAATCGCCGGCGCTCGCGGGGCGCGGGTTAGTCGCCGAGGAATGATCCTTCGTCGCGCTCTCCGCGATCTCCGCAAGGCTCCCGTGCGGTACACCCATCTCGACCAGCGTGGTAGGCATCCCGAGGCGCTTGTTCAAGTTTCTGATGTAGTCGGCCAGATCGGCGTTGGCGTCCAAGCCGAGTCTCTGACGAAGGGTTGCATATTTTGCCCCGGAATGGTCCTCGTTGAATTCGAGTACATAAGGGAGCAGCACCGCATTCAGAGTGCCGTGGTGCAGCGACACCTGCTGCAGTCCCCCGAGGGGGTGCGACAGCGCATGGACGGCCCCCAAGCCCTTCTGGAAGGTCAGGCCGCCTTCCAGCGCCGCCATCATCATCTCGTAGCGCGCTTCGCGGTTTGAGCCCTGAGCTACCGCCTGCTCGATGTTGCTCAGGGCGCGGACCAAGCCATCGAGGGCAATCGCCTCCGCAGGTGGGTTGATCCGGGGGCTCAGGAAAGTCTCGATGCAATGCGTAATGGCGTCCATTCCCGTTGCGGCTGTCAGGCCAGGCGGAAGACCCAACGTGAGTTCGGGATCGCAGACCGCCCGCTTCGGGATCAGGTGCGGCGAGATGAACCCGAGTTTACGGCCATCCACCAAGGTGATCAGAGCTGCCCGGCCGACCTCGCTGCCCGTGCCGGCCGTGGTTGGAACCGCAATCAGCGGGGCAACCGCCGAAGTGATCTTCGGAACACCGCCCAGGATCGCAGCGTATTGCTCCAGTGGCCCACCATGCGTCGACAAAAGAGCGACGCCCTTCGCCAGATCAATCGGCGAGCCCCCTCCGATGGCAATCAGCCCATCGCAGCCCTCCGACCGGTAGAGGTCCAACGCCGCAAGTACCGCGCGCTCCGTCGGGTTCGTGGGCGTTTCGGTAAAGACCGGCACATCCTGTCCCCTGGGCAGGACGCCTTTGAGACGATCGACCAGCCCAGCGCCCTCAATGCCCTTATCGGCGATGATCAGAGGCGCCTTGATGCCTAACTCTGCAACATCATCAGCGAGGCCTTGCGAGGCTCCAAACTCGAATCGGATTGTCGTCAGATACGTGATCAAAGACATTTGTTTCCTCTATGCGCCTTTCCGTTTTCAGCACCGGGTGACACGCTCGACCGTTCGGAACCGTCCGGTGAGATCCCTTTACTCGACCTGCGAGGTCCCCGAGCAATTGTCGGGAGAACTTCGCCAATCCTGGCTTGGCCTAGATCCAGCCGCCATCGACCACGAAAGTTTGATTGGTACACATCCGGCTGTCGTCAGCCGCGAGCCAGAGCGCCATGCGGGCAACGTCATCTGGATATACTTTCGACTTCAGGCATTGATTCTGCTCGATTTCCTTTTCGGACTCGGGAGTGACCCAAAGGTCCAGCTGTCTCTGGGTCATGATCCACCCAGGAATGATGCAGTTGACGCGAATGTCATGGGGCCCGAGATCTCGGGCCAGCCCTCTTGTCAGCCCCTCAATTCCGGCCTTCGCTGTCACATAGACCGGCATGCCTCCCATGGCGATATGCCAGCTGAGGGATCCAAAGTTGATGATCACGCCCTTCTTCTTGCGGATCATGCCGGGAATGACAGCCTGCGCGGCGAAGAACAGATGACGCAGGTTCACGGCGATCCGATCGTCCCAGTACTCGACTGTTACGTCCTCAATCCGATGCCGCTCGTCATGGGCTGCATTGTTGAGGAGCACATCCACATCCCCGATGGCAGCCGCAAACCGGCTGATGCATTCCTTGACAGCCGCAATATCGCGCAGATCCGCTTCGAAGAACATCGGTTTGGTGTATCCGGCCTCGGCGATCCTCGCGACCAGTTCTTCCGAAGCGGAGCGGTTAATATCGATAAAGCCGACCTTCGCTCCCTGGGCGCAGAACTGCTCCACATGCGATGCCCCGATGCCGGATCCTCCACCGGTAATCAGGACGACCTTGTCACGCAAGCTGGGATAAATTGCGAATTGAGACATTGCCTACCCTCGTCTGTATGTCTTCCGTCACGTTATGGCCCAGTGATCCGGGAGCAGCACTCAAGAATGATGCCCCTTGCCCGCTTTGCACCAGCGATTACCAGCGCTGATGCACATGCAGACGGATCAGCCGGTCGTAGATGGCCTTGGCGGCTTCCATCTGGTCGACACTCAGTGCAGGCAGTTCGGCCGCCTGAGCATTCGAAACCGCCTGCTCCGGGTTTCGAGCCCCCGGAATGACCACCGATACCGCCTCGTTCATCAGGATCCACCGCAGCGCAAACTGCGCCATCGGCATATCCCCGACCACGGCTCTCATCTCCTCAACGGCCTGCAGGCCAACCTTGAACGGCACGCCCGAGAACGTCTCGCCCACATCGAAGGCCTCTCCGTGGCGGTTGAAGGCGCGGTGGTCGTCCGGGGCAAACTGGCTGTCGACCCGTAGCTTGCCGGTGAGCAGGCCGCTGGCCAGCGGCACCCGGGCAATCACCGCAACCTGGCGCTCCCGGGCCAAGCGGAAGAACAGCTCGGCCGGACGCTGGCGGAAAAGGTTGTAGATGATCTGCACGCTGGCGATTGGATACTCCAGTGCCTTGATCGCCTCCTCGACCTTTTCGACGCTCACGCCATAGTGCTTGAGCTTGCCGGCCTCGACCATCCGGTCGAGCGCCTCGAACACCTCCGGCCGATAATAGACCTCCGTCGGCGGGCAGTGCAGTTGCACCAGATCGAGCGCCTCGGTCTGTAGCCGCTCCAGCGAGCCTTCGACGAAGCGCATGAGCGCCTCAGCCGTATAGGCCTCCGCCACATGCGGGTTGAGCTGACGCCCCGCCTTCGTGGCGACGATCACGTCACCCTGCCCCCGCTCCTTCAGCACGCGGGCGATCAGCCGTTCGGAGCGGCCGCTTCCGTAGACATCAGCGGTATCGAGGAAACTGACGCCGGCATCGAGGGCCGCATGGAGGGTGGCTTCGGCATCCTGCTCCGAGACGTTGCCCCAGCTGCCGCCGATGGCCCAGGCCCCGAACCCGATCTCTCTGACCTTCCAGTCGGGTCTACCAAAAGGACGCTTGTTCATTGTGAGGTTCCCCCGTTCCAATGCACACGCCGCAACAGACGCTCCATCTTGACGACCTGACCTCGGACGTCATTGCGGCATCTAAAACGTCTTGGCGCCGTTCACCGG
>NZ_LCYG01000098.1 GCF_001017175.1 Microvirga vignae | reverse complement strand
AACCTCAAAAAAGCCATGGCGGCTTAGCGAGAACAGAGCCTCTCCCCAGAATGACGGGAGGGGCTTTCCCGTCATTCAGGTCATCCTGAGCAAATTGAACTCCCAAGAAATCCGCCTTCTTCGAAAGGGGCGAACCCTCATGTTCGGCATTTCTCTGTTTGATCTCGCCTGGCTCGTGGTGGCGCTTCTTGCGGCCGGTGCGATCACCGGCCTGCTCGCCGGGGTGTTCGGCGTCGGCGGCGGCGCAGTGATGGTGCCGATCCTCTACGAGCTGTTCCGGATCCTGAGCGTGCCGGACGAGGTGCGCATGCCGCTGTGCGTCGGCACGTCGCTGGCCATCATCGTGCCCACCTCGCTCCGCTCCTTCACCGCGCACCGCGCCAAGGGCGCGGTCGACATGTCGATCCTGAAGGTCTGGGCCGTGCCGGTCGTGGTCGGGGTGATCATGGGCAGCTATGTCGCCCGCTTCGCGCCCGCGGACCTGTTCAAGGCGGTGTTCGTGCTGGTGGCTGGCGTCTCGGCGGTGCGGCTGCTCTTCGGCAAGGACACCTGGCGCTTCGGCCTCGACATGCCGGGCAAGCCCATCATGGTGATCTATGGCGGGCTCATCGGCGTGCTCTCGGCCCTCATGGGCATCGGCGGCGGCCAGCTGTCGAACCTGTTCATGACCTTCTACAGCCGCCCGATCCATCAGGCGGTGGCCACCTCCTCGGGGCTGGGCATCCTGATTTCGATCCCCGGCGCCATCGGCTACATCTATGCCGGATGGCCGCACATGGCGGATTTCCCGGACGTGATCGCCTTCCAGCCGCCACTGGCACTGGGCTACATCTCGGTTCTCGCCTTCCTGCTTTTCATTCCCACCAGCACCTGGATGGCGCCCATCGGCGCGCATCTCGCGCACCGGCTCTCGAAGCGCCGGCTCGAGGTCGCCTTCGGCCTCTTCCTGCTGCTCGTCTGCGCCCGCTTCGCCGCCAGCCTGCTCGCTTAAGGAACCTCGGCGAGCGCTCATGTTGAAACCTGCTTCGCTTTAGGTCCAGAACTTGGCCAATGGTATCATGGCGGGCCTCAAAACATATCGAACGCGTCACCTGATCGGCGGAGGGGGGATGATCCTTCTTTCCGGCGAGCGCGACTCCGAATAGTATTTGTTCCCTTCGAACAGGACCATGGCGTAAAGCTCACGGGTGTCGGCCGGGGCCTTTTCCTTGTAGCTGAATGTCGCGCCGGGCTTGAGATCGACCGAGACCCACTTGGCATGGTGGTTGGCATAGGCCAGGCGGATGCGCACGCTGCCGGCGATGTTGGATGGATCGACGTGTCCGTTGATTTCCACCAGACTGTGCCAGTCCCACGAACCTGCAAAATCGGTGGTGCTGCGCTTGCGGGGACGAACACGATATTCGACGCCGCCCCACCTGACCGAGGAGTCCTGGTCGACGCGCCATGCATTGATCCGGAAGGTGTTGTCGCCATGGCAGCTTGACGCGATGATCTTGTCGTCCACTTCGAGCCGGCAGCGGAAGATCGCGGTTTCTCCCGCGGCGATCCTGCGGCGCCTGGGGCTGACGGTGAGCGTCATCCCGTAGGGTAGGCCCTCGGGCTCCAGATAGGCGACCTCGGGCCAGCGTGCGCTGTTGTTGAGGCTGAACTCGAAGTCCACCGGATCGAACGGGCTCGACCCTTTCGGTCCGATATCATCGACATTCTTTTGCGCCTTGTTGTTGGCGGTGAATTCTTCCTGGGATGCGAGCGCCGCGCCAGTGTGGTCGCGCGGAACCTGCAAATCGGCGACCTCCACCAGAACGCAGCTGTGCCCGGAGAAACCTGCCGGAACCATCCACTTGCCCAGCACCGGATCGGGATTGGGATTGGTGCCGGTCGGATCGACACGCGGGAGCGTTTCGGTCCATTTGATGACGAAGTTGCCACGGTCGCCCGCGCCGGGCGGTTCGCAGATCGAGAAATTGACCTTCACCTTCTCGGCGTGCACGTTGCCGCGATTGCGAAGCCGCGCCCCGATCCAGTGCCACTCCTCACCTGAATCCGGTACCCTGATCTTCTCGCCCTGATTGACGGGCTGTCCCTCGGGGAACCTGCGCGCATCCTTCCTGTCGGTGCTGGAGGTTTTTCCGTCCGGGCCGTTGTCTCCCGTCCAGTCGACCCAGACATCCGGGCTTTTGTAATAGGGATCCGCCGATGGGAAGAAGAGATCGATGAAGTCGTGGCTTGTGGTCCGCTCGATCTTGAGATGGAAGACCTCCACGCCGGCGACCGTCTTCCGGGCGATGACCGAAACGACCACCCCTTTCGTCGGAAGCTCTTCGCTGAGCGCGAGATTGAAGCTGTCTCCGGCTTTCAGCAGCTGGTTGCTCTTGTGCAGCAAATGCACCGGCGCCCGGTATTTGCCCTCGAAGGCGTAGCGGTTGTCCTCCCAGAATACGATGCAGTTCGTCACCAGGACGGCCGGATCCTGGGGGAGAGAGGTGCTGAACTGGATACCTTTCTGCCGCGCTTCGATGAAGTTGAAGAGATCGGCGCCGAAACTCGGTTCGAGCCAGACCAGCTGCGCGACCGGCAGGTTGGGGTTGCCGAACACGGTCTGTGCCGCACTCACGAGGGTATTGTTATCGGGCCAGTGCTCCACTGGAGCGAGCAGAACCTCATGGGTCTGCGTTTGTCCTTCCGGCGGGCGGGGGACACGGTGGATACGCGTTCCCTCGTCGCGGATCCAGCCGGCCTGCCATTTGTGATAGGCGCAGTGATGCGAGCCCGCCGTGTGATTATCCATCATGGCCCATTTGTCCATGTAGATCAGATCATCGCGATAGGTGGCCTCCCGCTTGTAAAGGTCGTTGAACCCGATGGCATGGCCGAACTCGTGGCAGAACATGAAATAATCCGGCTTCACCGCCATGGGGGCCAGCGCCCAGTTCGATTGGAGCTGGATCTCCTTCGGTCGCGGGAGGTAACGCGCACCCCTCGGGGCCTCCGTAGGGCGAAACTCGCTTTTCCAGCTCGTCGGTCCCGCCGTCCACCACTCTGCCGGCTGCACGAAGTCGGGATCCTTTGGATCGCTTTGGGCCGGATGAACGATGCCGAAGAGAATGGCCCCATAGTCTTTGAAGAACTCGGTGATTTTTTGCGGATCGGTGGTGCCCAGCCGGTCGACCATGGCCGTGAACACATGGTCGACAAGCCCATCGAAACCTTCGGCGCCATCCTTCGGTGTCAAGCTTCGGCCTGGCGTGACCTCGGTGTTCGCGACCTCGTTCGAGGTATCGAAGAGCGCATCCATCCCGGAGACATTGCTGAGCTTTATCGCTGCGCCCGGACCGCCGTCCTCCTGCGCGATGAAAAGGCTCGAGGTGAGTTTGCCTGCGGCGGCGTCGATGACGATGCTGGGATCGGTGTGGAGGCGGCGCTCGAGGTAAGTGAGCCCTGCTTCTTCCTGCGCAAGCACGGTCACGTAATCGAGATATCCCTTCAGAGTTGAGCCATCTGTGGCGGGTATCACCATCCGCCCCTTATAGGCGCTGTTGAGGCCCAGCGGATCTTTCGCGCCGCTGTAGGTGACGGAGAGCACCTCAAGCTTCGGGCCGCTTGATACAGCGTTGAAAAACCTTGTGACCAGAAAACCCGGCCCCTTTGAATCCTGAACGACGAACCGGATGTCCGGCTTCGCGAACGGGTTCGGGATGCCGGCCGTATTGGCAGCGGCAGCGATGACGCCATCCAGATAGGTCGACAGCGTGGCGCTGGCGCCGGCGATCTGGCCGGCGTCGTTGATCGTGATAGTGGTCGGCGTGAACTTGAGGTTCAGGGTGGCAGAAGTGCCGTTGGGAAGCTTCAGGGAAATCGCCGCGGTTTCCGCTCCCAGGAATTTCACCTCGGCCGGATATGTGGCGTGCAGGCCCGAGGCGAGCAGCGCACTGAGCCTCACGTTGATCGTGCTCGAGGGTCTGCCGCCGGTGAGCGGTTGAATGGTCATGGTCATGCGCTCGCGGCCGTCGAAGACCAAAGTCGCCGGAAAGGTCAGCCCCGATTTGATCAGATCGACATGGGCGCCGACATAGAGTGGAAAGAAGTAATCGGCGATCGGCTTCGGGAGAGGCACCGGTCCACCCTTGCCATGGTGAACCCCGTGGATGTCGAACTGAATGGTGAGCTGGTTGAAGCTGTTCTCGGTGTAGAAATCCTGCACATGCTTGAAGCAGGCTCGGTTCATGTACTGCGCGAGTTTGCCGAGATCAGGATCGTTGAAATTCTGTCCCGGGTCGAGCACCGGGATGATCAGCGCCTTTCTGTTCCCAACAGCCGGAGCGCGGCCGCCCTTCAGCACGGGCAGCGGCGTGCCGGTCCAGGTCATCGTGTCGGCGAAAATGTCCGGATTGAGCGCAGGTTCGGTCTCGAGCGCCTCGTGGTCCAGTTCCGTGAAAACGGTGTGCTTCCAAGCGCTCTCGCTCCGCGTGTAGGCCAGCATCATTGGCTGCGATCGATGCGAAAGAATGACTGCGCCATCGCGGAAATGCGCCTGGTGCAGCAATCGAAGGTCATCGCCCGCGAGCACCGCCACATGGCGGGCTTCCCGGTCGGATGCAACGAGAAACGGCCCGACGTTCTTGATGTCGTAGGGCTCGAAGAACAGGTGTGTCTGGCACGGATCCCACCGCCTCGACCCGGGAGGATGCCGTGTCACGCCGTTCCCTCTGCCGATGATCCGGCCGCCATCCGGGGTCGGCAGGCCCGATGTACCCAGATCACAGGGCTCCGCCGGAGGGGCTGGCTGGTTCTGCACGGTGTTGACCGACGTGCCACTCTCCTGTTCTCCTTCCTCTTTGCGGCAGTCGCAGCGGGACTCCGATGCGGGGTGCTCGGAGGTTTTGGACGGCTCGGAAGAGCGATCATCGGGGCACGGGTCGCCTTGGCGGAGACTTAAGGTGCGCACCATCGTGCCATCGGCGATCGTCAAGAAAGACCCGGTCGGGTCTGCCGTCAATCGCGACGCGTGCGAGGACAGCGAGCGTTCCGACAGGATGGCCCCGCGGAGAGGATCGATCTCGAACAGCTTACCGTCGACGCGTCCGGGGCGTCCGGCGACGGCAAACACGGTTTGCCCGACGGCCATGACGCTGCGGACCACGCCATCGACATCGACCACTTTCCGAACGCCGTCGGACGCTGCGATGAAGACCATTCCGCCTGCCGCCACGAGCGTGCCCTGTACGGAATCCGCCAGCGCCGTGACGAGGGCCGGACATTCTATCTCAGGCCCAGGTTCATAGCCTCCCTTGCCTGGACGGTAGCTGCAGACCAGGTTCTTTCGCGCGACCACCACCTCGCCCCGTCCCGTCAGAAGCGCGAGGTCATCACCGGCCAGCTTCGGGAGACCCTTGAGAGCATCGGAAGACGGTGCATCGACAATCGCATCCATGATCGGACCTCCATCGCTGCTCGCAGGAACGTGGGGCCTGTCAGGACCGGGCTCCGAAGCGTGCTCACGGCCCGTCTCGGTCCGAGTTCCTGCCGAAGCCATCATCCCCGCGGCGGGTGAGCGCCCCGGAACCAGGCCGTCGAGCCGGCAAAGATCGGATTCGGCGAGCAACGTCCCAGCATGGGCGGCAACTCGTTGTGTAGAGCCTGCACACGACCTCAATCAGGCGCGCGAACTCGAAAGGACGTAGGAGCAGAGACATGCTCCTTTTCGCGTCTCGGATCCAAACGACGCGACGAAATCTTCGATGGACTCAACTATGCAAACGGTGGCCAGAACTCACATGGCAACGCATTGGGGCGACAGAAATCAGGTCGGGCGAATGGCCGCTGTCGAAGAATATCCAGCATGTCTCAAGACGGATCGACTTCGATCTTCGAGCATCATGACGAAAAGAGCATCATGCTACAATGCCTCATGCGGGGTATTGTGGATGACACGACTGAGATCCCGTCGATCCTAGAGGCTGTTATGGACTTGGCTTGAAGTCATAGCCGTTGAGGCAGATGACCTGTGCTCGGAAACCTTACCCGTCCGATGTCTCTGGTGAGGAACCGGCATTGCGGGCGTCGGGCAATTGCAACAGCCTCAACCCTTCTTCGGCCTGGTGCTGGCGGGCCTGCTGCTTCATGAGTCGGTCGCTTGGACGATGATCGCGGCAAAGGATCTTGTTGTCCTTTGCGTCGCCGGTACGAAGCGCTCTCGCCCGAGAGGTCGAAAATGACAACAGAGGGTGACCTTTCGCGTCGTCGGGGCCGCCTTGAGGCTGGAGCACGGTCTGGACTTGGCACGAAGCGGACCAAGTTCTTTGGCCCGCCTCGGAGCGTAAGAGCTGACGTTTGCTGAGCGGCCGGAATGTGAAAGTTTGACCCATTCCAGACGGTCCAGAGCATCGTTCGATGCGAACCGAAGGGCCGCATGTGCGAAAAACCGGATCCACTTTTCGCTGACGCGGACCTCCGGTTCCGCACGATACGCTACAGCATCGGCCCCAAAAGTGGATTTGCACTTTTGGGGCCGATGCTTTCTCCTCAAATGAGAGCATCTTTGCTAGGCTGTGTATCAATCCGCATGTCCAAGACTTCTGGCGATCGCCTTGCCCGTGCTGCCATCGAAAATCGCATCCGGCAGTGAAAGCGACCGCTCCCACTGCTCGCGCCAAGCGTGAAAATGGGTACACACCTAAAGTCCGCATGCGTTCAGCCTACGACCGAAGCGCGCCGACAGGCTCTCATCTGGAAGCTGTTTGAGCTCGATGCGCTCAGAGCCTGCCTGATCAGGACGAACGTGGTGGAACTCCGCCTGCTGACTGGACTGACAGGGCGCCCGCTTCGATTCCAGCTGCCAAGCTCCTCTCGAGATCCGAGCTTCCGAGCCAGGAATGAAGGAAGCCAGCATTGAAAGCATCACCCGCTCCTGTCGTGTCGACCACATTGACGGGAAGCGCTTCGGCGGAAACACAGGTCGGCCCGCAGGAGGCCATAGCACCGCGTTCACCACGCTTCAGCGCGACCAGAGGAAATCTCTTTTGCAGGCTGCGCAGGATGGCCTCCGCAGAGTTTTCGCCGGTCAGTGCTTTTCCTTCCTCGATATTCGGGAGGAAGATATCGACTCCTGTGCAGATCCCGAAGAAGTCCGCATCTTGGCGGATCAGGTGATCGTCCCAACTCGGATCGAGCGAGACCGTCAGGCCCAGGTTTCGCGCCATGGCGATCACATCCGGATTGTCCTTGAGGGTGGCAAATTCCGCTATGTGCAAATGGGCGATATCATGAGCCGAGAGAGCCTGCTCCAAGGTAGACGGTCGGGAGCCACCGGCGCGTCGGGACACGAAGGCTCTTTCTCCATTCTTGATGAGGGCGACGGTTGGCTGGGGGCCAGCATCACCTGACCGTTCGACAAAGGACAGGTCGATACCGCTGGCCTCGAGCTCCGGATCGAGGCTCCGCGACAGAGGGTCGGTTCCCACGCGGGTCAGGAGCGCTGCCGGACGGCCAAGAGAGGCAAGATGGGCCGCCGTGATATAGGCGCCACCGCCAGCCGCAATCGTCACGTCCTGCGCAAAGCGCTCCAGGCCGAGCACCGGCATCTCATTCAGTCCCGTGAAGATGATGTCGCAATAAGTCCGCCCAAGGCACACAACCTTGCTGCGCTCGGAGGGCATTCCGCTCATTGGGCTGCCAGTGCCTTCTCTGTTGCCGTGTCGAAATAATAGAGCCTATCCGCCGCGGCATGGAGGGTTAGATGCTCGCCGATCTGCGGGATCTGTCTGCCCGGTACCGAGCCGATGATCGTCTGACCCGCGGTCTCGATATGAACGAGCGTTTCAGAGCCCAAGGTCTCCACGACGGCAACCGTGCCCGATACAGTCAGACCCTGCGAGCCGGTGGCTGTTGGAACGAGATCCTGCGGACGAGCGCCGACCAGGATGTCGGAAGTGGTTGCGGATGAAAATGGAATCCGAACCGAGCCGCCGACCAACAGATCTGCCCCGCCGTCGCGCAGAGAGGCCGGCAGCAGGTTCATGGTCGGGCTGCCGATGAAGCGTGCGGTGAAGACATCGACCGGCTTTTCGTAAAGCTCCAGAGGCGTGCCGATCTGAAGAATTCGACCATCGCGCATCACCACGATCCTGTCGGCCATGGTCATGGCCTCGACCTGATCATGTGTCACGAAAACCGACGTGGTGCCGAGCCGGTGATGGAGCCGCTTGATCTCGATGCGCATCTGAGTGCGCAATTGGGCATCGAGATTGGAAAGGGGCTCGTCGAACAGGAACGCGGCGGGATCGCGGACCATCGCCCGTCCGATGGCGACGCGCTGGCGCTGGCCGCCCGAAAGAGCTGAGGGACGGCGCTCCAGAAGCTGCGACAGGCCGAGCGTCGCGGCGACTTCCTCGACGCGCTGACGCTTCTCGCTTTTCGACAGTTTGGAACGATAGAGGCCGAAGGCGATGTTTTCGGCTACGGTCATGTGCGGATAGATGGCGTAGTTCTGGAACACCATGGCGATGTTCCGGTCCTTAGGCTGAAGGTCGTTGACGACTCGCCCGTCGATCCGGATCTCGCCGCCGCTGATTTCCTCAAGCCCTGCGATCATCCTCAGCGTCGTCGACTTGCCGCACCCTGACGGGCCGACCAGCACGACGAACTCGCCATCCTGGATCGACAGGTCGATCCCATGGACCACTGTCGTCTGTCCATAGCGCTTGACAAGGCGATCGAGTTCAATGGTCGCCATTAGCGGACTCCGAGAAGTGCGGTGAAACGGGATTGGAGATCCTGAGCGGAGGCTTGGGCGCGCTGCGCTGCCTCCTGCATACGGATGCGGATACGTGAGATTTCCTGATTGTATCCGGCAATCGCCTGGGACAATGCCCTTGGAGCCGGCCCGCCGAACCGGTCTCGGACGGCCACGAAGTTTTCCGGTGAGACGATCTCGGCGAATTGGGTCTTGTCGATTGAGGTCCGCCGCTTCGTGCAGTGTTCGAAGGCCTCCTGATAGGCCTCATAACCGTCGGCTGCGATATCTCCTCCGATCGCGACAACGGAGCGGGAGACTTCCGCTGCGATCTCGTGCGCCTCGCGGAACGACAATCCCTCGTGGCGCACCAGGCTGTCGGCGAGTTCAGTCACCGTGATGCAGCTGCGGCGGATGTTCTGGCGGACCCTGTCGGGACTGATGCGCAGAGCCGGAACAAGGGCCGTGAGCAGGTCGAGGACGCGCCCGCCGCTCTCGAAGGCGCCATAGCCGAAGCCTTGGCTCTCGCCTTCGCTGTCGTTCATGTCCGTGAAGGGCGTGTTGTGCATGATCGTGAGCATGGCCTGCGCCCGCCCGACGGTCTGCGACGCCAGATGCCGCATATGCTCGATGGGGACGGGATTGCGCTTCTGCGGCATGATCGAACTGATCTGCACGAAGGCGTTGGGAACGTAGATCTGTCCAACCTCGAAGCTCGTCCAGAACTGCAGGTCCTGGATGAACCGGCCGAGATGCAGAAAGACTAGTTGGATCGCGGAATAGGTCGAGGTGATGTAGTCGATGGATGCGATGCATCCATAGGAATTCTGCAGGGGGCGGCCGAAGCCGAGGAGGCGGGCCATCAGGTCCCGGTCGATGGGAAAGCCGCTCGTGGTGATGGCGGCGGCTCCCATGGGGCTGCGGTCGACGATGTCACGGGCTGCTTCCAAACGAGCAATGTCGCGCAGCAGGGTTTCCAGAACGGCGGAGAGGTAATGACCGAAGACGGTCGGTTGCGCCGGCTGCCCGTGAGTATAGGCAACGATAAGCGTGCTGCTCTCCCGCTCTGCCACCGACGCCAGGGTCTCGGCCAGCCGGACAAGACGTTCCAGCAGGGAATCGATCCGATCTTTAAGACCGAGCTTGAACAGGGTGTGATCGATGTCGTTGCGGGAGCGCGCCGTGTGAAGGCGGCCCGCGAGATCCGGTCCCAAGCGGGCGCGGAGCTCCTTCTCGATCAGGAAGAAGAAGTCCTCCACCTCGCCGGTATAGGTCAAGGCATCGACATCGATCTCACGGTCGATCGCCTCGAGAGCCTGGGCGATGGGCCGAGCCTGTTCGATCGTCAGAATCCCGGTCTCATGGAGCATGACGAGGTGAGCCCGGTCGATGAGGCGGAAGCCCTCGACGTGGTGATCCTTCGCCCCGTCGAAGAGCGGACGAAGGACGGTCTCCTTGTAGACCGGATCCGGGAAGACGGATGTGTCTTTATAAGTGCCTGCAGTCATCGGCTTTAGCCTTTAAGTCCGGCCAGCATTACGCCTCGGACGATGTAGCGTTGAAGGAACAGGAAGATGATGAGGGTCGGCAGGGTCGCGATGCTCGCGCCTGTCATGATCTTCTCCCACTGGATGGACTGCTCGACCGCGAAGCTGGAGAGCCCGACGGGCAACGTGTAGAGATCGGCGCTCGTCGTCACGATGAGCGGCCAGAAGAAAGCCGTCCAGTTGCCGAGGAAGGTGAAGATCGCAAGCGCCGACAGGGCAGGGGTCACCAGCGGCATGGCGATCTTCCACCAGATGGTGAACTCATTGAGCCCGTCGATTCTTGCTGCCTCCAGGAAGTCGTCCGGCACGCCTTCGAAGAACTGCTTCATCAGGAAGGTGCCGAAAGCCGTCATCATGCCTGGAAACATGATGCCCCAGTAGCTGTCCAGCCAGCCGAACTGGCTTGCCATGAGATACCAGGGTAGAACCAGCATCTCGGTGGGGATCATCAGCGTGGACAGGATCGCGATGAAGATGATGTACCGACCCCGGAAGCGGAACTTCGCCAGCGTGTAGCCGACCAGACTGTCAAAGAAGACATTCGAGAGGGTGACGATGACCGCCACGATCATCGAGTTGATGAACCAGCGCGTGAAGCGTCCGTCTCCCAGGATTTCACTGTAGTTGTCGAGCGTCGGCGCTGCCGGAATCACGCGCAGGTCGTAGACCTGCGAGGCATCCTTGAGGGATGTCGACAGCATGAAAAGGAGTGGCGTCACCATGATGACGCCGCCGATGAACAGGAGCGTCCAGGCGATGATTCTTCCCGGCTTCACACGCGACATGGGAAGTCCTTGAGAGGATGCGGCGACGTTCATCAGCGGTCCCTCATGATGCGCAGTTGAATAAGGGAGATCACCAACAGGATCAGGAACAGAACAACGGTCTGGGCAGCCGCATATCCCATTTCGTAGGAGCTGAACGCCGTCTGGTAGATCATCAGCACAAGCGGCTTGGTCGAATTCAAGGGGCCGCCTGGATCGTTCGTGTTGATGTTGTAGACCTGATCGAAGATGCGAAGGAAGCCGATCGACGAGAACACGACCAGGAAAACCAGGGTCGGCTTGAGCAGTGGAAGTGTGATCTTTCTCAGAATCGCCCATTCCGACAAGCCGTCGATACGTGCGGCCTCGTAATAGGTGACGGGGATCGCCCGCAGTCCTGCGAGGAAGATGATGATCTGAAAGCCCAGGCCTGCCCAGATTGCAGGTGCCAGCACGGCCGGCAGCGCCTGCGAGGTCGAGCGAAGGAAGGGCTGCTGGGGAATGCCGAGGCTCGAAAGGATGTCGTTGATCACGCCGATGGGAACGGGCTGGTAGAACCAGCGCCAGACCCACGCCATCGCCGCTGCCGTCGTCAGAAACGGCAGGAAGTACAGCGCACGGATGAACGAGTGCATGAACCGCACCCGGTCGAGATAATAGGCCACGACGAACGAGATCAGCAGGCTGATCGGCGTGCCCAGGATCAGGTACATGAAGGTGTTGCGGAACACCTGCCAGAAGAGGGGATCCGCAGACAGCCTCTTGTAGTTCTCAAGTCCGACGAACGATGCAGGCTTCGTGATGGTCCAGTCGGTGACCGAAAGATAGAACGCCTGAAAGGTTGGCCAGAAGCGGATCACCACATAGAAGATCAGCGGAACCGCGAGGAAGCCCCACGCCCATATCACCTGTTTCTGGCCGAGGCTCATCCTTGACCAGAGGCCGCCTGAGGCGGCCTCTCGCTGTGCGATTACGGACATTGGGTCGATCCTCGCGGGTCTTGGCTTAGCGCTTGGCGCGATCGAGGATCGCCTGCTCGTCCTCGGCGGCCTTGGCGAGCGAGGCCTTCGGATCTTCGCCGCCGATCAGGACGCGGTTGGCCATGTCGATCGCCACCTGCCGCTGAGCCGCCTCGTCCTTGAACAGGGTCGTGTGGGCATAGTCCAGACCCTTGAGGAACGGGCCATAGACCGGGTGAGCAATGTTCTCAGGCGTGAGAGCCGCCGCGCGGCGTGCCGGCAACTCACCTACGACCTCCATCCAGATCTTCATGGCCTCGGGCGAGGACACATAGGCCAGGAACTTCTCCGCCGCCGCGAGCTTCTCACCCTCCGCCTTCGTGGTGATCGCGTTGGCGAAATAGCTGGCGTAGTTGCTGCGCATGCCCTGGGCATTGGCAGGGAGTTCGGTCACACCCCATTCGAAGCCCTTGATCGCGTTGAAGGCACCGAGCCGGAAAGTGCCGTCGATGGTCATGGCGGCAAGGCCCGCACGGAAAGCGGCCTGTCCTTCGTCCATGAAGCCCACCTGGCCAACCTTATGCTTCTTCTGGAGATCCGTGTAGAAGGTGAGCGCCTTCAGGCCGGCCTCATCGTTATAGGCGACCTTCGTGTCGTTATCCGTATAGGGAACGCCGCCGAACTGTCGGACCAGCACTTCACGCCACCATTGGTGATCCTGTCCGGCCATGTCGAGCGTCATGCCGGCCGAGACGATATTGCCGCTGCCATCACGCTTGGTGGTCTTCTCGGCGGCAGCGACGAGTTCATCGAGGGTCTTGGGCGGATTGTTGGGATCGAGACCCGCATCCTTGAAGGCCTTCTTGTTGTAAAACAGCGCGAGCGAGCGCACCGCCGTCGGCAGGCCGTAATAATCATTCCCGCGCTTCATCGCGCTGACGATCGGGAAGAAGTCGCGCTCGATATCGGCGGTCGGGAACGCCTCCGCGCGCAGAGGGCGGATCATCTTGCCGGCGATGAAGTTGTCGGTCCAGCCGTAGAAGAGCTGCACCACGTCCGGTCCCTGGCCCGCCAGGATCGCGGCGGCCACCTTGGTCTGGTAATCCGCATAAGGGAAGGTGGTCTGCTTGACCTTGATGTCCGGATTGGTCTCCTGGAACTTGGCGATCAGCTGGTTCATCGCCTTGACACGCGTGTCAAACACGTACTGCCAGTATTCGATCTCAACAGCCTTGGCGCCGGATGCGGCCAAGGTGGCGAAGCCTATGGCGACGCTCGCAAGCAGATGACGAAAACGCATATCCCTCTCCATTATTGCCGGGCACGGGGCGCCGAAATTTCTCTGGTGGTGGCCTTCGGAAGGACCATTCCGGCGCCAAGGCTCCCCCAGAGCTACCGGCCTGTCAATAAGATAATTAACTTGAGTTATTCTTTGCGCGGCGGCATCGTAGAATTGTGGAGTGCCGGAGATGCCGAGAAAATCCAAAGCGGGGGCGCGGTCGACGATCGGAAGCAATCCGGAGCGCAACCGCTCTCATAATCGCCGTGTCGTGCTGGATGTCGTGCGTCAGCTAGGTCCGGTCGGGCGGACCGAAATCTCACGCCATGCGCATCTGAGCACCCAGGCGGTCTCGAACATCGTCGAGGATCTCGTCGCGGACGGCCTGCTCATCAAAACCGGCCGGCTCAGGGCGGGTCGCGGCCTGCCGCCGATCCAGTTCGCCGTCAATCCCAACGGCGGCATGACCGCAGGGATCGAGATCGCCGCAGATCGCATATCCACCCTTCTCGTGGATATCGGTGGCCGCGTTCGCGCGCAGCGGACCTTGTCGATCCAGCAAAACGATCCCGAAACGGTGCTTCCGGTCATCAAGGCCGAGATCGAGGCCGCGCAGGCGCAGCTGAAGCCTCCCATCCCGCAGCTTCTAGGCGTCGGCGTCGTCATGCCGGGTCCGTTCAATGTCGAGGGCATGACGTCCGTCGGGCCGACGACCCTGGCCGGGTGGCTGGATTTCGACGCGGTGGCCGGCATCGGGCAAGTGCTGGGCTCGCCCATCACGCTCGAGAACGATGCCACCGCCGCAGCCGTCGGCGAGCGTCTTCAGGGCGCTGCCAAGGACCTGAAAAACTTCTGCCTGATCTATTTCGGGCAAGGGCTGGGCTTGGGAATCATGATCGATGGCCGCCCGTATCGTGGAGCCAACGGCAACGCAGGCGAGATCGGACATGTTCTGGTGGAGAAGGGCGGGCGCCTCTGCTCGTGCGGTCAGCACGGCTGCCTTGAGGCCTATGCGTCTATTTATGCCCTGACTGAGAGGCTGGCAGCGGCCGGGATTCGGAACGTAGACTATGCGCATCTGGAACGGCTCCACCGCGGGAAGCACCCTGTCGTCGAGGCATGGATCCAGGAGGCGGCTGGTTATCTCGCGCCTCAGATCGCGATGCTCGAGAACCTCTTCGATCCCGAGGCCGTCGTGATCGGAGGCGCGCTTCCGCCGGGCCTCCTGGAGGATCTTACCCAAGCCATGCAGCCGCTCCCCTTGTCGGTCGCACGCCGCAGGAACCGGTACGAAGCGCGCCTGATCCATGGGCGGACAGGTCGATTCACCGCAGCTCTCGGTGCTGCCGCCTTGCCGCTCCTGGAGGCGATGACGCCCCGGCTCGACACCGCCCAGGCGGCCCACCGGGAACAGCCGAACGAGGAGATCTCTCTTGTTGGATGACCATAGCCGTCTCGCCGGCGCCGTTCATCAGCCAGCCCTTGTCCGCCTGCATCGCTCCTTAAGCCGGCTGCGATCCGTGATAACCGTGATGAATACCGGGGCGCATCCGGACGACGAGGCCAACGGCATGCTGGCGGCCTTGAGGTTTGCTTATGGAATGCGCGTTGTCGTGGCCTGCTCCACAAGAGGAGAGGGAGGCCAGAATGCTCTCGGACCCGAGCGGGGAGGCGCCCTTGGCGTGCTGAGGACTGCCGAAATGGAGGAGGCCGCTCGCCGCATGGATGCCGATGTGGCATGGCTCGGCCACGGACCGAACGATCCGGTTCATGATTTCGGCTTCTCCAAGAACGGCGACGATACGCTTCGGAGATGGGGCGAGGAACGCATCGTCGAGCGGCTCGTCCGGGCTTATCGGCAGTACCGGCCGGATGTCGTCATCCCGACCTTCCTAGACGTGCCAGGGCAGCACGGCCACCACCGGGCGATGACCCGTGCGGCCGAGAGAGCGTTCGTCCTGGCGGCCGATCCCTCTGCCTTTCCGGAGCATGCGGGATTGGGCCTTCAGCCGTGGCAGGCTTCCAAGTTCTATCTCCCGGCCTGGTCGGGTGCAGGTTATGCGTATGACGACGAGGTGCCACCGCCGCCCACGACGCTCAGCATCCAGGTTGCCGGAGGCGATGAAGTCACCGGTTTGGCGTATCGGCAGCTTGGTGAATGGTCCCGGGCGGCGCATGCGTCCCAAGGGATGGGCGTATGGCGTGACGATCCAGTCGATCAATGGAGCCTTCACCTGAAGCTCCAGACCGGTGGGCCTTCCGAGTCCGAGAGCGACATTCGAAATGACCTGCCTGCAAGCCTTGCGGATCTTGCTGGCGCACCAGGGTTGACGCAGGTTGCGGCCGCCGCTCTGCGAGAAGCGCAGGAGCACATCGATGCCGCCATTGCGGCGTTCCCGGATCGCAAGCGGATCGGCGAGGCGCTCGGTCGGGCGGCGCGCCTGATCGAAGGTGCAAAGAAAGACCTGGATCGGGAGATCGTCGACCGAATGGGGCATCGCCTCGACCGCAAGCTGCGGGAGATCGATGCCGCTCTCTTCGAGGTGCATGCGAATGCAGTGCGTGCCATCTTCAAGGGCTCGTGCCATCCGGGGGCGCGGATAACTCTGGACATTTACATCGACGCGCCTGGTCTTGCGGACCTCACGGTCTCGCCCCGTCTTCCCGATGGAATAGAAGCCGTCGAGACGGCCAGACAGCCGGGCCATGTCCAGTATGCGATCGCGATCCCGGCATCGGCATCCCACACGGGCAATTACCCCGAGGCCTACGACCCCATGGGCGGCAATGGTGAGGCCGGGGTTATTGTCTCGGGCGATGTGGAAGGACACACCATCAGGATCGATCTGGATCCTGAGGAGCCTCTCAAGATCGGCCCTCTGCAGTCCTTGTCTCTCGATCCCGCCATCGCCGTCATTAGAACCGGAGACGGTCCATCCAGCATCCGGGTTCAAGCCATGGGGGCTGGCCCCGTGGAGTGGCAGGCGCCGGAAGGTTGGAATGTTCGAACGGAGGGCGGCGATTGGATCATCGATCCGCCAAAACGGGCGGGCGCCGGGAGCTCAAGGCTCATCCCCATCGTCGATGGCAGGCCGGCAAGCCAGGTTCGGACCATTGCCTATACTCATATCCGGCCCACGTCGTTCATTGCGCCGGTAGAGTTCAAGATTCTGACGCTCGATGTCGCTCTCCCGCCCGATGCGCGCATTGGATATGTGGGCGGCGGAAGCGACAATGTCGGCACTCACATGCGCCGCCTCGGTCTCGACGTGACGGATCTCGCGGAAGCCGATCTGGAGGCCGGCTCTCTCTCGGAGTTTGCGACCATCGTCGTCGGCATCTTCGCGTTCGGGCTCCGGCGGGACCTCCGGGCCGCGACCGGGCGCCTGCATCGTTTCGTGGAGGAGGGCGGACACTTGGTGACGCTCTATCACCGTCCTACCGATGATTGGGATCCCGATCATACGCCGCCCCGCCGCCTTGTCATCGGTTCGCCGTCGCTCCGATGGCGCGTGACAGACCCCTCCGCTCCGGTGACGGTTCTGAAGCCGGAGAGTCCCTTGCTGACCTATCCGAACCGGATCGAAGCGAATGACTGGCAAGGTTGGGACAAGGAGCGGGGGCTCTACTTTGCGGCAGAGTACGACTCCATCTATGAGGAACTTCTTGCCCTGAATGATCCGGGTGAGAGTCCGCTCAAAGGTTCGCTCATTTCGGCCCGTATCGGTCGGGGGCGCCATACCCATGTGGCGCTCGTGCTGCACCATCAACTGGACAAGCTGGTTCCCGGCGCGTTCCGCCTGCTGGCGAATTTGGTTCAGCCTGCCTGACGGCCCGTGAGAGGACATGGCGGCTCCACCCGACAGCAATGCGCTCTCGTCTCCGGTTCCAATGTGGAGGAGCGCGGGCTGGCTGTTGCTCGACATGGCGCTGGTCAGCACCATGCAGGCCATCGTCAAGGCTGAAGGCGAAACCTATCCAGCCGTCCAACTCGTCTTCCTGCGCTCGCTCGTCGGATTTATCTCGGTGGCGCCGCTGGTGTGGCGTCACCGCGCCAAGCTGACGAACCTGTCCAACATCCGCAGTCATCTCACTCGGGTCGGGTTCAACTCCATCGCACTGACGTTGAATTTCGCCGCCTTCGCGTCATTACCCCTCGCCGTGGTAACCGCTATCGGATTTACCCGGCCGATCGTGCTGCTCGTGATGGCAGCCTTCATGCTCGGGGAGAGCGTCAGCAGGACACGCTATGTCTTCACGATGCTCGGTTTTCTGGGTGTCATGATCATGGTTCAGCCGGATGCGATCCCGTGGAACATGGGATTGGTCGCAGCCTTCGGATCCGTATTTTTCGGCTCTCTCGCGGTCGTTCAGACGAGGCGTCTTGCCGGCGAGAACACTGTCGTGCTCATGCTCTTCTACACGGTTGGTCTGACCGTATTGACGGCCGGTCCCGCCGCCATCGTGTGGGTGCCGATCCCCTGGGCCGCAGCGCCGAACATCATCCTCGTCGGCATCCTGGCGCAGCTGGGGCAATATTGCTGGCTTCAGGCTTACCAGAAGCAGGAGGCGCAACTTCTGGCTCCAATCGGGTACCTGTCGATCATCTTCTCAGGCTTTGCAGGATGGCTTTTCTTTGAAGAAGTTCCATCGCTGTCTCTGTGCTTCGGCGCAGCCATCGTGGTCTTAACCACGGTACTCGCGACACCTGCCGAGCGGTGGCTCAAGAATAGGGAACGGGCATAAGACCCAAGCTCGAATTTACAAGTCTCCGCATGTCCGCTCTTGGTACGGATCCGTCGCAAATCGTTTGTTTCAGAGTTTCAGATACTGCTCCCTGGGTTCAGGGACGCAGGATGGCGTGTTCAAGGGCAGGCCTTTGATGATTCGATCATCCTGCTCCGCGTCCGGTGGTATCGGGCTTGCGGTCTGAGCCTGCGGAACCTCGAAGAGATGATGGCCGAGCGTGGCATCTCCGTCAGCACGAGCGGGCTTGGGCCCGCATCTGCGTCGGTGTCATCCCCGTCCAGCGCCGGAACGCATGGGTGAAGGCGCTAACCTCCTGAAAGCCGAGCATCCAGGCAATGCGCGAAATGGAAATGCTTGCATCCTTAAGATAGCAAAGGGCCAGGTCCTTGCGCATCTCCTCGCGGATCCCGAGGAAGGTCAGGTTCTCCGCCGCCAGCCGGCGCGCCAGGGTCCGTTCGCTCATGCCCAGCGCCCGGGCTACTTCGCCCGCATGGCCCTTGCCATGCGGCAGGAGCGGGGCGAGGGCGTTCTCCACGCTCGTGCGGATCGGACTGGCGGGATTGGCCCGCTGGGCAAGAGCCTCCTCGCCATAGCGGATCAGGATCTCGTTCAGATAAGGATCCGCGTTGACCAGCCGAAGCTGCGATGCCCCGCGAGCGAAAGCGACGTCGTCAGCGTCCGACGCAAAGGCCACCTCACAACCAAAAAATGCATCAAGCTGACCCGAAGCGCTGCAGCGCGGATGAGCGAAGCTGACCCGGATGGGCCTGAGCTCGGTGCCGGTCAGGGTTTGACAAATCCGGACGAGCATCCGAGACCAGAACTCGACCTGGTGGCGATCCTTGTGCCGCGGCACCCCGACATAACTGTAGCGGAGGCTCAGGTCGCTTCCCCCATGGCATCGCAGCCGGACGCCCTCATTGGTGATGGTGCTGTACCGCTCGGCGCGGGCCAACGCCTCGCCGAGCGTCGCCGAGGAGGCCAGCACGAAGTAGAGCAGGCCGCTCTCCCGCAGATCGAATGCCTCGGCGAGATGGAATCCCAGCAACTCATCGGGAAGGGCGTCCGCCACCAGATTCAGGAAGGTGATCTCGCTTGCCGCATTCACGCGGGCCTGCCGGTCCTGGATCTGGGACGCAGTCAGACCTGCCGTGCGCAGGAGCGGGCCGGGATCGAGACCTGCCGCAGTGGCTCGGGCAAGAGCCAGGCGCGCAACAATGCCGACCGAGGTGGGGTGCATCATTGGGGCTGTCGAGGGAAAACTTCGCATCGGGCACGCTCCTCGCTGCGGCGGGGTCCCGCATTCCAGGCTGAAGGCTGGGGCGAGCAAACCTCTGGCTGAAGATAGCAAGATCGGCGCGGATCGTCTCGGGTACGAGCAGGTCCTTCCAGCACGACGTGATTGGCAGAGTGATTGGCAGGCGGCAGGAGCCTTGCTCCTCCCGCAAGAAGCCGAGGCTGCAGGTCGCGCGGTCGTCCGCTCACCAATCTCGATAATCGCCACCTGTGGCGACCCTAATGACCCGAATGAATGGAGAATATCAATGTCGGAACGATCATCACTCGACGCGATCCGTCCCTTCCGTTTCACTGCTTCGGAAGAAGAACTAGCCGAACTCCGCCGACGCATAGAAGCGACGAGATGGCCGGACCAGGAAACCGTCAAGGACCGATCGCAAGGCGTGCAGCTCGCGACGGTCCAGAAACTCGCGCAGTATTGGAGGACAGAATACGACTGGCGCAAGGTCGAGGCGAAACTGAATGCCTACCCGCAGTTCATCACCGAGATCGACGGGCTGGATATTCACTTCATTCATGTCCGCTCGAAACATGAGAACGCGTTGCCGCTCATCGTCACGCACGGCTGGCCCGGCTCGATTATCGAGCAGCTGAAGATCATCGATCCGCTGACCAATCCCACGGCCCATGGAGGGCGTGCGGAGGACGCGTTTCATCTGGTGATCCCATCAATTCCGGGCTACGGCTTCTCAGGTAAGCCGACCACGACCGGCTGGGATCCGGCCCATATCGCCCGCGCCTGGACGGTGCTGATGAAGCGCCTTGGCTACACGCAATTTGTGGCGCAAGGCGGCGATTGGGGGGCGATTATCACCGATCTGATGGGGCAGCAGGCGCCTCCGGAACTGCTCGGCATTCACTCCAACATGCCAGGCGTGATTCCACCCGACGTTGACAAGGCTGCCCAGGCTGGCACGCCGACGCCATCCGGTCTCTCAGCTGACGAGACGCTCGCGTACGAGCGGCTAAAATTCGTATATACGAAGGGTGTCGGCTACGGATACCAAATGGGGCTGCGTCCGCAGACGCTCTACGGGATTGCAGATTCCCCCGTCGGCCTGGCAGCCTATCTGCTCGACCACGACGCGCGTAGTTTGGAGCTCATCTCACGCGCATTCGACGGGCAATCCGGAGGCCTCACACGAGACGACGTCCTCGACAACATCACGCTGTTCTGGTTGACCAACACGGCGATTTCCGCGGCCCGTCTCTATTGGGAACAACTGCAAACAGGCGAATTCGCCTTTTTCAGTGTTAAGGGCGTCTCTATCCCGGTTGCCGTGAGCGTCTTTCCTGATGATCTTTATCCGTCTCCACGGAGCTGGGCGGAGCAGGCATACCCCAGGCTCATCTACTACAACAAGCACGACAAGGGCGGGCACTTTGCGGCCTGGGAACAGCCAGAACTCCTTTCAGAAGACATTCGCGCAGGCTTCAGACCACTCCGCGGATCGCTCTGAAGACCTCGGCGCGCACGTTGTGCGCGCCGACTCCCATGCGGGCGGCATAATCGATGGGAATTCAGAACGGCATCCCGGGCGGCACTCCCGAATGTTCAAGTCGGATCGAGGCTATGTCGAAACGTGGACGGGCCGCTCCGCGGGGCAGTCCAATTTCTTGCAAGCATCGATAGAGAGGGAAATCCCCGGTACAGAGCATGGAATCGTACAAACAGTTCGTCGAGGTGGACTTGCTCAAGTTTTGACACACGCTCGCCCTTCGATCCTCCGGCTCCGCCTGCGCTTCTGGGGTAGGCCTGCTGATGCTGTGCCCGTCAAGCCAAGGCCTGTTGGCGCCTTATTCTGCTGCATGTCGTTCAGCCTGCGTGGCACGCAGGAGGTTGTCACGGATTCTTGCCACGGTCTTCTGCGCAGCAGGAAAGTCCTCTCCGAGCCCAATGGCTTCTGCCAGTGATGCGCCTGGATCCGTCTCAAGCAGTTGGCGACCGGCGGAGGTCAGGCTAACCCGCACCTGCCGTTCGTCGGCGGAGTCGCGCTGACGTCGGATGTAGCCTGTCGACTCAAGCTTCTTGAGCATGGGCGTCAGCGTGTTGGACTCCAGGAACATCTTTTCGCCGAGCGCTCGGACGGTCTGGCTGTCCTCCTCGGACAGCGCCACCAGGGCAATGTATTGGGTGTACGTCAGACCAAGCTTATCCAGGATCGGCTTATATGCGCGACCAAAGGCGAGGTTCGCCGAGTAGATCGCGAAGCACAGAAAATTCGAGAGCTTGTTGCCTTCGCCAGTGGGCTGCGGGGAATTGGACCCGGGCATGTCGGGGGTCTTCGTTCTTGAGGTCTTGGGCATGAGCATATCCGTGATCTTGCAGTTCACTCCAAAATAAATCGTATCCGCTTAAATCGGAAGTGCTTGACATGGTGTTTTACGAGGCGTATTTCGATCGTATCCGAATTGATCGGATCCGATTGAAATTCAACAAAGGATCTCACCATGACTGCGAAGGTTCTCTTCACCGGAAAGACTCACAACACGGGCGGCCGCGAAGGCGGTACGCGCAGCAGCGACGGCCAGCTGGATCTAAAGTTCGCACAGCCGCACCCGGCCGCCGAGAACCTCTTCGGCGCCGCTTGGTCGGCCTGCTACATTGGCGCGCTTGAGCTTGCCGCCGCCCAAAAGAAGATCACGCTCCCGACCTTGCCCACGGTTGATACGGAGATTGATCTGGTTCTGGACAGCGGCTCCTACTTCCTCCGTGCACGCCTCAGCGTCGGCCTGCCGGGTATCGACCGTGAGGTTGCGCAGACGCTGGTCGATGCGGCGCACGGGATCTGTCCGTACTCCAAGGCAACGCACGGCAACATCGAGATCCAGACCAACCTGCTCTGAACCGGGTCAGCTAGGCCTTCCCAGTCGGCAGGCCCGGCTCCCCTCAGACGAGAGGTATCGGACAACTGCACCCCATTGGCACGGCGTGCCGCCACGTTTGCTGGCGCACGCCGACTCGGAGAACGCTTAATGGTCAACAGCCCTGCACACCCGCCTCGAGCGTATAGTGAGTTTTCGCTCGTGCTCGACCCGTCCATCTATGAGCCACTGCCCGATGATTGGCTCATCGGGATAACGGACGTTGTTGACTCAACCTTAGCGATCAAATCGGGGCGCTATAAAGACGTCAACTACGCAGGTGCTTCCGTGATTGCCGCTCTCGGCAACGCCTGGGGTACGTTCGATTTCCCGTTTGTGTTTCGTGGAGATGGGGCTGCATTTGCATTGCCGCCACAGGGGATCATGATCGCGACCTCGGTGTTGCGACAAGTCGCAGCCTTTGCAAGCAACACTCTTGATCTCGCTCTCCGAATTGGGTCGCTGCCTGTGAGCGAGATACGTGCCAGTGGGCGGGACGTGAGAATTGCGCGATACGCGGCCTCGGACAACGCGACCTTTGCGATGTTCGCCGGAGGAGGGCTGAAATGGGCGGAGCAGCAGATCAAGAACGGGCGGTATCTGGTAGAGCCGGGTAAGCACACGGTGCGGCCGAACCTGACTGGGCTGACCTGTGACTGGACCCCCCTTCCGAGCCAGCAGGGTGAGATCCTATCGCTGCTGGTCGAGCCTCATGACCATACCAGCCCCGAGGTCTTTGCCGCTCTTGCCAGGCGTGTGCTTGCCGTGTTTGACAAGGGGCCGCGCCAGTCTCATCCCGTTTCGGTGGACATGGCCATTCCTGAGGACAACGGGACGTATCTCGGCCCGAAAAGTTGGTCGGAGGTCGCTTCAAACTCGGACTTCCGCAAATACGACGATGTCCTGCGTCTTACACTCGACTGCACACCCGAACAAATCGACGCGGTTGAGACCATCCTTGTTGCAGCAAAGGCTCGTGGCGAGATCAACTTCGGACTACATCGCCAGTCTCACGCCCTCATGACCTGTATTGTGCCTTCTGGCAGGCCGGATTCGCATTTTCATTTCTTGGACGGAATGGGCGGTGGGTACGCCAAAGCCGCCGAGATGATGGAGGCAGGTGAGTTTCCTGTGGTCGGGGATAGCGGCAGGGAGACCACGATGTCAGTCTGAAGCGGTGCCGCAAGCTGCCGTCCTGAAGGTTCGGACGTCCACAATAACTCGACCCCGGTGCGCCCGCGCTTCCGTGCGGTGTCGCGCCCATGCATTCGATCGCGCATGCATCTCAGGTAGATAACCTCGGTTGTAGGGGCAGAACAAGGGACTGCCCGGGATTTATGCTCAGCAGCACGGCCCTGTATGGAGCCCTCATCTGTGCGGGGCCATGCTGCCCTTTTAAGCCGTTCCAACGTGAGGGGAGAGGCCGTACGCAACCCACTGCGTGAGCGCATTCTGATCCTCAAGGCCAATGGCGACTTTCGGAGCAGCCTCGCCTTAGTGCTCCGCGAGGCTGATTTCGCGGTGATGACCGCCGTCACAGGGGAACGGGCCTTTCGCCTTCTCCACGACTGGCGGCGCCAAGTCGACCGGCTCTACAGCCAGGCTACCCTGCCAGGCCTGATCGACGGCTGGATCCTTGCCGACCAGCATCACGACAACCACCCGAACCGGCCCGCGATCATCGTAGTCGAGTCGGAAAAAGGGCCTCTCATGATGGCTGGAACATATGAGAATGCCGCACCAGTCAACCGGTGTTGACGAATGATACCGATCGGTATATTCCGGCGCTCATGAAAAAAGCTGAGAGAACCCGTCAGTTCATCGTGGAAACGACAGCCCCCATCTTCAACGTGAAGGGATACGCCGGCACGTCCCTCGCCGACATGACTGAAGCTACGGGGCTAACGAAGGGCAGCATCTATGGGAACTTCGCTAACAAGGACGACGTGGCCCTGGCAGCTTTCGAGCATAACTGGAAGCGCGTGAAGGTGATGGTGCGCGCGGAAATGGACAAACGCGACACCAGCAAAGGGAAGCTGCTCGCCATCGTGGGTGTATATCAGAACCTGCAGTCTCACGATTTCCCTGAGGGAGGCTGCCCGCTGCTCAACACTTCGGTAGAGGCCGACGACACTCACCCAGAGCTACGGAAAAAGGCCGCAGATGCCTTCCTGGGCTGGATGAAGAATATTGTCACCGTGGTCGAGACGGGCATTACCGCCGGGGAATTTCGGGCGAGTGTTGATGCCGAGCAAACCGCTCTGACGCTTATCGCCATGATCGAAGGAGCCATCATGATCTCCCAGCTGACCGGCAATGCCAGCCACCGAACCACCGTTATGGCTGCGGTGGAGAGAACCATTCACGATCTCACGTGATTTACGCCGCCTGCAATTATTAACGCCATGGGAGAGACCAATGGATGCGCAACGGAAACGGAAAATTGCCTTCGCCCTCTTGATGGGCGTCGTGACGACAGGGATCATCTCGTTCGTCCTTCTCGCGCTCAATATGGGTTTCTCTGACAGGTTCGCCCTGGCATGGTTGCGGTCCTGGGGTATCGCGTACGTGATCGTCGTTCCAGCGATTCTCCTTGTCGGCCCGGCGCTGCAAGCGCAGATTGATCGCCTGATTCAATGAACCGACACGGACATGAGGCATACCGACATGTTCAAGCTATCGCTGCCCGCGCTTTTTGCTCTTGTTCTCGGTTCCTCGACTGCCTGGGGATGCAACAGCAATCCTCCGGCGCAGGCACAGAACCCGGACATCGGATACGTCGACGTCAATTCGGACATCACGCTCAGAAGGATGGTGGTGCATACCGCGAGTCCAAAGGGAACCGTGCTTCTCCTGCATGGATTCCCTGAGACGCTGTGTGCCTGGAAAGACCTTTCCTTGGCGCTGTCCGCTGAATACGAAGTCCATGCCATCGACTGGCCGGGCTACGGTTTTTCATCGAGGCCCCTGGCTGACAAATTCTCTTATTCGCCTAAGGACTATGCGCGTGTTCTGCAGGAGTACATAAAGAAGGCGAACATCGCTCCATCCATGCTCACGATCTACGCAACGGATATCGGAGCCCTCCCGGCACTTCTCTTGGCTCTCGAAGATCCGCAGATCGCCAGGACCATCATTGTTGGTGACTTCGCGCCGTTCAACAGGCCCCAGTACATGCACGACAGATTGCAAAGTCTGAAGTCGGAACCTTCGGCAACTGCGACGCTCGCCGCCTACAAAAACAGGACCGGTGGGGAAATTCTCGATACCGCCTTGAGGGGAGG
Source organism: Microvirga vignae (assembly GCF_001017175.1). Lineage (GTDB taxonomy): Bacteria > Pseudomonadota > Alphaproteobacteria > Rhizobiales > Beijerinckiaceae > Microvirga > Microvirga vignae. Next base: position 12,532 of record NZ_LCYG01000098.1, on the reverse strand, counting down.
TCTTCCCAAAGAAGCGCAGTTTGAGGTTTCCGCTGACTTCAAGGATGACGTCTCCCGCGGATGGAACCATGGCGGAATGACATCGGCAGACGCCTTCTACTACTACTACTCGAATTTTACGCGAGATGAAGACTACCTCGAAGCGAACATAGGCAGGCTAAAAACGCCGGTGAAAGTGGTTTGGGGCGAGAAGGATATCTATATCAAAAAGGAAATGGGGATCGAGTTCGCGCAAAAGATCAACGCGGACATCAGTCTTCTTCCTGATATCGGACACTACCCCCACCTGCAAAGCCCGAAGCAGGTCATTGAGGAGATTCGCGCCTCATTCCGATGACTGCGCGGTGCCAGTTCTGAGCACGGTGAGATCATGAGTGACCTGTTGCCGGTTTCATGATGATCGTCCGGTCGAGCAGCCTTAGAGAGTTCGGCCAATATGTCAAACGGCATCCAACAGGCGAAGTGCGTCCGTGAAGCACAATACTCGCTCGCTGAGCGTTTGAGGAGTTAGCGGCATAAGCATCAAGCAACACTCACTGGCACGTTTCCAATCCGATCCCGGACTTGCGTCAAAGTCTGGGCTGATAGACGAACGGGCAACAGGACAGCGCGTGTTTACTGACGATCGGCTTGGCCTATGGCACCTCTCAATCAACCCAATCATGGCTATCGGATTCCAGGCGGCTTCCTCATCTGTCTTCCGACGCGCCAGGAGACTACGATACTGAGGCGTCGCCGCTGTGCGGGGTCTCTCAGAATCCGTTGCATTGCTCAATGTGCATGGACTTGATCGGTGTGCTCATGCCCGCGGAATTGATGGTTGGAAGGGATCGCGAACCATCCTCGGTGGCCAGTGAAGCGCTGAAAGGGCGAGCATGAGCGTCGATCGTCAAAAGGGCTCGGATTGCTCCGAGCCCTTCTGTTTAATGAAGTCTCCTAGGTTGAGAGTAACGCCCGGTGCCTGCAATCCTAGGCGACATTGCTGCGGCGTGGCAGCTTCCAGCCAGGGCGGACAAAGTGGCAGGTGTAGCCGCCCGGATAGCGCTCAAGATAGTCCTGATGCTCCGGCTCCGCCTCCCAGAAGTCGCCCACCGGCGTGAGTTCCGTGACGACCTTGCCGGGCCACAAGCCCGAGGCATCAACGTCGGCGATCGTGTCCTCGGCCACATGGCGCTGCTCGTCCGAGGTATAGAAGATCGCTGAGCGGTAGCTCAGGCCGATGTCATTCCCCTGCCGGTTTTTCGTAGTGGGGTCATGGATCTGGAAAAAGAACTCCAGCAGGTCGCGGAAGCTCGTTTTCTCCGGATCGAAAATGATCTCGATGGCCTCCGCGTGCGTGCCGTGGTTGCGGTAGGTCGCGTTCGGCACGTCCCCGCCGGAGTACCCGACCCGTGTGGAGACGACGCCGGGGAGGCGGCGGATGAGATCCTGCATGCCCCAGAAGCAGCCCCCGGCCAGGACGGCCCGCTCAGTCACACCAGTCATATTCTTTCTCCTTTCTCAGCAAAGAGCTTGCGAAACTCGCTGTAGCCTTCGCTCTCGAGGTCATCATAATGGATGAACCTCAGCGAGGCCGAGTTGATGCAGTAGCGCAAGCCGCCGGCCTCTTGCGGCCCATCCGGGAACACGTGTCCCAGATGACTGTCGCCATGGGCTGACCGCACCTCGGTTCGCACCATGCCGTGGCTTGTATCGCGGTTCTCGACGATGTTGCCGACCTCGATCGGCTTGACGAAGCTGGGCCAGCCACTGCCGCTGTCGTACTTGTCAAATGAGGCGAACAGAGGCTCGCCTGACACGACGTCAACATAGAGCCCGGGCTCCTTGTTGTCCCAGTACGCGTTGGCAAAGGGCCTCTCGGTCCCGTCCTTCTGCGTCACCCGGTACTGCTCCGGGGTCAGCTGGGATACAGCCCCGGGGTTCTTGTGATAGGTCTTCATTGACTGTTCTCCTTCCGTCGTGAGGATGTGTTCAGGAGATGGTCTACGAAACCGCGCTCTGACGCGCGATGACATCGATCTCGTAACGGGAGATGCCAAGATCCTCGAGCTCGCGATCGGTGAATTGCATAAGTTCGCGGATGGTCTCGCGATAGCGCCGATAGGCGCGGATCCTGGCCAGGATGAATGCTACAAACATGGAAAACTCCCAATGTTGAACCGGCCACCACAGCCGGTGTGAGGATTGCTGATCGTCGGGGTGCAGGCCGAGCCGATGAGGGCTCGGCCGGTTGTCTTCGGTTAGGCGGTGCGAGGTGAGCGGAGCGCCACGAGCGAGTCGACGGCGATCCACAGGGAGAGGGCGAGCAGGCCGATGTCCTTGAGCAGGAACTGCCCGGGGGCGACCGAGATCGCCGGAAAGCCGAGCTCCGGCACGAACACACCGGGGGCGGTCGCCATGAAGCTGAGCGTGGTCACGAACAGCCCGGCCGAGAGCACGCCGCCGGCGAGCGAGTACACCGGGCTGGCGAGCCGGGCCGCGATCAGGACGCCGATGCTGAGCTCGAGGATGCCAAGAAGGCTGGAAAAGCCCCGCACGCTGAAGAGGGAATAGGTCCAGCTCAAAAACGGGCTGTTGCCGACTAGGCCGGTCAGGCCTTCCGCTTCGTAGGCGGTGAACTTCATGCCACCGAACCAGGCATAAATTACGACCAGCGAGGCATAGAGGCCTGCGGTGGTGATGGTCCGGCCGTAACGGTCGAGGAGATCGAGAGGGACAGCGGCGCGGGCCTGGAGGCTCGGAGGCACCGCGGCGATGTGTATAGGAACTCCAGACATTATCTTCTCCTGGGTTGTGCGTGTTAGGTGATCCGCCGGCTCTCCGAGGGATAAACGATACCAATCTGTATCGATAGGAACAGAAATAAACCGATCTGTATCGTTTAGCAATTCGGATTTGAGGGCAATTCCGAAAGCGCCCGCTTGCAATTGTGCGGAGTCGATCGGGAAGAAGACTTGCTTTCAGCCGAGGCAGCGACTACATAAAGATACAGATCTGTTACGCGATAGCGAGGAACCCATGCGCCGTTCCGAAATCCGGGATCACCTGCTTGAGACCGCGCTGCGGCTGTTCAACCAGTACGGTTACCATGCGACGGGCATCGACCTGATCATCGCCGAGGCCGGGGTTGCCAAGACGACGCTGTACCGGCACTTCGACACCAAGGAGGACCTGATCCTCGCCGCGCTCGAACGGCGCGACGAGGAGGCTCGCGACACCATGCGCGAGTTCGTCGAGCAACGCACGAGCGATCCGGTTGAGCGCCTTCTGGTGACGTTCGATTTCCTCGAAACCTTGTTCCGCGATGAGCGGTTCCGCGGCTGCATTTTCGTGAGCGCGGCGGGGGAGCATAAGGACACCGCCGATCCCGTGTTCCGCGCGGCTGTGTTGCACAAGCGCTTGGTGCTGGCGTATTTTGAGGAACTCGCCCATGCGGCGCGGTTTGCCGAGCCGAAGCGGATCGCGGCCGAGATCAACCTGCTGCACGAGGGCGCGATCGCCGTCGCCCAGATGACCCGCACCGCCGAGCCTGCCCGGCAGGCCAAGCGTATGGCGACACAGCTTCTCGCGGCAGAAGGGCAGGCCGCGGCGCCGTCAGCTCGGAGAGAGGGCGCGAGCCATCGAGCACAGGTGTCCTGAGGCCCGGCTGTGTTCGGGGCATGCGGTCCGGCTCTGATCTGCGGCCCTACAGACACCCGGTGCAGATCGTTCGGATTACCCTGTCACTTCGTTCTTGAGCACGCCGTTCGATCTCGGTTTGGGGACCGATTTGGCGGTTCCCGGATTCGGAACGGTGGCGCCGGTCCGGGCGACACTACGGCCGTGCCGTTCCGCCGCTTTCCGGGACGGGGACGCTGGCGGGATATTCTGGCTGTACGACAGGACCTGCGCCGCAGCCGCTCCGGCGGAGCCCGTTATGGCGGCGGCGACAACACTGGCGAAAAGATTCCGGTTCAGGCGACGGAGTGGCACGATTGGCTGCATGATGACCTCTCTCCCGCTCGCGCTCGAGGCGTGCCGGATCGCAGCGGCATGGTTTGGGCTTTCGCGGCGGCCTAAACAATACTGATCTGTATCATTTATGGGCGAAGGTATGCCGGCCTGGATCGTTTTTCAAGCGGCATCCTGCGAAAAGGAAGGGGGCGGTTCCGGGGCTCATGGCCGGCGTTTGAGGATGGTTTGCACCTGCCGTTAGAGCTGTGCCGATACAGCTCTGTTGCGTCTGGCGCGGGACCCTCGCGTTGCTCGGCTGTGTAGGGGCGCTCGGCGGTGCTGGCGCTGCATGAGGTTTGGGAGCAACCCGATCCGGCGGGCTGCTCCGATCAATGGCGCATTTTGGTGAAGATACGTCGACGGGAAGGCCAGCATCGCTTCCGGGACCTGCCGCTCCTGAGGGCGAAGGTCCGTTGCAACTGATATGGTTAGGTCTTTGATAGATCAAAATGGCCGCATCGGATGCTTGCGGTGGCAGCCCAGACGACCGACCTGACGGCCATCTTTTCAATCGATCCACACGCCAAGCGTCGCCCGATCCAACAGCGGGGTTAAGGCTGAGTGCGCCAGCGCACATGCCTGTCGCGGACGCGCGGTCCTGTGACTTCTTTGTGTGCCTTTCAGTAGACAAACCCGCGCCACCGCGCTTTTAAATTATACCGATCGATATTATACCGCTTGGTACGAATCTGGCGCACATCGGATGCCGGATGATCTTCTGAATGATCGGCTTCACAATGACCCATGTTTCCAAGACCCGGATCCTGACCTCCATCGGCACGGTGGGTGCGATCCTGGGCGGCACCGCACTCTGGTTCACGCTCGGCAGTACGCCTACGCGTGGGAGCAACGCGGGCTCGGCGCCATCCGCCACTCCTGCGGCCGTTGCAACCGTCGAGACGCGCGATGTTGCCCTCTGGGAGGAATTCTCAGGTCGCCTGGAGGCGATCGACCGGGTCGAGCTGCGCCCGCGTGTCCCTGGTGCCATTGAAGCGGTCCACTTCCGTGAAGGATCGCTGGTCAAAAAGGGTGACCTGCTCTTCACCATCGACCCCGAACCTTATCGAGCCGAAGTGGAGCGAGCGGAGGCGCAGGTCAGCGCGGCCGAGGCAAGGATCACCTTCGCTCGTCATGAACTGGATCGTGGCATGAAGCTCACCGCCAACCAGACCATTACGCAACGCGACCTCGACACCCGTGAAAACAGCTTGCGCGAGGCTGAGGCCAGCCTGCGCGCCGCCAAAGCAGCGGCAAGGACCGCCCGCCTCAATCTGTCCTACACCGAGGTGCGGGCGCCGATCTCGGGACGGGTGGGCAAGATCGAGGTCACCGTCGGCAATCTCGTCAACGGCGGCTCCGGCGCACCGGTCCTGACAACGCTCGTCTCGATCAACCCGATCTATGTGAGCTTCGATGCCGACGAACGCGCGGTCCAGCGGGCGCTCGACACTCTGCCGGCCGGAGGCGACCGCCGCGACCAAGTGGCCCGCATCCCGGTCGAGATGCGTTCCGGACCGGAGGCCGAGGTCCTTCACGGCAAGCTGCAGCTTATTGATCATACGGTCAACAGGGCCAGCGGGACGGTGCGGGTGCGGGCGGTGTTCGACAACAGCCTCGACCACCTGCTGCCGGGCCAGTTTGCCCGCATCCGCCTGGGCCAGGCGAAGACGACACCCGCGCTCGTCGTGCCCGAGCGGGCCATCGGGGCCGATCAGGACAAGAAGTACGTTCTCGTCGTCGATCCAACCCAGAAGGCGAATTTCCGCGAGATCAAGCTCGGGGCTGCCGTGGATGGTTTGCGGATCGTCACCAGCGGCCTCAACGCAGGGGAACGGATCGTCGTCGACGGGCTGCAGAAGGTCCGCCCGGGCGCGCTGATCGCACCGCAGCCCGGAACACTCGACGCATCCGCCGCACGGCAGGCGCGGATCTCTTCGGCCTCTGCAGAAAACTGATCGCTCCTCATAGGTTAGGATCCACTGCCATGAACATCTCCCGCTTCTTCATCGACCGCCCGGTCTTTGCCGGGGTTCTGTCGGTGCTCATCTTCGTGGTCGGACTGCTGGCTGTACGGGTCCTGCCGATCTCGGAGTATCCCGAGGTCGTGCCGCCCCAGGTAGTCGTCCGGGCGCAATACCCTGGCGCGAACCCGAAGGTCATCTCCGAAACCGTGGCCACGCCCCTTGAGGAGGCCATCAACGGGGTCGAGGACATGCTCTATTTCGGCAGCCAGGCGACTACCGACGGTGTGATGACACTCACCGTGACCTTCGCCCTCGGCACAGATCCCGACAAGGCGCAGCAGCTCGTGCAGAACCGGGTCTCGCAGGCCGAGCCCCGGCTGCCCGAGGAGGTGCGGCGCCTGGGCGTCACCACCGTAAAGAGCTCTCCAGACCTGCTGATGGTCGTCCACCTGCTGTCGCCCGACAGCCGCTACGACATCACCTACCTGCGCAATTACGCGGTGCTGAACGTCAAGGACCGCCTCGCCAGGATCCGCGGGGTCGGCCAGATCCAGCTTTCAGGATCAGGAGATTATTCGATGCGGGTCTGGCTCGACCCGCAGAAGATCGCCGAACACGGCCTCTCCGCAAGCGATGTGGTCAATGAGATCCGCGCTCAGAACATTCAGGCGGCCGCCGGCGTTGTGGGTGCCTCTCCCAGCCTTCCTGGCCTTGACTACCAGTTGTCGATCAACGCGCAGGGGCGTCTTCAGGATGAGGAGCAGTTCGGCGACATCATCGTCAAGACGGGTGCGAACGGGGAGATCACCCGCCTGCGCGACATCGCCCGCATCGAGCTGGGCGCGGCCGACTATGCCCTGAGATCTCTCCTGAACAACAAGCCCGCGGTGGCCATTCTGGTCCGTCAGAGCCCCGGATCGAACGCCATCGAGATCGCCGACAAGGTTCGCGCCGAGATGGCGGACATCAAGGTGAATATGCCAGAAGGCGCCGACTTCAAGATCGTCTACGACACGACCCAGTTCGTGCGTGCCTCCATTGACGCGGTGGTCCATACGCTGATCGAGGCAGTGCTCCTGGTGGTGCTCGTCGTGATCATGTTCCTGCAGACCTGGCGGGCGTCCATCATTCCTCTCGCGGCTGTTCCGGTCTCGATCGTCGGCACCTTCGCGGTCCTGCATGTCCTGGGCTTCTCCATTAACGCCCTCAGCCTGTTCGGCCTGGTGCTGGCGATCGGCATCGTCGTCGATGACGCGATCGTGGTGGTCGAGAACGTGGAGCGAAACATCGAGAAGGGACTGAGCCCGCGGCAAGCGACCTACCGGGCGATGCAGGAGGTCTCCGGACCGATCATCGCCATCGCCCTGGTGCTGGTGGCGGTGTTCATTCCGCTAGCCTTCATCAGCGGCCTGACAGGACAATTCTACAAGCAGTTCGCCGTCACGATCGCGATCTCGACGGTGATCTCGGCAATCAATTCGCTGACCCTGTCGCCCGCTTTGGCGGCCCTTCTGCTTCGGGATCACCATGCGCCAAAGGACCGCCTGACCCGGATTATCGATGCATTGTTCGGCTGGCTGTTCAGCCGTTTCAACGCGGTCTTCCATCGCGGCTCCAATGCCTATGGCAATGGCGTGCGGCGGGCGATCTCGACCAAGGCCCTGATGATGGTCGTCTACGTCGCCCTGCTGGGCGCGACGGGCTTCTTGTTCAAGACTGTGCCCGGCGGCTTTGTCCCGGTACAGGACAAGCAGTATCTGGTCGGCTTCGCCCAGTTGCCGGACGCTGCCACCCTCGATCGGACGGAGGATGTCATCCGGAAGATGACCGAGATCGGATTGAAGCAGCCCGGCGTCGCAAACGCCGTCGCATTTCCGGGCTTTTCGATCAACGGGTTCACCAACAGCTCGAACGCGGGCATCGTGTTCATGGGCCTCAAGCCCTTCGAGGAGCGCCGAGATCCAAGCCTCAGCGCCGGTGCGATCGCCCACGAGCTGAACCAGCAGTTTGCTGCCATCCCGGAGGCTGTCATCGCGATGTTTCCTCCGCCTCCCGTTCAGGGCCTGGGCACGATCGGCGGCTTCAAGCTGCAGATCGAGGATCAGGCCGGCTTGGGATACGAGGCGCTCGACCGAGCCACAAAGGAGTTCCTGGCCAAGGCCCGGACGGCACCAGAGCTGGCGGGACTGTTCTCGAGCTTTGCGATCAACGTTCCTCAGCTCTTTGCCGACCTCGATCGGGCCAAGGCGCGTCAGCTCGGGGTTCCGGTCTCCGAGGTGTTCAGCACGCTCCAGGTCTATCTCGGCTCCGTCTATGTGAACGATTTCAACAAATTCGGGCGGACCTACTCGGTGCGGGTGCAGGCGGACGCTCCGTTCCGGGCGCGTGCAGACGACATCGGCTTCCTGAAGGTCCGATCGGGTTCGGGTGAGATGGTTCCGCTCACGGCCTTGTTGAACATCCGGCCGAGCGTAGGGCCCGAGCGCGCCACGCGGTATAACGGCTTCCTGGCTGCCGACATCAATGGTCGGGCCGCCCCGGGGTATTCGTCGGGCCAGGCCCAGGCGGCGATCGAGCGGATTGCAGCCGAGACCCTGCCGCAAGGCTTCAGGGCCGAGTGGACCGAGCTGACCTATCAGGAGATCCTAGCCGGCAACTCCGGAATTCTGGTCTTTCCGATTGCCATCCTGCTCGTCTTCCTGGTGCTCGCGGCGCAGTACGAGAGCCTCACGCTTCCGGTCTCGATCATTCTGATCGTGCCGCTGGCGCTGCTTGCGGCATTGGTTGGGGTATGGTGGACTGCGGGCGACAACAACGTGTTCACCCAGATCGGGCTCATCGTTCTGGTCGGCCTATCGGCCAAGAACGCGATCCTGATCGTGGAGTTCGCCCGTGAGCTCGAGTTCGACGGCCGTACTCCCGTCGAAGCGGCCATCGAGGCCAGCCGCCTGCGCTTGCGGCCGATCCTGATGACCTCGCTTGCCTTCATCATGGGCGTGGTGCCGCTGGTGACATCGACCGGGGCGGGGGCCGAGATGCGGACCGCCATGGGTGTGGCCGTGTTCTCCGGCATGATCGGCGTGACGGTGTTCGGCCTGTTCCTCACGCCTGTCTTCTACGTTCTGGTCCGAAGTCTGGCAGGGAACCGTCCGCTCGGGCGCCAGACCGGACAGGATGAAGCCCCACAGGCGGTCCCGGCCGTGCACCCCGCGAAGGAGCTGGCCAACTGAGCGAAAGCGACCGGCGTGCCCTGAGGTCTTGAAATGACAGGTGAAACAGCTAATATACTGATCGGTACAGTATGCTGCCAAAGCCTCTGCAAGGGATCAGGTTTTCAGGTGGCAGGATGGGAGAGCCATGGGCCGACATCGCGAGTTCGATCCTGATGAAGCGCTGAACATTGCGCTGCAGGTCTTCCGGCGGAAGGGATATGAGGGCACCTCCATCTCCGACCTCACGGATGCGATGCGGATCACGCGGCCCAGCCTGTATGCCGCATTTGGCAACAAGGAGGATCTGTTCCGTAAGACCCTTGATCTCTACGAGCGCCATCACCTGTGCTTCGCACACGAGGCCTTGAAAGCGCCCGCCGCCCGTGAAGCGGTAGAGCGGCTGCTGCGGGGCTATGTCAACGTCGTCACAGATCCTGCGAACCCGCCAGGATGCCTTAGCGTGAACGGTGCTGTGGCCTGCGGCGAGTCCACCGAGCCCATTCGCGAGACGATCATTGCACGCCGCATGGTCAACGAGAAAAACTTGTGTGCTCGCCTTGAGAAGGCTCGCTCAGAAGGTGATTTTCCTGAGAATGAAAGCCCTGCCGACTGGGCCCGCTATGTCATGTCGGTTGCCCTCGGGATGGCCGTCAAAGCAGCCTCCGGAGCCTCGCGTGACGAACTCTACCGCGTGGTCGACTTTGCGATGCGTAGCTGGCCCTCGCTCAGACGCGACATGTGATGACTGATGATACATTTACAACGTGCAACATGTTCCCAGCACGGCCCCTCACGTCGTGTGTTGCGTTGCAAGGAAGCGTCAGCGAGGCGACGGTGCTGGGATCGGGCTAGGTCCAGATGCGGTGGAGGCATGAACCTTTCCACCACAGATACCCGTAGGAGATGCACAGAGTGTCACCTCGCTCGCATTTTGGCGGACGCAAAAGGAAAGGACCGGAGCGGTCTGGACGTCTTGCCTCCAGCGTTCACCTCAGAGCCCGAATGAGATCCGAACGTGAGTCTTGTCGAGACACGGCCTGATGATCAACGGTTACTTTGGCGCTGGAATCTTTGGCGGCACTGATAACCGACAAAGCATTTCGGATTATCGGCCGTCGGAACCCATGCGGGTTCGGTGGTTTCACCCAATACGCAGAAAGTTGAGCCACTGACATAGCGGTCATAGGTATAAACCCCCGTGCTAAGGATTACCGCCCCCTGTGATGCCACTAGACTGGCGGCTCGAGAGCAGGTCATGGCCGTGCTCACGGGCCTGCCCTGAGACCAGGCTTCGGTGACAATCAGAAGCACAAGAGACGCCACGACAAACTTCAACATGAGGTCAGGTCCATTTGTCAGAAGATAAACCGCGTGTTGATGAAATTGGACGTCTGCTTAGTGATGATCGCCTCGAGCAGGTCTTTGTTGGGCTGAGCCTCCTTGGTGGCGATCATCGAGCGGATTGAGAACGAGCGTAACGCGTCAGTGACCGACAGCGTCCCTTCGGCAGAGTCTTTTCGCCCGGTGAACGGGAATACATCAGGCCCACGCTGACATTGGCAATTGATGTTGACCCGGCACACTTGGTTGACGAGCGGATCGACGAGTCGGCCGACCTGATCCGGGTTTGAGCTGAAGATACTGACCTGCTGGCCATGCTCCGAGCTGATGACATACTCCAGCGCTGTCTCGAGTTCACTGAATGACATGACCGGAACAATGGGGCCGAACTGCTCCTCCCGATAGAGCTTCATTCCCTCCCTAACAGGATAGACAACCGCCGGGTAGAACAGGGTGCCAGCTACACTGCCGCCATCCTCGTTGACGACCCTCGCCCCTTTGGCCTTTGCATCCTCGACCAGTGCCGTCATGTGATCTGTCTTGCCGGCCTCAGGAAGGGGGGTGATATTGACACCCTTCTCCCATGGCATGCCGACTTTCAGTTTCCCAAGCTCCTCGACAAACCTGCGGAGGAACGGCTCAATGATTGCCTCATGGACAATCAGCATTTTCAACGCGGTGCAGCGCTGACCATTGAAGGTAAGGGTTCCGATCAGGCACTCCTTCACCGCAAGCTCGATGTCGGCGTCCGGCAGGATGATGGCGGCATTCTTGGCATCGAGCCCTAGAATGGCTCGCAGTCGGTTTGCCTTCGGGTGAAGCTTCTTGAGATGATCCGCGACCTTGCTCGAGCCGATCAGGGTCAGCACGTTCACTTTGCCGGTGTCCAGCAGGCGCGGCACGATCACCGAACCACGTCCGTACACCATATTCACCACGCCCTTGGGGAAGGACTTTCGAAAGGCCTCGAGCAGCGGATAGAACAGGAGCGCGCCGAACCGCGGCGGCTTGAACACCACCGTGTTGCCCATGATGAGCGCCGGGATCAGGGTCGCAAAGGTCTCGTTGAGGGGATAGTTGTACGGTCCCATACAGAGGACGACGCCAAGCGGGGTACGCCGGATCTGCCCGATCGTGCCTTCGACAATCATGAAACGGGAGTTGCTGTTGTCGAGCTCCTTCAGAGCGTTGATGGTCGCGCGGATGTAGTCGACGGTCCGGTCGAACTCCTTCTCGGAGTCTGCTCTGGGCTTTCCGATTTCCCACATGATCAGATCGACGACCTCCTGGCGTCGGCTGATCATTTGGTTTGTGAAGTCCTGCATGCAGGCAATCCGTTCGGCCACCGTCATGGTCGGCCAAAGGCCGCGTCCGTCGTCATAGGCGGCCACAGCGGCCTCAAGGGCTTCCTCAGCCTCCTGTTCTCCTCCGGACGGCACACTCCCGAGCTCGATTTGCTCAAGACGGCCATCCGCTGTGCGCACGCAGACCGGCGACCGCACGGTGTCGAAGGGGCCGTTCCAAGTCTTGAGTTCGCCGTCGACGAGGTAGGTCCGCTGGTGGATGGGCGGGGGAGGGCGGTTTTCAGCAGGGATCTCGCCATCCAGGGGGAAGAGCTGCCTCAAGGCATCGGAGTTGGCCATGTCCTGCCTCCCTTGGTCCGGCCTCCCTTGCTGCCCATCAACGTAATCGGCCGGCAAGGCAGATCTGTGGCCCGTACGTCATCCAGCCGGTCGAGCATGGACGAGATTTAGCCAAGGATTGCGCCATTGCGCCCAGGATTGCGGCAATCTGATCCTTCTCAACCTCCTCTTGATCGTGGCGGATCAGCGCGTCCGATGCATTCGAACGTCAGCATTCAACGACTGAAACGAGCCAGCGGCGGTCATAACTTGAGCGTGGCTTGCCCAGATAGAGCGTCAGTGACAAAACCTGACTCTTTGCGGCAGCGGAGGTTCGGGACGACGGGTAACGGGTCAGCTGACTCGTCGTCGCAGTAGGATTAGAGAAACAGTGGCAGAT
>NZ_LCYG01000097.1 GCF_001017175.1 Microvirga vignae | reverse complement strand
TCCGCGATCCCGCAGATGATGAGCGCGCGCCAACGCCAATCGCGCAGAGCGCTTTTGCTGTTCGCCATCCGCTCCGACGGCTGCGTCGCGTCCGGAGCTGCGGTGCTTGCTGCGGCCAAAAAGACGCGCGGGTGCTTCGTTGATCAACGTTAGGATCGAAGAACGGAAGGGATGGGCCGCGGCCTCCCAACCATTGAGCTGGCGTGGCTTAAGCCAAGCATCCTGAAAATTTAGTCGGGTTCTCGTAAGATCAATTCAGCCGCAGCATGCAGTCTGGGTCGTTGCCGGGATCCACTGTCCATCAACTCGGTGGACCGCGCCAGTCTCAGCCAAGCTGATCAGATAGGCTCCTATCGTGCGCTCTGCTGGACCTCGACGTTCGCTCGGCAGGTTCTGGTAGATGAGGTCGGCGATCGCGTGCGCTGATGTTGCGCCAGCCCTTACACAGGATAATACCTGCTGTTCACGGGCAATCCGATTGGCCAGCAGAGCCCTGATCAGTTCGCCAGGGGCGCGGCTGGGAGCTCCATGGCCGGGAAGAAGCAGCCGATAGTTTTTCTCGAGAAGAAGCAAGAGGCTTCTGCGATAATCCGCCATTTTGCCTCGCGGTGGTGAAACCGCCGAAGTCGACCAGGTCATGACGTGATCACCTGAGAACAAGACTCCATCGTCTGTCGCGAAGCAAAGATGATCCGGTGCATGGCCCGGGGTGTGAAGAACGCGCAGGCCATGCACCACATCCCCATGCCCCAACGGCCCATCAATATGAAGGTCCTCTGCAATGCTGTCTCCAAATCCGTAAACCGGTGCACCGGTTTCTGATCGGATGAAGCGTGCAGCGGCGGTGTGATCACCGTGGCCGTGGGTGATGAGCATGGCGGCGACATTATCACTCACCGCTCTCAGCAGTGCCTCGACGTGTGCAGAATCGCCAGGGCCGGGATCGATGATCACATTCCCGTTCTCGGTCTCGACGATATAGCTGTTGGTGCCATGATAGGTGAGGGGCCCGCTGTTCGGTGCCGTTATGCGCAGAATGCCGGGAGCCACCGGTACAGCTTTTCCAGGTATCGCTGCGGGCTCACCGATGAACGGGGTTTCCATGCTCACGGACGGTCAGGGTCTCGGGTGGACCAGGCGAGCGATCTCCGTGTGATCCGCCTGCTTACCGACAACCGCTTCTCCGCTGGAACAGAGGGGGATGAAGCTCTCCGCCAATGGCACGCTCATCTGGAGTTCGTGAGCGAGATCGAGAGCCTGGACGCTCCTGCCGAAGGAGCACTGGGCCTGCGATCCCAGTCTGAAGAGCGCCTATCCTTATGATCCTGATCGTGCCAAGGCTCTCTTGCGCGAAGCGGGAGTCGGGGGCGGCTTCGAGCTCGCTGCCATGGGCTGGAACGATCAGAAGGCCGTTCAGCGACAGGAGATCCTCATCGAGCAGTTCAGCCGTGTCGGCATCAAGACCCGCTTCGAAAGGGCCTCAGTGGCGGATTCCACCAATCTCTTCATGACCGAGAAGCGCGGCAATGCCTATCTGGGCGCCTTCACCGGCCGCCCGGATCCGAGTCAGGTCTTCCAGCGTCTCTTCGATCCCAAGTCGGTGGTCAATGCCGGCCGGGTCGATGTGGTGCCCGAGCGTGCGGCGGCTCAGATCGCTACGCAAACCGCTCAGACGATTCCTGAACGGCAAGCAGCCTTCATCAAGCTGCAGAAGCTCGTTTCGGATAATGCACTCTGCGTTCCGATCACCGTTCAGCATGATGTCACGGCTTTCTCCAACAAGGTAGAAGGTTTCCGGCCGAACCTGACGGGCAAGCCCAAGTTCGAGAACGTCCGCCTGAAGGCGTAAATCGACACATCGCGGTCGCGCCAAGGCGCGACCGCCCATCCTTCTCAGACAATCGAAGCTCCCGTATTTGGAAAGTGAACCTAGCTGATGTTGTACGACCTGCGAGATCAGGCGTTCCTCAACCTTGTTCAGGAAGATGCTGAACTGGAGCCTGTCATCACTGGCCTAGGCGGCATCAGTGAGGGCACAATCTGGCATCCAGCCGAGAACTTCCTCGTGGTTTCCGATTTGACTGCCGGGATTGTGTATCGCTGGTCGGAGGCTGAAGGGCAGAGCATTCTGCGGCGCCCGAGCAACATCACCAATGGCAATTTCATTGATAGGCAGGGGCGTGTGGTCTCCTGCGAGCATGCAACGAGTTGCGTGTCTAGAATTGAAAGCGACGGCCGACGCGTGACCGTGCTGGTGAGCCACTATAAGGGCAAAGAACTCAACAGCCCCAATGACATTATTGTCGATAGCCGCGATCGCATCTGGTTCACCGATCCACATTATGGACGAACAAATCCACGTGTGGGCGTTCTGCGCGACCGAGAGCTTCAGTTTCAAGGTGTCTACAGGCTCGATCCAGACGGAGTCCTGACGCTGGTTGCGGATGACTTCTTGCAGCCGAATGGCCTCTGCCTCACTCCCGATGAGCAAACCCTTCTGATAAACGACACCGACCGTCGCCATATACGGCGCTACACCGTCAACGCCGATGGAAGCCTGTCAGGCGGCGAGGTTTTTGCAGAGCTCACGGGTGACGAACCTGGAAAGCCTGATGGAATGAAGGTCGATAGCCGCGGCAATGTCTATTGCACCGGTCCGGGCGGCGTCCATGTTCTCAACGGACAGGGAAAGGTGCTTGGCGTCATCAGAACACCGGACCTCACGCGAAATTTCTGTTTCGGTGGTCGGGACGGGAAAGATCTTTTCCTGGCCTCGTCAGCGACGATTTTCCGCCTGCGCATGAAAGTGCCGGGCGTTCTGCCGCAGCTGGCCAAGCAGCGCGCCTAGGCTCGCCGCGAGCGCCTTCGCAGAAGCCCCGCCGGCATACTGGCAAGAGCGAAGACGGCGCAGAAAGGCCGGTCCTTGGATTCGAGGCAGGCGCACTCAATCGTGCAGCCGTCTCTTCGCCGCCAGGCAGGCTGCCTGATCTATCTTGAAAGCCTCAGCGCTCGCCTTTTGGGTAGTCGGCACTCCGAGTGGTTTCGGCCCAGGCGTCGATTTCAGTAAGCGTCTCCTTCAGCTTGTTCCGGATGCCGCCAAGGGCAAGACTTCCCACACCGGGTGCTTGGGCGGGTTATCGGAATCGACAATCTTGACCATCGCTTGCACGGCCCGGACCGGATCGCCCGGTTGCTTTCCGCTTATCCGTGAACTTGCCTCGTGACGCGCTCCCACTGTGGCTGGGTGATCCTCGATTGCAGGGCGCGTTTGCTTGATGAATCGGCCGGCCCGGCCGGTGCGGAATGGGCCGGGCCCGACGCAATTGACCTTGATCCCGAGCGGAGCGACTTCTCGGGACAAGGAGTCAGAGACGTCCTCCATCGCATGTTGGTCCGCGGCACAGCAGCCGGAGCACTCCAAGCCGATGAATCCAGCTTGTGAGGAGATGTTGATGATGTGGCCTAGCGGCGTGCGCGCATGCCGAGGAGCACGGCCCGCGTTATGGCTGCAGGGCCGAACACGTTCGTTTCGAACTGCGCGCGGGTTTCAGAATCGATGCCCTCCTCGATAGAGGACTGATAGCTGTAGCCTGCATTGTTCAGGAGCACCTCGACGGCGCCGAAGCGCTCCTCAGTCCGCTTCACGGCCGCAGCAATCTGGCTGGTGTGAGTCACATCGAGCGACAGAGCGAGGGCACGGTCCTCGCGGTTGTCCCTTCCCGAGACGCCGCGGATCTATTCAGGAATTTCCTGAGTTGTCTCATAGATTTCATGTGAGGCAACAGCAGAGATTCTCGATGGAGATCGCCTCCGCCTTCCGGGTCGTTCCATCCAACGATGAAGAGCGTGCCGGAGCTTATGCAGCCTTCCCGTATGATCGCGATCTTGTTCGGCGGTTCCGAGAGGCCTTTCCTCGTGCGCGCTGGCGCGGAGAGGAGCAAGGCTGGTTCGTTCCCGGAACAACAGCTGTGCAGCGGCTCAACACCTGGATGGCACAGGAACTCGAAACCCTGGACCGCCACGCCGATGCGAAAGGGCGAGATGCTTATCTTTTCGAACCTCTGGAAAGCCCATATCTCGAGGTCGGCGACGACTTGAGGATCCGCACACCTTACTCGCACACCATCGTCGAAGCGCTTCGCTCGATTCCGTGGGCGCACTGGAATCCTGACGAAAAGATTTGGCATGTACCCTTTCGGTCCTATGAGGAGCTACGCCGGCTCTGGCCCTTAATTGAGGAGGCGGCGCGCCGCAACGAGCCTGCGGAGAGGAGAAGACGGCGAGAAGAACAGAAGAGACAGGGCCTGGAGCCTGCCAGTCCTGTTCAAACTGAGCGCCGCCGCAGGCGCTACCCGGTTCCAGGAGATGATCTCCCGCCGCTGGAGCGGCCGGTTGCAACACTCGCATGGGGTGTCGTGGTGTTCGAGGACATTGAAGACCACGTAATCGACGAGGCCTTGGACAGGAGCATCTATCCTCATGCCAAGGACGATCCGAGCCACTATGTCTGGGCCCGGTGGCGCATGCCAACCTTGCAGGAGGTTTACCGTACGAAGGTAGCCCGTGAACCGGAAGATCGCGTATTGCGGGAGAGCAGGGGATGGTGGTGGCCCACACGGGACGAGCTTCAGGAACGGGCGCGCAAGCTTCGTCAGATGGAGCGTGCTCAGCAATCACGTCATGCCATACAGAAGAACCCTGCCGGGTTTTGAAGAGCACGAGGCTTAAGAAAAAATCCGGGCCGAAGCCCGGATCTCGTCGAGGCTGCTTGAGCCTTGATTAAAACGGAATGTCGTCGTCGAAATCGCTGCGGCGAGAGCTCGCGCCAACCGGCTCGGGCCGGCGTTCCATGGGGGAGGATCGGCCGAA
>NZ_LCYG01000096.1 GCF_001017175.1 Microvirga vignae | reverse complement strand
GCCCTCCCGCTTGCAGCCGACAGATCGCACTAGCCCGAATGCAGGAGGGCATAGGTGTTCCCGAAGCCGACTTACATTGGCGGTCGATACTATTGGCGAACCAATCAGCCGGCCAGGGCTGCAAAGCGTGAGGTTCGGGTCGGCACCAGGGAACTGTCGCAAACCGTTCGGTAACTCCGTTCGGCCTATGCCTCCGGCACGCTCCGGAGGTGCATGATGTTTAAAGGCCGCCATTTTGATCGCTCGGTGATCCTGCTGTGTGTGCGGTGGTATCTTGCCTATAGCCTCAGCCTTCGGAATTTTGAAGAGATGATGGCCGAACGCGGCGTGGAGGTGGATCATGCCATCATCCACCGCTGGACCCTTCACTATGCTCCGCTCCTGCTTGAGCAGTTCAATCGGCGCAAGCGACCGGTCATCGGCAAGTGGCACGTTGATGAAACTTACATCAAGGTCTGCGGGCGGTGGATGTGTGTAGACGTATATGGACCCCGCCCGATTGCAACAGTCGGCTGGATCAGGATCGATGGTCACAACTGCTGACGTGTATCCGGCTTCGTGATGCGGCTGGACAACGTCTTCGCCGCGAGCCTCGATGGGTTTTCGCCCGCTTCCACCTCAAAGCCCCGATGACATTGGCTAACGCCATGCCGGTCCACACATCAGGTTCTGGAAGCGACGGGGTGACCGTTTCGCCATCTCCTACCATTTGTTGCAATTGCCGGGGTGGGACCTCCTTTCCTTATTGGCCGCTTCGCTTCAGGCCGCCTTCACCGACAGCGCGGGCTCGTAAGCTGTGTCGCCCGAGAGCATAGCCGAGACAATCCGCGCATTCTTGTTGGCAAGCGCCACGGCCGCGACGTTGGGATGCCGCCGTTGCCGCATCTTACCGAGCCAGAGGCTTCGCGGATCCTGCTTGCCGCCAGCCCGGCTTAAAGCGGCGCGAGCGCCATGAATCATCAGTGTCCGCAGATAGCGATCGCCGCGTTTGCTGATGCCGAACAAGCGGGCTCGCCCTCCACTGGATCGCTGCTTCGGCACCGGGCCAAGCCAGGCCGCGAATTGACGGCCGTTCTTGAAGCAGGTTCTATCGCCCACGGCAGCGATCAGGGCTGTTGCCGCCACAGGGCCGATGCGTTCGATCTTCCCCAGCCGCTGGCACTGCTCACTGGCGCGGAAGATTTCCCGTATTTGCCGGTCATAGGTTGCGATGCGGCGATCAAGCTCGGCCAGTTCCGTCTGCAACTCCCTCATGAGCGAGCGAACCATCTCGCTGAGGCCGTCATTGTCGTTCCCGACGATGACGGCAAGGCCACGCCGCAGCTGCGAGATGTCACGGGCAATGACAATGCCATGCTCGGACAGAAGACCGCGAATCTGGTTGACGAGCCTGACTCTGTCGGCGACCAGACGCCGGCGAATGCGATGGACGGCTTGTACCGCCAGCTGATCGGTTGATTTCCGGGGGCACGAAGCGCATTGACGGCCGGCCGACCGCTTCGCAGATGGCTTCCGCATCATTCCGGTCGTTCTTGTTCGACTTGACGGTTCTTGTTCGACTTGACGTATGGCGTCACGAACTGCGGGCTGATCAGCCGCACCTGATGGCCAAGCTCGGTGAGCACGCGAGCCCAATAGTGCGCCCCGTTCGAAGCCTCCATGCCGACGAGACAGGCCGGCAAATTGGCGAAAAAGCGGGCCACCGCATCGCGACGCAGCCTCTTTCGCACAACGACTTTCCCGTGGTTGTCGACGCCGTGAACCTCGAAGACGTACTTCGCCAAATCCAGACCTATCCGAACAACCTGCATGACATCCTCCTTCATCGCAGTTGACGGTCGAGATTCCACCTCGCCGCGAGGGCGGGGTCCATACCATTGCCCCGTTAAATGCAAGGAAAATCATTACGCGTGATCTTGGGACTGCGATCGGGTGCTGACGTGTGTCCGGCCTCTCGAAGCGGCTGTACAAACGCCGCAGGCCCTTATGGAAGTCCGCGGATCAGATCCAATATGTATCTGCGCGCTCGAAGCGCCCATCCAACGACTGGTTCTTCTGATCCCGTTTGATCAACCGTTGTCCCATCAATCTGCGTTCGACCTTCTCACATCCTCCGGCAGTCCCTCGGGCTATTCTGCTTATGTGGCAGCACCCGAAGCTCGATAAACTCCTCCCCGTGCCATCAGCGCCCAGGCAATCCGCGCCATCTTGTTAGCCAGGGCGACCGCGATCAGCATCGGCGGTTTGCGGCGTAGCATCCGCCCGAGCCAGGAGTGCGGAGCCGTGCCATGCCTGGTCGCCCATCTGACAACCGCTGTGGCGCCGATGATGAGCAGGCGGCGGAGGTCGCGCTGCCCCATCTTTGATGTCTTGCCCAATCGGGGCTTCCCGCCAGATGAATTCTGTTTGGGTGTGAGCCCCATCCAAGCTGCAAAATCCCGCCCCTTGTCGAAAGTCTCCGCCGCTGGAGCCAAGGCCGCCAGAGCTGTTGCTGTGATCGGACCAACGCCAGGGATCGTCATCCTTCTTCTGCGCGCCGAAATGACAAGGCGCCGTTATATTGGCAAGCTCTCGCCTGCGCGTCAGCTTGTCGTCAGCTAGGCGGACTATCAACCTCCACAGGGGCTGACCAGCACCGAACTCAGTGCGGAAAACTTTGCAAATGGAATGGGCATCGCCATGTATAGCCGAAACAGTGGCTCATCCAATGTCGAAACGCGATCGAGCGCACGCGACGCAGAAATGAGACAGTCACCAGCCAGTGCCGCGCAAACTGAGATCGACAGCCACAGGTTTACGGAAATGGTTGCAGACACGCGCTCGGCGCCGGAGCCCCGCGCTAGTTCGTCTTCGGCAGCAAGACAGTACAAGCAGTTCAGTGGCAGACGCCTGTCGATCCTGTTGTCCTTGCTTTTGGCTGCAAGCGTGAGCAGGGTCGCCAAGGCGGATGAGCCCTCGCCGAAATACGCCGAGGTGCTCAATGCCCTGCAGGCCGGCAAGAATGTGAAGGTCATACTGGACCTGAACCGCTGTACCACTGCCGATGGCGGCAAGCCCGGGCCGGCAGTGCAGGGTGGTCTGGTTATCAGCGCCTTCAGAGTGACCGCCCAGAACGGCATCAGCTTTGCCAATGCGCATCAAACCCTGGACAGCTCGGGACACCCCGTGACCGAGTACATTCGCCACAACCTCAGCCGCGAAGGCAAGCTCACAGTACGGGCCTCTAAACTTGCCGCCGGGGCGGCCGAAGCCGTGAACCAGGGCGAATTTGTCTGCGAACTGCCGGATGGCGCGAAGTTCGTCTGGTAAGCATCCGCACCGCGCGAAGGGCCTGAGCCGGTCGACGATCGTGCTCAAGTCCGCAACGCGGTGACGCCCGTGGTTTCGATCGCGGCGATGCTATCCTCGCCATGATCTAAATTGCGCTCACGCTGGGGGCGGACATGGGCACTGTTCTCTTATTCCGGGGATCTGGGTCAAGCCCTTAGAGCGGCGTCTTTGTCCGTCTGGCTGATATCACTTGTCGGAGCATGGTTCTCCCCGGGGTCAGCATGGGCTGCCGCATGATGGGGTCGGAAGCCTCAGCCTCGCCATGTTGCATCCGCGGTCGACCTCATCTGTGTCTGAAGTCATGGCCGCAACAGTGCCCGCGCGATAACTGCTGCCTCGTCCCGACAAGGGACATCACTCCGCCGGTCGGCGGATCGCGTGAGCTACACTCTCATGCCGGCAGCCCCGCCTTGTTGGACCAGCGGAAGTCGGTACCGTCGCGCCACATTCTGTGGAGGATCACCGACAGCTTGCGGGCGACGGCCACCATGGCCTTCTTCCCACCGACCTTCCTGGCAAGCCTCGTCCCCCAGGCCTTGATCGGCGACCAGCGCGAGACGCGGTTGAGAATCATGCCCGCTGCCTCAAAGAGGTAGGTCCGTAGCAGCGGATCGCCGCATTTGGAGATTCGACCGCTCCGGTCGATCTCGCCCGACTGATAGCGTCTCGGCGTCAGGCCGAGATAAGCTCCCACACTGGAGGACTTCGAGAACCGCTCCGGCGCATCAATGACACTGATATAGGCCAATGCGGCCAGAGCGCCGACGCCAGGGGCCGTCATCAGCCGCCGGGCCGCTGGGTCCTGGCGCGCCAAAGCCATGAGACGGCGTGTGAGCATGCCGATCTGCCGGCTGACTGCCTGTAAGGCGATCAGGAGCGCCGCCACAACATCCTCGAGCGGCCCATCGGCTACCAGTGTCCGCACACGATCAATGAAGGGCTGGCCGCCCCCTTTCCCAGCGACCAACCCGAACGGTTTGAGCACACCCCGGATCTGGTTGGTCAGATCAACCCGTATCTCGACCAAGCGAGCACGCGATGTGAGAAAGCTCCGGACCACTTGGCTGTCCAAGCTTTTGACGGTGACTTCGCGATACCAGCCGGTGCGCACGATCTGCGTCAGCCCCAGAGCGTCATTGGGATCGGTCTTGTTCATCTGCAAAGAGAGTGTCGCCTTGGCATGACGCGCATCAAGACAGATCACAGGAAGACCAAGCTTTGTCAGTTCGTGCCAGTGCCAGATCGATAACGGGCCGCTTTCCAGGCCGATCCGCACCACATGCGGGGCTTTCGCATGGACGACTGCGGCAATGGCTTCCGGCGTCGAGGCGCATTTGCCACGCCAGAGCGCTTTACCATGCTCGTCGACGATGCAGACTGCTGTCTGCTCCAGCGATAGTAGAGTAGGCGGTGAGCGCCG
>NZ_LCYG01000095.1 GCF_001017175.1 Microvirga vignae | reverse complement strand
CCAATCCGTCCACACGGCCTAGGAGAGCCAGAATCTGTAGCGCGTCAACGTCAAATCAACGTTATTCCAGGATAACGTGTGTGCGATCACACTGATGGAATGAGGAGGCAGCCTTGAGCCTGCTCCACCGACCTCAGCGAACCACGAACTTCGACTGATCCAGGGTGTTGAACCGGTTCCCCTTCTGGAAGCCTGTCTGAGTGCTATCGGGCGAAGCATAGTATAACCCGGCCACAACAGGGCGCGACGGTGGGATCACATTCGGAGCCGCGGAGCTCAGGGTCATCCCAGGAGTAGCGGCACCGGGAATCGTGCCGAGGTCAAACGGGCGCTCAGGCGGAAGCGGAACATTGCTCCGGATCGGTGCTGCGGAAGAGGCAACTTGCTGAGCGGACGGCCCGGCAACCGGTGCAGCCTCGATTTCATCCTCAGGCTCATAGGAGTTGATGCCGATAGCTTGGCGTGTCGCATTCGCAGGACGCGGAGTCGCCTGAGCGATCATCGTCGGAGCCGCATTGGTGAGGTTTGCGGGCTGACCATCGGTGCGAAGGCTTGCGAGCAGGATGCGATCATCGCTGCCGTTCGTGGAAGCGCGACCCATGTATTCAACGCGGACCTTCGCCGTCCCCTGGTTCCTGAAACCCAGGGCGGCAGCCGCACGCTCGGACACGTCGATGACACGGTTGCCATGGAAAGGTCCGCGGTCGTTGACACGGACGATCATGGAGTGACCGTTGTGGAGATTGGTGACGCGAGCATAGCTCGGAAGCGGCATGGTTGTATGGGCCGCAGCGATCGAGTCACGATCGAAGATCTCGCCGTTAGCGGTCATGCGACCATGGAAATTGGAGCCGTACCAGGACGCGAGCCCCTCGGTGGGGCGAGGCGTTTCGGACGGAACGTAGGTACGACCTGCAATCGTATATGGCTGGCCGACCATGTTGCGGCCGCCGCCCTTGGGAACAGGCTGGCCATCGGCGATAACCTTTGGGCTTGGAGCAACACCGTACTTAGGGTCGATTCCGCCCACTTTAGAGGAGCAATTCGCAACAGTCAGGGCGATAGCCGCAACACCTGCAATCCGGACGAGAGCTTGGCAGTCGAGGGAGTTTTTTCCGTCCAGACCGCTTTTCGCTTCAGGGCGATCCCAATGCATATTGTTTCGCATCCTCTTTTTCGCACTACCCATGGCGACGTCAGAACCTGCCCCGGACAGCCAACCAAAGTGCGTTTATCCACTTAAAAGGAAGTTAAATAGCCGCGCTTGTCAATCGGAAAGCTACTAAATTGCTAACGTTATTTCACCTCGAAAAATGTGGTTGCTTATCAAGCATATAGACGAGAAATCTCACTTTCCCTGTTCATATCTCACGGTTCAGTTGAATTTGTTCCTCTGTCCAAGGAAGCGCCTCCTCCATCCGGCCTGTAAAAAACGTGGTCGAGTGGGTACGAAATTTTCCATGCAGCCGCACCAGTTCCGCAGGTTGAAGTTGACGGGGATGGGTTTGCAGCCTTAGAGAACCCTGCAAGCTCAATCAGGTATCAAAGGGCTTTGGCTTTGCTGGAGAGGTGGCCGAGTGGTTTAAGGCAGCGGTCTTGAAAACCGCCGTGGGTGCAAGCCCACCGTGGGTTCGAATCCCACCCTCTCCGCCATTATTTCCCTGTAAGGCGTTGAAAATGATGAGGGAATATGGAAGGTGTCGCAGACCTTCCCCACCTTCTTCCCCACCTTTGCAGCTAGCTTGGCTGTCGAACCCTCGGGCGTTGCTAACCCCCATGCGCGTTCCTACGCCGTTTACGTGGCAGGCAATGCTTTGGGGCTTCCCACCAGCTCAGCCGCATCTGCACAGCAAGCCCGGAACTCTGCAGAAGCTCCGCCGTTGTCTCTGCCCAGAGAACAGGGGAACGCTCGTGAGCCTGCAGAACACCACCTATAGAGGGACCGCCCGTCATCGTGCCGAGGACGACCTCTTCCACTATGACCGGTCCAGGGCTCCCAGGCTGACCGAGTGCGAGACTGGTCTTTTCCGCACCAAGGCTTCGGCTCGGTATTGGGTTGTCAGCATGCGCCCTCGCTGGCTGGTGAACTCAGCTCAGCCCCTCGTCCGCCCACGTAGCGAGGGATAATAGGCTCTCAGCCTGCCTTGAACTGCCGCCTGTTGTTCGGCTATCGTTACGCTCCGCAAAAAGAGAGCGCCTTTTCGGCTGACGCTCTCCCTACTGGCTCTGGCGCTCACGATGCTCTTTGGTCCACATCCGCTCATGTGGACCCGAGATGCCCACCCGATCCGACCCCGTACGATATTCTCAAGCGCGCACTTAGAAATACGGCACCGCCGTTTGGATTTCATTCAGGCTGACCCGGTTACGGCAACCTTCCCCCGAGGTCCCACGTTCGCCCAATGAGAGCGTAAGGAGTTGTGCCATGAAGGTTCTTGGATGGACTGCCGCGCTGAGCCTGATCCTGGTCGGATGGGCGGGCAGCGCCTCTGCTGACCCGGACAAGGACGAGAGCGGCAAGGGCCGCTGGCGCGGCGGCTACGACTATCCTGGCCGGGGATACGGCTATGGCTATGAGCGGCCCCGTCGCGAGCGTCGCGCCTTCAAGGAGGAATACGACGACGGCCGTTGCAAATACGAGCGGAAGCTGGAAAAGAGCGGCGAGTATAAGGAAGAGGTCAAGTGCCGCGGCGGCTATCGGTCGAGCTATCGGTACTAAGGCATGCAGGTACCGAGCCTCCGCTTGGCCCCGGAGAAATGAGGTCGTCAGGTTCCATGGCACACGACTCCAAGAAACGCTGGAGCAGGACGCATTCAATCTATCTTGGAGCTGTCTTGGGCATGGGGGTCGCTATGGCTCATCAAATCCATCATGCCGTTGTAGGTGAAATCCCCAATGAAAATCCGCTCGCTCATATCTTCCCTGAACCTATTGGGTTTGCCGCAGGTGGGGCTCTCCTCCTGGCAACAATTGCGGAGGTCCGAAAATCGGCTCGTGCCTTAATCCCGCTAACACCGTCATCAAATGCGATTTAAGCGCCGTGAAGAGCATCATGATGCTCTTGTGCTAAGGCGCAAAGGCGCTCAATTTGACGCTACCCGAGGCAATGGTATCACCTGCCCAATACGCCTTTTGAATCGAGATCTCTTTGTTAAAGCCGCTTTTCCCAATGTGTTACAATCTACTCTGCGCCTCTTATCTCCCGGAGTGCGCCATCCCATTGCCTTAGCCCGTCCTTGGAGCAGAACCAGCACCAAGCATACTGGCAGTGACGGCCATGATCTCGTGGGTGGATGCCCCGGCTTCGGCTAGCCGTGTTGCTGCGAGAGATTTAACCGAGACCCAATAGCGAGCACCTTACCACTAACCAATAGCAGGCCTCTCAACGCGCACTTGCGGCAGCTGTGTTGCTGCCATCCCAGAGTTTAAGTGTCCTGTCCTGACTTCCCGACAGCACGCGCTGCCCGTCGGGCGAGAACGCAACCGAGGTGACGACATCCCTATGGCCCGTGAAGGTGCGCAGCAGACTTCCGGTGCTAACATCCCAGAGTTTAAGTGTCCTGTCCCAACTTCCTGACAGCACCTGCTGGCCGTTGGGCGAGAACGCAACCGAGGTGACGTAATCCCCATGGCCCGTGAAGGTACGCAGCAGATTTCGGGCGCTAACGTTCCAGAGTTTAGTGCTAACATCCCAGAGTTTAAGTGTCCTGTCCTGATTTCCTGACAGCACGCGCTGCCCGTCCGGCGAGAACGCAACCGAGGTGACGAAATCATCATGGCCCGTGAAGGTACGCAGCAGACTTCGGGTGATAACGTCCCAGAGTTCGAGCGTCCTGTCCTGATTTCCTGACAGCACGCGCTGCCCGTCCGGCGAGAACGCAACCGAGGTGACGAAATCCCCATGGCCCGTGAAGGTGTGCAGCAGACTTCCGGTGCTAACATCCCAGAGTTTGAGCGTACTGTCCCGACTTCCTGACAGCACCTGCTGGCCGTCGGGCGAGAACGCAACCGAGGTGACGAAAGCCCCATGGCCCGTGAAGGTGTGCAGCAGACTTCCGGTGCTAACATCCCAGAGTTTAAGTGTCCTGTCCCAACTTCCTGACAGCACCTGCTGGCCGTTGGGCGAGAACGCAACCGAGGTGACGTAATCCCCATGGCTCGTGAAGGTGCGCAGCGGGCTAGAAGCCGCCTTTTGGCGAGCGGCTTCTTGGGCTGCCGCCTCTTGATCCTTGCGGAGCTGCTCCTGGCGAGCGGCTTCCTGACGAGCAGCGTCTTGATCCTTGCGGAACTGCTGCTGAACGGCTGCTGACTGGTCCACTTCCCAGTCTTGGCGGAGCTGTTGCAGCCTAACCAGCTGCTGCTCTAGCTGAGCCGCCTCTTGATCCTTGCGGAGCTGCTCCTGGCGAGCTTGGTCTTGAACCAGCGGCGGGTTAGCAAGTCGATTGGTCAATAGCGCTAACACTACAAGAGACGAAACAACTACAAGAGCGATCAAAGTTAATCTTATATGCTCCGGCTTCTGGCGATCCTTCTCCTGTTCCGAGGCTAGCCGTTTCAATCCTTCGTGGTGGCGCGCCTCTTCCTGCTCGCGGGCCAGCCGTTCCTGCTCCTTCCACCGGGCATCCGCCTCTTGCGCCAAGCGCTCCTGCTCCTTCCGGCGAGCTTTCTCCTGTTCCGCTTGCTGGCGAGCCGCCTCCTCGGCCATTTCCTTCAAGAGACGGTCGAGGGATCGAATAACCCTGTCTACATGAGCGTGGAAATCGCGGCCACTGTCCACTTCGGCGGCGTTGCGGAAGGTCAGATCCCGAAGCGCCTCCGGGAGTTGGTTTGGCTTCGGCATCTTGGCACCATCCACCAGAACCGGCACTACAGGGATACCGCGCTGCAGCGCGGTCTCGACCTCAAAGCGAACGAAGTCGGTTTCTTCCTTGATCCGCTGCTCTCTTCCTCCGCCGAGCCAGCGTGGCCCGATGATGGCGAGGAGGACATCACAGCCTTCGAGTGCCTTCTGGATGTGCCCACGGAAATCGACGCCAAACGGGATGCTGTCCACATCCATGAACACGCTGTCGGACCCGAACTGTGCGCGCAGCCTGTCGAAGATGCGACCTGAAACTCCTGCCGTATCTGACCGTCGATAGGAGAGAACAATCTTCATCCTTGCAGAATCCATTCTCAAGGAGAGCGGAGTTTAGCACGTTTTAGCTCTTGACTGCCTGCGTCCTCAGCTGCGGCTGATGAGGATTGCTTCACAAGAGGAGACGAGAGCTCGGTTAAGGGCTGAGATTGGGGGCAAGCCATACTGCAAAGCCTTGCAATAGCAAGCATGATTTAGGTGCCTCAAGTCATTATAAGGCTTCTGCTGACGACACTTGGATATCTCTCGGAGGAGGCTGGAGCCGCTATACGAACGAGCGGTTTGGGACCGTGGCTGAGGTGCCGCTCCATCTGTTTAAACTTGTGGAGCCCCCCCACCAACGAACGGTGATGGTCGTAAATTCAAATCTGACGATGGGGCCAGCCTATGGATCTCCGGCAGTTATGGGCCGTACACCATGACCGATAGCTTCCAAGCATACGAAGCCTGGTTGCTCAAGGAGGCTGAGTTCGACCGCCTGACCTACAAGGCAGAAGGGAAGAACTGGCTAATTCTTTCTGGAACTAAGGGGCCAACCATCGTCTACAGGAAGGTTTTTGAGGGCTGCGGCGCAGCCCATGAGGTCCAAATTGAATACCCTACACAGAGGAAGGCTCTGTATGACCATATCATAGCCCGCCTCGCACGGTCGCTTGGCAGCACCTCGGCACGAGCAATAGGTCGGTGACCTCTCACATTATGACCTACGACCCGTCGCAACTGGTATCTTGATTTCTGAATCGAAATCTCTTGGCTAAAGCCGCTTCATCACCTGAGTCACGGGCTGCGACAAGTTAATATAAGTTAACAAAAGTTGCCGTTGTGTTGGCTTCCCGACAGACGGACTACTCCCGAATCAGCATAGTCCAATCAAAATAAAAGGACTTTGGGGGCGCTGCATCGTCGCCAGCACACTGCCAAGCATTCTCCCTAGACAATGGCAGGGCTGCACGTTTGGGGTGCTTCAATGAGAAGCAAGAAACGGAAGCTGCTGTCGAGGCGCAAATTGCACGTCTCGAAAAAGATCCGCAGCTGGGCCTTGCGGAGCAGGATCATTTTTTCCTCTGGCAGCGGCCAGTGCTCTTTATGACCCGGCGCCCAGAGACGCTGCAGTAGGCTCCAACGCACCAAGATCAAATCCTGCCTTCATACCGATCCTCACCGCAGCCATTCGGGATGGCTGCCCCGAGGACGCGGTGACACAGCAAGAACAACAAGAACCTGGAGGAACATGATGCCTTCTAGCACGCCCAAAAGCCCGGTCTCAGCCATGTCTCAACCGGCTGCAGGCACCTATTCGCCGGACATCCTGCCCCTAATGCAGTCACTGTTGCGGACCTTGGCTGATATCGATTTCGAGTTCAGCAAGGACCTCGAAACAGTCCAGCAGAGCGCAGTTGTAGAGCCTCTGAAACAGAGAGCTATTGCCACGCTCAGGAAGCGTCATCACGAGAGACGCGCTCCCTATGTGCGAGAGCTCAACAAGTTGGAGACGCAAATTCAACGGATGTTTGCGTAGAGGGTGTAGAGTCGCCACTCCACAGGCCACCATCCAGACCCGTTGAGCGCAATGGATACCCTGGCCCTCGTCAAAACAGCAGGCCGACCTCTCTCGCTGAGGTCGGCCATACCGACTCTCACTAAATCCGCTTCATCAACCGCGCCGCAGCTAGGACGAGTTGTGCATCGAGCATATCCTCCGCCGCATCATACCGAGCTACCCACCGCTCATAGGTCGCCCAGCGCATTCCCTTCGGTTTAGGCGGCAGGTCCCACTCATCTGGGTCTTCATTTCCGAGCAGCGCTGCCTTCACCTTCGCCTTGGTGCGCCATGCCCGCCCGATGGGGTCGAGAAACTGAGACGCGTAGGCAGCCCTGCGGCCCCAGGCGTACCGGCTGGCAAAGAACGCGGCTCCAAGGGTCGATAGAGCACACGCGTTCCTGAAGCATGCACTCCAGAGTTTTGAACGCCCCCTCTCCTGATGGCTGCCAAAGACCACGGGAGGCATCCTTACCCCTGTCCCTGACGTGAGCCTCTATTCTGAATCGAAATCTCTTGGCTAGTTAAGCGAAACTAGCCTCATCGGGGCCACTCGTGGAACTGGCATAAACCCTGAACAATCCCGCACAACAGGGGCATGTCGACTAACTTGAAATCGGTTCCCCAATATCCCGGCGCTCTCCAAACAGTCTTATAAATTTCGTGAAGGAATAAGCGGACAACCTCCTGCGTTTGATGGCCATGGATCTTCAATCGAAAGCAGGTAGGACCATATGTCACGCTCAATTCCTATATGGCGACACTTCGAAGTACTTGGCACTGTGTCGCTCCAGGTACAGCCAAAACTCAGAAAATCAGCCACTCTAGCCTTGTCCATGCACGGAAGGCTTGTCCCTTTAGCGTGCGCCAATCCTCCTTGTTGCGTCAGTCAACTCCTTCATTGCAGTAGGCTTCTGCTTGCCCGCCTCTGAAGACCGTAAACCTTAAACATCTCAGAACCTGAACAGGGTCCGTTCTCATCATCGAGGCCAAGATGGATTACACAATCGAGCTAGTGGCTCAGGCCATTTGGGAGGCCGAGCATGGGACAGATCCTTGGCACAGCGAACCCACGCACCGTAAGGAGCGCTTCCGGGAGTACGCCCGTAATGCCATCAATCTGCTGGGCGATGACATCGGTGTTCTCCTTCTTGCACTGAAAGAGGCAACAGGAGAGCAGAGCGTGGGAGGGCCGAGAGCGGCAGCCTAAATGCTGCTGTGGAAGCGGCGAAATCCTCGATGAGTAAACTTGGATTCACTGATGGCGGAAGGCAGCAGTTGTTCGGGGCTGGGGTCACTTATCCAGTTGGCCTCACGCCACATCCGGGATGAGGCGGCGAAGTCGTCGGAACACTCTGCGGTGGCTCAGGGCGCACTGGCTTGGCTTTGAGCAACCGGCAAATGGACCTTAGCTCATCCTGGATGAACTCAAGACGCTCAAGCAACTCGGCATCCGTCATTCCCACGGACGAGGGAGTGTCAGTCCGCTGCTGTTGACCCTTAGTGACATGGCGGATGAACTCCAAAACGGTTGGCCCAACCCCAGGAGCTGCCAGCCATTGTTCATCAGAGATGTGCTCGACCTCTCGAATATTGGGGCAGCGCCCCTCGAATTGCCGCAGGATAGCCCTTCCCACCCGTTGGGGAACGGCTTCCAGCGGGAATAGCTCATTGTCATCCATGTGCTCGGCCCTCACACCCCAGATGCCCTGTAATGTCAGGAGGCAATAGGGGCGAGGGCGCGGCGGCATACAGGCCGATTTTAGGCGACGCCCCGCCATACACCTGATGAACTTACCCGGCGCAAGGGCAGTGCGTACCCTCGATGACTGACCTTTAGACACGTGTGTAAGCCGCTGCTTCAGACTTGGTTGGACTGACTCTGAACGAACTTCAAAACCGCTTCATCAGTCTCGCCGCTGCCATAGCGAGTTGCGTATCAAGCATCTCTTCAGCCGCATCATAGCGGGCCACCCACCGCTCGTAGGTTGCCCAGCGCATGCCCTTGGGCTTGGGCGGAAGATCCCATTCATCCGGATCTTCATCTCCGAGTAGTGCCGCTTTGACCTTTGATTTCGTGCGCCAAGCCCGTCCTACAGGATCAAGGAACTGCGAGGCATAAGCAGCCCTACGGCCCCAGGCATGCCGGCTGGCGAAGAACGAAGCCCCCAGCGGTCTGTAGAGCACCCGCACGCGCTGCCCGGTTCTGGCGCAGATGGCGTACCATTGTAGACCGCCAAAATGCCTTCGGGTGCGAGACGAGGGAGAAGGACTGCTGGCGTCCTTGGTGAAACAGCTCCAGCAACCCGCCACAATCCGACAGTTTTAGAGTGGCTGTGATGGTCTCACCCGAGCCATAGGTGAGCACGCATTGGATGTGGCTGCCCGGTTTGCCAGCGCCGCTCGGAATGAGCTTGGCGAGATCCAGCTTAGGGCCGCTCTCAAGGGTAAGGCGCTGACGGTCACGAGGCATGGCGCACTCTCTTCACCGGCTGCTCATCAGTTACATCAGTGCTGTCTCTCGTTACCTCCACCCCAGACCCCGTCTGGTAGATTATATGTGTACCTGTGGTGGGGCCGTTGACGACCTCCAAATGACGCTTGCGGTCCCATGAGGAGGACAGTTCCCGGCAATTTTCTTTCGTCTTGCCTGTTACTGTCCTTGTAGTGACACCGGCTGTCCCTCTGGTGGGACCGGCTACAGATTTGGGCTGGTCAGGATGACAGCTCATGAACCGCTTGGAAGCGCGTTCACCCGTTCGGTGGCATGGATGAATCGTCAGTCGGTACTCGGCTGCATGCGGTGTCTTGCGGTCGAAATGACCTCGCGAGCACAGGTCAACGAAGCCCTTCTGTATCAGCTCTGCGAAAGCACGAGCCGCTGTGTTCTTGGAGCAGCGTACACGTTCGGCAGCATCTCGGGCTGAGAGCGCAAGGTGGCCGTTGTTACCGCCGTTGTAGACGACAGCCAGTTCGATGAGGACGCAGCGAGCTACCGGCGAGAGCGAGCGCCAAGCAGGTGATTGGAACATCCAATGTGGGAGATACACGAAGCGTTCAGTCGTGCTTCGTCCTTTGTGGTTGTGTCGTCTGGGCATGAGGTGCCTCACAGCGGCCCTGAGAAGCTCAAGGACGCCCTTTCTTGATATGAATGAGGGAAGTGCAGCCGGAGCGCGAACCCCGGCTGCTGGGCTTCTCAGACTCAGCAAGCGCTATCTGATGCGGGGCTATCAGGCTGCACGACGTTTCTCCCCGGCAGAGACAGCCTTGAGCACCCGCAAGGGGGTGCGCAGGACATAGCGCCCGTGAGCACCTGGATAGGGACCGGCGTGGTGCTCATCGACGGTAGCGATGACAAGCCCGCGCTTTCGTAGAGAATGCACGTATGCGGACCAGCGTGGGGCGGGTCTCTCTAGCGGAATGACGCCGCGCTCAAGCACTTCTATCAGACAGGCGAGTGTCCATACTTCACGCCCTTTCAGACGCAACATCTCGCCAGTGTCGAGCCGCTGCACGTGGAGTTCGACAACATCATTAGACATGGTCGCCCTCCGTGCTGAGGCCAGCGAGTTCAGCGATTGTCTGAGCTAGAGAAGCAGACATGCCGAACCGTGCGGAGAGGCTTTTGACCGCACGAGGATAGGAGCGTATCGGTTGTGATGCTGCCCACGCAAAGAGCGGAAGCAGGCACAGGTTCGCGTTGCGGCGCGAGCGCCGGTTGTGTAGGCTATTCATGGATGATTTCCTTGTGCCCCGTGCAAGACCAACTTGTGCGGGGCTTTTTCTTGCACGGTCATGAACGGGATGGGTTCAGAAGGTGATAGCTTCTGAATCAGCGGTCGTTCGCGGCCTCAGCGATGAGGGCGCGAATGTCCTCCACTCGCCACGCGGTGATGCGTGGACCGAGCTTCACGGGCTTGGGATAGCGGCCATCTTTGCCTGCCCACCATGTGGACTTGCTGACTGGAATAGGCCCGTTCGGGGCAAGGATGCCAGGGAGCCGGACAAAGCCGGTCGAGGGTAGATTGGAAGTTGTCGTAGCTGTCTTGAGCCAAGGGTCTTTATCAGGCAAAGCCAAGAGTTGGCCTCCATTGCACGAGTGTTGTCACTGGTGCGACCGGCGAGGTTCAGGAAATGTGAAATCAAATTGACTCACCCCATGAACCCCCGGTAGGCTTAGACCCACTCTCACCAGAGTGCGGGTTTTGACCCACCAGAACCGTCCACGACGCCAATCGTGGGCGGTTCTCTTTTTCCGCGTCGCTGCGCAAATCACTTTGGACGTAGATGATTTGCACGCGACGACTCTGGCTGCGTCGCGAGCCTCACGTCAAGAACTTGTGCTGTATGTTCTTGTTCCCTCTATATATAGTGGGCAAGTGTTAAGAGTGTGGAAAACCAATTAAGTCTTTGATATTTTTCTCAAAATCCGAATTTCATTCTGCGAATGAACAAGGCTGTTCGGCTTCAGGTTTGCTTTTTTGCCATGCACAGATGTTGTGCTGGAGCATCAAACAGTCACTTGGATTCTAATCGGATTCGGGATTTCAAAGCGCGAGCTTCCACAAATGCTGGCCCAATCTTTTGCGCGTACAGTAACTCTTTACGGATATGCTCTGCCCGCATTCAGCAACACGACGTTGCTTCCGGCCTGCTGCTCAAGGAAGGCTGCCCAAGCCTCCATTAGCTCACGGCGCTTCTCCAGAGCATCACCTCGTCGGTACGCCCGCTCGACAGCATCCCCCACGAGGTGCGCCAGAGCGGCCTCTGCCACCTCATGCGGGAAGTGGGTTCGCTCGCCTGCCCAGTCACGGAACGCGCTGCGGAAGCCATGAACCGTCACATCAGTTTTCATGCGGCGCAGCATCATCTCAAGCGCCATGACAGAGAGAGGCCGTCCGGCCTTTACTCCTGGAAAGACGAAATCACTGAGGCGGTTCTGCTCCTTCTCCCGCAGGATCTCGACTGCTCTAGCAGAGAGCGGAACGCGATGCTCTCTCCCCGCTTTCATCCGACTGGCGGGCACCGTCCAAACACGGGCATCAAGATTGAATTCGTCCCACAGTGCCCCCATCACCTCACCTGAACGAGCGGCTGTCAGGATTGCGAACTCCAAAGCGCGGGGAGCAACGCCCTCACGCTCTCGCAAGGCCTTTATGAACACGGGCACCTCATCAAAGGGCATGGCTTTGTGATGCCCTCGCGTGAGCTTTGCGCGTTTCGGCAGAATGGCATCCAGATGACCACGCCAGCGCGCCGGGTTTTCGCCTGTGCGCAGGCCCCGCGCACGGGCAAAGTCGAACACCCGTTCAATACGCCCCCGCAGGCGCGAAGCCGTCTCAGGCTTTGCGGTCCAGAGCGGTTGCAGGACCTTCAGGACATCTTCTGTGCCAATCTCGGTTATCGGCTTGGAGCGGAGCGGCTCGGAATAGACGGCCAGGGTCATTTTCCACTGGGCGCGGTGCTTCTCGTTGCGCCAAGAGAAGGACATGCTCTCAATGAGAGCATCTGCCGCCTCGCCAAAGGTCATCACCACTGGCTTGTCTCGGGAGGCGAGAGGGTCGAGCCCGTCCGCCACCTGCTGGCGAGCCTCTGCTGCCTTCTGGCGGGCTTTGGCGAGCGGCACGTCCCGCAAGGAGCCGAGGCCCATCTCGCGGCGCTTCCCGCCGACCTTCCACATGAACACCCAGGAGCGGGCTCCGCTCGGAGCGATGTTCAGGTAGAGCCCTCCGCCATCGGAGTGTCGCCCCGGCTTTGTGAGTGTCGCCACCGTTCTGGCGCTCAACGTGTGCAGCTGCCGTGCCATCCGCTCTGATCCTTCCCCACCTTCTTCCCCACCTTTGAGGCTGGATTGTAGCGGATGAAGCTGGACTATAATAGATTCAGACCAGCCCAAATCCCTTAATTTCCTGAGGATTTTTGGACGTTGGAGAATGTGGTTGGACACTAGTATGGCGGACACACTCTCCGCCATAATGCTATGCTAAGCAACTGATTTGCCTAATGAAATCGCCGAAAGAGCAAGGTTGGCCCTAATATTGGCCGCAACACTGACGTACGGCTTCGTTTCTGTGAGCGCTGATACGAACCATCAGAGGAACAGTCCGCTTATACTAAGTCCCGCCGATCATCATCGGTGCGCCCACTCGCGCAAGCCGATTGACATGATAGTCCAGGGCTGGTCGATCAGCTTGTTCCAAGCCGCGCAGCCAGATCTCTACAGGGCGGCCATCGGCTTGCCCTTCGCGATCTCCTCCAGACGCGTTGGGAAGTCTTTTAAAAGCCGCCACCGCCTGATCGCTCTTGGCATGATGGCGCGGCCGGGCCGACAGCTTGCGGAAGTTCTGGGCGCGCAGCTCACGGCTGAGCGTCTGCTTGGAGATCCGGATCCGGTACTCGTCCCAGAGCCACTGCATCAGGTCAGCGAGGCGCCAGCGCACCACGCCATGGACGGCCGGGATTGGACCGCTCTCAATCATCTCGCTCAACTGCTGACGATGCTCCTCGCTTAGGATCGAAGGTTGGCCCGGCGCTTTCCCGTCCAGGAGCCCATCGAGTCCTCGGGTATTGAAGCGTAACACCCAATCGCGCATGGTCTGCACGCTGACCCCGCCGACCTCGGCGGCGTGGGTACGGGTGCCACCATCGTAGATCACCGCCAGGGCCAGCAGGCGGCGAGTCTGCGGCGCATCCTTGCTCTGGCGCGCGAGATGGCGCAGGTGAGCGTCTAGGACGCGGTATTACGGCTCTAATGCGGAAATTCAGCCTACTTCCGGAATGTGCCATGTGTGGACGGCTCCCC
>NZ_LCYG01000094.1:20286-20788 GCF_001017175.1 Microvirga vignae | reverse complement strand
CAGCGGTGGGTGTGCGCCAGTTGAACGGCACGAAGGCTGTCAGGGCGATCAGCCCGATCACCGCCGACCACGCCAAGGTCGCCTCGGGCCTTTCAGAGCTCATGAGGCGGGTGGCGATGGCGGCTACGGCCCAGGCGAGCGCCGCGCCGATCGGCAGCAGGGCGGCCAATTGGAAGGCCGAGCCGCCGGGCTGGACGACGAGCATCACGCCAAGAAAGCCCACCGCCGCCGCTGCCCAGCGCCGGATCCCGACCTTCTCTCCGAGAAGAGGGATCGAGAGGGCGGTGATGAAGATCGGTGAGATGAAGTTGATCGCCGTCGCCTCGGCTACCTGAAGGTGTCCCAGTCCGAGGATGAAGAGGACGGACGAGCCGGCCACGGCCAGCGCCCGGATAATCTGGAGGCGCAGGCGCGGCGTGTGCATCGCCATCGCGCCACGCGCGACGAAGACCGTCGGAACGACCACCGAGCAGAAAACGATGTAGCGCAGCCAAGTGACTTC
>NZ_LCYG01000094.1:0-20178 GCF_001017175.1 Microvirga vignae | reverse complement strand
AGGATCTCGGCGAGCGCATGGGGCTTCACCCGCTCTGTTGAACCAGCACGATGAACTGACACTGCTGAATCTTGCGTGAACTGAGCTCCTCTTCTCGTGCGGGGCCCCCCTGCGCCGAGCGCATGGAAGTCGCGCCGCAGCTGCGGCGCCCGGTCACCTGCTCTTGGTATTGGAGGCTTATCCCGCGATGCAACTGGCACCAGCGCTGGCAAACGGAGGTGGAGCACTCCCGATTATCCTTGCGCAAAGCAAGAGCCAGAACGCTTGGGGCGCTCTGGTGCGCCATCGGCGATCTCTGTGATCTCTTCGAACCGCACGAGTGCGGAAACGACCTCAAAGCTACTG
This sequence comes from Microvirga vignae, assembly GCF_001017175.1. Classification (GTDB taxonomy): domain Bacteria; phylum Pseudomonadota; class Alphaproteobacteria; order Rhizobiales; family Beijerinckiaceae; genus Microvirga; species Microvirga vignae. Next base: position 19,833 of record NZ_LCYG01000094.1, on the reverse strand, counting down.
GAGATGCGCCTGTTTGATCATCCGATGCTGTAACTCCGACAGATCAGATTTCAGTGTGACTGCATGATCAGGTGCGGCGAACCTGCAAGCTTTTCCCAAAGGTGTTGTTCACCTCTGCGTCGACAAGCCAGACGCGGAGTTCTTCCAGAGTCGAAAAGCAATGTTCGATCTGTTTGATCGGAGCAGGTCTCTTGCTGCGCGGCAGATCCTCAAGCCGTTCCGCGGTGCACGTGTAGGGCTATCGTGACCCAATTCTCACCATTCAGAAGGAGGTCATAGGTACCGGGTGCGAGCTGGATCAGACGGTAGGTCATTGCGCGTCCTTCTCAGAGCGACGCTGCGCCTCAATCCATTCGTAGGCCTTAGCAAGAGCAGCTTCACGATCCGGCGCCATGATCAGGGTCGGGCGCTGCTTGGGCAGGGCCACGAACACCATCCACTCCAGGCCACTGGGGCTAAGGCGGATCTGATAACCGTTGTGCTCCACAAGGTCGGTTTCCTGAAGGTGATGCGGGTCAGTCATGGTCGTGATCGCAGGTTTCGGTTCTCAAAAGGCATACATAGGCGGTCGTCTCGACCTTGTGCTTGGATGGGCGGTAATATGGTGGGCCCGGAGGGACTTGAACCCCCAACCAGACCGTTATGAGCGGCCGGCTCTAACCGTTGAGCTACAGGCCCCACCGCCTCAACGTCCTAACATAGATCGGTCCGGAGATCTTGACCGGGAGACATCAAGGGCCTGACAGCCTCATCGGGATCGGCCTGGACACCCCGGCCGAGGCGGCGAGGCCCGTCCAGGGTGTCATCAGCGAAATTCCTGCCTTGGCTCCGCGGACACGAGATCTGCGGAGAGCCGTATGATCCACTATCGAGAGACTGCGTATCGCCAGTACGACGTCCTGCCCCGTGTTGATAGATGCCAGCCGAGGCTTGATCCTGGCACGTTCAATCATCTCGGAAGATCACACCGTCCAGAATTTCCAAGCCAATCTCCTCGCCAAGCCGCAGGCTCGTCCGAAGGGGCACCTCGACCTCCAGTGTTGTTCCATTGGCTTGCGAGACCTCGATCCGCCGTATGGATCCAAGGCGCCGAATCCCACTGATGGTGCCCGTGTAGTGTCCTTGGCCGATAGCTGTCGGCGTCAGGTGCCAGGGACGGCAGTAGAGACTGGCTCGTCCGATGGTGGATCTTTGAGCAGCGACAGGTACGGGCTTTCCGTTGACCAGCACCCGTCCATCACGGATGTCGGCGGAGAAGCGGGCGGCCTGACCGAGAAATGTCATGACGAAGGGCGTCGCGGGATGATCCTGCACGTCATCGGGACTGCCAACCTGCTCCAGATGCCCCTGATTGAGGATTGCGACCCGGTCCGCCAGTTCCAGGGCCTCGTCCTGATCATGCGTGACGAAGACTGTCGTCTTGCCCGTGCGCTCGTGAATGTCGCGCAGCCAAGCCCGCAGATCCTTGCGCACCTTGGCGTCGAGCGCGCCGAAGGGTTCGTCAAGCAGCAGAACACGCGGCTCAACGGCAAGCGCCCGCGCCAGAGCGACCCGCTGGCGCTGACCGCCAGAGAGCTGGGCGGGGAACCGGCTCTCGTAGCCGGAAAGCTGGACCAGATCGAGCAACTCCGCCGTGCGGCGCCGGATCTCGGCTTTCGGCGGCCGGTTCGCCCGCTCGCGCACCTGCAGGCCATAGGCGATGTTGTCGGCGACCCTCATGTGCCTGAACAGGGCGTAGTGCTGGAAGACGAAGCCCACCTGGCGCTTCTGCACGGGCAGAGAGGTGGCATCGAGACCACCGAAGAACACGTGTCCGCGATCAGCCTCCACCAGTCCGGCAATGATGCGAAGAAGCGTCGTCTTTCCGGAGCCTGAGGGGCCGAGCAGCGCCAGGAGTTCCCCGGGCCTCACGGTCAAATCGATGTCGTGGAGGGCGGCTGCGCCTCCGAACTCCTTCGTCACGCCTGCGACGTGGATGTCGACGGCCCGCTCCTGCTCAGTGGGACGCGCCGCCGGCGAGATCGGCTCCGTGACGCCACTCGAGGAAGGACTTGAGCGCCAATGTGAGGAGGGCGAGACAGGCGAGGAGTGAGGCGACCGCAAATGCCGCAACGAAGTTGTACTCATTGTAGAGAATCTCCACATGAAGCGGGATGGTGTTGGTCAGACCGCGAATGTGACCCGACACGACGGAAACCGCGCCGAACTCGCCCATGGCGCGGGCATTGCAAAGAAGAACGCCGTAAAGCAGGCCCCACTTGATGTTGGGCAGCGTCACGGTGAGAAAGGTTCGCCACCCGCTCGCCCCGAGCGTCAGGGCGGCCTCTTCTTCCGTCGTGCCCTGCTCCTGCATGAGCGGGATGAGCTGTCGTGCCACAAACGGGAAGGTCACGAAGACCGTGGCCAGCACGATGCCGGGCAGCGCGAAGGCGATCTTGATGCCGTGCGCCATGAACCAGGATCCCCACAATCCCTGAGCCCCGAAGAGGAGCAGGTAGATGAGGCCCGAGACGACCGGTGAGACGGAAAACGGCAAGTCGATGAGAGTGATCAAGAGGCTTTTGCCCTTGAACTCGAACTTGGCGATGGCCCATGAAGCCGCGAGGCCAAACACGAGATTTAAGGGAACGGCAATGGCAGCGACCGTCAGCGTGAGCCCAATCGCCGAGAGTGCATCCTCTTCCTGGAAGGCCGCGAAATAGCCTGCCAGGCCCCGCTTGAACGCTTCCGCGAAAACGACGATGAGCGGGAGAACGAGAAACAGAAGAAGAAAAGCAAGAGCAATCCCGATCGCCACCCAGCGAACCAATTTCCGCTCAGTCACGACGCTGAGCTGTGATTCGACCGGCCGCGGCAATGCGGCACTAAGATCAGACATAACCGTATCTCCTGCGGCTCCAGGCCTGGATCAGGTTGATCAGCAAAAGGGCCGCGAAGGAGATCGCCAGCATGATCGTCGCAATCACGGTTGCGCCCGTATAATCATATTCCGAGAGCTTGATCACGATGAGCAGCGGCGCGATTTCCGAGACATAAGGAAGATTGCCTGCGATGAAGATGACGGAGCCGTACTCACCGACAGCACGGGCGAAGGCGAGGGCGAACCCCGTCAGGATGCCGGGAAGGAGCGGCGGGAGCAGAATACCCCAAATCGTGCGCCATCGCGAGGCCCCCAACGTTGCAGAGGCCTCCTCCAGCTCGCCCTCGATCTCTGCGATCAATGGCTGAACCGTACGAACGGCGAAGGGAAGCCCGATGAAGACCAGGGCCACGAAAATGCCGAGCGGGGTGTAGGCGACCCTGATGCCGAGAGGTTCGAGAAATGATCCGATCCATCCATTCGGCGCGTAGAGAGCGGCCAATGCGATGCCTGCCACGGCCGTCGGCAAAGCAAATGGCAGATCCACCATCGCGTCAACGAGCTTCCGGCCCGGAAAGTCGTAGCGCGTAAGGACCCAGGCAACGAGAAGCCCGAATACGGACGCGACGCCAGCTGCAATCAGGGAGACGCCGAAGCTCGTCCACAACGCGGCCGCGACCCGAGGATCAGCAGCGGTGGAGAGTATCCCGGTGAGGCCGATGCTCGTGGCCTTCGTCACGAGCGCGCCAAGGGGCAACAGCACGATCAAGCCGAGATACAGCAGAGTGTATCCGAGCGTGATGCCGAAGCCCGGAATCACGCTCGACTGCTTGAAACGCCAGAGGGAAGCAGAGCTCATGACTTAGCGCTTGCTGATCTGGTCGAAGAGTCCGCCCGAGTCGAAATTGTTCTTCTGGATGTCATCCCAATTGCCCTGTAGGGATTCGATCGTGAACAGCTTCAGATTCGGCAACTCGGCTAGATGCTCCGGCTTGGCGGCCTCGGCCTTGATGGGCCTGTAATGGTGCCTGGCGAAGATCGCCTGCGCCTTGTCGGTATAGAGGAACTTGAGATAGGCCTCGGCGACCTTGCGTGTGCCTTTGGCATCCACATTGCCGTCGACGAGGGCGACCGGCGGCTCGGCGAGGATCGACAGGGTCGGCACGACGATTTCGAACTTGTCGCGACCGAATTCATCGAGCACGAGGAAGGCTTCATTCTCCCAGGCCGGCAGCACATCTCCCAGGCCACGCTGAGCGAAGGAAACGGTTGAGCCGCGTGCGCCGGTATCGAGCACCGGGACATTCTTGTAGAGCGCAGTTACGAACTCCTTCGCCTTGTCGGCACTGCCGTCCTTGGTCTGCGCGTAGCCCCAGGCGGCCAGGAAGTTCCAGCGACCGCCTGCGGAAGTCTTCGGGTTGGGCGTGATCACCTGAATGCCGGGCTTCACGAGATCGTCCCAATCCCTGATCCGTTTCGGATTGCCCTTGCGGACCAGGAAGACAACGGTCGAAGTGTACGGCAAGGAGCTGCTCGGCAACTTGCTGCGCCAGTCGGCCGAAATCTTCTTGGTCGCTTTTGCAATAGCATCGATGTCGGACGGAATGCCAAGCGTCACGACATCGGCTTCGATACCGTCGATAACCGCACGAGCCTGTGCACCTGAGCCGCCGTGGGACGCACGGACGGTAACGGTTTCGCCGGTGATCGCCTTCCATTCATCCGCGAAGGCCTGATTGATCTCGCGGTAAAGCTCCCGCGTCGGATCGTACGACACGTTCAGCAGCTGTGTCTCGGCTGATGTGGTGCCGGAGAGGGTCAGAAGACCAGCGCCCCCGATGAAAATCAAACCGACGGCCCGCAAGATCGCCCGCAGCCGAGAATGTGCTTTCGCTCGAGCGATTTCTAGGGAATTGCTTTGCATCCTACCCTCCCGGGTCCCGATCAAAATGGGAGCAGGCGGCAAACCGCCGACCGCTCCCGAGCAGGGCAAAATGTATCCGCTAAAAAGAACAAGTGTCAAACGACTGTGATCATTCGCATCGTTGTTTTGCACCTTCCCTTTGTTCTGTTTGCAGGGATCAGACATAGGCTTGCAGAATAAAGTTCTACTTTATCCGTGTTGCCGTAGCATGTTCTTTTCGAAATTGAGCTTTTCAACGGAGGATTAATTTTTATTTGTTCGGGGCAATTGCCACAAAGGCTTCTACGCGGCTCAGATATGCCCGCAGTGTCTCCCGCTTAGAATATTCTTCTCTAAGCCGAGGCCTTTCAAATCAAGTTAATCCATCACCATAGGTTCGATAAAAAGAACATTTTTGTTGACTTGGTGTTCCTGCTGCCGGAGACTTCAACCGCTGCCAGCCGGTGCATTCTCTCCTCCGGTTCGACTTCGTCAGGAGCCATCTCGTTCAGTGCGAATGGCTGAGGCCGTGACGAGGATTTGGAACATGCGTCTTGTGGCTGGCAGCGAAACAATGAAACGCATGTGGTCGGAGCACTCGATTGCACACTGCTTTGCAAAAGGCAGAGACCGAACCACGTGTACCGGAGAAAGATCCCCTGCCATGACACTTCAAATCGGCCAGATTGCTCCAGATTTTGAGACAGTAACGACCGAGGGTCCAATTCGCTTCCACGAGTGGATCGGCGATTCCTGGGCGGTGCTGTTCTCTCACCCAAAGAATTTCACCCCTGTGTGCACCACGGAGCTGGGGCAAGTGGCGCGGCTCAAGCCCGAGTTCGACCGCCGGGGCGTGAAGGTGATCGGCTTTTCCGTCGATCCCGTGGAGAAGCACGAGGCCTGGGCGCGCGACATCGAGGAGACACAAGGGGCGGCCGTCAACTATCCGATCGTCGGCGATCCCGACCTCAAGATCTCCAAGCTCTATGGCATGCTCCCAGCCCATGCGGGCGATACATCGGAAGGGCGGACGGCCGCCGACAACCAGACCGTTCGCAATGTCTTCATCATCGGTCCCGACAAGAAGATCAAGCTCGTCCTGGTCTATCCCATGACTACAGGTCGCAACTTCGACGAAGTGCTTCGGGTCATCGACTCCCTCCAGCTGACGACCGAGCATAGGGTCGCCACCCCTGCAAACTGGAAGCAAGGCGAGGATGTCATCATCGCCGGCTCCGTCTCGGATGAGGAAGCGAAGAACCTTTACCCCGGCGGCTGGAAAGCACCGAAGCCTTATCTGCGCATCGTGCCCCAGCCCACGCGGGCAAGCTGATCCGAGACTTCACACACGAAGCGAGGGGCTCTCGCCCCTCGCCCCAAACAGTGACGCCGTCGGCTTGATTGCGGACGGCGTCCAAATGCGCTGACGACTGGACCGCCTGATGCCCATATCCAAGGAAATGAAATGACCAGCATGAAAGCGCGCGTGTCCTGGGTTGAGGGCATGATGTTTACGGGCGAATCCGGAAGCGGGCACGCCATCGTGCTGGACGGCGCGCCTGAGAATGGCGGCCGCAACGTGGGCATCCGCCCCATGGAGCTCCTGCTGCTGGGTTTGGCCGGTTGTACGGCTTTCGACGTGGTGCTCATCCTGAAACGCGGCCGTGAGCCTGTCGCCGATTGTGTGGTCGAGGTGGAAGCCGAGCGGGCGCAAACGGATCCGAAGGTGTTTACGACGATTCACCTCCAGTACCGTCTCTCAGGCCAGGGACTCTCACCCGAGAAGGTCGAGCGGGCCATCCAACTGTCCAAAGAAAAATATTGCTCCGCATCCATCATGCTGGGTCAGGTTGCGGAGATCACCCACTCCTGGACTGTCGATCCCCGTGTCGTTCCCTAAGTGCCCAGGATCTCACAATGACTATTTCACCACTCGTTTCAACCGAATGGCTTGCAGAGCATATCGCCGACTCCTCGATTCTGATTGTTGATATCCGCTCGGCGGAGAGCGGCGGGCAAGCTGCCTTCGAAGCTGGCCACGTTCCTCGTGCCGTTCACAGCGACTACGCTACTGATGGCTGGCGGATCACTGAGGGTGGCGCCGGCGGCCTATTACCCAACGTAGGTCATTTATCCGCGCTGCTGAGCCGCATTGGCACGACCCCCGAGCATCATGTGGTCATCGTCCCGGCTGGGGAGGCTGCATCCGATTTCAGCGCCCTGCACGGGTCTATTGGACCTTCAGGGTTGCCGGGCATGGACGTGTGGCGGTGCTCGATGGCGGCTATCGATCTTGGCGAGAAGCCGGCAAACCCGCGGAAGCGGGATTGTCACGCCCAACGGTGAGCGAGCTTTATCCTTTGCGGCTGACAGGAAGTCTGCGAGCCGAGGTCCAGGCTGTCGAGAAGGCCGTCATGAGAGCCGGTGCTACGCTGCTCGACGGGCGCTCGCAGGCGCAGTTCGACGGGCGCGAGAAGAGCCCGCAGGTTGTGCGCGCCGGCCATCTGCCGGGTGCGGTGCACCTGGACCACAACGGAGCCTTCCAGCCGGGAACGGGACGCCTGCGCCCCATTGCTGAACTCGAGCAGCTCTTCGAGCCTGTTCCGCCAGGGCCCGTGATCAGTTATTGCAACACCGGCCACCTCGCCTCGACGAACTGGTTCGTTCTCTCGGAAGTGCTCAAATGCCCTGCCATAACGCTCTACGATGGCTCGATGTCGGAGTGGACCCAGGATCCCGGACGACCCGTCCCCACGAACGCGAGCTAGAGCCTCGGATCCAACAGTGGATTTGCCCTTTTGGGATCTGTCCGATGCTCCATCTTGGATGAGCGCATCGTTTGAGCCAGAAAGCCGAGTTCACGTTTTTGCACGGTGCGCAACTTAGCCAAGGGCTTCCACAATGTCCCTCAGGGCATACCGGAAGGTGGAAAGGGCGGAGCTATGCCCATCGCAGAAAAAATCGCCTACCGACGCTTGCCGCGAAACCCAATCCGCCAGCTCTCTTCCAGATCTCGTTCCTCAGCCTCTTCATCTTCGTCTGGGTGCTCGAGGTGAAGCATGACGAGGGCGAAGCCGTCCCGTTGAGCATAGACCTGCTCGTAGAGTGTCGGTGCTCGCTCCCCCCGCTTGACCTCAATCCAGAGGTCAGGGATGCACTCAGCGGGATCGCTGGCGATGTTTTGCTCATGGAGGCCGCGGTGAAAGAGCGAGCCTGCGGGCACCGGGGCGCCCTTGGATGGAACAACGAACGGAAACTGAATGTGCTTATAGCACCGAAGAACTTTGCCATGTCTCGTGACGAGGATGGCAACTGGCTTCTCATGGTGCTGGGCATAGGCCCGCGCCATGGCCTCCTTACTGACCTTAAAATCTCGCGCCAGCTTCGGGATATGGGCCAAATCGGGCTCACGGTAGGGTCTTAAGGCCAACCTAAGAGCAGGCGGTGGAATCAGGATAAGGGAGGCGAAGCGATTGGCTTCAGCCTCCATCCTCTCGCGACGATCGGTCTCCTTAGCCCCGAGCCGAAGCATATCGGCACGGGAACACAAGAACTGCCCCTCCCGATCAGGGATGTGGTGGGGCATCAGAAAATGCCCCAGCTCATGCGCGATCGTGAACCGACGCCGCTCCTCGTATCCCTTCTTAACCAGGATAAAGCCGAACGAGCGGTCACTGTCAGTCAGAAGGCCTCCCTCGAAACCTTCTGACTCGAGGTCTTGGAAGTCCTCAATATCGAGCTGCCGGCAGAGCTCCTCGATAGGAACCGGGATGGACAGATTGGACTCGTACTGGAGGATCAAAGAGACGATCTTCTCGGGCGAGCCTGCATCGGCAAGGTCCATTCGGCAAACGGGCATCAATCCCCTCGTTTCTTCTCTTTGAAGCGCTTCATCAGGCCGCGAATGGCCTCGCGATCCCCCTCATCCAACTCCTTGAGGTCGCGGTAAAGAACAATCAGTTCCTCTTGCTCCTCGGAAGGTGGCTGTTCGCCGACGAGATACGAAACCGATACGTCGAAATATTCGGCAAGCTTGGTCAGGAGATCCATTGAAGGGTTCTTGCTGCCCCCTCGCTCGATCTCCCAAATGTGAGCTTTTGATGCGCCGACTGCGTCGGCAAGTTCTTGGAGCGACTTATTTTTTCTAACTCTGAGCTCCTTTAGCCGAGCTCCGATGCTCATAGTCCTGGTCCCATGGCTTTGGTCCTTTGCTGTCCTCAAGCACGATAGGGCGTCGCCCATAGCAGACACTTGTTCACAGGCACAAACGAAATCGTACTGCTTCACCTTGACGCGCGCAATCGTTCGTTTTATCTATACGGCCAAGGTCGCCAATGGTGGACGGCCCAGAATACGAGGCAACGGCTATGTATCAGACTGCAGCAAGACGAGCTCCCATCGGAACCAAGGCCCGGACGGGGGAAACCTGCCCAGAAAGCGGCGTGTGGCGGGTTGAAGGTACCCCCAGCACAACGGCCCCAATCTCCAAGGGCAACCGCATGCCGCCTTACGGAAATCGGGCGGTGACGTGGGTTCTCGTCCAGTACGCCTAAGCGTGTACTGAGCAACTTGAAGAAGATTGAAGGAGCCCGCCTTGGCGGGCTCTTTTCGTTTCGGAACGGTTGGCAGGGATAGCTTTGATCGCGTTCCCTAAGGCCCGTTCCGCGAAATCGGTCTTTGGCTCTCGTTTAGGATAGGAGCTGTCGCGCTCGCTCCAAATCAAGTTGAGTATCAACGCCGAGAGGCTCGCTATCGACCACGATGACCTCGATGTGGATGCCATGCTCCAACGCGCGAAGCTGTTCCAGGCTCTCTCGGACTTCAAGAGTGCCTCTTGAGAGGCGAACATAGTGCTCCAGAGCACTGCGGCGGTACGTATAGAGACCGATGTGATGGTAATGGGCCCCTTCCCAGCGGAGATCGTTGCGACTGAAGTAAATCGCACGTCCTCGCTTCGCACCATCCGGGTAGGAGAGAGCGATTTTGACAACTTGTTGCGCCTCAAGCTCCGCCCGGCTCCTGATGATAGTCGCCAAAGTTGAAAATATGGGATTGACTATCTTGTAGCGGTTCTAGGTCGTGTGGACGGATTTGATGAGGATGAAGCTCAGAGCAAGCGCGACGAACGAGCCGTAGTTCTCGTCTGTCTTCTCGCAGCGCAAAGCAACGCGCTTGAACCGCTTGAGCTTGCCCATGGTTTGCTCGATGCGAGCCCGTCCGCGGTAGAGCGCTTTGGGAAAGAACTTCGGCTTCTCTTTGGTCGTCGTGCGGTACGGAATGGCCGGGCAGATGCCGCGAGACCGGGCGGCCTGTCGGTTGGCTTTGGCGTCATAGCCCTTGTCGCCTACCGCAGCGCGGGGCGTGATCTCAGGCCCGAGGTCGAGTAGCGTCTCAAAGTGCGGGCTGTCGCTGGCCTCACCGCCGGTCAGGCAAAAGCCGAGCGGGTCGCCATCCCAGTCGGTCTTGAGGTGGATCTTGGTCGAGAAGCCGCCCCGCGAGCGGCCCAGCGCCTGCCGGCTCTGCCCCCTTTTGCGCCAGACGCGGAAACATGGGCCCGTACGATGGTGGAGTCGAACATCTGCACCAGGTGAGCGGTCTTGCTCAATGCAGCCAGAGCCTCGAAGAAGGCCTCAAACACGCCCGCCCGGCTCAAGCGCCAAAAGCGTTTCCAGACCGAGTTCCAATTTCCGAAATACTCGGGCAGGGCTCGCCAGGTGATGTTGTGGACGGTGAAGTAATGCAGTGCCTCAAGGAAGCGACGGTCATTGTGGCAATTGGCGCCTCGGCGAGAGCAAGAGGCGGCAAACACCCGCAGCACCGTTGCCCAATCTTCCTCCCTCATCCCCGTCAACATGGTCGCGCCTCCTGAAGCCGACCCGCCATGAATCACCGACAGGCTGATTTGGGAATCCACTCACCCGTTGTTCAATTCAATCCGTCCACACGGCCTAACGCTGCGCGAAGGATCGAAGGCGAAACCGTTGGCAAGTCTCCTTGAAGAGCAACCACAACATCGTAGCGTTGCTCCCTGTCTATCATAGAAAGCGCCGCTTGGACCCAGTCGGAGCCGCTCGGCAAGTGGGGATCAGTTAGAACAGCTTCGCCTCCAGCCGCTCGCACGACATCGGCAATTGCTTGGTCGCCACATACGACGATAGGACCGATATCGGCCTCAAGGCCTCGCCGCCAAACATGCACGATCAATGGCTCACCATGGATATCGGCGAGCGCTTTTCCGGGGAGACGGGTTGAGCCAAGGCGAGTGGGAATAATAATGATAGGGCGCAAGCTGAACCTTGTGCAGCTTGAGGTCAGGCCAAGGACAAAGTACCTTCCACGGTACATACGTTCTGACAATTCCAAAGAGCCTATAAACATCAGAGACCATTCGGATCCGGCCATTTGGCAGCGAAAGCCGCTCAAAAATGTTTTAAGTATTCACGTCGGTCAGCGGCGATCTGGAAAGACAGGTTAGACTGGGTGGCTACAGAGCCGCGCCGAAGCTTCGTGAAATAATCTTCCGAATACGTTAAAGTGATACTGTACTCGGTTCCATGAATGATTGGAAATTGTGAATGCCTCGATCAGCCCTTCAGCTCCTTGAGGAAGTGCTGCACGGGAGTGTCTGACCAAACCTGGATCTCGATGTACTTTTCCAAGGGACGTGGAGAATAACCTTCATGGCCATGGCCATCCTCGTCGCTAAGACGGAAACCGTCTCAAACCCGTTTGAGGGCTCGCAGCAGATCGTTGATCAAGTCATCTGTGTGTTCAAGGCCGATCGACAGCCTGACGAGTCCTTCCGAGACTCCCATTTCGGCGCGCTCCTCCGGCGTGAAGCGCTGGTGCGTTGTCGTGGCCGGATGGGTGATGAGGCTCTTCGCATCACCGAGATTGTTGGAGATCCGGATCAATTCGAGAGCGTTCAGGAAGCGAAAAGCGCCCGCTTTACCACCTTCGATCTCGAGCGCGATCAGCGTCGAGCCTCCCTTCATCTGCCGCGCGATGACGGCGGCCTGCGGGTGATCGGCGCGGCCAGGATAAATCAGGCGCCTGATCTTCGAATGTCCCGCGAGTGCATCGGCAACGATGGCCGCCGTCCGGGTTTGGCGCTCGACCCGCAGCGGAAGCGTCTCCAAACTCTTCAGCAGCACCCAGGCATTGAACGGCGACATTGACGGACCCGTCTGCCGGAGCAGTGTGTGGATATGGGTCTGGATGAAATCCTCGGACCCTAGAATGACCCCACCGAGACAGCGCCCCTGCCCGTCGATGTGCTTCGTCGCCGAATAGACAACGCAATCGGCTCCGAGCTCCAGCGGCTTCTGCCAGAGCGGCGATGAGAACACGTTGTCCACCACCAGCTTCGCGCCCACCTCACGGGCAATCTGCGCAACGGCTGCAATGTCGATCACCTCAAGGGTGGGATTCGCCGGACTTTCAAGGAAGAACACCTTCGTCTCCGGCCGCACGGCGCCGCGCCACGCATTGAGGTTCGTTCCGTCGACAAGCGTCGATGCAACACCGAACCGTGGCAGGAGTTCGGCGACCACATAGCGGCAGGAGCCGAACAGCGCCCGCGCGGCAACGATGTGATCGCCGGCCTGCAGCAGGCCCATGAGGGCCGCCGTCACCGCGGCCATGCCGGTCGCCGTCGCCCGCGCGGCCTCCGCTCCCTCGAAGGATGCGATGCGCTGCTCGAACATCGAGACGGTCGGGTTCGAGAAGCGGGCATAAAGGAATCCGGGGCTCTCTCCCTTGAAGCGGGCCTCGCACTCCTCCGCGCTGGCATAAACGTGGCCCTGGGTCAGAAACAGCGCTTCGGATGTCTCGCCGAATTCCGATCTCAGCGTGCCTTCGTGGACAAGACGGGTCTCCGCATGCAGGCGTCGGTCCCGACTTGAACGCTTGCTCATGGCTCTTCCTTTAAATGGTGTCGGCCGCCTGCACGAGTCGCGCAGGAGCCCGAAATATCGATGATTGCTGCTTGGATGGACTGCAAGTCGCTTAGCTGGCCCCTGAACTCTGGGGATCCGTGCCGTGCTGTTTCGCGGCAATGGACAGGCCGAACCTGATGCGGGCCCAGAGTCGCTCATGGCCATAGTAGAGCACGAGCTTGGTCACCACCTCGATCGCTCCGATGGCTGTAGCAAGACGGGTGTCCTGAGTGAGCACAAAGGCTGCGGCAACTGTGGCAACAGAGCCGATGACCCGCCACGACATGGCCTTGAGCACACTCCGCCGTTTCTGTTCGCGGATCGATTTCAGCCACGTCACCTGGCCATCGTTCCGGGTGGGTTGAGAGCCGGCATCCCGGCGGGATTCCGCGCCATCCACCAGACCAATGGCAACCGTGTCGAAGCTTTCCCTGTCGATGAGGATGAAGCCGCCGGTTTGGCGGCTCTCGCCATATGAATCGAATGCAATCGAATAATCGAGCGCGAGAGTGACGTCCCCGACATCGTTGGCTCCGAAGGACGAAGCCTCCACAGGCGCAAGCGTCGTCAGATCGATCCTCTGCCGGACTGAAACAACCATCGCCGGCACGGTTCCTGCCCCGAGCTTCAGAAGGAACTGGTCTCCTTCCTTCAGATGCTCGGTCGCCATCCAGAACAGGCGCGCCTCGATCCTGTCGGATACGTGAGGCGGTCGCCCTGCGGAGGCGATGATGTCTCCGCGCGAGACGTCCACCTCGTCGGACAGGAGGAGCGTGATGGACTGGCCGGCCACGGCCTCGTCCTGCTCGCCGCCATGCGTCACGATTCTTGTCACGGTGGTCTCCAGGCCGGAGGGCAGTACCCTCACCCGCTCGCCCGGTCTCACCATGCCGCTCGTCACGAGACCGGAGAAGCCCCGGAAGTCCGGGTTGGGCCGGTTCACCCATTGAACCGGCAGGCGGAACGGCTCGGCTCCGCCCAAGGGCTCTACGTCAACTGTCTCGAGATGTGAAAGGAGCGTCGGCCCCTTGTACCAGCGAGCCCTGGAGGATGATGCAACGATGTTGTCGCCATGCAGGGCGGACAGGGGAATAGCGGTCACATGCTCGAATCCAAGCTCCGCCGAGAAGCCTTGGAACTCCGTCACGATCTCGGTGAACTTCGCTTCGGACCAGTCGACGAGATCCATCTTGTTGATGGCCAAGACCACGTGCCGGATCCCAAGCAGCGAAACGAGAAGGCTGTGTCTCCTCGTCTGCCGCGTGATCCCCTTACGTGCATCCACGAGCACGATGGCGACATCCGCCGTCGAGGCGCCGGTTGCCATATTGCGGGTATATTGCTCATGTCCCGGCGTATCGGCGACAATGAAGGTCCGCCGGTCCGTCGAGAAAAAGCGGTAGGCGACATCGATGGTGATGCCCTGCTCCCGCTCACTGGCAAGCCCGTCAACGAGAAGTGCGAAATCGATACTGCCTGCCTGTGTCCCATGCTTGCGGGAGTCACGTTCAAGAGCAGCGATCTGATCGTCGAACAGGCGCTTGGATTCGTACAGCAAGCGGCCGATCAGCGTGGACTTGCCGTCGTCGACAGAGCCGCAGGTGATGAAGCGCAACAAGCTCTTGCGCTCATGGGCCGCGAGATAGCCTTCCAGCATGAAACTCTCAGGTGCGGGATGAACCGTCATCAGAAGTAGCCCTCTTGCTTCTTGCGCTCCATGGATGCCGCCGTGTCCTTGTCGATGGCGCGTCCATGTCGCTCGGATGTGCGCGCCTCGAGTGTCTCGCGAATGATGTCAGGAAGGGTGGCTGCCGTGCTTTCTACTGCACCGGTCAGGGGATAGCAGCCGAGTGTCCTGAACCGGACGGATCGGAGCTGCGGTTGCTCACCGGGATGGAGCGGCAATCGTTCATCATCAACGAGGATGAGCATCCCGTCCCGCTCCACCACAGGCCGCTCCGCCGCGAAATAGAGCGGAACGATGGGGATGTTCTCGCGGTGGATGTACAGCCAGATATCGAGCTCGGTCCAGTTGGAGAGAGGGAAGATGCGCAGGCTCTCTCCCTTGCGCTTGCGTCCATTGTAGAGCTGCCAGGGCTCCGGGCGCTGGCGCTTGGGGTCCCAGCGATGATGAGCGTTGCGCAAGGAAAAGACACGCTCCTTGGCGCGCGACTTCTCCTCATCACGGCGGGCGCCACCGAAGGCCGCATCGAAGCCGTAACGCTCGAGCGCCTGCTTGAGCGCCTGGGTCTTCATCACATCCGTATGGATCTCCGAACCATGGGTGATCGGTCCGACATTGCGTGCCAGTCCATCCGGATTGGTGTGTACCAGCAGCTCAAGCCCAAGTTCCCGAGCACGCTGATCCCGGAATGCGATCATCTCGCGAAACTTCCAGGTGGTATCCACGTGCAGAAGAGGAAACGGAGGCTTCGCCGGATAGAAGGCCTTGAGTGCAAGGTGCAGCAGGACCGATGAATCCTTTCCGATCGAATAGAGCATCACCGGATTATCGCATTCGGCGACAGCCTCACGCATGATGTAGATACTCTCTGCCTCAAGGCGATCGAGATGCGTCAGGGCTGGCCGGAAGAGCTTGGTCTTCGGTTCATGGCCTTGAGGATCAAGCGCCCTTGCGTGGCGCCCGCCCCATGCTTCACGCCAGCTGATCATGGGGACGCTCCTGAGGTTCATGTGTCGGCACGAGGTGCAGGCCACATTCTTTTTTGGCTTCCTGCTCCCACCACCAGCGGCCCGCGCGCTCGGGTTCACCGAGACGGACTGCCCGGGTGCAGGGCGCGCAGCCGATGGACGGATATCCCCGATCGTGCAGCGGATTGTAGGGGACGGCGTTGTCGGTGACATACCGGGCGAGGTCCTGCCGGCTCCAGTCGGCAAGAGGATTGATCTTGATCAGCCCATATCCCTCGTCAGAGACAGCGAGCGGCACAGCCGCGCGGAAAGCGGATTGTTCGGCGCGCAGTCCCGTGATCCAGCCTGCCGCTCCCGCGAGAGCCCGGCCGAGTGGCTCGACTTTCCGAATATCGCAACAGGCCTTGCGTGCTTTGACCGAATGCCGGAATCCATTGATGCCCTGGCGGTTCACCAAAGCCTCCACCGCACCGCGATCGGGACTGACGGCATTGATCCGGCGCTGGTAACGCTCCTCCGTTTGCTCCCACAAATCGTAGGTCTCAGGGAAGAGCCGCCCGGTATCGAGGGTGACGATCTCGATATGGACATCGAGGCCTGCGCTGAAGATCGCATGGGTAAGCGCCTGGTCCTCGAGACCGAAGCTCGTTGTGAACACCAGCCGGCCGGCAATTGATCGCGAGGCAAGAGCCAACCTTTCAGGAAGGCCGCTCCCACTCAGGGCACGGGCTAAAGCCTCACCGCCCGAGCCGCCGGAACCAAGGTCCATGGCAAAAATCTCCAAACCACAAGATCGAACTTGTTCTTAATAACGAACGGTGTCAAGGTGAGGTCGTTCCGAGCCAGGAAGGCGACAGGCCGGCCGGAGGAGCAAGACGTCGCAAGAAGAGAATATTTTTCCCTCAAAGACCAAAGCGGCGGAACTAATATTCGGCAAAAGACGGGATGCAGAGATGGACCGTATCGACCGAAAAATTTTGGATCTTCTTCAGCAGGATGGCACGCTGGCTGTTGCAGACATCGGCCAACGGGTCGGTTTGTCTCAAACACCATGCTGGAAACGGATTCAGCGTCTTGAAGCCGACGGCGTGATTCAGCGGCGGGTCGCACTTCTTGACCCTGAGAAGCTTGGGCTGGGCTTAACGGTCTTCGTCTGCATCGAAGTCGGCGACCATAGCCAAGACTCGATCGACTGCTTCATCAACGCGATCTCGACCATGAGTGAGGTGGTCGAGTTCCATCGCATGGCCGGGGACGTGGACTACCTGCTCCGTGTCGTCGTGCCCGACGTCAAGGCCTATGACGTGTTCTATAAGCGTTTGATTGGAATTGTCCCCCTGAAGAACGTCTGCTCGCGCTTCAGCGTGGAGCGGGTGAAATCCACCACCGCCCTGCCGATTGACACAATGACCTAAGAACGATCGGAGCTTTGGCATAAGTTCCTATACCGTCAGGCTCGCGGAATTCTTTTTCTCGTTTTCGACGCCGGAGAAAAGAAGTTTCTATCAGTTGATGTTCTTTAAAAAGAACATTCCATTGACTTGCCAGAGAGGCTCACCGAGACTGTCCCAATGTCAGCATTTGCCCTTCTGCCTCACACAGCACCCTTCGGCGACGACGACCGGATCAGTCTCGATCGTGTCCTGGGCGCAGCCTCACCGATCCAGCGCGCATGGCTCGCTGGCTTTCTCGCCGGGATCGATGCGAGTCAGGCGCCGCTCCCCCGTGTCGATACGCCCGCCCGCCCGGCAGAGCCCCTAACGATCCTGTTTGCCAGCGAGTCAGGGAATGCGGAGCGGTTGGCGCAGGATGTCGCGAAGCTTGCCCGGAAGGGTGGCTTCAAGCCGAAGATCGTCGATTTCGCCGATCTCGATATTGCCGATCTGCCGAAGCAGAGCCGCCTGGTGGTGATCGCAGCCACTTGGGGCGAAGGTGAGCCGCCGTCGCGAGCCACCCGGGCCTATACGGATCTGATGGGGCCGTCGGCGCCACGTCTTGAGGGCGCCACCTACGCGGTGTTGGCTTTGGGCGACACCGCCTATGCGGAGTTCTGCGCTGTCGGCAAGGCCATTGACGCACGCCTTGCCGAGCTTGGTGCCGTGCGGGCCGTCGACAGGATCGATTGCGACCTCGATTTCGAAGCGCCCGCAGCGGCCTGGATCAAGAGCACGCTCGAAACGTTTGCGCCAGCTCAGGAGAGTTCTGGCAACGTGGTCTCGGTCGACTTCAGCCCGCGTGCCGGCTCCGAGATCAGCCGCGAGCCGCTGACTGCCGAAATCACTGAACACGTGAACCTGAACTCCTCACGCTCCGACAAGGAAACCGTTCACCTGGCCCTCGGCTTCGATGGCGCGGCTCCGCCCTACGAACCTGGCGACGCGCTCGAACTGTTTCCCGAGAACGATCCGGTCCTCGTCGATGCCGTTCTTGCCGCGACGGGGCTCCACACGGACGAGGCCCTGCGCGCAGCATTGATGACCGAGCGGGATATCACGACCCTCTCCGTGAAGACGCTTGAAACTTTTGTCGCCGAGACGGGGCATGCAGAGGTGCGCAAGTTTCTCGACGAGGGGCAGGCTCGCTCCTGGATCGATGGACGCCAGTTGGTTGACCTCGTCGAAACCTTTCCCGTGCCGCTGACAGCTCAGCAGCTCTCAGCTCTCACGCGCCCGCTGCCGCCACGGGCCTATTCCATCGCTTCTTCGCGCAAGGAGGTCGGCGATGAAGCCCATCTACTGGTTGCCGCCGTACGTTATGAGACGCATGGGCGCCAGCGCGGAGGGGTTGCCTCAACCTTCGTCGCTGACCGCCTCAAGTCAGGCGCGACAACGCGCGTTCGGTTGAAGCCCAACAAACACTTCCGACTGCCGGAACCATCAACGGACATTATCATGATCGGTCCTGGCACCGGCGTTGCACCCTTCCGTGCTTTCGTGCAGGAGCGGAACGCCATTGGAGCCAGCGGCAAGTCCTGGCTGT
This sequence comes from Microvirga vignae, assembly GCF_001017175.1. Lineage (GTDB taxonomy): Bacteria > Pseudomonadota > Alphaproteobacteria > Rhizobiales > Beijerinckiaceae > Microvirga > Microvirga vignae. The sequence continues at coordinate 1,502 of NZ_LCYG01000094.1, read as the reverse complement.
TCTTCGGCGACCGGCGCTACACGCACGACTTCCTGTATCAGCTTGAATGGCAGGATGCCCTGAAGAACGGGTCGCTGACGCGGATCGACCTTGCGTTCTCTCGTGATACGCCGAACAAGGTCTACGTCCAGCACCGCCTGTGGGAGCAGCGCCACGACCTCATCGAATGGCTGGACAACGGCGCCCAGCTCTATGTCTGCGGCGATGCCAAGGCCATGGCCAAGGATGTCCGTGCCGCCATCGTCGCAGCCTATGCCGATGTGAAGGCGCTCTCCCCCGAAGCCGCAGAACTCGCCGTGGCAGAGCTTGAGCGTGGCCGCCGCTATCACCAAGACGTTTATTGAGAAACAGAATATGTCGAAAGAGCTTTCGCGCAACGAGCGTATCAAAGAGGCGAGCGGCTATCTGCGTGGCACGCTTGCGGAAGGTCTCACCGACGTCGTGACCGGCACCATCAGCGAGGACGATCAGCAGCTCGTAAAGTTCCATGGCATGTATCTGCAGGACGACCGAGACCTGCGGGCGGAGCGCACGAAGAAGAAGCTTGAGAAGGCTTATTCCTTCATGATCCGCCTGCGCATTCCCGGTGGTGTCTGCACGCCCTCCCAATGGCTTCAGATCGACCGGATCGCTCAGGATTATGCGAACGGCACACTCCGTCTGACGACACGACAGACGTTCCAGTTTCACGGCGTCATCAAGTCGAACCTGAAGGCGACGATGAAGGCCATCGACACGGCGCTTCTGGATACCCTTGCCGCGTGCGGCGACGTCAATCGCAACGTTCTGGCCTCCACCAACCCGGACCAGTCGAGAGCGCATCGGGCAGCCTATGAGCTGGCCAAGTCGATCTCGGACCATCTCCTGCCGCGGACGCCTGCCTATCGGGAGATCTGGCTCGATGGTGAGAGGATTGCCGGTGGCGAGGAAGAGGTGACCGAGCCTGTCTATGGTCGCACCTACTTGCCGCGCAAGTTCAAGACGGTTGTGGCGGTTCCACCCTCAAACGAGGTCGACATCTTCGCCCAAGACCTCGGGTTCATTGCGATCCTCGACAAGAACGGCGATGTCGAAGGCTGGAACGTGACGGTGGGCGGCGGCATGGGCATGACCCATGGCGAAGAGGATACCTATCCGCGCACCGCCGATGTGATGGGTTTCTGCCAACCAGAGGACGCGCTTGCCGTCGCCGAGGCAGTGGTGACCGTCCAGCGTGACTGGGGCGACCGCACGAGTCGCAAGCATGCCCGCCTCAAATACACCATCGAAGATCGTGGCCTTGCTGCCTTTCGCACGGAGGTCGAGCGGCGCATCGGCAAGCCCTTGGGCGATCCGCGTCCTTTCAGCTTCGACTCGAACGGCGACCGATATGGCTGGGTCGAGGGCGAGGATGGGCGCCATCACCTGACCCTGTTCATCGAAAACGGCCGTGTGCGCGACATTCCGAACGGCGCTTCCCTCATGACAGGACTTCGCCGTATTGCAGAGGTGCATGACGGAGA
>NZ_LCYG01000093.1 GCF_001017175.1 Microvirga vignae | reverse complement strand
TCGCCATCAACTACAAGGATCTGTCAATCAATGGTTCGGCGGGCACCACGCCTAGTCCAACGCCTAGTCCGACTCCGATCGGCACTATTAACGGCACGAGTGGCAATGATGTCCTGAATGGAACCACGAATGCCGACACGATCAGCGGCCTTGGCGGCAACGACAAGATCAACGGCGGCGCCGGCAACGACGTCCTGAGCGGTGGTGTGGGTTCCGACATTTTCGTGTTCAACACCACGCTGAACGCGTCCACCAACGTCGACAAGATCACGGACTTCGACCCTCTGTACGATACGATCCACCTGGAGAATGCCGTCATGGGCCAGGTCGGCTCCTGGGGCAATCTGGCCAGTGGGAAGTTTCGGGTCGGCTCCAAGGCGCTCGATAGCGACGACCGCATCATCTACAATGCCACTACCGGCGACCTGTCTTACGACGCCGATGGCACGGGCTACCGTGCTCAGATCAAGTTCGCGACGCTTGCGCCGAACCTGAAGCTGACGGCAGCGGATTTTTATATCCTCTAAGGCTTGCAATTAATTTTAGGAGCGGCCCCAGCACGGGTAGGGGCCGCTCTTTTTGTGCTTTTAAAGATGGCGCCCATCCGCGCCTCGTCGGGGCGCTCGCGGGATTAGTCACCTCGCTCCAGACTCCACTCTACGGGCACCGAATGGCCTGCTTGAGAGACAGCGCCTCTCCTCGCGCTATCTGAGAAAATTATCTTCCTGATGGGCTGAGCCTTGCCAAGATCCACCAAGCATCGGATACTTCTGCATCCGCGGCAGGACGACATCGATGCCACAGGGGAAAGTAGGCCATCCTGGACGGAAAGGTCTCATGACACTCCCAACTGCTATCGGAGTGCTCTCAAGACTTGCAGCGGAACGTGCACTTCAGCATGGTGTTGATGTCGACCCACTGCTCAAAAGAGCGGGTCTTCCCAAAATGCTGATGACTAAGCCGAACATTCGCGTCAGCGTTCGCAGCCAGATTCTCTTTCTTAACATGGTAGCCGAAACCCTTGGTGATACTCTTCTTGGTTTTCATATCGCCCAAGACTTCGATATTCGTGAACTCGGCCTGTACTATTACGTGATAGCCTCGTCCGAGCGCCTCTCTGATGCGATCGCCCGTGAGGCCCGCTACAGCTTCATCATTGATGAGGGACTTCAGATCTCATATCAGAAGACGCATACCTTTGACATCGACTTCGAATATATTGGCGTAGCGCGACATCTCGATCAGCATGAGATGGAATTCTGGGTAACGTGTACCCTCAGGAAATGCCGCCTCTTCACGAACCGCGAGCTTGTTCCGACCTATGCTGGCTTCGTTCACCATCACCAAGGCGACTTTTCCGAAATGGAGCGCCATTTTGGATGCAGCCTCAATTTTGGCGCTACGATCGACCGCATTTCCTTCGATATACAGGCAGCGGATTTGCCTCTGGTTACAGAGGATCCCTATCTTAACAAATTTTTGGTAGATGATTACGAGGCGGCCCTTGCGAGGTGGCACTTTCGGCGCAATCCGCTCAGAATTCGGGTGGAGAATGCCATAACGCCACGCCTACCCCATGGAACTGTCAACATCACCAACATCGCACGCGATCTCGGCATGAGCCCGCGGACCCTTTCCAGGCGCCTCGCAGACGAGAGTGTGACGTTCAGTACTATCTGTGATGAACTCCGTTTCGATCTCGCCGGCCGTTATCTTCAGAACAACGACCTGTCTATCTCTCAGATCGCGTGGCTGCTCGGCTATACGGAAGCGAGTTCCTTCGTTCATGCATTCCAGCGGTGGGCAGGAAAATCGCCGACGGACGCACGCCGCCAGATCAGGAGCCCAATACAATCGCGGGAACAGCGCAGCGGCGACCACGTATGAGGACCCTATTGTGCCACCTTCGCGTAATTTCTTCAGGAAGGAGTCTAATTTCCGAGTGCGCTGCGGAGCAAATCGATGTTCATCTTAACTTCCACCACGTCGCCAGGTTGCACCTCCATATCTGCAGTAGCCGAGATTTTGATTTGTGCTCCGTCCTTCTTGCGAAAAATCGTAAGGTTCGGTCCGTCGACTTCGCTACTGGTGAGTTGGGCCCCCATATTGCCAGACATGATGATTTGTTCGCTGACAGCCTTTATTTGCGTGCGGATTCCCTCAAGCGCGACGAGAGCATCCTGCAGTTCGCGCGGGATCCTGAGCTGACGGTCATCGACCCTTTCAATCTTGCGCAAAAGCTCTTCTCGCGCCTGCCGAGCACGGGACAGGCGCGCTGCCGTATCAGCCTCACGGCTCTTTAGCAGAACGGCAGCGCGCTGCTCATCCGAGACACGCGCCATACTCGCCAACCCCTTGCGGTTGAGTTCCGCGATCCTGTTTAGCTCATCCTCCTGCTGCCTAACGGCCTCTTGATCCTGTATCTGACCCCGAACAAGGGACTCAAGCTCAGTATCGGCCATTTCTAGTGCTCGGCGGAGATGTTGCAGTTCCTTCTTCCGCTCGGCATCGGTGCTCGAGAGGTGTTGCTTCGCTAGATCGACGAGCTCCGTGACTACGTTTCGCGGAGCCGAGTTCTCACTTAGCACGCTTTGACCGATTTCGGTCTTGTTTGCCGCCTCGGCGCGCAAGCTCGCGACCCGCACCTCGGCTTTGGCAAGCTCACTCATTAGCAACTTGTACCGGCCGCGCAGGTCGGCACTGGTGAGGGGCGTGATACTACTGATTGAGGACCGTGCCGCATTGAAGCCGCCGGCCAGAGCCAGGGCATGGCGCACGGTCATTCCTGGCCGATAAGGATAGGCGCCGGAGTTCGTCACATATCCGTAGATGTAGAAGGGGCGGTTCTCAACAAGATCCACAATGACGTCCACCCCGCGAACCAAGTCGCTGGTCGCCATCAAATTTTTCAGCTTGGCACGAAAGGCCGCCAGCGATAGACCTGAGGCCAAGACCTCGCCGACAAGTGGTAGAGAGATGTTGCCGTCCGGATCCACTGTGGTGCGCCGGTTTAGGTCGGGCCGCCCGAAGATGGAAATATCTAGAGTGTCACCGCTGCCAAGGAGATACTCAGCCTTTGCGCTATGGGGTGCGAGACAGGCGACGAACATCGCTGCACAGAGGACAACAAGAAACTTGGCATACCGGAGAAGCCGTGTTTTCGAATGCGAGTTGTCCGACTTGTGACAGAGCCGCGGCGTGATTGCCGCGCGGCGACGATCAAACGGGTTCATGAACATCTGCATACTAGTCCTAGCCTGACGTGAAATTCAGCACAGTGAAGACATCCATATCGGTACAACGGCGTAGTTGCCTGAGGCTCGACCGGATCTCCGCCGGATCAGAACCGCCAGCGCGCACCACGAAGAGAACCGCGTCGATGACCTGCATAAGGATCAACGCATCGGCGTGCAGTCCCAGCGGCGGCGCATCAAGGATAACGAGGTCGAACTCCGCCGCGAGACTGCACAGGATGCCTTGAAGCTTTTCCACTCTCAGGATCTGCTCGGGCTGGATCATCTCAATGTTACCAGTCGTCATGGCCCTGCAGCTCGAATGCGGATCGGCCTGAAGCATGGGCTGGATCGCCGCCGGATGAGCCAGTAGATCTACGAAGCCGTTATCATTCGGCAGCCCAAGAAACTCATGCAGCGCTGGTCGACGTAGATTGCAATCCACAATCACGACGCTCGACCCCGCGATGGACGCTGCACGCGCTAGGGACAAGGCCAAAGTCGATTTTCCTTCGCCAGGATTGGCGGATGTTACGAGCAGAGAGCCCAGCTTCGGCCCTCGATCCATCGACAGTTGCAGGCTGAAATAAAGACGGCGAATTCCTTCTGAATATGCCGATGGCGGTCGCACCACACCATCATCCGGCAGATGACTATTCTTGGTTTTGGATTTCGGCATGGCGGGGAGAGCCGCGAGACTTGGTACGCCGGAGATGAGTTCTACCTCCTCCTCGGTCTGAATCCCTCGGACATGAGAATCCCGGAGATATGCAATGCCAAGCGCCAAGCCAAAGCCCGTTATAGTTCCGATCATTACCAACAGGCTCTTTGGCGGGAAGCTCGGAACGTCGGGAGCACGAGCGCGCGAGGCAATGCGAGCATCAGGCCCGACTGTATCGCGCTGCTGCGAGATCACTTTCAGACGGGCGAGATTGTCCTGATAGACCTGCCGTAAGCCGACCTGCATTTCAGATCGCTTCAACTCCTCGTTCAATTCGTTCAGCCGCCGCGACAGCGCCTGCTCTGCGCGCTCAATGCCGTCCAGCTTTGCGGCGACCTGTTGCTCAAGATAGACTTCAGCATAGGAATTGGCAATCTGCGCGGCGCTTCGCGGGTTCGCAGTGGTCACCTCGATCGCAATGACATCGGTGAGCCCCCGGCGCCGGATTGTCACGTTCTTCCGCAAAATCCGGATAGCCGTAGAGATACGATCTGAGATGGGTTTGGACATGGCGCCGTCCGCCGCCTCTTCCTTCTCTCGAGAAGTGCTACCTTCTTCTGGTGTGTGGCTCGGAAGGAGATCTTTGGCGGCGGCAACGATCCTTGAGAGGCGCCCAGGCTGCAGCACATAGTCCGTATCGCGGTCAAGTCCGAGGCGCTCGACGACTTGCTGCGCCACATGGTCAGATTGCAAAATCTCGACCTCGCCATCCGCCCCCGGTGCATTTGGTGTTGTGAGCTCGACGAGGCGAGCGCCTCTCTCGTCCAGCATCACCAGAGTGGTCGCCGTGTAGCGCTCCTTTAACAGTATCGCGATGAAAATGGAGACAATAGAAATGAGGATAGTGATGCCGACAATCAGCCAGAATTGCCGCCGCACCAGTCCCAGCATGGCCGAAAGGGTAAAGGCAGAAGGCAGTCTATCCGTACCCATCCCAGGCATGAAGCCATCGGACTGCTCGCGGTGCTGACGGGTGGCGGCTTCCCACGGCAAAGACTGGAGGAAGGCGCCATCGTCGTCCGAGGTTAGATTAGGTTGGCGGGCGAGAATTCCGTCCAAATCTGGCTTTGCTCTCATGTCACTCATTATCTACCGTTTGGCCCCAGTCGATCTCCGAGAGCAACTTCCGCCTGGGAGTAAAATTGGGCAAGCGCGTCCCGGTGTGCTTCTCCGGAAAGCACGACATAGAGTCTCATTGATCGGTTTTGAGTGCACTCACGCCTTCGAATTACCTCAAAGGGAAAGTAAATGCAGCCGACAATCGTAGCAGCTTCGCCGGAGGCCGAATTTAAACCTAGGTGTTCAGCCCCGGCATTTGGTGGATTGGATCGAGCTTGAAGCGTTTGAGCTCGGCTGTCCAGTGCAGATGTATTCGTAGGGTGTGAGACCCTTTAGGGTCTTCAGGCGCCGGCCGAAGTTGTCGGCTGAGACGAGGTCGTCGAGGTGCTGCCGCAGCTGGTCATGGCTGTCATAGTGAAAGCGCTTGACGGTCGCTTCCTTGATGGTGCGGTTCATCCGCTCGACCTGTCCGTTCGATCGGGGATGATTGATCTTGATGTAACTGTGGCTCGGTGCCGTTCCCATGGCAGCGCATCCCTCCATGTAGGCGACAAGAGTGCACCATCAAATCCCGGGATCAAATATCCCGAGGCAGTGTGCGTGGTTTCAGCCACGAAGATAACGAAAACAGCCCTTTCAGATGAATAGCGATGCCTCTTCATTGCAATCTATGACAAATAGTCCATCATCAAGTCTATGAAGACCCGTCGAAAAACCGTATCCGCAGTGTCTTTTATATTCGCTCTGATCGGCTGCCTGCTGGGTGTCGGCATTGTCTCGGCCCATCATTCACTGCTTGCAAGGAGTGGATTGAGGAGCATCGGGACTCTTCTGCCGGTTCCATGGCATCACATCCTCGATCGAGATACCTTGTTCTATGCCGGACGGGACTTTTCGATCGATGCCATGAAGCCGTGGAGCTTTGGCATTGGCGATGACGGCACCCTGCGTTTCGAGCTTCGCAAGG
>NZ_LCYG01000092.1 GCF_001017175.1 Microvirga vignae | reverse complement strand
CTGTGTTTGGTTGATAATGCCGTGTCACGCTAACTTGGGGAGGCGACAGAACGCCCTAACCTTGTTGATTTCAGGCGCGCCGCCTTGCTGCGACTTTTACGCCGCCATGGCTTGTAGACGGCGCAGGTGAGCAGGGAGGGCAGACAGGTGGGAAGAGGGCGAAACGTGCAAGTTTCTAACGGCCGGGAGGACCGAAGTGAACCGCTGCAGGCCGCCCGGCGATCGGAAGCCCTGCATCGCCCGTTCTCGTCGGTGCAGGGATAGATGCGAATTTTCTGCCCGGTTGTCGAGGCCCTGAGGGGGCGATGCTCCATTGTCGGCACAATCGGACGTTGGGCGGCAGTGTAGGATTCGAGTTTGTCAGTGATCATCCGCTCACGTATGTGGAAGAAGGGCTCGCCCATGCGAAGACGGCGGGCCATAGGGGCAGCTGACATCCGACTGAAGGGGCAGGTGAACTTTGCCCGTTATAGTGGCGGATCAATCCTAAACGATGCCCAGGCGTGGTAGCGGGTTCGTCCGGTAAGCTCACGTGGCAGCGCTCCGCCTAGCTGCGCCAGCATCAGATCCACCGCCTTGGGTGTGACCTTCAGAAGCTTCGCCCCGAGCGGCACCGTCACGAGCGGGCGCGACAAGAACAGTTCCCCCAGTTTCGGCAGCTTCGAGTTGCTGCGGCACGTCTTTGTCACCCGCTCCCTTAACTCGCGAGCCAAGATCAGACGGTCTAGTTCGGCTCAGTTCACACGAAGTGGAATGTTTCCCCTCACTAGCCCGGAAGGGAAACATCTTGAGGCGAAAGGCTCTCGCTGCCAGTCGTTTCTGCCTGCTCCTCGGGCTTCGGGCGGAGCATCGGCTGGAGTCTCCTTGCGTTGAGCTCATCCCGCGCCCGGAGAGCAGCCATCCCGCGGGCCACAGTGTCTTCGACGCGCTTTGCGAAACCGTGAATTGGCAGTCTCAGCATCGTAGGTCTCTTTCGTAAGCTGTCGAGAGTGGCGCGACGCAGACAGGGCCATTGGATCCGCCGTTCGGAGGCGCTGATTGCGCCTCTCCCAAAGCCAGGAGGGCCATCATTTCGCCGGAGGACTCCGAGCCCGGTCCGGACCAAGGCATCCTTGCCGTTACGGACCTTCCTGTCCTCTCGCAACTCCCGCCTGGCGCGCCTCTGCCCACGCTTCCCTCCCGACGGAGAGCTGAACCACCATTCCTTCGGCGGTCGATGTCCCGAGACCTTAATCGAAGGCGCTGGCAAGGTGACGGGGTCCATCTTCCTAGTGCAGGCCCCGGGCCTGCTGCCTTGCGCTGGTGATGAGTTCCACCGCCTGAGCTAGCTCATCCTCGTCGAACTCGGTGCACCCGCAACTGTCGATCACGGAGCGGCTTGCATGGGAGTAAATCTCCAACCAGAACCATGGCACGCCTGGAAGCCTTTGCTTTTCCGGGACTTCCGTCAGGCGTGCCTCCAGCACGCCCAACCGGACAACGGTCACGATGCGGGTGCCGTTGGCCTCGGGCGTGCAGGCAAGCTGCAGATAGGCCCGGATGATGTGCTGTTCGATCTCGTCGGGGCTCATCTTGGTCCCGGCGAAGCTGATGGGAATTCCTGTCATCCAAAGCATTGCGTTCCTGAATTGTCGGGCCGGAATCCGCGCCTCCGGCCCCTGCATTCGTTTGTCGGTCAACCCACGCGAGGATGAGCCTATCGATCCAGGCACCTGCCGCTCGCCAGAGGCCGATCAGGAGCTGTCCAATCCACGCCAGCATATCCTCTTCTCAGCCGCCAAGCCGGACGCGCCACCCTGGCGGTGGCTTCGTCGCCTGGTGCCTGAACGAAGGCCTCCGAAGGTCTAGCCCTCAGATGGCTGAGAGAAACACCTGTTCCGGGCGCTCAAGGCGCCAGCACCATTCAGGAAACCGCATTGCCACCCGGATTGAAATCAGGTGAGGACCGGAGGCGAGGATCAGGATTGCCCTACCACGGGGCAGGACAATCAGGGCTCGATCAGCTTGTTGCGCACAGCATAGAGGGCAAGCTCCACCCCTGAGCGCAGGTTCAGCTTCCTCATCGCCGCAGTCCGGTGGCTCTCGACGGTCTTGATGCTGACCTTCCAGCGATCGGCGATGTCACGGTTGCTCCGCCCCTCCGCAACAAGCTGGATCACCTCCCGCTCGCGCGAGGTCAGGGTCTGCGACGCCACCACCTTGCCGCCACTCAGGAAGGTGTCGAGCAGGGTCTGAGCGACCTGAGGCGAGAAGTAGGGTTTCTTGCACAGAAGGGCCTGTACGGCCCTGACGACCTCGGAATCGTCCTCGGTCTTGAGCAGATAGCCGCGCGCACCGGCGCGCAGCACGTCGCGAATGATGTCCTCGTTGTTGTGCATCGTGTAGATCAGCACCTCGGTGCTCGGGCAGGCACGGCGGATGTGACGGGTGGCTTCGAGGCCGTTCAGCCCCGGCAGGGAATAGTCGAGGATCGCCACGTCCGGCCGGTGCCGGCCGACAAGGTCGACCGCGACCTGCCCGTTCTCGGCAAGGGCGCAGATCTGCCAGCCAGCCTGAGCCTCCAGCAGAGCCTGCAAGCCCCTGCGCACGATGGCGTGGTCGTCGGCAACGAGGAGTTTTACGGTCATGGCACTCCCATAGGATCCGATAATCCTTATCCCCGCAGCCACGGCGCCCCTATCGGGTCTGAACCCGAGTGACGGCTCGGGATTTTCCTGAGTGCTGCTTGTCGCTCTCAGGAGCGCAACTCTCCCAAACCCACAGCCGCCTCTGGCCCAAGGTTGTCGTTAGCCCGATCCTCCCGGGCTGCAGCGGGGAACATGAGCCGAACCGTCGTGCCGCGGCCCTCCTCGCTGTCCAACTGCACATCGCCGGCACTCTGCTGGACGAAGCCCAGGACTTGGCTGAGGCCGAGCCCGCTCCCCTGTCCCTTGGTGGTGAAAAAGGGATCGAAGGCCCGTTCCAGCACCGCCGGAGGCATCCCGATGCCCGTGTCCGTCACGGTGATCTGAACCCATTGTTCGTCTGCGCCAGACGGACGACGAATGCCTACAGAACCAGGAGGCGGACTGGTGATCTCGGTCGCCACCGTGACGGTCCCGCTGTCAGGCATGGCATCCCGGGCATTGAGCACTAGGTTGAGCAGCGTCGCTTCGAGTTGCACCGGATCGAGGAGGGCTGCCGTGCCTCCGCTGGCCAGATTGAGGTCGAGAGAGACCCGGGGGCCCGCAGCTTGCCGCAGAATTGGGACAAAGCCTGCAATCCGCTCGTCGATCCCGGTCACCTCCGGCCGGAGTTCCTGACGCCGCGCAAAGGCCAGCAGGCGCTCGATCATGGCCCTTGCGCCCTTGAGAGCTTGGTCGGTCTCGTTGACCAAGGACAGAACCTCCGCGCGGCCGGCCAGGGAAGGCTTCAGGAGCAGGAAGGTCGATTGCACGATCCTGATCGTGTTGCCGAGATCATGCGCGATGCCGCCGGCAATGCGCCCGAGGCCTTCGAGCCGCTGCACCCGGCTGAGCCGCGCCTGCTCGATCTGCTCGCGCCGGCGGCTTTTCTGCACGAGGAAGATCAGGGCAACGATCAGGCCAAGAAGGATGACCGCAGTGATGAAGACCACGGCCGCGTGCTCGCGCCAAGGCTGGAACACGGCTTGCTGCGCCAAGCCCACGATAACAACGGCTGGTGCAGTGCCGAGGGCCCGGTACGCGGTAACTCGGGTGGTGCGGTCGACCGGGCTTGGGGCCCAGAAGACTCCTTGCGGACTGCGGAGCAGGTAGGTGTAGAACGGTTCGGCGGCGGCGAAGGATCTGCCGATGGCCGCCTCGGAGGCCGGGCTGCGGGCCAGAAGGGTGCCCTCGCGCAACAGAAGCGCGATGAACCCGTTCTCGCCGACGGAGAGCCCGCGATAGAACTGCTCGAAATAGCGCGGCTCAAGCGCGGCCACGACGATGCCGCCGAAACTGCCGTCGGGATGATTGATCCTGCGGCTGAAGCTGACGAACCAGGCGTCGACCGACCGGCTGCGGAGCGGCTGCCCGATATGCAGGCCGAGGGTGGGATCCTCCTGATGGGCCTTGAAGTAAGGACGATCCGCCAGGCTGACCTGCGGCGTGGAGGGATAATCGGTATCGTGCGTGATGAACCCGTCCGGCCCAATGACATAGAGAGCGCGGACATACGGCAAGGCGTTGAGCCGCTCCTTCAGCGCACCCCGAAAGCGGGCATCGTTGTCGGGCATGTCAGCGATAGTCGTCTGGGCATCGCGGATGCCCAGGAGCGTGAAGTCGACCGCCTGGAAGGTCCGCTCGGTCTGCTCGGCCAGCACATGAACCAAGTTCCGGGCACCCTCTTCGCCACGTCTTGCCGCCTCATTGTAGCTTTGCAGGAGTTCCAGCGCACCCAGCAGCACGATGCCGAGCGCGAGAATGACGGCTGGGGCAAGGGAGAGCGCAAATCTGGCGGACCTGGGTCCCATGCACCGAATCTCCAGGCCGGGGAGCGATTGCATCAATGGTTATTCTAGGTCGCCCGATCCGTCAGTCATGGGGAGAAAGTATGTCTTTCCTTTCGTAACTCCCAGATGGGGTGCAGACAGAATAGCTTCCAATCCCGCATACGTTCCAAGACCGATCAGGCCGGGCTACAGGATGTACTGATCCCATCCGCCGTAGTGCTCCCGGCTGCGCGTCCCGCGCGGCAGGCTCAAGACGGCGAGGGCAAGACCCGCGACGAGATCGGCAACCGACGCAATGGCGGTGCCGCCGTCGAGCAGGAACGGCGATACGGCAACCCACAACCCGAGCGGCACGTTCAGGAGCCGCACCGACCGCGCCACCTCCGCCCAAGCCGTCACGGCGACGACAATGGCAACACAGCCCGCAACGTGATCGCTGAAGTACAAGGATGGCTCGACACCATGAAGAAGGCGCGTGCAGAGCAGGTAGACACCGATCAACGTGCAGCCAACCAGTGTCCAAGGATAGGTGACGCCGCCCCTGAGGAACTCCCATGCGATCCGGCCGATGGGCATGTTCAATCCCTGCACCGGATCCCGCTGCTCCGAGAGCACCGGACCGCTGACGATCAGGGTGAGCCAGACGGGACTGCCGACGCGCCGGCTCTGCCACAGATACTGCGCTGTCGCGAACACCTCGTCGACCGAGTACGGGATCAGCAGGACAGTGATCGCCGCCTGCACGAGGCAGAGCGTGCACAGCGCGCCGATGATCGTGGGCTGAATGATGATGAAGCCGACACTGACCGCCCCCAGTGGCACGATGAGGAGCCCGAACAGCAGCACCAGCCATGGCATGGTGCGCCAACGGCGCTGATCTCCGACGATGCCGGTCAGAATGTCGAGGATGTAGGTGACTGCTCCCAGCCCGGCGTCGGCGATGGGAAAGGACTTGGACACGCTTGATGTGACGACGGCTTCAGTGCCGTTGCGCCCACCGCCGTGGCCGGAGAAGAACGGATCCCACAGGCCGTCGATGTGCCCCAGTTGAAACGCGCCCAAGTAACGTGAGATGAACAGTCCGACAAAGGCCAGCGCCACGATGGGCACGCGCTGCACGTAGGACGAGGGCGAGTACGACCAGCCGAGCGGCACGTCTGCGGGCGAGGCCAAAGCCTCGCGACTGATGCCGGGCTGCGGCGGCACCATCACGGCGAATACGATCACGAGCGTGCCGATCAGCGTATCGACGGCGTAGGCCGCAGCGCTCGTCGTCCAGAACACCAGCGGAGCGAACAGCACCCAGACGCCCACCAGGGCGACCGCCCAGGGTGCCCAGGATCGGGCGCGGGCAAGGGCAAGACACGACAGCCCGATCACGGCAAGGCCGCTCGCCATCTCGCTCCAGGCGAGCCACGCGTTGCGCAGTTCTGGCGGCGGGAGTTCGTGCCCGGCGGCGGGGGGAGGCGGCAGAGGGCCGACAGGGTCGAAGAGGCCGTAGGCGAACGGCCCCACCAGCAGCCATGAGCCCAGCGCGATATTGGCGAGATGGGCCCACAGGGTGGCCCCATGTTCCTGCGCGAGCACGGTGTCGACGGCCTGCACCGAGGGGTGGTCCGACGGCGGCTGCCGCTCGACCACCTCTTGCAGCTCCGGTTCTGCGGCCGCGACCACGGAGGGATTGAGTTTGTTGTCCTCATACCAGTCCGTTGGATCGGCCTTGAGCGCCGCGATCATGGCGGGCAGTGTCGCCAGCAGGGATCTGCGTGGTGACCAGCCCAGGAGCGTGCGGGCCCTGCTGATGTCGAGCTCATAGTGGTCGTCGGCGATCTCGACCATCCAGGGCCGGATGAAGGGATCGTGCGCAAGCACCTCCTCCTGAACCCAGGCACCGGCCTCGACGAGGGGCTTGGGCAGCGCCACCACCGGCCAGGATTCGCCATGCACGAGTTCGCCGATGCGCCGCTGCAGGGTTTTATAGCTTGGCGTCTCGGTTTCCCCGAGCAGAAAGACGGCTTCAGCCGGCAGATTGCCGCGCTGGTTCACAACGCGCTCGACCGCATCGACGAGATCGTCGAGGTGCAGCGAAGGCTGTCCGCGCGAAGGGTCGCCGGCGAACAGGTAGCTTGTGGGCTGGCGCTCGAAGATGCGGGCGATCTGCTGGGCAAGAAACGCGGAGCGGCAGCGCTCGTCGTAGACGCCGGCCGGCCGCAGGATCACGACAGGGATCGAGCCGTGTTCGGCTCGGACCACCTGTTCGGCCTCGACCTTCGACTGCGGGTAGGCCCACTTGGGCTCAAGCGGCCAGTCCTCGTTGATCGGCCGGCCCGGCTGCGTGGGGGCGTGAACGAGCATCGTGCTCGCAAACGCGAACTGCTCGACCCTGTCGAACCCACGCTGCAGCGCCCGCAGGAGGCGGCGGGTGCCCTCCACCGTCACGCTCTGGTACTTGGGATCGGGCTCGCCGGACAGGTCATAATACGCCGCCAAGTGGATCACCGACGCGAGGCGGGTGCCGAACCGGCGGCGGATCTCACCCAGGGCCCCGCGCACATTGTCGTCAGAGGTCAGGTCGACCAGGATTGTTTCGACGCCCTCCAAGGGCTTCCGGGGCTGGACGGTGTCGAGCCCCACCACCCGATAGTGCCGCATCAGGCGCGCGGCCATCGCCTGTCCCAGGAAGCCGCTGGATCCGGTGATCAGGACGACGGGACGCGGTGGCATGAGACCCTCCTTGCGGCCCAGGGCTCGTTCCCTCCGTGATTCTGGGCTGGCGGAGGCACTGCCTCAAGGGCCCGAAGCTGCGGCCCGAAGCTGCGAGGCTCCGCCCGGCACTGAGCGGCTGGGGTTTGGGCAGCCGCCCGGATCGTGCCTGATCGTCACCTTCCAGGCCCATGGGTCCCGAGCATCGCCGGGCGTTTGACGCCAACCTCAATCTCATCCGAAGGCCTTGCTGCCGGGTCCGTCAATGTTCAAGCGACTTCAGATACTCGATCATGTCCTCGATCTCCCGCACCTCGAACCTGAGGACGGGCTTGCCCGGGTGCCCCGTCGTGAGCCCTTCCGCAAGCGCCTCCTCAAGAGACTCGACGGGATAGCGCTGGTGGAGATCGCGAAGAGGTGGCGCAGCCGGCATCGGGCTGGCGTCGGCTCGCCCGACCGCATGGCAACCTGCACAATTGGCCTCGAGCAGGACGCGGCCGCGCTCCACCCCCGAGCCCCGAGAGCCCGCGAGGAGCATGAGCAAGGCTATCGCCGAAAGCGGCAGTGTCGTCGAGTGTTCGAGCATCGCGGCCCAATCGGGTTTCAGAGCCCCTGCGAACCCTTGCTCCAGGCGTGGCTCGGCGGAGAAAAGCACCGCCTTTGCCAATGCCGGATGAACATATCATCCGGCATTGGCACTCCAAGCGCAGACCTGCTCCAGATAGGCTGCGAGATCATAATCGCCGAGGAGTTCCCCGGGGCCGGACCGTCCGTTCCACTTCGATGGTAATCGTTTGCCCATCGCCGACCGTAATCACGCTCCGCCTGGTGCGGGTCCAGGATCCGTCGGAGTTTTGATGGGACGCTTCGCAGAGGTCTGGTGCCACCGCCTTCCTCCCGCATCGAAGCCAATGCGTTCGGGCGAACGTCAGCGCCCACCGGCCACTGGCACGATGCTCACCACCTGCGGCATCATCGCCGCACTCCTCCATGCGCCATCGCATGGCGGGCATGAAAATGCCTGCCTGCGCATTCTCCTCCCGGCTGGCGTTCCGATGCCCGTACCGCTCCACCGTCTTCGGTCCCTGGTTGCGGAAGGCCGGTTGCCCAAAGGCGAGAACCGGGATCTTCCAGATTTCGGCGGATCGGCACACCCTGTCCTATGAGGTCTGTGCGACGTAGAGCCGGTCGAATTCGGCCGGGACATGCTGAAGCCCATCCGCATCGGTAATGAGAAGATCGACGACACCGTCCGTGTCCAGCTGGTGCGCCTTCTCCAGGGCTGCGGCGGCGCTGTCACAGGTGACGGCCACCGTCCCGTTCCGCCCGTTTCCAGTCACGACAAAAAACATGTTGCCTCCGCCTGATTACCTGCTGTTCGAGGTAGGATGGCCGGCTCCCATCCAACGGCATCTCGGATGCAGACGCCGCGTTGGAGCAATGGGGAACAATGGCCGGTCCGTGCCGGCTGCCTCCTGACAGGGACGCCTCGTCCTGACGGCACGATCCTGCAGGTCACGGCCTCGGCCTGTGCCTCCGCATGGTCCTGAAACCAACGCCCGGCCCCTGGGTCGGTTCGCCCACCGGGTGCGGCATACGCGTACCCGCACGCTGAGCCTCGGATTGTAGAACTCTATACCATCCTCACCGGCCCGCCGCCGGAGATTCCGACCACGACCGCAAAGGGATCCGTGACACCAAATGTAATCTCAGCCGCAGCGGACTCCCGTCACGATGCCGACGCGGTCCACCTCGACGTTCAGGCGGTCGGAGTCGAGGTCGGTTGTGTAAGCGCCTCCCGGCTCGATCTTGCGGACCTCGCGGGCGCCCGCTGCCCGTCGGGCTTGCTCGGCCAGTTCGGGCGAGTACGGCTGCCCAACAACCGGCCGGGCCTCGCCGGCCGCACACCTCGGTCGAGCCGGAGCGGTGGCGGGTTGGGCGAAACCGCGGGCGGGGCCGATGATCAACAGACCGGAAGCAAGAAGAGCCTGGGTCCTGCGGCTGAGACCCATCGCCCGGTGGATGCGTGGTCGCACAGCAGCCTCCCGCGTTCGGATCTGGCGAGGAATGTCGTTCAGGGCTGCAGAAAGCGTAACACCGACCGACATCCTCGACCCTGGACGGCTCAGGACGCCGAGTGAAACAGGTAGAAGCCGTTGGCCGCCGCAGAGGCCTGCGCCGCGGTGGCGTCGAACCCTGACAGCGCCTCAATGTCGAGTGGACGGGCGTACTCCCAGTTATCCGCAGTCACGAAGTTCGGGACGGGCACGTCCTGGGGAACGGCGCAGAACAGGTCTGCTTCACCCTTGCGCCGGAACAGATTGTACGTGCGCATTGGTCAATCTCCTCGCTCTGACACTGGTCGCCAGACTTGCTAGCGGCCTCGTGCGGCAGGAGTGTGATGATTAAGGAAAACGGGCGCGACCAGGTGCCTCAATCTGGAACGCTCCAATCATCAAAGCGTTGTTATCACACGGATTTTTGTAGGAGATAAGTCATGGACCAAGATCGCATCGAAGGTGGCGCAAAGACATTCGGCGGGCGCGTGAAGGAATTCTTCGGGCGCTTGTTCGGCGACACGAAGCTGCGCAGCGAGGGCAGGATGGATCAGGCCGAGGGCAAGATCCAGAACACCGTCGGCGGGCTGAAGGACAGCATGCGCGAGGACGGCAGACGCGGCTCATGACGGGTTTGTTGCGGACCACCCTGTTCGCGACCTTGCTCGCGGCATCGGCGGCGGCTCAGACCGGCAGTACGCCGGTGGAAACCCCGCCCGTGCCGCTCTCCCCGGAGAAGCAGGCTGTGGTCAAGCAGCACGTGCAGCGGGCGAAGCCACCCGACGCCCAGACTGACGGCCCTGTCACAGTGGGGATGACCGTGCCGGAAAGCGTGGAGCTGTGGAGCCTGCCCCAGGACAGCGTCACCGAAGTGCCGTCAGTAACAAGTTACAAGTTCCTGATGAAGGGCAAGACCATCGCGGTTGTGGACCCGGAAAGCCGCAAGGTCGTCCAGATCATCCCGAACTAAGGCTCTGACCATCTGCCGGGTCCACAACGGCGGCCGGGGTCGAGGCGGTCAGGCTCAAAAGGAACTCCGAGGACATGGGCAATCCGGACGGGAGCATTCCGCGGGAACAGCCCTGAACCTCGCAGATGGGTGACGAAAGCAATCGTCCTGTAAGGCTGATACGGCCGATCGCCCGGCTGGCGGATCACATGAATGCGTTCGAAGTCAGCGCGGTTGCGAACATCGTGTGAGCACAATCCTCCTCGCCTTCCCTGCAACGATTATCGGGTGGAACGAGCCCATGCAGCCCGCGTTGGCCTCATGAGCCTTCCCCTGGTGAATGGAGGCTTCTCATGAGCCCCAGACAACGCGACATTCGGATTGCCCTCGTCGCCCTCGCAGCCCTGATCGCGAGTGTCGAGGCCGCCGCGGCGCAGGGCCAGCCTCAATCCTCCGACGTTCCCAAGTCCGAGAGCACCGGCCCTCAGGATCCCCGCTCGACCGGCTCGGTAGGACGCTCTGACGAGCCTTTGAGCGACAAGCTCGACAGAACCGGCGGCGTGATCCGCCCGCCTTCCGATATCGCACCCGACATGTCCGTCCGGCCACCGGTGCCGGAACCCGGCACGACTCCGGTGATCCCTCCTCCGGGCAGTCCAGGCGGGGATCAAACCATTGAGCCGAAAGGATGAGGTTTCCCTCATCGAGAGAGTGGAAGTTGCCGATCCGGCTTCAGCGGTGCCGCCAACGGTCCTGACTCCCACAAAGGTGAAGGCTCGCTATTGCGTTTCCGGTTCGGCGGGCCAGACCCTGGGCAGCGGGTCCTTTGGACCCTCGGGCAGATAATCGGGTTCGGGACTGATGGGGCCGGGCTGGTCCTGGGCCGGCCTATCCGGTTTCGGCGGCCTCGGATCGCCAGCGGGCTTCTGTTCCGTCTCGCGAGGTTTCTTCGGCCCATGCCCTGACGCCTGGACCAGATTCATGGGCTCATCGGGAGCTGGAAAGACAATCATTGGCGCACTCGGGTTTCGTGATCTCATCGCTCATCGTGACCTCGGCCGTGAGCCTGCGCGTTCAGCGCTCGTAGACCCCAACCACCTCCGCCTCCGCGATCATGTGGGGTCTCGCCTTCGCCCACACGTCCTCGGCTCTTGGCGACGCGGCTATTTCAAGCTGCGGCACGTCGAGGGCGGCCAGTCTGAAATGGTAGTGGTGCGGTCCGTGCCCTTTCGGTGGCTGAGGACCGTCATAGCGGGCGTTGCCGAACCCGTTGACGCCTTCGCCCGCCCCGCTGCGCCCTCGACCGGATGCATCCTCGGGAAGACCCGTTGCCGTGGCGGGGATGTTGTATATCGCCCAGTGCCGGAACGTCCCCGATGGAGCGTCGGGATCCTCGACGAGCACGACGAAACTGCGCGTCTCCGGCGGAGCTCCATGCCATTCCAGCGGCGGCGAAACATTGTCGCCGTCACGGGTGTATCTGGTCGGGATGACTTCGTCCTGCTTGAACGCCGAACTGGCAATCGTGAGCACCATCGCTCCTCTCCCTCCATACGACCTTGCCGTGCTCCGGCAATCTAGCTTGCGGCTGCATCCGGATTGACTACGCGCTTGGCGAGCGTGCTCAGCTTGTCGTCCGTGCGCTTCTCCTCCTCCAGGATGGCGTGCAGCGCCTGCAGGTCCTCCAGCAGTCCGAGCTGCTTCGCCCAGGTGGCGAGCGAGCCGTAGACGGCGATCTCATAGTGCTCGACCCGCTGCGCCGAGGCGATCAGGCCGGCATCGCGCAGGTCCTGATCCTCGACCATGCCGGCCCACTTCTCGGCCTCCTTCAGCATCGCCAGCATGGCCTGGTCGACGTGCTCGCGCGGATCCACCTTGTGCCGGCGCAGGATCTCGTCGAGGCGGGATTGCTGAGAGCGGGTCTCATCGAGATGAGCCTGGATGGCCTGCTTGAGCTCCGGATGGCTCGCCAGGTCCGCCATCCGGGGCAGAGCGTCGACCAGTTGAGCCTCGACGCTGCGCAGTTCCTGGAGTTCTGCAAGGTATATGTCACGGAAGCTGTCGAGGTTCATGAGGCGTCTCCCTGCTCCAGAGCCGGGCCTCGTCGAGGAGCGTGGTCACCTCCCGGTCCGAGGTCTGGCGGAAATCATCGTAGTGCTGCCCAACGGCGTAGAACGGCTCGGGGGTCATCAGGCAGATGACCTCGTCCGCCTCCGCCCTCAGGCGGTCGACCGTATCCTTCGGCGCAACCGGAACGGCCAGGATGAGCCGGGCGGGCCGGGCCTGGGCCAGCCCCTTCAACGCTGCCCGCACGGTGCTGCCCGTGGCAATGCCGTCATCGACCACGATCGCGACCCGACCCTGCACGTCGACCGGCCGCCGCCCGGCGAGATAGTGCTGTCGCCGGCGCTCTATCTCTTGGAGCTGCCGCTGCGTCTCTGCCTCGATATAGCCGGGCGGCACGTGGAGGAGGCCAAGAGCCTCCTCGTTCAGCACGATCTGGGGATGGGCTCCGTCCACGACGGCCCCCACCCCGTATTCGGCATGGCCGGGAGCCCCGATTTTGCGCACGAAGATGAGGTCGAGCGGCGCCCGCAAAGCCTTGGCGACCTCGAAGGCCACCGGCACCCCGCCCCTCGGCAATGCCAGAACGACGACATCATCCGCAGCGTAGGCCATCAGGCGCGGGACGAGCTGATGCCCGGCGTCGGTCCGGTCGCGAAAGCTCAGATCATCCGGTCGCATGGTTTGGGCCTCCTTGGCGCAGGCGCGGGACGAACCAGTCGCGGGCGAGGCTCACGACCTGGTCGAGCGTGCCCGGCTCCTCGAACAGGTGTCCCGCCCTGGGCACAATCGCCAGGTGCTTCTCGCAGGTGAGACGAGCGAGCGCCTCCTCGTTCAGTTCGATCACGCCGTGGTCATCGCCCCCGACGATCAGAAGCGTCGGCGCCCGGACCCGTGACAGCGCAACGCCCGCCAGGTCCGGGCGGCCTCCGCGGGACACGATGGCGGCGATCGGATGCCGGGTCAGAGTCTCCGCGACCAGAGCGGCGGCAGCGCCCGTGCTGGCACCGAAATAGCCGATGGGCGCATCGCGCAACGCCTGGGAGCGGACCCAATCGGTCGCAAGGGCCAACCGTTCGGCCAGCAGGCTGATGTCGAAGACGTTGGCGCGATTGGCTGCCTCCTCCGGTTGGAGCAGATCGAACAGCAGCGTGCCGAGCCCGCTCCTTTGAAGGCGTTCGGCCACCAAGCGGTTGCGCGGGCTCAGGCGGCTGCTGCCGCTGCCATGGGCGAACAGCACGATGCCCTGCCCTCCTGCCGGATGGACCAGTGTTCCCGGAAGCCCAAGCGGCCCAATGGACACCTCGACCTCCGGCCGGTCATACGCATGGCCTAGAGGCCCTGGCTGACTGTTCCTATCCGCCATGATCCACCTCCTGGCTTGTGCCTGCCCGGATCTACTCTCGTGGCTTAGTGCTGGGAGTGCTGGCCTCCGGGCTGCGAGATTCCGCTGACCGCCTCTCCGGCCGCGCGACCACCTTCCATCACGGCGAGGTCGCCCAGAGCGACGATGCCGACGAGACGCTTGTCCCGGTTCACGACCGGCAGGCGCCGCACCTGGATCTCGGCCATGTTGCGGGCAACCGCATCTGTGTCCTCATCCTCGAAGCAGTACTTCACCTCCGGGCTCATGACCTCGCGCACCTGCGTCTGAGGCCCCTTGCCCTCGGCCACCGCCCGCACGGCGATGTCCCGGTCGGTGATCATGCCGACGAGGCGATCCCCCTCCCCGACCGGCATGATGCCGGCATCCACGTCGGCCATCATCCGGGCTGCCTCCTGAATACTCTGGTCGGGACGGGCCACCCGCACGTCGCGGGTCATAACTTCCGCTACACGCATGTCTTGCCTCCATCAGTTCGATTACAATTGCCTGAGCCGCAGCAGGATCATCGCACTCCATGACGGCGAGACCGGCTGCGGCAATGCTGAGGGCTGTCACTTCCCTTACATCGGGCATAGCAGGACGCTCATCGCCCTCAGGAGCGCCCGCCGCCTGCCGCGACATCGCCGGTCTGCGTGATGGTCCGTTCCACCTCGACCTGGGTGTCGGGCGTGACCGGCAGCCAGATCGCCTGCACCTCGCCCGGGAGCGATTGCCTGACCTTATCAATCTGTCCTGGGTTCACATGGCGCGACAGGAGCCGGAACACGGCCTGGGTGGCGTTGCGGGCGTCGACCGGGCGGGTCTGGGCCAGCTGCTCACCGATAGGTGCCAGGAACTCGTCGAGCGAACGGGGCTTCTCGTTCATACGTCCGGGCAAATGCCACTGGTCATAATAGATGCCGCGCACCAGGAGCGGCAGCTGCGAGCCGAGGTGGACGGCGAGTTCCAACGGGATACGGTCGCGCACCGCGCGCAGGACGGCGCCGAGCACATGCCAGGCGACCCTCCGGTCGGAGCCGATCTCTGCCATCAGTTCGTCGAGCCAGATGTGGGTGGTTTGCAGTGTCTTGTCGAAGACGTCGAGACCAGTCGCGCTCATGGGTTACCTCCAGAGACTGCGAGTGCTCACGAAGCCAACTCGGGGCAATTTCGGAGGTTCCGGAGCCACTCCAACAAAGGTGTGCCGGTTCCTCGAGAGGTCTCCGGGTGGGTCCACAGACTTCCGCAAACAGCGGCTTCAAGTGTGGCAGAGTTGAGCGGTGCGATCCGCTAAGCCCTAAAAGAAGTCCGGGATGGAAAGGAGCAGGGATACGGCACACCGCGAACAGCACGGAAATCGGGAAGCCGAAGAAAGATAAACTCAAAGAGGGTGCGACAGCCCAGTCCACGAAGTTGACCGTGGGCGGGATCGTCGAGGCACGGACGGACACCAAGCATTAGGTTCCGCCCCTGAGCGGAACCTCCCGCGGAGTCCGCCGCCAGAAACACGCGTAGCTCCTGATTCATCAGGCTTTCGCCGACGAGCCTTCTATTCCGTCCCGGGCACGCCAAGCGTGATCGGGCTATTGAGTCGAAGTGACGACAGCCTCTCAGGCCGACAATGCCGATTGCTCGCGACGTGGCCTCGCTCGACCACATCATTGAGTTCGCCCATGAGATCACCGACGCGCGCCCGTCCTGCGCGGGCATGGCGTCAGATATTGTGACGTGGTCGAATGCGATTCGAGGCCCCGGCCCAAGGCATGAGGAGTTGACGGCTCTTGTTGATGCAACCTGCCCGGGCCGATCGGAAAAGAGAGAACACTCCTCATCCACGGTCTGCGTGCCTTCGTCCACTTCGCCGAAAGCTGACCTGGCGCCGCCACGATCCAAGCGCCGGTCCTAGCTCGCAGGCTTCCACCTAGGATACCTGAAGCGTTTCTCGAAGGCTTGGTGGTGGCCCACGAGAAGCGAAGCTTCGGACGGAAGCTCGCCGTCGCTGATCTGCTCGAAACCCGCCAATGCGTTAAGAAGCGCCGCATTAGGGAGGCTGGCGAAGAGCGTGGGGGAGCCTGAGGCGGAGGTGGCTACCAGCATCATCTGGCCTGGGCAACCAAGCTTCACGAACAAGCTTTCAAACTGATCCTGGACCTCGTTCCATTCGTTCGGATCGATGATCCTGCGAGTCCAGATCATTGAGCGTCTCCCAACCCAGGAGGTTGCGCCGAAAATCTGAAGATACCGTCGGCGGCGTTCCCCAAGCCAGCCCATCCTGGGAACACACCATATCAGGTTCGCACGGGTACAGCATGCCGATAATCCCTTGGCTCATCTGAACGTGGTGAGGTCGACTGCAAAACTTGCAATGAGCGGGGTCAGCCCAGTCAATCCACGTCGCCCAGGGAGAGCTTCACCAGGAGAGAGCCACCTGCGATGGCCCCTCCCCTGCGTTTCAGCTCAGGTGTACGCCCCTCCGGTCTGGCAGTGTTTTCCGCCGGACTGTGTGATGCCGGCCCTCGCGGCGCCAACCTTAGCGGTCTTGTCACTTACCGGCGAGCCCCTCCGATCCGAACCTGTCCGCTCATGTCCGCGGCTCCCTAGTGCAGTCAGAACCCCTCGCGATGCATCGTGGAGAAGAAGCAAGATATTCTCGTGTCCGAAGCGCTCGCTCAGGCGATTGAGAACGGTATCGACGATCTTATCCACTTCATCTTGCCGGGTAATCTCGTCCACAAGAACGGCCGCATCCGACAAGAGAGGACTTCGACTCGGTCGGTGGCAGGGTCAATTCGAAGGGAGCCGGCCGTCAATGAGAGCCCTGGAACGCCGGAGGATGTGGCGGCGCTCGACGTCTATCTGGCCTCCGATGGATCGAGCTACACGATGAGTCATGTTCGTCTCGTGGATGGAGGACTTGTTGTGGATGGAGGACTTGCGCTCTCAAATCCCTTCTCATTCCTAAATTTTACGTAAGAGACCCCGTCTCGCCCACGTGCGGAATGGCGCGTTTCGCCTCGTTAAGCCAGAAGGCCGCTTCATCGTGTCGCCAGTTCAGCCGCAATGCGCTTCGAAAATCGCTGACAGCCTGTTCGTACAGGCCGAGACTGAGCAGAATGCGACCGCGGATGAGGTGAAAGCGAACGGTATGAGGGGGAGTATTTCTAAGTTTGAGCAAGGATAACACAAGACTCCAATATGCGATAAAGCCAGAAAGCGGCATCTTCTGTCGGCCAAGGCTGTTCTGATCGTTGGACATCGCTATCTTTTCCTAAGGCGCATACTGGTTTCGCTCAGCTCAGCAAAGCGGAACGGCATTCTTAGAGGCCAGGAAAGAATGGCATTGCCCTTCCTTTGCGGAAATCGGAAAAGCGCACGACTTGTCGAAATTGCGCAGAAAACGTAACGCTTCGAGGGTTTCGAGATCCGAACGGCTTTTGAACGGTGCGAAGCAGAAAAGGTCTGCGAACCATGACTCGCGAAGCACAGGTAGTTCCGCCGATCGACTCACGCGCAGATCGTCACGGCTTTCGGCAGCCGTGAAGAAAAGTGTAAGCTCCGGACCGGCAAGGCTCCCTCGAACCTGAAGCAGGCTCTCCCCGGATCCAGCCTCTCTGCACGAAGTTACCAATTTCCGACCATTCACGGCATTGACAACCCATGGTGAAAGCCGATCTCTTCTCGAAGGCCCAGGAGCAGCGTCCAAAGCCCCTCGCCGCCGAGATGCGCCCACAAACGCTCGACGAGCTTATTGGCCAACAGCATATCCTTGGCCCGAACGGGCCGTTGCGACGCCGTGTCCGAGCCGGCCGCCTCGGCACGGTCATCCTCTTCGGTCCGCCGGGAGTGGGCAAGACCACCATAGCCCGCGCGATTGGACAGGAGATGAAGAAGGAGTTTCGCTCCCTTCATCCTGCCAGCAGCAACGTCTCTGACATCAAGGCGGTGGCGCAAGAAGCTCAGGCTAAGGATATCCTCGTCTTCATCGACGAGGTTCATCGCTTCAGCAGCTCACAGCAGGACTATCTCCTCGATCTCACCGAGACCGGCACCTTCGACCTGATTGCGGCGACCACCGGCAATCCCTATCACGTGCTCACCCCTGCGCTCGTGTCCCGCGCATCCATCTTCCAGCTCGAGCCACACTCCCTTGAGGACCTCGAACAGATTGTCGAACGAGCCCTGTCCTTTCTCGCAAGCCGGAAGGATCTGGACGTTCGCCTCGACGCTGAGGCCATGAAACAGCTGATCGGACGCGCAGGAGGCGATGCCCGCCGCGTCTTGAATGCTCTTGAGACGCTGGTTCTCGGAACAGTGTCCGGCTCAGTCGTTTCAATCACCGGAGCCATGGTGGATGAGGTCTATCAAGCCTCGCCCCTGCCGTTCGATCGGAAAGGCGACTTTCACTACGACACCATATCCGCCCTCATCAAATCGATGCGGGGATCGGACCCCGATGCCACCCTCTATTGGCTGGCCCGTCTCATCCATTCCGGTGAGGATCCCCGCTTCATCGCCCGCCGTATTCTCATCCACGCCTCGGAAGACGTTGGTCTGGCCGACAACACGGCCCTTCAAACCGCAGCTGCCGCTCTGACGGCCGTCCAGCACGTCGGCTACCCGGAAGCCCAGATTGTCCTTGCGCACGCAGCCCTGCACATTGCCCGTGCTCCGAAATCGAACTCGGCCTGCCGCGGCATTGGGGCGGCGATGGCCTATGTCAAATCGCAACCCATGATCCCCGTGCCTGCTCATCTGCGGGACGCGCATTATGCCGGGGCGGCCAAACTGGGACATGTGGGCTACCAATTTCCGCATGACGATCCACGGGGATGGGTTGAACAGACCTATGCACCGGGGATCCAGCCTGGCCAGTTCTACCAGAGCGATGGTCGAGGCGGTCACACGTTCGAGGCGCGAGCCGATGCTTGGTGGGAACGCGTCACGGGGCGGCCACAGCCACGATATGGGCTGGACGAGCCCAATAAAGGTTGACGGGTGCTCTCAGGCACGCTCTCGCGAGGACGAGAATCCATGTATGGATGACCTCCTGGCTCACAGGCTGACGAGCAGGATCCTCAAGGAAGCCACCAGGCGGCAAATATTCTTTCGCTTCCTCCTTCAAGAGGCTATTCTTTGCTCGAATACACCCGGCCTTCCAAGGAGTTCCGTGCGCTCTGAAACCACGATCCTTAAAGGTCAAGAGAGGCACGTCGCCGAGTAAGGGCTGCCCTAATGGGAACCACTGCTCGAGGGCCGATTTGGATATGAGATGACTTCTTTCTTCTCACCTTATTCTCACGATTTCGTTCGCATCGCAGCCTGCGTGCCGCGGATCGAGGTTGCGAATCCGCGCTTCAATGTCGAGCGCACGTTGGAGCTTCTGCATCAGGGTGACCGGGAACGCATTGCCTTGATGGTCTTTCCCGAGCTTGGCCTCTCGGCCTATTCCATCGACGACCTGCTGCATCAGGATGCACTGCTGGAGGCGGTTGAAGAGGGTATTGCGCGCCTTGTCGCCGAGAGCGCCGATCTCTTTCCAGCCTTTGCGGTCGGGGCCCCTCTCCGCTGGGAGAACCGCCTCTATAATGCAGGTATCGTCATCCAGGCCGGGCGCATTCTTGGCGTCGTGCCAAAGATCTATCTTCCGAACTATCGAGAGTTCTACGAGCGCCGTCACTTCGCGTCCGGCGCACAAGTTGGCAGGCAGGAGATCACTGTTGCGGGCGAACGCGTCCCATTTGGCGTCGACCTCCTCTTCCGGTCAATCGGCCGCTGCGCTTTCACGTTTCATGTGGAGGTCTGCGAGGACATGTGGGTGCCCCAGCCGCCCAGCACTGTCGCAGCACTTGCCGGCGCAGAGGTTCTTCTCAATCTGTCCGCCAGCAACATCACCATCGGCAAGGCCGAGGATCGACAGCTGCTGTGCGGCTCGCAATCCATGCGCTGCATCGCAGCCTATGCGTTTTCGGCTGCAGGTCCCGGCGAGTCGACCACCGATCTTGCTTGGGATGGCCAGGGCGGCATCTTCGAGGACGGCCTTCGTCTGGCAGAGACCGAGCGCTTCCCCGCGGGCTCTACGATGGCTGTGGCCGATGTGGATCTGGGACGGCTGCGCGCGGAGCGGATGCGCCGTGTCACCTTCGGCGATTGCGGGCGCAATCTGAACGTCACGCCCAACGACTTCCGCACCTTGCAATTCAGCATGGATGCGCCTGAGGAGGCGCTTTCTCTGCGCCGTCCGGTCGAGCGGTTTCCCTATGTGCCGTCCGATCCATCGAAGCTTTCCGAGAATTGCTACGAGGCCTACAACATCCAGGTCCAAGGCCTTGCGAAACGCCTGCAGGCGACACGCACCGAAAAGATCGTCATCGGCGTCTCGGGCGGTCTCGACTCGACGCAGGCTCTCCTCGTCTGCTGCCGCGCCATGGACAAGCTCGGCTTAGCCCGCACCAATATCCTGGCCTATACACTTCCCGGCTTTGCGACCAGCGAAGGCACGAAGGGCAACGCCTGGGCCCTCATGAAAGCGCTCAAGGTCAGCGCGTCCGAGATCGATATCCGTCCTGCGGCACGCCAGATGCTGCAGGACTTGGACCATCCCTTCGCTGAAGGGCAGCCGGTCTATGACGTGACATTCGAGAACGTGCAGGCGGGATTGCGAACCGACTACCTGTTCCGTCTCGCCAATCATCACCGCGGCATTGTGGTCGGCACGGGCGACCTCTCCGAGCTGGGGCTCGGCTGGTGCACGTACGGCGTCGGCGATCAGATGTCCCACTACAACGTCAACGCCTCGGTGTCGAAGACGCTGATCCAGCATTTGATCCGCTTCGTCGCCGCCTCCGGCGATGTCGACCAGGCAACGGCCGACATTCTTCATGCCATCCTGGCGACCGAGATCTCGCCGGAACTCGTTCCGCAGGATGCCTCCGGGCAAATCCAATCGACCGAGGCCATAATCGGCCCCTATGCGTTGCAGGATTTCAACCTGTACTATCTCACGCGCTACGGCTTCAGGCCTTCGAAGATCGCCTATCTCTCCTGGCACGCCTGGAAAGATGCCGCCTCCGGCACGTGGCCGCCGAACATACCGGCGAGCGCGCATCGCTCTTATGAGCTTTCCGAAATCAAGCGCTGGCTGCGGGTGTTTCTCTCCCGGTTCTTCACCAGTCAGTTTAAGCGAACCGCCATGCCGAACGGGCCGAAGATCTCGTCCGGCGGATCGCTATCCCCGCGCGGTGATTGGCGCGCGCCCTCGGATGCGGGACCACAGGTCTGGCTTGAAGAATTGGAGAACAACGTTCCCGATGTTGAACCGGAACCTTCGGGCTCCGTGCATCAGCAGCAAGGCGCATAGACGGCTTGGCCGTTCTCCTGAGCGAAGTCTCGCCGGCAATAACCAAGTTCCTGGCAGCCTGAACAGCCCATACTGCGGCCCCGCAGCGATACCGGTTCATCCTCGAAGCTCTGAAGAGTTTCATTCCCGGGCGCGTCAGACGCGTTCTGTGCGCTTTCAGGAAAGCGTCGCTCCTGCGCGTAAGACGTGTGCTTGCTGCTGTGGTCCGTTGTCAAAGCCTTCCTCCCTGCTTGTCGGTCTAAACTGGCAGAGACGGGAAGGAGGGCCTTGATTTATCGCAAGAACGTCACGCTTTCACGCGCGGCTGCATGAAGACGTTCCAGTATGTC
Organism: Microvirga vignae; assembly: GCF_001017175.1. Taxonomy (GTDB): domain Bacteria; phylum Pseudomonadota; class Alphaproteobacteria; order Rhizobiales; family Beijerinckiaceae; genus Microvirga; species Microvirga vignae. The sequence goes on along the minus strand of NZ_LCYG01000092.1, from coordinate 2,629 downwards.
AGCGCGAAGCCGATGAATGTCGCAGCCCATGCCGCGCCCGCCAGATGAAGCAGGGCATCGGTCCAATCGGGGAGAAGAGCCGCGATGATCCGCGCGAGCGCGACAATGACGATGAGGAGATAAAGAACCTGCGTCATCCGCGACGCGACCAGCGCCCGCCCCGTATGCCCGAGGCTGGCGCGCGACATCACGGCGAGCGTCATTCCCCCCATCGCTCCACCCGTCCAGGCATGAATGCCCGCGCCAGTGGGGATGAGGCCCAGGGAGGCGAGACCCGTCAGGATGAAGCCAAGCGGAACGAAGGCATAAGCAACATGCAGGATCAGCACGAGCCGGTCCCTCCATGTCCTGTCACCGGCCCAACGCGCCATATGGACAGTCTGGACGAGACCTGCAGCCACCAGGGCGACACCTGTGATCTGCCATTCGGGCAAGGCGATCCAAACCAGAAGCGCGAGGCTTGCGCCTGCCATCGAGATCATGTCGAAGGTACCGAACGATGCTGGCATGCGGCCGGGATTCTCGCGCGAGAGCCAGTTGCGGGTGAAGCTCGGCACGATACGCCCGCCGATCACCATCACGAGCATCATGGTCGCCGCGACGCCAATGCGGATGCCGTATTCGGCTGCGCCCAGAAGATGCGCCTCGAGGTGAAAGGTGATGTTGCCGATCGTCAGGATACTCAGTGCAACCATGACTTTGAGGTTGCGCCAGTTCTTGCCCTTGATGATTTCCCGCGCCATGACCGCCGCAACGACAATCAGGAACGACACGTCGATCAGCCCGGAGGCCTGCCACCCGATCCAGGCCGAGATCGTGACGGCCACGCGCCCCGCCACCCAGATCAGGACCAGCACGATCAATGGTCTGCCCTGCAGGGGCATGCGGCCTGTCCAGTTGGGAACGGCGGTCAGCAGGAAGCCTGTGATCACGGCCGAGAGATAGCCATAGAGCATCTCATGGATGTGCCAGTCGCGCGGTGCGAAAGCCGTCGATAGCTGGAGCTCGCCGTAGAACATCGGCAGCCAGGCCAGGATCGCGAGCCCTGCATGGAGCGAGCCGAGCAGGAAGAAGGGGCGAAAGCCATATGAGAACAACGCAGGGCCTTCATAAGATCGCAAGCGAGGAATAGGAGCCATCACCGGCCTCCGTCATTGGACATGAACATGTCTTCGGCAATGATACTGTTGCCTGTCTTCGTATCGGTTGCCGTGAACACGACAGGATGGCGGCCGTCCGCTTTGGCTGAGACGAGCACGCGGATCTCCCGTGTGGCATCGGGCTCCACCTGAACAACAGCATCGTCCTCGACCACCTCGAGAGTGGCCTTAGGCAGACCCGTCATATCGATCTCAAAGGAGCGCATTTCGCCGCTCTTGTTGTAAAGGCGCACCGTATAGCCGTTTCGGGTCCGCCCGTCCGAGAGCGTGACGGCCACGGGATTGCGGTCATGGATCACGGTGAGCTTGTCATCGCCGCGGAGGCTCAGGCTCACGCCCATCACTCCTGCCAGAGCGATGATGGAAAGACCAAGACCAACGGTCTTGGGCCTGATGATCCGGCGCTTGGGCTCCTCCTTGCGGTGCCCGCGCTGAATATTGGTCCACGACTCATAATCGATCAGACCACGCGGACGATCGAGCTTGGTCATCACGCTGTCGCAGGCATCGACGCACAGGCCACAATTGATGCAGGCGAAGTTGGGTCCTTCGCGAATGTCGATCCCGATCGGGCAAACGGTCACGCATTGCATGCAATCGACGCAGTCGCCCGCCGGCTCTCCCTTCGCCCTCAATTCCGCGGTCTTCTTGACCGATCCGCGCGGCTCGCCGCGATAGTCGCGATAATTGACGGTAAGCGCCTCCGGGTCCCAGATCGCACCCTGCAGGCGCGGCCAGGGGCACATCCAGGTGCAGACCTGCTCGCGCGCGAAACCCGCGAGCGTATAGGTCGTGGAGGTCAGGATGCCGACCCACGCATAAGAGAGGACGGAAGCCTCACCCGTGACGAGCTCGTAGAGGAGAGTTGGCGCATCCGCGAAATAGAGAACAAACGCACCGCCCGTTCCCATGGCAATGGCGATCCAGATCGCATGCTTGAGACCGATCTCCATCACACGCCGCGCGTTAAGCGGCGCACCCTGCTTCTTCAGCCGCTCGCGGCGGTCGCCTTCGATCCAGCGCTCAACCAGAAGAAAAAGATCGGTCCAGACCGTCTGCGGGCAGAAATAGCCGCACCAGACGCGGCCCGCGACGGCATTGAGCCAGATGAGGACGAGGGTCGCCAAGACGAGCAGGCCGGTCAGGTAATAGACCTCTTGGGGCCAGATCTCGATGAAGAAGAAATAGAGCCGGCCCCGGTCGAAATCGAACAGAACGGCCTGGTCGGGCTGACCCTCCCCTCGCGTCCAGCGCAGGAAGGGAAGAATGTAGTAGACGGCGAGACACACGATCAGCGCCGTCCATTTCAGTCTGCGATAACGGCCGGAGACGGATTGCGGGACAACTCTTTCCGCGATGACACCACGCTTAGGCTTACGCAGATGAGCGCGTTCAGGCTTGAAACTGATATCGAGTGTCGCCATGGCTTTTCATGGAATGGATAGCGCCGCCGCGCTGGTGCGGCGGCG
>NZ_LCYG01000091.1 GCF_001017175.1 Microvirga vignae | reverse complement strand
ATCGCCGCACGCAAGCCCGACCAAGCCGAGACGCTCGCAAGGTCGCATATTCAGGAAGCTTTGAGGTCACGTCTGAAATTGCTGCAGCATCGTTAGCATCAGCCCGCATGCCTTTCGACGACACCTGCGCAATGGCTTGTAGTTTCGAATCCCCGTGAACAACGGACGGCCCTGTGGTGTCCAACGGTAACGTCCGGATCGGGTCAGACTCTGAAGCTTCCTGTAAAACCCTCTCTTTCCCCTTCGTGCCATACCTCGGGCATGACTTTCTCTCGCGACACCACCGCCATTGTTGAGATCACTCCCGTCTCAGTTCTAGGTGAGAGGATGCTTAGGGAATACGAGCCTGACTCGAACGATTCTCCCAGAAGCCAAACGGTCAAGTGTATCTTTGATCACTTGGGCGATCTCTGGCTCAATGCCCGGAATGCGCTCGATTTGGGGAGCCATGGCTCTAAGCTGCTTGAGGCTCGTGATCTTGGCCTCGTCAAGAGCCTTCCAAGCGCTCCCAGGCAACTGCAGACCTTCGAACCGATCACCGGATCCCTTAGACATCGGAAAACTCCTGGCTATCAATCAGGGGGATGCGAGGCGTACCCGTCGATCTTAGACGCTTGAGCCAGGCGCTTTATTCCCGCGGGGGATGAATTTTCCAGCATTGAGCAGCAGCCCGCCGTTCCCTCTTCATGCCATATCCGTCGGCATGACCTGCTCTCGTCAGGGACCTAGGCGTCAGCACATCCCACTTCCACAACCAGCGAGAGGGCCATCCGCAGCACAACCTGACCGCTCTCGTCTCTTACGCTGACCACGAAGGAGCGAAAATTCCCATCCGGAAGCGCGTCCTTTGCCATGTCAGGCAGAGCTTTCTGCCCTTCGGTCTTGGCCGTCTCGATACTTTCGAGCTCCATCCCCACCTCATCAGGGAAGAAGCGTTCGCCGTCATAGGTGTCGAAGAAAAAGCGAGGCATCCGCACTCCAGAATCACGCGACCGTAGCTGACAACGAGGGAACGCCCCCTTTGTTCATGGATCTGTGTGACAACCCGCAGCAGGAATGCGAGGCCCGCGCACGGCTTCGACTACATTTACGGGCGTGATTTCGACGAGAGCACAGCCATCTTTGGTGAGTATGAGAGTGCTTCGACAGGATGCCCCCGTCATATTTGCATTGTCTTGAGGCAGAAGCGCATGTCACTGTTCTCCTCGACAAAGCGAGCGCATGAAGAGGACCCACGTGGCAGATTTGATATTCGTTCCCGAGCAGGTGCTGGATGCGAGGACCTTTGACGCCTTGCGCGATGCCGGTGCGGATGAGAATTCGGCGCGCGCGGCAACGCGCGCCATGCTTCACGCATCGCGCCTTGGAATCGACAGTCATGGCGTCCGGCTCACATCCCATTATGCGAAGGTTCTCCGCGGCGGGCGCGTGAATCCGACACCTCAGATGGAGACGCGCCGCACGGCTGCTGGCTCCGCCATTCTCGACGCCGACAACGCTCTTGGTCATGCGGCAGCCTATGCCGCCATGAACCTCGCCTGTGACATGGCGAAGGAAGCCGGCGTTGCCGCTGTTGGAGTCGTCAACTCCTCGCATTACGGAGCAGCCGGGGCCTACGCTCTTGCCGGAGCGGAGGCCGGTCTCATCGCTGTCTCGATGACGAACACCGATTCCGTTGTTGCTTTGCACGGGGGAGCACAGCGTTTCCACGGCACCAACCCCATTGCCGTCGGTGCTCCCGTGCCGGGTCACAGGCCGTGGCTGTTGGACATGGCGACCTCTTCCATTCCGTTCAACCGGGTTCTGCTCTACAGAACACTTGGCCGATCTTTGCCTGAAGGGGTTGCCGCTGATCAGTCGGGCCAGCCGACACAAGATCCCAACGATGTCGAGATGTTGATGCCTCTCGGCGGCATCGACTTCGGTTTCAAGGGAGCTGCCCTGGCAGGCTTCGTGACCCTTCTGTCAGCCGTTCTGACCGGCAGCACCTTGGATCATCTCATGATCCGAATGGCCGAGACTGACGATTTCAAAACGCCCCGGCAGATGGGGCACTTCTGCCTTGCCATCGACCCGGATCGGTTCGCGGGCCGGGCCCTCTATGAGGCGGCAATCACGCGCTACCTGGCCGATCTCCGGGCAAGCGCAACCAGTCAGGGACAGAGCGTCATGGCGCCGGGCGACAGGGAATGGGCCGTCGAGGCCGAGCGCCAGCGCACCGGCATTCCAGTGGATCCGGAAACAGCAAAATTTCTCGGTGTCGGATAAATCCTCTTTCCCAGATCAGGTGCACACAGGCATGCCGATCCGCTCATCGCGCTGGCGCAGCCAGGAGATGACCGGAATGCTGAGGATCACCATCCAGGCCTTACCGATGATCTGAGGCAGCAGGAACTGGAGGCTGCCGAAGGCCAGGAACAGGAACACCATGCTGTCGATGACCAAGCCCACGACGCTGCTCGCAACCACCGCAAGAACGAGGCCACGCTTCTGCAGAGGCGTGTAGACTGCCAGATCGGCCATTTCGGACAGCAGGAAAGCAGTTGTCGACGCGAGAATGAGTGGCGGCGGAGCAAATACGACGGAGAGGATCGCCCCGATTCCAATGGCAGCCAGGGCCCAGTAGCGCCCCAAGCGGCGCTGCACGAGGTCGCGCAGAACAAGCGCAAGACCGACCACGAGCACGCCGCTGGGGGCCGAGATACCCGGTGCGACAGGGATGAGACAGGGACCATCCGGAACGCAGGTTGTGCCGACATTGCCGACAAGCCAATTGGCTGCCGGAATACAGGCGGCAAAACCTATCAGAACGGCAATTCCCTCGATCCTGCGGCGCTTATCCGGAGTCATGGTTCGGCTCATCCTTGTGTGAGTTCATCACAAGCGGTTCGAAGGGGCAGTCTAACACCTCAATGTGCCAGCACCGAGCGTCCCTCTTCCGTCAAGGTCGCGCTGTTGAGTGTCGGCTCGGACGGGTGCGGTATGGGGCGCACGATCTGGGTCGGCTCGAACGCCTGCGTGGCGAAACGCGGCCTGTTGCGCAGATCCATGAGCGCGCGCAATTCCGTAGCCGGAAGATCCATCGGCTTCGCGTCTCGCCAGCGCCTGCGGAACTTGGGCTGCCGGGAAAAGAGACTCCAGGCGCTCTTCACCTCTTCTTCGACCTGCAAAATGATCCGTCCGGAAAAGGATTTCCGGAGATTGAAACGCCCCGTCAGAGCCATTGTCTTATTCCTTTTTGAGTTTCTTCGACCCGCCGCCCGATTAGCCGATCGAGGTCGCCAAAGGCTTAAGACATAAGGTAAACGATAGCGAATGAGGGCGATGAGAGCATTTTGCTCTCAGCATCCTCTGTCGCGCATCGAGACGTCGGGATGAGGAATAATTCCCCTACGATCACATCACAGCGCCAACCTGCCAGGGAACGAACTCCAGATCGCCATAGCCAAGGTCTTCAGATTTCGTGTGTTCGCCCGATGCCACACGCAGAAGCGTGTCGAAGATCTCCGCGCCTTTCTGCTCGAGAGAAACTCCATCGAGGATGTCGCCGCAGTTGATGTCCATGTCTTCCTGCATGCGACGGTAGATGTCGGAGTTGGTTGCGAGCTTCAGCGATGGCACGGGCTTGGCTCCGAAGGCGGAGCCGCGTCCGGTTGTGAACGCGATGAGGTTTGCCCCACCCGCCACCTGACCGGTGGCCGCCACCGGATCGTAGCCGGGCGTGTCCATATAAACGAAGCCGTGCTCCTTCACCTGCTCGGCATATTCGTAGACGGCGCGCAGGGTCGAGCGCCCTCCCTTCGCCGAGGCGCCAAGCGATTTTTCCAGGATCGTCGTGAGGCCGCCCGCCTTGTTTCCGGGAGACGGATTGTTGTTCATCTCGCCGCCGTTGCGTGCGGTGTAATCCTCCCACCAGCGGATCCGGGAGACGAGCTTTTCGCCCACCTCGCGGGCCGCCGCGCGCCGAGTCAGCAGGTGCTCGGCACCATAGATTTCCGGCGTCTCGGAGAGGATGGAGGTGCCGCCATGGCGCACCAGCAGGTCGGATGCGACGCCAAGAGCCGGATTGGCAGTCAGGCCCGAATAGCCGTCGGAACCGCCGCATTGAAGCGCGAGGACCAGTTCGGAGGCCGGACGCGTCTCGCGCTTCGCGCGGGCTGCGATGGGCAACATGTCACGGATACCGGCGGTGATCGCTTCGACCGTCTTGCGCGTGCCGCCCGTCTCCTGGATCGTCAGGGTCCGGAAGGTATCCGTCTCCTCCAATCCATATTCTTTCTTCATGCGCCCGATTTGAAACACCTCGCAGCCGAGGCCGACCATCACGACGCCGGCAAAGTTCGGATGGCTGGCGTAGCCCCATTGGGTGCGGCGCAGAATGTCGAACCCCTCGCCATAGGCCGCATGTCCGCAGCCCGTGCCGTGGACGATCGCCACCACACCGTCGATGCCAGGGTAGTCCTTCAAGACGCCCAAACGCTCGATTTCCGCTGCGGCAAACCGGGCGACCGATGCCGAGCAGTTCACGGAGGTCAGGATGCCGAGATAATTCCGCGTGCCGGTTTTCCCCGACTCGCGCCGATAGCCCTCGAAGGTAGCCCGCATCTCCGGCGGCAGCAGATCGTCATCGTGAGCGTCCACGCAGAAAGCGTAGTCACGCTCGAAATCGTGGAGGCCCACATTGTGCTCATGCACCCATTCGCCGGGAGCGATGTGAGTTTTGGCAAAGCCAATGATCTGGCCGAACTTACGGATCGGCTCACCCTCGCGGATCGGCTCGATGGCCATCTTGTGGCCACGCAGAATGCGCTCACGGGCGGTAAGGCCGGAGACGGTATCGCCCTGGTTCACGAGATCGATGGCGATGGCGACGTTGTCGTCGGCGGAAAGACGGATGGTGCGGGGGGATGTCATGGTCATCTCATAAAATTAGTCGTTTTCATCAAATCTCGCCATACACCTTGTCATCTCCCGAGACCCATCTGCCGCGGCAGCCAGAGGGTCAGTTCAGGAATGTAGGTGATCGCGATCAGGGCGAGCATCAGGGGCACCAGCCAGGGCAGGATCGCCATGGTCGTGCGCTCGACGGAGAGTTTCGACACCCTTGCCAGCACGAACAGAACCATGCCGAGCGGCGGATGAAGCAGGCCGATCATCAGGTTGAGGGTCATGATCAATCCGAAATGGACCGGATCGATGCCGAGCTTGAGCACGATGGGCAGCAGAATCGGCACCAGGATGGTGATTGCCGCGATGGTGTCGATGAAGCAGCCGACGAACAGGATAAGGATGTTGGCCAGCAGCAGGAACACCCACTTGTTCTGCGTGAAGCCCAGAATGGCATCCGATAGAAGCTGTGCCGCCTGGCTGACGGTCAGAAGCCAGGCGAAGATCGATGCGGCCGTGACGATGAAGAGCACCGAGGCGGTGGTTTCGATCGTGTCGAAGGTCGCCTTGGCGAGGCTCCTGAATGTCATCGAGCGGTAGCGCACGAGGCCCAGGAACAAGGACCAGATCACGGCGGCCACGGCGGCCTCGGTCGGGGTGAAGAGGCCCAGCGTCATGCCGCCGATCAGGATGACAGGAGCCATCAGGGCCATCACGGCCGAGAAGTCGAAATACCAGTCGAGGGCCAGGAGCACGACAAGCGCAATGCCGATGGCGACGTTGGTGGAGAGCCCGGCCTGAACCATGAGCCAGACGGCGACCGGAAAGGCGAGCACGATGATGACTTCGATACTGGCACTGCCGAGTTGACGCCAGGAGAATGGCGTATCCGAGCCCCAGCTGTTCTTGTAGGCGAAGTAGGCGACGGTCGCCATCATCATGAGCGTCATGACCACGCCAGGGATGAGCCCGCCCAGGAAGAGCGCGCCGATCGAGACATTGGCCATCATGCCGTAGATCACGAAAGGCAGCGACGGCGGAATGATCGGCCCGAGCGTTGCAGACGCCGCCGTAACGCCGACGGAGAACTCGGTCGAGTAGCCATGGTCCTTCATGGCCTTGATCTCGATCGTGCCGAGCCCTGCCGCATCGGCAATGGCCGTGCCGGACATGCCCGAAAAGATCACGGAGCCGACGATGTTGACTTGGCCCAGCCCGCCCTTCATCCAGCCGACAAGGGCGACGGCAAACGAATAGATGCGGCCGGTCACGCCGGCGATGTTCATCAGGTTGCCGGCCAGGATGAAGAACGGGACCGCCAGAAGCGGGAAGCTCTCGACGCCGGCGATCATGCGCTGCGCCACGATGACGTCCGGCACCACGCCGGTGGCGAGAATGTACAACAGGGAGGCGACCGCCATCGAAACGGCGACGGGCAGCCCGAAAACCATGAGGACAAGAAAGGAGCCTAGCAAAATGAGCATCAGGTTTCTGCCACGAGAGGAGCATCAAAAGCTTCGGGCCGTTCAAGAACGGAGTAGCCGCGCCGCCAGTTGGCCACAGCCACCTGGATCGAGCGGAAGCACATCAGCAGGAAGCCGATGAAAACGAAGGCGTAGGTCAGGTTCTTCGGCAGATTGATCGTCGTCATCTGCTCGTCTCCGATGATGCTCATGAAGCGCCAGGTCAGGACAGCGCCATAAGCAAAGAAAGCGAGGCGAGCGAGGTCGACGACGGTCGCCAGGATGCGTCCTACCAGAGGTGGGACATAGCGATAGACGAAGTCCACATGGATGTGCCGGCTCATGCGCACACACATGGCGGAGCCGATGAAAACCAGCGCCACGTTGAGGTTGGTCGCGATCTCTTCAGTCCAGGCGAAGGAATCGTTCAGCACGTAACGGGTGAAGAACTGCACGAAGACGGCGAGCGCCATGGCCCAGAACAGCGCCAGCGCCAGCCAATCCTCAAAAGCATATTCGGAGAGATCGACGGGCGCGTGCTCGCTTTCGTCGAAGGTTTGCGCCAGTTCCTCGGCGCTCACTTGGCTATGGACTTCAGTCGTCATCCGGCAATGATCCTCGTCCTCGAAATCAGGGCGCGACAACCCGGCAGGTCAGCCGGTCGGTCAGGAGAAGGGGCCGCCTCACGACGGCCCCAGAGGTGTCACAGCCCTTCCGACTTCAGCGCCTGGATCTTGTCGTAATCGGACTTCCGGTAGCCGAGGGACTCAAGGCTGACGTTCTTCATCACTACGTCCTTGAACTCGTCCTTGTTCACTTCGGTGACCGTGAGCCCCTTCTGCTTGAAGGTTTCGATCAGCTCCTTCTCCTTGGCCTGGATCTCGGCCGAGGCGCGCACAGCGGCCTCCTGGGCGACGTCGTTGAAGATCTTCTTGTCTTCATCCGAGAGCTTGGCCCAGAGCTGTTTCGAGATGATGGTGGCCAGGTGGTCGACGATGTGGCCGGTGAGCACGATGTGCTTCTGGACCTCGTAGAACTTCTTGGCCTCAATGGTGGTCAGCGGGTTTTCCTGAGCATCGACAGTACCATTCTGGAGGGCGAGGTACACCTCGGCGAAGGCAATCGGCGTCGTGTTCGCACCGCAGGAGCGCGGCATCGCCAGATAGGCGGGAGCATCGGGCACGCGGATCTTGAGACCCTTCATCTCGGCGCAGGTCTTGAATGGCTTGTTCGTCGAGGTGTGGCGCACGCCGTAATAGGTCAGCGCAACCATCTGGTGTCCGGTCTTGTCGGAATATCCCTTGGCGAGCTCCTTGAAGACGTCGCTCTTCGCAAAAGTGAGCAGATGGGAAGCGTCGCGGAAGATGTAAGGATAGTAGCCGATGCCGACCGGCGGATAGCTGCGGGCAGCGAAGCTCGGGCCGGAGATGATCATATCGACGGTACCGAGCGACAGGCCCTGGTTGATATCGCTCTCCTTGCCAAGCTGCGAGGCTGGGTAGACATCAATCTGATAGCGGTTATTGGTGCGCTTCGCGATTTCCTGCGCTGCCCAGACGGACTGCGTATGGAAGGGTTCCGAAGTTTCGTAGACGTGGGCCCATTTGAGCTTCGTCTGCGCACTGGCGGGCAGCGCAGGCAGGGTCAGGGCAACGGCGGCCGTCAGGCCAAGCATAAGGCGGCGGGTCACGGAAGGCATGCTGGCGTTTCTCCCAAAGCATCCGGCTCTTCGTCCGGTTCATGAGCATGAACGAGCAGGTTCGCTCGCGGTGAACCCGACAAGACGATGGCGTCAGCCTGCCGGATCCACTAACATGTTAGCGCCATGACAATGATCGACAAGGCAGAACAATATAGCTTTCTCGAGCCCCTCGAGCGGGGACCGCGCGGGAACACGACGGAGCAGGTGGAGCGCTCGCTTCGTTCCGCCATCGTTGCTCTCGACTTCGCACCGGGCGAGTTCATCGACAAGGGCCTCGTCTGCGCCAGGCTTGGCGTTTCGAGATTTCCGGTTTCGGAGGCTCTCGCGCGCCTGGCAGCGGAAGGGCTGGTGGAGATCCTACCCCAGCGAGGCACGCGCGCCGCCCGCATCCGTCTGGCCGAGATCAAAGAGTCCATGCTGATCCGCAACGCGCTGGAAGCAATAGTGGCGGAGACGGCGGCTCGACGCCTGCCCTCCCCGGCTCTCACTGCCCTGAAAAAGAATCTGCAGGCACAGGAGAAGGCGGTGGCGAAGGGTGACAGGGCTGGCTTCCACGCCCTCGACCTCGCGTTCCATGCTATCCTGGTGGATAGCCTGGAATTGCCGCGGATCGCGGCCGTGATTGAGGCCTCGCGCGCCAATATCGACCGGGTTCGTCGGCTTCTTTCCTCCCCGCGACGTCATGCCGTCACGCTGGCCGAGCACCGGGACCTGCTCAAAGCGCTGGAGGCTCACGATTCCGAGGCCGCACGCCGCGCCATGGAATCCCATCTGGAAGCCGTGATGGACGAGCTGGAGCACTTCTCGTCCGAGTACCCGGAGGTCTTCGCGCCGCGGTGATGGCAGCCCCCTGCTTTCAGCGCCGTCCTCGATCTCTCAGATAGATCCGGGCCGCGTTGTTGCCGAGAATGGCGGCTTTCTCCGTATCGGAGAGGCCGGCGATCAGATCCTGTGTCGTATTCCTCCAACGCTCATACCCGCCAGCAAGATTGACGACGGGCCAGTCACTTCCCCAGAGCAGCCGCTCAGGCCCGAACACCTTGAGAAGATGGTCGACATAGGGGCGCAGATCATCGACCGCCCACTCCGCCTGGGCCTCCGTCACGAGACCGGAGAGCTTGCACACGGTGTTGGGACGGGCCGCCATGGCCGCAATGTCCGCCCGCCATGGATCGAGCAGTCCCTCCCGGATGAAGGGCTTTGCTCCATGGTCGACGACGATGGAGAGATCCGGGTAGCGGTCCGCCACCACAAGCGCTCGGGACAGATGACGGGGCAGGACAAGGGCATCGAACACCAGCCGCTGTTCGACAAGGGTGCGAAAGGCAACTGCCAAATCCGGGCGTAGAAGCCAGTCATCGTCGGGAATGTCCTGCACCATGGGACGAAAGCCGACGATCAGGGGATTGGCTGCCAGTCGTTCTATCGTTTGGGCGGCGTCCGGATCGGAGAATTCGACCCAGCCGACCACTCCAGCCACAAAGGGAGCGGCTTCAGCGGTCTCCAGCATGAACTCGGTTTCCGCCACAGTCGGCGCCGCCTGCACAAGGATCGTCCGGTCGATACCGTGGCGAGCCAGCAGAGGCTGGAGATCCTCCGGGCCGTAGTCGCGATAGAGCATCTCGACGTCAGGGCTCATCCAGAAATAATCGCCGCGACTGACACGCCAGAAATGCTGATGAGAGTCGATCCGCATCATTGAGCCTCGCTAAGCTGCCGGACCTCCGCGGCGTGTCGTTATGGTCTGCATCATTCAGAGCGGACGACGCCCTTCTTGAGGATGATGTTGCCGTAGAGCCTAGCCTCCCCCGTCGAAACGATGGCATAGGCCGCCTTGGCCCGCTCATAGAAGGCAAAGCGCTCAAGGGCAGCGAGACGAAAGCCCGCCCCCTCGTGACGGGCAATGATGGTGCGAAACTCATCGAAGATCGGCTGTTCGGCCTGCGGATCTCCCACGACCTCCATGCGCCATGCGGCTTCGGGCACGAAGTCGTCGAGGGGCATCACTGACAGGATCGCGTCCGTCACGGCTGTCGCGCTCAGCCCATCGAGCCTCACGAGACGCTGCGCCATGGAGGCTGCAGGAAAATTGGCATCGACCACGGCGATCTCATCGCCGTGCCCCATCGAACGGAGCACCATCAACAGTTCAGGGGACAGGAGAGGATTGAGGTTCTTCAGCATGGCGGAGGCTCCACGAACGTCGACTATCCCGGCTTGTACTCACGTGTCGCCTCAGGATCCTCGGTTGAGAAGGACAAGGAGGCCAGCTCATCCCACACCTCCTGAGGAATCGGCCAGCGCGCCCATTCAAGTGTCTGCTCAACCCGCTCAGGCCGGCTCACTCCGCAAACCGTGGAGGTGATCCGTGGATCACGCATCGAGAACTGCAGGGCCGCGGCACCGGGCGGAACGTCGTGCTTGGCACAGACCGCCTCGACACGCCGGACCGGATCCAGCATCTCCTCGGATGCCTCTTGATAGACATAGCGCCGGTACGAGCTTGAGCCTTTGGCCAGAACGCCGCCAGCATAGGGAGCCGCATTCAAAACTGCGATGCCCTTGGCGCAGGCGAAGTCGATCATGGCGTGCGCGTTGCGGTTGGTCAGGGTGAACCGGTTGTGCGTGATCAGCACGTCGAAATCCCACTCGTGCAGGAGCGGCATCATGATGTCCACCGGACCGGCGGCAAGCCCGACGGCGGTCGTCAATCCCTCCTCCTTCATCCTGAACAGTTCCGGAAGGGCTCCCTGAGGGCCGGTGACTTCCTCCAAGGAGGTGGTGTGCTCCGGATCATGGAGATGAAGAATATCGACGCGATCGAGGCCGAGCGCCTTCAGGCTCTCCTCCAGCGAGCGCCGGGCCCGGGAGGCGTCGAAGCGATTTGTCTCAGGGTCACGATCCAGTTTGGTCGAGACGACGAACCCTTGAGGGAGGCCGCCCCGTTCACGGACAGCCTCGCCGATCCGCTCCTCGCTTCGCCCGAACCCGTAGATCCGGGATGTATCGAGAAAGTTCACAGGACTTTCGAAAATGGCCTGGATCGTCTTCTTGGCCCGCTCCTCGTCGACGCCATAGCCATAGGTGTCGGGCATATCTCCCAAGGATGACGTGCCGAAGCAGATATTCGATACGGCAAGATTCGTGCGTCCCAGCTTGGTCTTTCCGATTGGGTCGTCCGCCATACGATCACTCCGCTCGTCCCTGGCCTTGTTGGCGTTGTTTACTCAAGCTATGGCGTATGCTCAAAACCGGCAAGGCGGAGAAGCGTCGAGGGACGAATACATTACATCATGAAGGCTGCTATTGCCCTGTTCCGCTCACAGGTTTGTTGCTCATGCGGTGCAGAAATCATTTCAGTTGCCTCCCTCCACTCTTCATGAATATCATCCTCTCAAAAGAAGAAGCCTCCCCGGTTACAATCCGATCCGGCCCCTGCGGACCGAGAAAATTGGATGGAGAGGCTCTAGGTCGTCGGGGGCCGACGATTGGGAGGAAATATGCGGGTCCAGGGCGACGTCCTGCTCTTTACCGCAGTAGCCTGGTGTCTTGAGCGCGCCTGCGTGGTCACGCGCCGGTGTCCCGGTACTGTTGATCCTGCATGGGCGGCGCCCATCAAGTCTGACCGGGCGGGAAGCGCCTCATGACCCCGCTCGTCACGATCCGGAATTTAGACAAGGCTTTTCCCGGCGTGCAGGCGCTGAAGCAGGCGCGCTTTGAGCTTCTCCCCGGCGAGGTCCACGCTCTCATGGGGGAGAACGGCGCGGGCAAGTCGACCCTGATGAAGATCCTCGCGGGCATCTACCAGAAGGATGCCGGCGAGATCCGCATCGAAGGCGCTTCCGTCGATATCCCCTCCCCCCGAGCGGCACAGGACCTCGGCATCAGCATCATTCATCAGGAACTCAACCTGATGAATGATCTCACGGCTGCCCAGAACATCTTCATCGGCCGCGAGCCCAAACGCGCCCTTGGCATTTTCCTTGATGAGGATGCTCTCAACCGGAATGCCGCCGCCATTTTCGAGCGCATGCATCTCAGGCTCGACCCACGCGTCGAAGTCGGCAAGCTCACGGTCGCCAAGCAGCAGATGATCGAGATCGCCAAGGCCCTGTCGTTCAGGTCCAAGGTCCTGATCATGGACGAACCCACCGCGGCCCTGAACAATGCGGAGATCGCGGAGCTGTTCAGGATCATCCGGCAGCTCAAGGCCGAGGGCGTGGGTATCGTCTATATTTCTCACAAGATGGACGAGCTGAAGGAGATCTCCGACCGGGTCACGGTCATGAGAGACGGTGAATATATCGGCACCATGCCAACGGCCTCGACCTCCGTCGACACCATCATTTCCATGATGGTCGGGCGAAGCCTGACCGAGACGAAAACGGAAGTTCCGGACCTGCTGAAGCATGATGTCGTGCTCGAGGTGAGAAACCTTCGGCGAGATCCTGCAATCCGAGACGTGAGTTTCAGTTTGCGCAAAGGGGAAATTCTCGGCTTCGCGGGTCTGATGGGCGCCGGACGCACAGAAGTTGCCCGCGCCATCTTCGGCGCCGATCCGCTCGATGGTGGCGAAATCATCGTCCGAGGCCGACCGGTGAAGATCCACTCCCCAAGAGACGCCGTGCGCCTAGGAATCGGCTATCTCTCCGAAGACAGAAAGCGCTTCGGGCTCGCGACCGGCATGGATGTGGCAACCAATATCGTCATGCCTTGCCTGAACCGTTTTGTATCCCTTCGCGCATTTCTAAAAATGCGCGAGATCAAAGAGACGGCACGCTCCTATATCAAACAGCTGCGGATCAAGACGCCCTCTGAGACCCAGGAAACCCGGCTTCTGTCAGGCGGAAACCAGCAGAAGATCGTGATCGCGAAATGGCTCGCAAGGGACTGCGAGATCCTGTTCTTCGATGAACCGACGCGCGGGATCGACGTCGGTGCCAAGAACGAGATCTACAAGCTCCTGAACACGCTTGCCGCCCAGGGCCGTGCCATCGTCATGATCTCGTCCGAGCTGCCGGAAATCCTGCGCATGAGCCATCGCATCGCCGTCATGTGTGAAGGGCGGCTGACCGGCGAGCTGCCGGCCGAAGGAACTACCCAGGAAGATATCATGCGGTTGGCCACACAACGGCGTAGCGTAACGGCCGTCACCGCGAACACGGCGACTGAAGGGACAATGACGTGACGACCATTGCAGAGCAGGAAACCCGGGCTGTCATCAAGTCCGCCGTGTTGAGCCAGGGAGCCTGGCAGAAAATTCTTGCCTTCGCCAGTCTGATCGCGCTCATGGCGGTGTTCAGCATCGCCTCCGAGAACTTTCTGCAGAGAGACAATCTCATCGGCATTCTTCAGGCGACAGCCGTCAACGGTGTCCTCGCGGTCGCTGCGACCTTCGTGATCATTACGGGCGGGATCGATCTGTCGGTGGGCACGCTAATGACGTTCTGCGCGGTGATCGCCGGCGTCTTCCTGACCTATTGGGGACTGCCGATGCCTGTCGGCATCTTAGCGGCGATCGCAGCGGGCGCTCTGTGCGGCTCCATCTCGGGAGCCATCATCGCCAAGATGAAGGTACCACCGTTCATCGCGACGCTCGGCATGATGATGCTGCTGAAGGGACTGGCCCTCGTGATATCGGGGACGCGGCCCATCTACTTCAACGATACGCCGAACTTTCCGATGATCTCGCAAGAGTCCCTCATCGGCACCATTCTGCCGTTTCTTCCCATTCCCAACGGCGTTCTTATCCTCTTCGTTGTTGCGATCGTCTCAAGCATCGTTCTCACCCGCACCGCCTTGGGCCGCTATACGTTTGCCTTGGGTTCCAACGAGGAAGCGGTGCGCCTGTCCGGCGTGAACACGGACTTCTGGAAGATCATCGTCTACACGGTCTCCGGCGCGATCTGCGGTATTGCCGGTCTCATCATCGCCTCACGCCTGAACTCCGCGCAGCCCGCGCTTGGACAGGGATATGAACTCGACGCGATTGCCGCGGTGGTCATCGGCGGCACATCGCTCAGCGGCGGCCGCGGCACCATCCTGGGAACGATCATCGGCGCGCTGATCATCAGCGTTCTCACGAACGGACTGAGGATCCTTTCGGTCGCCCAGGAGTGGCAGACCGTCGTAACGGGGATCATCATCATCCTCGCCGTTTACGCCGACATCCTGCGCCGCAAAGGCCAAGGGTAACCCCTATCCCTCAAGTCACTTAAGGAGAACAAGCCCGGCTGAACCAATGACAATCCGGCACACCCACCCCAACAGAATGCCGGAGCCAACGAACGATGATGTCCAGGAGGAAAACATGTTGAACAGACGCACTCTGATCGGTGCCATCGGCATCGGAGCTCTTGTCGGTCTCGCGGGGCCGGCAGCCGCTCAGGAAACCTATATCCCACTCATCTCAAAAGGGTTCCAGCACCAGTTCTGGCAGGCCGTCAAGGCGGGAGCCGAACAGGCCGCCAAGGACTACAAGGTGCGGATCACCTTCGAAGGCCCGGACAGCGAGACCATGGTCGACAAGCAGATCGACATGCTGTCGGCGGCCCTCGCCAAGAACCCGCAGGCCATCGGCTTTGCGGCTCTCGACAGTCAGGCGGCCATTCCCCTCCTGCGGAAGGCGCAGGCCGCCAAGATCCCGGTGATTGCCTTCGACTCGGGCGTCGACAGCGATATTCCCCTCACCACCGCAGCGACCAACAACATCGCAGCCGCAGCGCTCGCAGCCGACAAGATGGCTGAGTTCATCGGCGGCGAAGGGGACATTGCCCTTGTCGTCCACGACCAGACCAGCCGCACCGGCATCGACCGGCGCGACGGCTTCGTCAACCGGATCAAGGAAAAGTACCCGAAGATCAACATCGTGAGCGTCCAGTACGGCTCCGGCGATCACCTGAAATCGACGGAAATCACGAAGTCGATTCTGCAGGCTAACCCGAAGCTCAAGGGTATCTTCGGAGCCAACGAAGGTTCCGCCATCGGCGTCGTCAATGGCGCCAAGGAGATGAACCGCAAGATCGTCATCATCGGCTACGATTCCGGCAAGCAGCAGAAGCAGGCCATTCAAGAAGGCCTCATGGCAGGCGCGATCACCCAAAATCCTGTCGGTATCGGCTACAAGACCGTCGAGGCTGCCGTGAAGGCGCTCAAAGGAGAGAAGCTCGACAAGGTAATCGACACCGGCTTCTTCTACTACGATAAGTCAAATATGAGCGATCCGAAGATCTCGGCTGTTCTCTACGATTGATATGCCGAAGCCGTGGAGAGGGCCAGGACCCTCTCCACTCTTGTCCACCCCAAGAGGATCCTCCAGACCACCTGTGCGGGTAGTCTGGTGTGCTCCCGCACTCCGATTGGTAAACCGTCCCTCCATAATCAGGCTCCCCTAAACCGGGCATTTCCGCTCGACCAACTGAGGAGCTGATGATGATCACGGTGATCGTGCGCTTCCCCCTGCCTCAGGATCTCTCATCTGAGACTGTAAGGACCGTCTACGAGCACTCCGCGCCCCAGTTTCAAGGAGCGCCGGGCCTGATCCGAAAATACTACCTGCATGGAGCGGATCAGACTGGAGGTGGCGTATACCTTTGGGAGAACCGGGAGGCTGCCGACAACATGCACTCCGAGACTTGGCGGCGGCAGATTGCGGAGCGCTTTGGAGCCGCCCCTCAGATCGAGTACTTCGATTCGCTCTTCATCATCGACAACACTGCCGCAGCCATGCCCGAGCAGGCGGCATCACTGGAACCGAGCCGGAACGGCCGGAGGGTGCCTACAAGGTCATAACTGGCCACCGTGAGGATCGTGTTTCGGATGACGCCAGCAGCCGTCGGCCAAGGGTGATCCGGGCAGCCCCTATCCGGATTTTCACATGCGTTCTTGCCGAGCTGAGAGCAAATAATGTCCCTGGAGCCGGTGAAGAACAGGGAGGTGCCTCATGACACCCCGATCGGTCGGCGATGAATCCAGCGCCTCTAGGTTGAGAGGATGGTGGATCGTGGTTGCTGCTTTGGGAGGCTTCCCCATACCTGTCCAGGCTCAGGCGCAAGTTTCCGGATGCACGCTGCAGCGTTCAGGCTCTCCCACCAGACAAGTGTTGCGCTGCCAGGACGGCTTGCAGCTTGAGGCTGAACCTGGTGCCGACTACGCGCTTGTGGACCGCGACAGAGACGGACGTCCGGACGAGGTCAACTTGCGTAATCGCGCGCTTCTTATCGAAGCGGAACCTTCGTCCAGAGGCGTCGGATTTCAGGTCCGGACCCCCGTGGCCATCGCTGCGGTACGCGGCACGCATTGGGCCGTCGATGTGGCGGAGGGGAAGACAGCCGTCTTTGTGTTGAGCGGCCGCGTAGCGGTCAGGCGCTCCAATGCCCGTACAGGCGTCGAGCTGGGCTCCGGCGAGGGCGTGGACGTTGATTCCGGAAGAGCGCCATTGACGGTCAAACGCTGGCCCACTGCACGAGCCAATGCTCTCTTGGGGCGTTTCGGACGGCAAATCCGGTGATGGACGCCCGACGCCAATCATCCACTCTCTTGGCAATGATTCTGGCAATCCTGTGGGGCGGCAGCCTGGCCTTGTTTCATTGGCGCGGCGACATCTCGGTTCTCGACCGCATCGAAGCTCCACTCACGGATCTTCGCTTTCTCGTCCAGGGGCCGAGGATAGCGCCGGATGTCGTCGTCATTTTGGCCATTGACGACGAGACGGTACAGCAGGCCGGCTCGTACCCGCTTCCCCGTAGCGTGATTGCTCGGCTCGTCGAGGAACTCGGACGGTTGGAGCCGAAGGTTGTTGCCATTGATCTTCTTTTCGTCGACCCCGGTCCACCAGAAATGAACCAAGCCCTTGCGGCCGCCCTTGCGGGAGCACGGGGCGTTCTTGCGGCTGCCGGGATTTTCGACCGCCCGATCCAGACCGTCTTCAGCTATGACAGCAGTGAACTTGATCGGATACCGATAGCGCGGAACCTCTTCCTCCCTGTCACGCCTCTGCGTCAGGTTGCAGCGGTTGGCGCAGTCAACGTCGCGACGGATCCTTCGGGCGTGCCGCGGCATGTCCCCCTCCTGGTCCGTACAGGCGATCAGCTCCTGCCATCGTTTCCGCTGCGAGCGGCGTCTATCGCATCCAACCAGAACCCTGTGATCGAACCCAACCATATCGAACTCGACGGCTCTTCGATCAGAACGGATCTTGGATATTCGCTGCCGCTTCGTTTCTACGGCCCACGCGGCTCGATCCGCACAATCTCCGCGACCGAGCTCCTCAAGGGCGACCTCAAGGCAGAGGCGGTACGCGGCAAGATCGTGGTGATGGGGGCGACGATTACCGGAGGCGGTGACGTTTTTCCGACACCCTTCGACCCCGTGATGCCCGGCGTGGAAGTCATGGCGACCGCCATTGCGCACCTGACGACCGGCGATGGATTGATCAGAGATCGGCGTGTACGGCTCGTTGACGTGGCAATGGCCATCACTCTGCCTGCGCTTGCCGTGCTGCTTCTGGCATGGCAGCGCAGCACGCTCAGCTTTGCCATCATCGCGCTTGTTGCTCTTATCTGGATCGGACTGACGACTGTCGCCTTCATCTACGGCATTTGGCTCAGCGCGACCCTCCCTCTGGCCGCCACCGTACCACCGGCCGTCTTGTTCGGTGCCACACGCCTTTGGCTCGATCGACGGCGGGCAGAAGAACTCGCCCGAGAGAGCCGCACGTTGCGGCATTTTCAGCCGCCGAGCCTAACCGATCGACTGAAGCGCGATCCGGACTTTCTGATACAGCCCCTCCGGCAGGAAGCAGCTCTCATCTTCATTGATCTATCCGGCTTCACAGGGCTGAGCGAGACTCTAGACCCCAATGAAATCCGGGAAGTGCTCAGGGAGTTTCACGAGTTGGTCGACCAGGAGGTCGTGCGGTGCCATGGTCTTGTCGCGAGCTTCATGGGAGACGGCGCCATGATCATCTTCGGTCTCCCCGAGCCTGATCCGCAAGATGCCTGCCATGCGGTCGAGGCCTGCGTTCGTTTATGCTCTCGCACAAATGCGTGGCTCGCAACATTGCCAAGCTCGATTTCCTCCAAACTCGGCTTCAAGATCGGAGCGCACTACGGGCTTATTGTTGCCTCTCGCCTTGGCGGGGACAGTCACCAGCACATCACGGCCACTGGTGACACAGTGAACGTGGCAAGCCGGCTGATGGAAGTCGCGGCTCATTACCACGCGGATGTCGCCCTGAGCGAGGATCTCTTCGATGCGGCGAGAGATGCCTGTTCGGTCTTCGATACAGGTATCCTCGACGAGGCGTTCCAGACATCCATCCGTGGCCGCTCCGGCCCTTTGCAAATCCGACTCTGGAGGAGCGCAAGGCCTGAGGTCAGCCGCAAGGCGTGACTTGTGTGCATGGAGAAAATGGGAAGTGCGTCGACTCTGGCACATGGTGCGGAAAAGCGGGCCGCTGTCCGGGACCTAAGGCTGCCAGGGATCCGATGACGCGGATGGGGAGCCGACAGGAAGCGTGAGCGGCTCAAAAAAGGAGGTGATTGCCGTTCGAAGCCTTTCCGGACCTCACCAGTTCAACGTATTTCACGAACTCTGAATAAGGGATCATGATAATCGGGCGGAGATCCTCTCCCCTTACCTCGATCGTGATTTCATCGTAGTAGCTGGGGAGCATTCCGCTCCAACTGTTCAAGAGTTCCTCGGCAATCCTAAGCGCCTCGCTCTCGGCCGCGGCTACGTCGGGCAGCTCAGTTCCGGAGAGGTCCTCCCTTATCCCAAAATGACCTCGAAGATCGATATAAAAGCGAGGCAAGGCAGCACCTGAGGTTGCCATCTCGAGGCCCGAACTCTTCCTGCCTCTTGGCCATATAGTTTAGTCCCCTGCCCTCCTCTCAGAAATCTCCTCTGAATCATTACCCACACTGCGCCGGCTTCAACTCTCCCTTTTGCCCTTTTGCGAGAGGCTGACGAGCAGCGCGGGCGCCATAAGAGGGAAACGATCAGCCATAATCCAGCATGACTGTAATCAGCGCCCCAAGGGCCAGAAGGCCTGCTGCAAAACCTGTTACGGTCAAGATATTCGTACGATGCTCCGGATCCATTGGTGCCTCTGCGTCTGCCGGTAGCCATCACAACGGACTCCAAGACCTTTTGTCTCAGCGCAGCCCAATCGAACAATGCGCGGTGCCGGGGTCTTGCGACCCTGGTGACGAATTAGCGTTGGCAGTAAAGGCTTTAACTTTCCAAATAAAGCTTGGCAGTTCTATTAAAAGGCTTCTAAAAATAGGCGCAGCTTAGCAATAAATTACGTAGTTTTACCTAATTCTTTCGAGGGAATTTTGGGTTACACACCACCCTATTAATGGGGCCATTAAACGAAACTGACCAATCAATTTATAAAAACACTGCCGTGTACGGGGGCTTACACGGCATGAGCCGCGCTCTTGGTTTCGCTGAGACGCGGCTTTTCTTTTTGAATGCCGCTTTCCTCTGAAGGTGGTTCATAGGTTGCCGCCGGCTGATCTCGTTGAGGTATTGAGCCAGAACCTTCCCGAAGACGCGGAGTTGACGCTCCAGACAAGGAGATGCTCATGCGATTTCGATTGATCCTGCCCTTTGCCGCGATGCTTGCCCTTGCCGCCTGCGGCGACGATGGTCCCGACGAGACCGGCAGCACGGATACGAACAACCCCTCGACCACTGCGCCCGCCAATCCACCCCCCGGCGGCGCCCCAGCCAAGCCGACACAGTAGCTCAAGCATTTCATTCAAGCGCGAGCGCGGAGGGAGGCGTGAACCAACGCCCTCACCGGGCTCGTTCACAATGCGCTAGCCTATGTGAATGCGGACTCGATGCCTTCACGTCTTCCTGGTCGATATCGGACGAGGATGCGGATCGTGCGACGGATTAAACCATTGCCATCGTGTCGCCACAGCAATCATCCTTGATCCGACCCGACACGGGACTTGAACAGGCCTGAGCAACCTCTGCCCTATTAACGCCCGTGTTTATCGCATCTCAATGATGTAGGAAGCGCTGATGCAGCAGGACAGGTTTCACATCGGCCAGCTTGTGCGGATCACCCGCCCCTTCTCCGGATACGCGGATCGCCGTACCTATTGCATAGTTTGTCTCGTTTTTGAGGAAGGCGGCGACCGGCTCTATCGTGTGAAGAACACGGTAGGGGTCGAGCGTCTGGTCAAGGCAGAGGAGATCGAGCCCGCAGCCCTCACGGCGGTGCCATAAGCCTGAATCAGGCTAAGAGCGCCTGCCCGAACGCACACGCGGCCGTATATTAGTCCATGGTATTGGTGGCCTGCGCCTTGCCGATGCCGAACCGGCACGACAGAATACCTCCCACAAAGCTCGACAAGAGCAGCCGGCGATCGACCGGTTAAAAGCGTGGGCCACAACAACCGCGCGATAGAGGAAACGAGGCCAACCCGCAGGCTCCTAAAGCCATGCGGTGTCCAGGGAGGAGACGTCGGTGACGGCGGCTGCGGACTCGCGCGAAGATACGTTCCCCAAACTGCTGGCGCGGAATGCTCGCGTTCGCCCGCAACGAACCGCGTTCCGTCATAAGGATCTCGGGATCTGGCAATCCTGGACCTGGGCGCAAGCTTATGACATCGTCCGCGCCTATGCCTCCGGCCTTCAGGCGCTTGGGGTTCAGCGTGGCGGCAAGATCGCCGTCATCGGCTATAACCGCCCTCACCTCTACTGGACCATTGCCGCCGCCCAATGGCTCGGTGCCATCCCGATCCCGGTCTATGCGGATTCGGTCGCCGAGGAGATGGCCTATGTGCTCGCGCATGCGGAGGTGACGCACGCAGCGGTGCAGGACCAGGAACAGGTCGACAAGTTGCTCGCTGTCTCCGACCAGCTGCCGCGGCTGGAGCATGTCCTTTACGACGAAGACAAGGGCCTGCGCGACTACGACCCCAGCCGCCTGCACTCCATCGCTTCCGTGATCGAGGAAGGACGTGCGCGGCTGACCGATGCCGGTGAAGCCGAAAAGATCGAGCGCGAACTGCAGACCGGCAAAGGCTCGGACCTTGCCATCATTCTCTACACCTCGGGCACCACGGGCCGTCCCAAGGGCGTGATGCTCACCTCCGATGCCGTGATCGCGGCAGCCCGGATCGGCTGCGATTTCGACAATCTCAACGAGACGGACGAGATCATGGCCTACCTGCCGATCGCGTGGGTGGGCGACCACATCTTCTCCTATGCGCAGGCCTTCATCGCAGGGCTGTGCGTGAACTGCCCCGAAAGCCCTGAAACCGTGGCCGAGGATCGCCGCGAGGTGGGCGCTACTTACGTCTTCGCCCCGCCGCGCGTGTTTGAGAGCATTCTCACGCTCACCATGGTGCGCATCGAGGATGCGAGCGCGCTGAAGCGGCGCATGTTCCACTTCTTCATCAAGCACGCCAACAAGGTGGGCGAGAAGATCCTGAACCGGGAGCCCGGCGTCGGCGCGTGGGATCGTCTGCTCTGGCACATCGGCAACGTGCTGATCTATGCGCCTTTACGCAACCGCTTCGGGATGACCCGCGTGAAGGTGGGCTACACGGCGGGCGAGGCTATCGGCCCCGAAATCTTCCGCTTCTACCGTTCCATCGGCGTGAACCTGAAGCAGCTCTATGGCCAGACGGAAGCTTCCGTCTACATCACCATGCAGCCTGATGGCGAAATCCGCGCCGACACGGTGGGCCGCCCGGCTCCTGAGGTCGAGATCCGCATCGCCGACAATGGGGAAGTGCTCTACCGCTCGCCCGGCGTGTTCATCGGCTATTACAAGGATGACGAGAAGACCGCCGAGACCAAGACGCCCGACGGCTTCGTGCATTCCGGCGATGCCGGCTTCTTCGACGCCAACGGCCACCTCAAGATCATCGATCGCGCGAAGGACGTGGGCAAGATGCGGGACGGCTCGCTCTTCCCGCCAAAATACGTCGAGAACAAGCTCAAGTTCTATCCCAACATCAAGGAAGCGGTCTGTTTCGGCGACGGCAAGGATTATGTCTCCGCCTTCATCAACATCGACCTCGTGGCGGTGAGCAACTGGGCCGAGCGGAACGGCGTCACTTACGCTTCCTACCAGGAGCTCGCCGGTCATCCGCGTGTCTACGAGATGATCGAGAAGCACGTGGATGAGGTGAACCGCTCGCTCGCTTCCGAGACACGCATGGGCGGGGCGCAGATCAAGCGCTTCCTCATCCTGCACAAGGAGCTCGATGCGGACGACGGCGAGCTGACGCGCACCCAGAAGGTGCGCCGCGGCTTCATCGCCGAGCGCTATGCGCCTCTCATCCAGGCTCTCTACGACGGCTCACCCGAGGCCGACATCTCGACCGAGGTCACATTCGAGGACGGCCGCAAGGGCGTGATCTCCGCGCGCGTGAAGATCAGGGACATGAAGACCTATCCCGTTGAAAAGACCACTCTCGTCCCGGAGGCTGCCGAATGAGAGCACCCGATCATCCTGTCCTGTCCAAGGGCGATGTGCTCCTGGCCGTCGAGAACGTGTCTCTGGCTTTCGGCGGCGTGAAAGCGCTGACGGATGTTTCCTTCGACATCCGCAAGAGCGAGATCCGCGCCATCATCGGCCCGAACGGTGCCGGCAAGACCTCGATGCTCAACTGCATCAACGGCTTCTATTATCCCACGGAAGGCCGCATCACCTTCAAAGGGATAAAGCGCCCGAAGATGCGGCCCCATGAGGCTGCGCGCGGCGGTATCGCCCGCACCTTCCAGAACGTCGCGCTCTTCAAGAGCATGTCCACGCTCGACAACATCATGGCGGGCCGCTCCATCAAGATGCGGTCGAACTTCTTCTGGCAGCTCTTCCGCCATGGCCCGGCCATGAAGGAGGAGGTGGCGCACCGCCGCTTCGTGGAAGAGATCATCGACTTTCTGGAAATCCAGCACATCCGGAAAACTCCTGTAGGCCGCCTTCCTTACGGCCTGCAGAAGCGCGTCGAGCTCGGCCGCGCTCTCGCCATGGAGCCGGACCTGCTGCTCCTCGACGAGCCGATGGCGGGCATGAACCTCGAGGAGAAGGAGGACATGTCGCGCTTCATCCTGGAGGTGAACCAGCAATACGGCACCACCATCGCGCTGATCGAACACGATATGGGCGTGGTGATGGACCTCTCGGACCGTGTGGTCGTGCTGGAATACGGTCGCAAGATCGCGGACGGCACACCCGACGAGGTGAAGCGCGACCAGCGCGTGATCGACGCCTATCTCGGCGTGGCGCATTGAGGGGCAGCCGATGGACATCCTCTATAAAGTCTTCGTCGAACCCTTCGTCTTCATGGGCGAGGCGCCGGATCTGCTGATCCAGACGCTCTGGGAAGGGTTGGTTTCGGGCGTTCTCTATGCGCTGATCGCGCTCGGCTTCGTGCTGATCTTCAAGGCCTCGGGCGTGTTCAACTTCGCTCAAGGCATCATGGTCGTGTTTGCGGCCCTGATCCTGGTCGGTCTTTACGAAAAAGGCGTCCCGGCATTCCTGGCGCTGATCCTCGCTGCGGCTGCGATGCTGGTGCTGGCCGTCGTCGTAGAGCGAGTGGTGCTGCGGCCTCTCGTGAACCAGCCCGATATCATCCTCTTCATGGCCACTTTCGGCCTCACCTATCTTCTGATCGGCTTCGGCGAACTCATCTTCGGCGGCAACCCGCGCGAGATGATCACGGGCGCCCTCTTCCTGCCCCAGGGCACGACGGAGATCGATGCGCTCGGCGGCTCCATCCGGCTGCAGCATCTCGATATCGCCGCAGCCGTCATCGCCTCCATCATGATCGGCCTGCTCGCGGTGTTTTTCTCCAAGACGCGCATCGGACGCGCGCTTCGCGCGGTGGCCGACAGCCACAAGGCCGCCCTCTCCGTCGGCATCTCGCTCAACCAGATATGGGTCATCGTGTGGTTCGCCGCAGGCCTTGTGGCCCTGGTCGCAGGCATCATGTGGGGCGCCCGCTCGGGCGTGTCCTTCTCGCTCCAGATCATCGCCCTGAAGGCCCTGCCCGTTCTTATTCTCGGCGGCTTCACCTCCATTCCGGGCGCGATCATCGGTGGCCTCATCATCGGCGTCGGCGAGAAGGTCGGCGAGTTCTATTGGGGACCGCTGGTGGGGGGCGGCGTCGAGACCTGGCTCGCCTATGTGATCGCCCTCCTCTTCCTGCTCTACAGGCCGCAAGGTCTGTTCGGCGAGAAGATCATCGAACGGATTTAAGGGAGATCTGACGTGCTCTACCGCGAAGCCGGTCAATTCAAGACGAACTACGTCAGCGACTCCGCCATCTTTCCCTTACGCGAGGACAGGATCGGCTTAGGCCTCATTATCCTGGCGGCCTATGCTCTTGCCTTCCTCGGCAACAGCTTCCTGCTTCAGGCGGTGATGATCCCCTTCCTGGTGTTCTCGCTCGCCTCGATCGGCCTGAATATTCTCACCGGTTATACCGGCCTGCTCTCGCTCGGCACGGGTGCCTTCATGGGCGTGGGGGCTTACGCCTGCTACAAGCTGATGACGGCCTTTCCGGAAGTGAACGTGATCGTCTGGATCTTCGTTTCCGGCTTCTTCTCCGCCGCCGTCGGCGCCCTGTTCGGCCTGCCGTCGCTGCGCATCAAGGGCTTCTATCTCGCGGTCGCGACGCTCGCCGCGCAATTTTTCCTGCAATGGTGCTTCATCCGCATCCCATGGCTCGTGAACTACAACGTCTCGGGGGCACTCGATGCACCGCTGCGCACTCTCTTCGGGATCCCGATCATGGGACCGAATGCCACGCCGCAGGTGCGCTACCTCGTGGTCCTGACCATCGTGATCCTGCTCACCTGGCTCGCCTCGAACCTCGTCCATGGCCGCATCGGACGCATGTGGATCGCGATCCGTGACATGGATCTGGCGGCCGAACTCATGGGCATCCGTCCATTGCAGACGAAGCTCCTCGCCTTCGCCGTCTCATCTTATTACTGCGGTGTCGCGGGCGCTCTCCTCGTCTTCCTCTGGTATGGCGGTGCGGAATACGACGTGTTCAACATCAACCAGTCCTTCTTCATCCTCTTCATGGTGATCATCGGCGGACTGGGCAGCCTCATCGGCTCGTTCTTCGGTGCGGCGCTCATCTTCATCATGCCCATCGTGCTCGGCATCGTGCTGCCCGCGGCTCTCTCGCCCTTCGGCATCGCCGTAGGCGCGGACACCATCGAGCACCTGCGCTTCATAATCGTGGGCGCGCTCATCATCTTTTTCCTGATCGTCGAACCGCACGGCCTCGCGCGGCTCTGGCAGATCGGCAAGCAGAAGCTCCTGGTCTGGCCGTTCCCCTACTGACGGCAGCCTAAAAAGGAGACGGGAATTCAGAAATCCGGTGTGAAGCCGGACAACAACGGGAGGAAACGAAAACATGTCGTTTCGCAAACTGAGCCTTAAACTGGTCGCAGCGAGCCTTCTCGCCGGAACCGCGCTGCCTGCCTTCGCGCAGGATTCGATCTACGTACCCCTTTTCACCTATCGCACGGGCCCCTTCGCGGGCTCCGGCACCTTCATCGCCGACGGCATGCACGATTACCTCGAGATGCTGAACCAGCGCGATGGCGGTATCGGCGGCGTGAAGCTCGTCATTGAGGAATGCGAGACCGGCTACGACACCAAGAAAGGCGTCGAGTGCTATGAGGCGGTGAAGGGCAAGAACCCGGTCATGGTCAACCCATGGTCGACCGGCATCACCCTGCCGCTCATCCCGCGCGCGTCCGTCGACAAGATCCCGATTCTCTCCATGGCGTATGGCCTCTCGGCCTCGGCGCGCGGCGACATCTTCCCCTGGGTGTTCAACCCGCCGGCCACCTATTGGGACGGCATGTCGATGATCATCAAGTACATCGGCGAGAAGGAGGGAGGCCTCGACAAGCTGAAGGGCAAGAAGATCGGCTTTATCCACCTCGATGCCGCCTTCGGCAAGGAGCCGATCCCGCTGCTCCAGGAAATGGCGAAGGAAATCGGCTTCGAGGTGGCCCTTTATCCCGTCGCCGCGCAGGACATGCAGAACCAGTCCTCGCAATGGCTCAGCGCCCGTCGCGACCGGCCCGACTACATGATCATGTGGGGCTGGGGCACCATGAACGGCGCAGCCGTGAAGGAAGCGGTGCGCTCCGGCTATCCCATGGACAAGTTCTATTCAGTGTGGTGGCCAAGCGAGGATGACGCGCGCAGCGGCGGCGCAGGCGCAAAGGGCTTCAAGACGCTCAACTGGCACGCGGTCGGCGCGAACTTCCCGGCCATCCAGGACATCCAGAAGCACGTGGTCGACAAGGGCCTTTCCAAAGCCGGCAAGGACAAGGTGGGCGAGGTTCTCTACAACCGCGGCGTCTACAACTCGCTGCTGATCGCGGAAGCCATCGCCACGGCTCAGAAGCTCACGGGCAAGAAGGCCGTGACTGGCGAGGACGTGCGCCGCGGCATGGAGAACATCAAGCTCGATCCGGCCCGCCTGAAGGAGCTCGGTCTCGAAGGCTTCACCGACCAGCTCGTGCTCTCCTGCGCCAACCATAACGGCCACCGCCCCGCCTTCATGCAGGAATGGGACGGCACGAAGTGGGTGAAGATCTCCAACCCCATCGAGCCTCTGACCGACCGCGTGAAGGCTCAGCTCGATGCCGCCGCAAAGGACTATGCCGAGAAGAACGCCGGCTGGCCCAAGCGCACGGAAGCCTGCGACAAGGCGAGCTGATCTTGCTCTCCAGCATGCGGGCCCCGCGCCCGCATGCTTTTCTCATTTGAGAGGAACGCCTATGACCAGCGCCGTTCGGATGGACGCCAACAGGACGCCTGAAGCTGCGGAGACGGTGCTTTCCGTCAACAACATTGAGGTCGTCTACGACCACGTGATTCTCGTGCTCAAGGGCGTATCGCTCACCGTGCCGAAGGGCGGCATCGTCGCGCTGCTCGGCGCCAATGGCGCGGGCAAGACGACGACACTGAAGGCCGTATCCAACCTGCTGCGCGCCGAGCGTGGCGAGGTCACCAAGGGCACGATCGAGTTCAAG
Organism: Microvirga vignae; assembly: GCF_001017175.1. Lineage (GTDB taxonomy): Bacteria > Pseudomonadota > Alphaproteobacteria > Rhizobiales > Beijerinckiaceae > Microvirga > Microvirga vignae. The sequence continues at coordinate 55,342 of NZ_LCYG01000091.1, read as the reverse complement.
GGCGAGCGCGTCGACAAGCTTTCTCCCAACGAGCTGGTGCGGCGCGGCTGCATTCAGGTTCTCGAGGGTCGCCACTGCTTCGGCCATCTCACCATCGAGGAAAACCTTCTGACCGGTGCCTTCACGCGCAAGGACGGCAACGCCGCCATCCGCCGCGATCTGGAGGCGATCTACGAATACTTCCCGCGCCTGAAGCAACGGCGCACATCCATGGCGGGCTACACCTCCGGCGGCGAACAGCAGATGTGTGCCATCGGCCGGGCGATGATGTCCCGCCCCTCAATGATCCTGCTCGACGAGCCGTCCATGGGCCTCGCACCGCAGATCGTGGAGGAGATCTTCGAGATCGTGCGCATTCTCAATTCAAGCGAAGGCGTGTCCTTCCTGCTCGCGGAGCAGAACACCAACATGGCGCTGAAATACGCAACCTACGGCTATATTCTCGAAACAGGCCGCGTGGTGATGGACGGTCCGGCGCAGTCTCTGCGCGAGAATGAAGACGTGAAGGAATTCTACCTTGGTGTTTCCGAAGGAGACCGCAAGTCGTTCCGGGCCGTGAAGAGTTACAAGCGCCGCAAGCGCTGGCTGGCGTAAGTCCCACAAGAATAGCGTATCACATGCTTGACGCCATGGAGACCATATTCTTAGCATTTCCAGGACTGCGAACACACAGATTCACAGCACAAATCTTCCACTTCCAGGGGGCTGACTAAAATGGACTTCGGACTCGCGATCAAAACCTGTTCTTCCAAATACGCCGACTTTACCGGCCGTGCTTCAAGGCCTGAATATTGGTGGTTCTTCCTGTTCTCGGTGATCGTCTACTTCGTTACCACTTTCGTGGATGGTGTGATCGGTCTTCCCATTTTCAATCTGGTTGCGATGCTTGCTCTGCTCCTGCCGAGCCTTGCCGTCGGCGCGCGTCGTCTGCACGACATGGACTATTCCGGCTGGTGGCTGCTGCTGGCGCTCGTTCCGGTCCTCGGTAGTATCGCTCTCATTGTCTGGTTCTGCATGCCGGGCACGCCGGGCGCCAATCGCTTCGGTGAAGCCCCGGCTCAAACGCCTGCCCTGCCAGGCACGCAATCTGCCGCTTGATCAAGACAGCCGTGATGCACGTCTTTGGTCGTGCCTGGCTGTGCATTGTGAAAGTCGATCAACGAGAGGAGTTCGATAAGTCACATGACAGACTATCACGATCATCTTGAGACGCGCGACCCGGCCGAGCGGGAGGCCGATCTGTTTCGTCGCCTCCCGGACATCCTTCGTCGCGCTTCAGCCGCTCCGGCTTATGCGGAGCGGCTGAAGGGAATCGATCCGGCCAGCATCACGAGCCGTGAGGCCTTGGCCACCCTTCCCGTACTGCGCAAGGGCGAACTCTCCACTCTTCAGAAATCCGCCCTGCCCTTCGGCGGGTTCATCGCTGAGGCGCCTGGTTCGTTCGGACGACTTTTCACATCCCCAGGGCCAATCTTCGAAGCGGAAGCGGCTGTGACCGACCCATGGTGCGCTGCGCGGGGGCTTTTTGCTGCGGGCTTTCGCCGTGGAGATGTCGTTCTCAACACCTTCAGCTATCATCTAACGCCAGGCGGCTTCATCATGGATTCCGGCGCGCGCGCACTCGGCTGCGCGGTCATTCCCGCTGGTCCCGGCAACACCGAGCAGCAATTCGAGCTGATCGAGGCCTATCGCCCGAATGCCTATTGCGGTACGCCGGATTTCTTGAAGATTCTGCTCGACAGCGCCGCCACCTCCGGTCGAGACATCTCGTCCATCAAGCGGGCGCTCGTGTCAGGCGCCGCCTTTCCGAAATCGCTGCAGGAGAAATTCGCGGAGCACGGCATCGAAGCCTTTCAGGCCTATGCCACGGCGGATCTCGGCTTCATCGCCTATGAGACCTCCGCCCGTGAAGGTCTCGTGGTCAACGAGGACATCATCGTCGAGATCGTACGTCCTGGCACAGGCGATCCCGTATCCGAGGGCGAGGTCGGCGAGATCGTCGTCACCACTCTCGCTCCGCATCATCCCTTCATTCGCTTTGCGCTTGGCGATCTCACCGCCACACTGCCGGGGTTGAGCCCATGCGGACGCACGAACATGCGGATCAAGGGCTGGATGGGCAGAGCCGATCAGGCGACCAAAGTGAAGGGCATGTTCGTGCGCCCCGAGCAGGTTGCGGAGATCGGCCGCCGGCACCCGGAGCTCGGACGCCTGCGCTTGCTCGTCGAACGGGAGCGTGAAACCGACGCGATGACTCTCGTGGCAGAATGCGCAGGAGCCTCGGAGGATCTTGTCGCGGCTGTGGCAGCCACGCTTCAGTCTGTCACCAAGATCAAAGGCACCGTCACGCTTGTCGCCCGGGGAACTCTTCCCAATGATGGCAAGGTCATCGCCGACGAGCGGAACTACGGCTGATGCGCAGCCGACGAAGCTTGGCATTTTTTATGGAGAATCAGAGATACAGTGAAAAAGAAAGAGCACCTGGAGGGTGCTCTGAGGTGTCCGGCCGTAGGGGCAAAAAGGACCGGAGGTGCGTATCAACGCACGTTTCTCGATTTAGTTCCAAAAATTTTTGAAAAATTTTTATTCCTAGGCCCCGCCTCATTCAGGTCACCTTTCGCCGGTCTAGGGCTTAGCTTCCGTGGGGGCAAACACGGGCCGCGGCCGCGACCAGGATCCCAAAATGGGCCGGTCGCGGCCGTTTTATTGAGCGCACCACAGAACAGGCACAATAAAAGGCCCGGGCTTGCACCCGGGCCTTATGGTTCGGATAGGACAGAACTCAGTAAGTGCCGAACTTGAAGTTCAGCTTGGCACGAGCCACGAAGAAGTCCTGGTCGTCGTTGTCCCGGGGTAGGAATACATCGACGGGCGCTCCGCCAACCGGGGTAAAGGTCCCGATGCGGTCGTCGTCGTCATCTTCATCGAGGCTGACCCACAGCCCCTCCACACCGAAGGTGACCGCCGACGAGCCGAACCAGTTCACCGGCAGGGCCCACTCGACACCACCACCGGCCGTCCAGCCGGTGTTGTCGTCCGTGTAGGCCAGACCGCCGGTGGCGTAGATCAGAACGCGGTCGAACGCGACACCGGCGCGGGCGCGCACCGTGCCGAACCAATCCGAACTGTTCTCGAACTCGCCGGGGACGAAGGTGCCGGCAAAGCCCGGGCCGGGGATGAACACCGCATCTTCATCGTCGGTATCAGCCCACTGGATGTCGGCCTCGAGACCGACCACGAACGAGCCGATCTGGTAGTTGTAGCCGATCTGGGCGCCGCCGACGAAGCCGCCGTCGTCACCGTTACCGAAATCCAGCGTGCCCACCAGGCCGGCCGGAATGCCAGGGCCCGTCAGCACCACGGTTTCCTCATCATCGTCACGCCAGCCCCAACCGGCGTTCACACCGGCATAGAAGCCGGTCCAGGTGAAGATCGGAGCCGCCGCCACGATCGGAGCCGGAGCCGCGCGCGCCGGCAAGTCGGCCGCGGAAGCAGCCGACGCAAGAAGCGCGGCGGATGCAACTCCGGCCAGTAAACTAACAAGGTATGTCCTCATAACCGCCATCCTTTGTGCGAGGGATAACCAGGACAGTTTATGGATCCACTGCAAAATAAGGCTATGACAGATCTGCAACACCCTGCAGCAGCGCGGCAATTCTGAAAGATAAAAAAGTAGTAATACTTTTGAGAAAACTACAGTGGTTTGCGCATCTATTCCTCAATCCCGAAGATTTTCACGGTCGATTACAATAAAAAATTTGACAAGTTCTTTACGATATGTCCAACTTACAGCGTTTTCGGATAACTTCCGAAGGCGAGGAGAATCCTTACCCTGCCCTCCGGGCAGGGTTTTTTCTGGCAAGTCTCACCAAGTCTATGAAGAGATGGTACGATTTCGCCGTGCTCTCTGGTGAACTTCGACTTAAGCCGAACTACAGATCGCCGAGGATGAGCTGCGCCTGATCACGGGCGCCGCTCTTCCGTTTCTTCGCACCGGGGGACGTAGCAGCATTGGTTTTCTGCTTCTGGGAAGCCTTCCGTGTGGTCGCCCTTGTCATCCTCGCCTTCGCGCGGTCCCGTGCAACGGCCTCAGGAGCATCAGGATCCTCGCTCAGCCACTTACCACGCTTGATCACCTCGTTAACCCGCCCCTGATTGACCCCGAGCTCGAACGCAATTTCCTGCTGGGTCATTTCCGTGGTCGCATGGAGTTCGAGAATGCGGCGGGCGAGATCGGGCGTCATCTTCCGACCGGCAATACGGCGCGCAGGAGCCACTGTGCGCGTTACTCTGTCTCGCTCACGTAGCTTCTCCAGAATGGCCAGAGCCATGTGCATGCCCTGCTCGCGGAGGGCATCCTCAAATTCCTTTAGCGTCGTCACCTTAGGCCTACCCCGGTCAATCAGAGAATTCGGGTTTCGAATCCTCAGGAAATCCAACGGTTAAGCTGACGCTTTGTTTCAGCTTGCGGGTCTTTCAATCCTCGTCTGTGCTACATGGCCACGTCTTCGGGGCCGTGAGTCCTGTGGGGAGCTTCGTTTGCTCATCGCCGCAGGCCATGTCGATCTGCGCCTGCGTCAGGCCTTTGACAGACGTCAGATCCGCACCGCCCAACTGGGTCAGGTAAAGGTAGGCCCCAGACATGGTCACATCCTGAAGCACCAAGCCTTCCAAATGCGCCCGGGAAAGATTGGAATAGCTGAAATTGACGCCTCGCAGGTTCGTTTGCTGAAAGATCACTCGGGCCAGCTCGGCCTTCGACATATCGGCGCGTTCGAGATTGGCCCCGCTGAAGTCCGAGCGATTCAATTCTGCCTTCAGGAAGTTGGCGCCCGAGGCTTGAGCCTTTGCAAAATTCGAGCGGTTCATATCGGCGGAAGCGAAATTGGCTTCGGTCAATACGGCCTCGGCAAAGTTCGCTCGCCATCCAAGCGCTTTAGTGAAATCGGCTTTCGACAGATCGGCCTTCTCGAAACGGGCTCGACTGATCTCCGTCTCACCGAGATTGGCCCCTGCCATTTTCGAATTGGCGAAATCGCTCGCGGTCAGGAGGGATCGCTGGAAGATCGTGCCGGTCAGGTCCTCTCCGCTCAGCATGACGCGTGCCTTCGAACACCCCGACCAATCGGCGCCAGGCCCGGGCGAATCCTGACACTTGGCTTCGGCTGTTCCGCCGAAGACCGCAAGCATCAACGCCGCTCCCGCAAGTCTGCGTATCTCTTTGCCAGATGACCGTGTACGCACCTTCCAGCAATGAGGTCCCATGTGCTCCTCTTCGGTTGCGGATTCGAAACCTCTCTTAGAAGTAGGTCTCGCTGCTTTACGGAGGAGCCCCATCCAAGGAATATCCGACACGCGCCACGACCCGACGCAGACTCGACTTAACACATTTACGGCCTAGCTTATGCAACAGAACTGGGGGGTTGTCATGCGTCGGAGAATGATCTTTTCTCTTCTTGGCTTGGCCGGACTGGCACTGGGTGGATGTTCGATGTCCCCTGCCCCGGAAGGCGTGCTGCCGCGCACGGACATCCCTCCGCCTCCATCCGTGACAGACAGTGTGCCGAACCGCGCAGCCATGGGCTCGACCACGAATGCGCAGCAGCCTCAGCGTCAGGGTTTAAGCGTGCCGGACCGGCTTGTGCCTCGGCGCCCGGCTGCGAGGCCTTGAGCATCGACCAAAGACAGATCGGTGGAAGTCCAAGGCCCCGGGAGGGGCCTTTTCCATGGGCGAAGCGCCGATGGAGCTACCTCCAGGTGCGCCAAAGCACAGCTGTCGCCACTGTGACGCTTAGTGGTATATGACGTTCCGGAATGCATAAAGGGGGGAGAATCTCATGACCTGGACCGGCGCCTTGGCCCTGCTCGATGGAATGACCTGGCTCGATGGATTGGCATGGCTGGCAGCCATTCTCGCCATCACTGGCAGCGCGATGCGCACGATCATCCCCCTGCGCTGCATCGGCATTGCCACGAACGCAGTGTCGCTCACCTATGCAGTGTTCATGCGGGCATATCCGAGCATCACGGTCAACCTGATCCTCCTCCCCCTCAACACGGTGCGGCTCTATCAGATGATCCGCCTGATCCGCCAAGTGAAGCAGGCATCGAAAAGCGATCTCTCCATGGAATGGCTCAAGCCGTTCATGACCCGCCGCAGGGTGAAGGCGGGAGAGATCCTGTTTGCGAAAGGCGATAGCGCCACCTGCATGTTCTACACCCTTTCCGGCCGCTACCGCCTGAAGGAACTCAACATCGAGCTGGTGCAGGGACAGGTCGTGGGCGAGATGGGCTTCATGTCACCCGACAACAGGCGCACCCAGACTCTCGAATGCCTGGACGACGGCGAAGTGCTGAACATCTCCTACGATGAGGTTCGCCAGCTCTATTTCCAGAATCCCGAATTCGGCTTCTACTTCCTGCGCCTGACGAGTGAGCGCATGTTCAAGAATATGGAGATGATGGAAGCAGAGATCGCGCGACTGAAGAATGAGTCAGCAGAGACCCCGTTCCTTCGACAAGCGGTCTCAGCTTAGAATATCTCAAAACAGCATCCAGTTTAGAAAACTTATAAGTTCTTGTTTTAGTTCATATTTTCCTTGACCGAACATCGCCGTCATGGTTCTTGCAGCCCATCCAGGACAGGCCTTGAATCTGTTCGATTTGGTGAAGGATCTTGATGATGCTGACGATGAAATTTGCGCGCAGCCTTGCGTTCGGCGCTGCCGCTCTCGGGACCTTGGCCGGTTCCACGTTCTCCGCTTCCGCCGCGGAGGCGCTGAATATCTACACGACCCGTGAGCCGGGCCTCATCAAGCCGGTCCTCGACGAGTTCACCAAAGAGACGGGCATCCAGGTCAATACGATTTTCATCAATAACGGCCTCGAGGAGCGCATCCGCACCGAGGGCGAGAACAGCCCGGCCGACGTGATCCTCACGGTCGATATCGGCCGCCTGCAAGCCGCCAAGGACTATGGCGTGACGCAACCGGTGAAGTCGGAAGCGCTCGAGAAGGTGATCCCTGCCGCCTATCGCGATCCGGAAGGCCACTGGTTCGGCATCGCGCTGCGCGCCCGCGTGGTCTATGCCTCCAAGGAACGCGTGAAGCGGGACAAGATTTCTTACGAAGAGCTCGCCGACCCCAAGTGGAAGGGCAAGGTCTGCATCCGCTCGGGTCAGCATCTCTACAACATCAGCCTCATCGCCGCCGCGATCGCTCACATGGGCGAGGCGAAGGCCGAGGAGTGGCTGAAGGGCGTGAAGGCGAACCTCGCCAAGAAGCCGTCGGGCGGCGATCGCGAGCAGGCCAAGGACATCCTGGCCGGCGTCTGCGACATCGGCATCGGCAACACCTACTACGTCTCGCTCATGCGCAACGGCAAGGACGAGGAGCAGAAGAAGTGGGGCGAGGCGATCAACGTGATCCTGCCCACCTTCCAGGGCGGCGGCACCCACGTGAACGTCTCCGGTCTTGCTCTCGCCAAGCACGCGCCGAACAAGGCGAATGCCCTGAAGTTCATGGAGTTCATGGTCTCCAACGACTCGCAGCGCATCCATGCCGAGGCCAACTCCGAATACCCGGTGAAGGCGGGCATCGCGGTCCATCCGACTATCGCCTCCTTCGGCGAGCTCAAGGCGGACAACGTGTCGATTGCGGAGGTCGCCAAGCTGCGTAAGAAGGCCAGCGAACTGGTCGACAAAGTCGGCTTCGATCAATAAGGCTCAAGAACAGTTCTTGAAGCTGCCCCACTCATAGGAGGCGCTGCCGGCAACGGCGGCGCCATTTCCCATTGAAAGCAACCGCAGAAGCATCGCCCCTCCTCCGCTTCGGCTCCTGGCGCGCGGCCAAGCGCATCCCGTGGTGGCTCTCCGTCGCAGTGGCGGTGGTGGGACTGCTTGTATTCATGCCCATCGCGGCGCTGGTCGGGATCGCGGCGGAGGGCGATGCGGAAATCTGGCCTCATCTGATCCGGAATGTGCTGCCGACGAGCATCGTCGATACGCTGGCGCTGCTCGCAGGCATTGCCGTCGTTGCAGGCTCCATGGGCATCACATCCGCCTGGCTCGTCACGGCGCATCGCTTTCCTGGCCGCAACATTCTCGTGTGGCTTCTGCCCTTGCCGCTCGCCGTGCCCACCTATATCACGGCGTATATCTACGTGGAGCTCTTCGACTCCGCGGGCCTTGTGCAGATGGCGTTGCGCGATCTCATGGGCTGGAAATCACGTTCCGACTACTGGTTTCCGGAAGTCCGTTCGCTTTATGGCTGCGTCATCGTGATGTCAGCCGTGCTCTACCCATATGTGTATATCGCCGCACGCGCGATGTTCCTGACGCAGAGCGCGAGCATGCTGGAAGTGGCCCGCGTGCTCGGCGCAAGTCGCCTGAAGCTCTTCCGCGTCATCGCGCTTCCCCTCGCCCGCCCGGCCCTGGCCGTCGGCCTGTCGCTCGCGCTGCTCGAAGCCTTGAACGACATCGGCGCGAGCGAATATCTTGGCGTGCGCACACTCACCGTCTCCGTCTACAATACCTGGCTCAATCGCGGCAGCCTTGCAGGCGCAGCGCAGATCGCCTGCGTGATGCTCGCTCTTGTCGTCGCGCTGATCCTGATCGAGCGCCATGGCCGCAAAGAGCGGCGCTATGCCACTTCCGCAAAACGCTCACGCGTCGTGCATCCGGCGCCGCTCTTCGGTAGGCGCGCATGGCTCGCGACGGTACTCTGCAGCATTCCGGTCTTTCTCGGCTTCGCTCTGCCGCTTGTCTTCCTGGTGCGTGAGATCCTGCGAGGCAGCCTCGTCGATCAGTTCGATGAAGAATTTCTCGAACATCTCCTGACGACTGTGGGGCTCTCAGTTGCCGCCACTCTCGCGGTGCTGGCGGTGGCGACCCTGCTCGTCTCCGCCGCACGCATTGCCAAATCCTCGCTCACGAAGAGCACCTTGTTCGTGGCGGGCCTCGGCTACACGGTGCCTGGCACCGTGCTGGCTCTTGGCCTCATGACGCCGCTGGTGAAGATCGACTCGCTGATCGGCGCGCTCTGGCGCAGTCTCACGGGCGAGCGTCTAGGCCTGCTCATCATGGGAACGGCAGGCGGCATCATCGTCGCCTATGTGCTGCGCTTCCTGTCGATTGCCACGGGCTCGCTCTCGGCAGGGCTGGATCGCGTTTCGCCAAGTCTCGAAGATGCTGCGCGCACGCTGGGCGCATCGCGAAAAGAGATGGTCTGGCACATCCAGATCCCGCTGATGCGCCCAGCGCTCGCCAGTGCCGCGCTTCTGATCTTCGTGGACTGCATCAAGGAATTGCCGGCAACTCTGCTGCTACGACCGCTCAACACGGAGACGCTGGCAACGCAGGTCTATACGTATGCCTCGCGCGGCCGCTTCGAGGATGGCTCGCTTGCAGCCCTCCTCATTGTGCTGATCGGCCTCATTCCGGTGATCCAGCTCGTCCGCAGCGCCGAGGCGCGCCCGAAGGCCGTGGAGACGGAGCCGTCATCAGGCTCATAAAAGAAAAGCGGCCAAAAAGGCCGCTTTTCAGTACCATTCGTAGACTTGGCGGATCAGGCCGCCTGCTTGCCGTTCAGTGCGACTTTGAACTCGGCTTCCGTCTTTGCCCTGATCTCATCGACCGTTACACCGTCGGCCAGCTCGATCAGGGTCATGCCGGTGCCGCTCTTCTTGTCGATGCTGAAGACACCAAGATCCGTGATCACCATGTCGACTACGCCAGCGCCCGTCAGTGGCAGAGAGCAGGCCTTGAGCAGCTTCGGCTCTTCCGAACCGTCCTTGCTCTTGGCGACATGCTCCATGACCACGACCACGCGCTTCACGCCAGCCACGAGGTCCATGGCGCCGCCCATGCCCTTCACCATCTTGCCAGGGATCATCCAGTTGGCGAGATCGCCATTGCTCGCCACCTGCATGGCGCCGAGAATCGACAGGTCGATATGGCCGCCGCGGATCATCCCGAAGGAATCCGAGCTGGAGAAATAGCTCGTGGTCGGCAGTTCGGTGATCGTCTGCTTTCCAGCATTGATGAGGTCGGCATCTTCCTCACCCTCATACGGGAAGGGTCCCATGCCGAGCATGCCGTTCTCCGACTGGAGTTGTACGTGCACGCCTTCAGGGATGTAGTTCGACACGAGCGTCGGGATGCCGATGCCGAGATTCACGTAGTATCCGTCGCGCAGTTCCTTGGCCGCACGGGCTGCCATCTGTTCACGGGTCCATGCCATCAGACTGTCTCCTCGCGCTTGCGGGTGGTGCGCTGCTCGATGCGTTTGACCGGGTTCGCCACATGCACAAGGCGCTTCACGAAGATGCCCGGCGTGTGGATGCAATCCGGATCGATCTCACCGGCCGGAACGAGGTGCTCCACCTCGGCGATGGTGAGGCGCGAGGCGGTGGCCATCATCGGGTTGAAGTTCCGGGCAGTCTTGCGGTACACGAGGTTGCCCTCCGTGTCGCCCTTGAAGGCATGAACGATGGAAATGTCGGCGAAGAGGCCGGTTTCCATGACGTATTTCTCGCCATTGAACTCGCGCACTTCCTTGCCCTCGGCGATCAGGGTGCCGACGCCGGTCCTGGTGTAGAAGGCCGGGATGCCTGCGCCTCCGGCGCGGATGCGCTCTGCCAGCGTGCCCTGCGGGTTGAACTCCAGTTCCAGCTCGCCGGACAGGTACTGCTGGGCGAAGGTCTTGTTCTCGCCCACATAGGACGAAATCATCTTCCTGATCTGGCGGGTCTCCAGCAGCCGGCCCAGGCCGACGCCATCAATGCCCGCATTGTTGGAGATGAAGGTGAGATCCTTCGCCCCCGAATCACGGATCGCCTCGATCAGGGTCTCCGGGATGCCGCAGAGGCCGAAGCCCCCGGCCATGATGGTCATGCCATCCTTCACAAGCCCAGCCAGCGCAGTCCGCGCATCGCTGTAAACCTTATTCATCAACGATTCCTCCTAGGGCTATGCCTGCCCTTCAAGGTCCTGAAACGAGTTCGGGCTGCACCCTGCAACTTGGCCTCAATTTAGACAATCCCTTCCTATGGATATATGAGAACAATTGATAATTCGGCCCCGCCGCCCACAGGCTGCTGACCAGCCATCTCTTGCGAGGCGGGGTACAAGGTTTAAACACTGCACCCATGTCTCGTCGCATCGTCTTTTTCATTGCTTTGATTGCGTTTGCCCTCATCGGGGCGGCCGCAGCTCCCTGGACTCTCAGGGAGAACGGCCTCTCGTCTGCCCTCTCCAATCATATGAGGGAACGCTATGGTCTCGACCTGACGGTCGAAGGGCGCAGTGTCTTCGCCGTGCTTCCCATCCCCCGGGTCAAGTTCGAAAATGTGACAATCCGCTTCCCCAATCAGGCGCTTACGGCCGAAGGCGGAACCCTGCGGGGCGAGATCCGCGTGCTCCCGCTCCTTCTCGGACGGGTCGAGCTGTCCGATTTCGAGCTGAGCGACAGCAAGATCACGGCCTCCGCCAAAGCGCTGCAAGAGGTGAAATGGGCCGAGGTCTTCCAGAGCCGGTCCAAGGCCCTGCATGCCCGCCGCCTGATCCTCAACAGCTCTTCCATTCATTGGACCGACCTGAAAGACGCGGATCTCGACGTTGCGGAACTCGTGATTCGCTGGGTGGGTGAGGACGAGCCCCTCACGGCCTATGGCAATGGCCTCTGGCGGGATGCGCGCGTGGTGATTGAAGAGGCCTCGGTCCATCCGGACCGGCTCGCTTCCGGCAGTATCAGCCCGGTCGAGCTGACCATCGCCGCCCCCACGGCTCGTCTGAGCCTGAAAGGTGAAGCCCAGCTTGGCCTCAATCCCGGCATGACGGGCGAAGGCTCCATTGAAGCCACCTCCGTGCGCGCCTTCACCCGCTGGAGCGGCGTGAAGTTGCCCTTCGGCTCCCTGATTCAGGCCTTCTCGGTCAGGGGCGACTTCTCCATGGACCGGCGACGCCTGTCCTGGCCCTCGGTGGCTGTCGCGCTGGGCGGCGACAGGCTGGAGGGCACGATGGCGGTTCGCTTCGATACCGAACGCCCCGTTATTACAGGCACCCTTGCGGCGGATGACCTGAACCTTGCCAATTTCTTCGCGCCCTTTGCTCAGGCCCGCACTTCATCCGGCTCCTGGAGCGAGGAGAATCTCGATCTCGCGCATGTCACGGGCAGCGATCTCGACCTGCGTCTCTCGGCGGCGTCGGCCCGCCTGGGACGCCTGCGCGTCGAGGACATGGCGGCCAGCGTTCTCGTGCGTCCCGGCGAGATCGAAGCCTCCATCGGACGTGCCGGCTTCCATGACGGCAGCCTGAAAGGCCGTCTATCGCTGACCACCATCGATAGCCAGACCGAATTCAAAAGCCAGGGCACCTTCTCGGGCGTCGAAATCGGATCCTTCTTGAGCGGCGTCGGCCAGCCACGCTGGATCACAGGCCGCGCCCAGGGGCAATTCGCTTTCGAGGGCAAGGGGCAGAACCCGATCGAAGTGGTCCAACAGGCGCAGGGCCGCAGCGCGATCACCGTACGCAAGGGCGAATTGGTCGGCATTGCTCTAGGCGATGCCCTCAAGCGGGTGGAAAAGCACCCTCTCCTCGCCTCCCTCAACTGGAAGGGCGGCCGCACGCCGTTCCAGGAAGCGCAGGCGCAGATCGTCATCCAGGATGGTGTCGGCGAGGTGGCAGAGGGCAAGCTCACGTCGACGGACGTGGTGGCCGAGCTCAAGGGCCAGGTGCTGATGGTGGATCGCACCCTCAACCTGAAGGCGGAGGTCTCGGCGGCGGGTACCCACTCGACGCCCGCCATCGCCTTTGACATCGACGGCGGGTGGGACAACATCAGCGTCATGCCCAATGCCCGCTCCCTGATCGAGCGGTCGGGTGCTGCGAAGCCCCTTCTCCCCGCCCGTGTGGCCCCGAGCGAACAGGGGCCGCAGGCGACCGCTCACTAGAGCATTTTTCGGTGAAGTGGATCCGGTTCACCGTCAAAAATGCGACTTAGCAAAGACGAGAGCTGATTCCATAGCAATGGAAATCAGCTCTAAACGTTGCGCCGGGAGCGCAGCACCGAGCGCTTGCTGATCAAGGTGGCTGAAATCACACCGAGCGTCACGAGACCGATGAGAATGGTCGAAGCGGCGTTGATCTCCGGCGACAGGCCCAGCCGGACCTGGCTGTAGATCTTGATCGGCAGCGTCGTCGCGCCCGGCCCCGTGTTGAAGCTCGCGATCACGAGGTCGTCGAGCGACAGGGTAAAGGCAAGCAGGAAGCCTGCGACGATGGAGGGTGCGATCAACGGCAGCGTCACGGCGAAGAACGTGCGCAGCGGCGGAGCGCCGAGATCCATCGCGGCTTCTTCCAGCGAACGGTCGAAGGTCATGAGACGCGACTGCACCACCACGGTAACGAAGCACATGGTCAGCGTGGTGTGAGCCAGCGTGATCGTCCAAAAGCCGCGGTCGAGATCAACGGCGACGAAGAACAAGAGCAGCGACAAACCGGTGATGACCTCCGGCATGACCATGGGCGCATAGACCATGCCGGTAAACAACGTGCGGCCGGGAAAGCGCCCATAGCGGGTGAGTGCCAGGGCCGCGAGCGTGCCGAGCACCGTCGCCATGCCGGCAGAGAGAAAGGCAATGCGCAGCGTCACCCAGGCCGCTTCCATCAGCGCCTGATTGCGGAAAAGCGCCGCATACCACTGGGTCGAGAAGCCGCCCCACACGGTAACGAGCCGCGAACCGTTGAAGGAATAGACGACGAGCAGCAGGATCGGCAGGTAAAGGAACGCAAATCCCAACACCAGCGACGTGACGTTGAAGAGGCTCAGGCGCCGGTTCATGGCCGCGTCTCCACGCGCCGTGCCTCCACATCGCGATAGATCACGATGGGCGCGACAAGGACGATGAGGAGCAGGATGGCTACGGCCGAAGCCAGCGGCCAATCGCGGTTGGAGAAGAACTCGCTCCAGAGCTGACGGCCGATCATGAGCGTTTCAGACCCGCCCAGCAGATCCGGGATCACGAACTCGCCCACGGCCGGGATGAAACAGAGAAGCGAACCTGCGATGATACCCGGCATTGCAAGCGGCACGGTGATCGTCCAGAAGGAGCGCCAGGGCGTGGAACCGAGATCGAGGGCCGCCTCCAAGAGCGTGTCGTCCATCTTCTCCAGCGTCGCGTAAAGCGGCAGCACCATGAAGGGCAGATAGGCATAGACGATGCCGATATAGACCGCCCACTCCGTGTTGAGGATCTCGATAGGCTCAGAGATGGCGCCTAAGCTCATGAGCCCCTGCGTGAGCAGGCCTTCAGGTTTCAGGATCGCGATCCACGCGTAGATGCGGATGAGAAAGCTCGTCCAGAACGGCAGGATGACGAGCGCTACCAGCAGCGAGCGGTGCCGCTCCGGCGCGCGCGCCATGCCATAGGCGATGGGAAAGCCCACGAGCAGCAACAGGACCGTCGAGAGCGCCGCAATGCGCACGGACGAGAGGGTTGCGCGGAAATAGAGATCGTCCTCGACCAGAAGCTCGAAATTCTCGAGATCGAGCGCGCTGAAGAATGCCGCGATATCGCTCCACTCGAAAACCGGCTTGTAGGGCGGCTGGGCGATGGCGGTATCCGACAGGCTGATCTTGAGCACGATCAGGAACGGCACGAGGAAGAACACGCCGAGCCACAGATACGGCACGGCAGGCACCAAAGCCGCACTCAGCCTCTTCGTGAAGGTACGCTCTTTCATGGCTATTCCGCCAGGATCACCGCCGCACCCGGCGCGAAGGTGACATATACCTGCTCGTCCCAGTCGATGGGGTTTTCCACGAAGCGCGACACGTTCGCGCAGGAGACGCGCAGGATCTCGCCGGTGGCGAGCCTGATCCGGTAGACGGTCCAGTCGCCGAGATAACCGATATCCCACACCTCGCCGGTGAGCACGTTCACGGCCTCAGGCGCCGGCTTCTCGCGCTGCACGACCATCTTCTCAGGGCGCACGGCGATGGCGACGGCTTGGCCGGAATGCAGCACCTCGTCGGGATCATCGATGGAGAGCGGCATCTCGGCAGAAGCGGTCTTCACGCGCCAGAGGCCATTCTCCTGGCCCATCACATGGCCTTCCAGGATGTTCACGTCGCCGACGAATTCCGCGATGAAGCGGGTCTTTGGCTGCTCGTAGATCTCGCCGGGGGTCGCGACCTGGACGATGCGGCCGTGGTCCATGACCGCGATGCGGTCGGCCATGGTCATCGCTTCCTCCTGGTCGTGGGTGACGACCACGAAGGTCATGTGCAGATCGTGCTGGATGTCCATCAGCTCGAACTGGGTTTCCTCACGCAGCTTCTTGTCGAGAGCGCCGAGCGGCTCGTCAAGAAGGAGCACCTTCGGCTTCTTGGCGAGAGCGCGGGCCAGTGCGACGCGCTGGCGCTGGCCTCCGGAAAGCTGGCTCGGGTAGCGCTTGGCGAGCTTTTCGAGCTGGACAAGGCGCAGCATCTCTTCCACACGAGCAGCAATTTCAGGTTTCGGCAAACCGTCCTGCTTCAGGCCGAAGGCGATGTTTTTCTCCACGCTCATGTGCGGGAAGAGCGCGTAGGACTGGAACATCATGTTCACAGGCCGCCGGTAAGGCGGCACGCCGGCGAGATCCTGCCCGGCGAGGGTAATGCGTCCCTCGGTTGGATATTCGAAGCCCGCGAGCATCCGCATCAGGGTCGTCTTGCCGCAGCCGGAGGGGCCGAGCAGGCAGAAGAACTCACCCTCGAAGATATCCAGCGTCAGGCGATCGACCGCCACGGCGTCACCGAAACGCTTCGTCACGTTCTCGAAGCGGATCAGCGGCTTGGCATTGGGATCGGCCCAGGGAGAGAAGGTGCGGCGCACGGCGCCGACGGAAGTGGAAGCGGATTGGCGGAGCGGCGGAGGCAAGATTACTGAACTTCACCTGAGGGAGAAAACCTGCCGCGCAAGCTAGGATGTTCGAGCCGGGAGAACAACAGATTTAAACCCAGCGTTCCCCATCCTTTGTATGGTTACGGTGGAACAACCATCGGCCCACCTCGTTCCGGAAGCATCGGCAGAAGGAGCTTCCAGATGCCCGACGCACCCGATACCAAGCACGACCCAATCTCCAGCGGCAGCCCTAAGGCCCATTCGCCCGGTCGAAAGGGCGGCAATCCCGTTCAGAATGCGGAAAAGTGGGGCGGCGGATCGAAAGGATCGAAAGGTCCGACAACCTCCACCGACAAGCACAATCCCAATTCCAGCGCAAAGTCTTAAACAACCGGAGATTGGCGCCTACCGCTTGGGAAGACGCGGGACAACTGCGATGACCAAGGAGGTCCGCCATGAGCACAAACGGTCTCGAAGTCTTTGATAAAACTCTTCACACGACAAACACCTGGCTCAAGGAAATCATGGAAGTCCTTGGCCCCGACAGACACGTCGCCTGGCATGCTCTGGGCGCCGTCCTGCGCGCGGTGCGTGATCGGATACCCTTGGAACTGTCCGCGCATCTCAGTGCCGAGCTGCCGCTTCTTGTGCGCGGACTCTTCTACGATCAATGGCGCCCTGCGATGGCACCGGAGCGGTATCGCTCGCTCGACGAATTCCTCCAGCACGTCGACAGCAATCTGAGATCGACCAGACCGGTCGATCCGGAGGATGCAACGCGAGCCGTCTTCACCGTCCTGACACGACACCTCCCTGAGGGCCAGCTGGAAAAGGTGCGGCATGCCTTGCCGGAAGATGTTCGGGCCATCTGGCCTGAGAGAGCTTCGCTCGGAGACAGGACCCGAGTCGAACTCGAAATCGACAGGAACCGTCTCGCCAGGGAAGCCTAAACCACCAGACGCGAGCCATGGAGGGATGTGATGAAGCCCGGCATGGAACAGAGGCCCGACGTTGCGAGCGGCCCGGACAAAGCGCAACCAGGAGAAGGTCACCTTCTCCAGTTCGAGACCGGGCGACAGGCAGAGTGGCATGTCAAAGATGGCGGCCTCTTCGTTCTGCGCCTTGATCGCGCGACCGGCGAATGGTCCGGCGAGCAGAGGGGCATGGATGGCGCTGTCAGCAGCAATCCTCTCTCGCCTCATGAAGTCTCCCTCATGGCTCGCGCCCATGATCTACGCTTCAAGGATGGAGCGCGGGCAGGTTAGGAAGCGTCGCTGAGGGAATGAGACCAGAGCAGCATGCGCTTGAGGAGAGTTTTTATCGCGAATGCGCCCGGCTGCTTATTGTGGTGCATACCTACAAGCCCTGGATCGGACGTCCGCCGAATCGCTGGAACAACCGGCATCCCGGCAACGGCCGCTTTCCAGGCTTTGGTACCATTCGCCTCTATGCACCGAACCATATTCACGTCTCGTTGCGGCAACCCGTGGTTCTGAACCGGGTCTGCCGGTCGCTGGAGGAGGTCTATGACCTTCTGCGCCGCCTCGAGCTGAAAACGCCCAAGCAATAAAAAAGCCCGGCCTGAAGCCGGGCTGAAGTTGTTTGGAGGTAGTCTCAGGAGGGTCGTTTCAGTGGCCGCCGGCACCGGCGGGTGCCGCACGCGGTTTCTTGATGAAGGGCAAGGCGAGGACCAGTCCCAAGAACAGCACGGTCAGCAGCAGGAACACGTCCGCGAAGGACATGACCATGGCTTCGCGCCGAACCATGTTGGACAGGGTCTTGATCGCAGCCGAGCTCGCATCCGTGCCGAGGGACTGGAACTTCAGGGTCATGGAGTTCAGCGCCTCGACTGCCGTGGAGCGGCCCCAGTTCACGTTCTCATGCAACCGCTGGAGATGAAGATCCAAGCGGTTGTTGAGAATCGTGTTGATGAGCGCCAGGCCCACCGCACCACCCAAGTTGCGGGTGAGATTGTAGAGGCCCGACGCGTTCTTGATGCGCTCCGGCGGCAATGTGCCGAGCGCGATATTGTTGATCGGCACCATGCAGATCATGAGACCGACGCCGCGGAAGATCTGGGGCAGGAACAGCTCCCAGAAATCCCAGTCCTTCGTCAGCCCGCTCATCATCCACGTACCGAAGGCAAAGGCGGCAAAGCCGATACCCATCATGACGCGCGGGTCCATCTTGCGGGACAGGAAGCCCGCCACCGGCGCCATCAGGAACATGCAGGCCCCCGATACGAACATGGTCTCGCCGATCTGCAGGGAGGAGTAACCCCGCACGCGGCCGAGAAAGACCGGGTAGAGATAGGTCAGGCCATAGAGGCCGATGCCCATGACGAAGCTGAAGGATGAGCCCGCGAGGAAGTTGCGATCGGCAAAGGCCCGCAGATCCACGATGGGCTGTCTGGCGGTGAACGCCCGGTAGAAGAAGCCGAGTGCACCGACAACACAGACGATGGTGAGGATCAGCACCGCTTCGTCCTGGAACCAATCGTTGTTCGGTCCCTCTTCCAGCACGTATTCGAGGCTTCCGAGAAAGGCCGCCATGAAGCCAAGACCCGACCAGTCGAAGCTCTTGAAGAGTTCTAAATTGGGTTCGTCGAAATCGACCAGGAGATAGGTGGAGACCGTCACGAAGATGCCGGGCACGATGTTCACGAGAAACAGCCAGTGCCAGGAGAACAGGTCGGTGAGATAGCCGCCGAGTGTCGGGCCTATCGTGGGCGCGAGCGTCGCCACGAGGCCGATGAGCGGCGAGATCACGGGCCGCTTCTCCGGTGGGAAGACGGTGAAGGCAGACGCGAACACGGTCGGGATCATGCCGCCGCCGATGAAGCCCTGCAGCGCACGATAGACGATCATCTGCTCGATATTCGTCGCCGTCGCGCACAGGAAGCTCATGAGCGTGAAGCCGCCTGCGGAGATGACGAACATCCAGCGCGTCGAGAGCACGCGCGAAAGAGTCCCTGAAAGCGGGATCATGATCACTTCGGCAATCAGGTAGCTCGTCTGCACCCACGAGATTTCATCCGAGGATGCGGAGAGCCCCGCTTGGATTTCGGCGAGCGACGCCGAGACGATCTGGATGTCCAGGATCGCCATGAACATGCCGAAGACCATGCAGAAGAACGCAAAGGTCCTGCGCGGGCTCACCTGCGCAGGCTTTGCGGCTGGCATGGCAGCCTTGGGCGCGTTCGATATGGCGGCGGAAGCGGCCATGGAGGCTTTGCTCTTTCCTTACTGCTTCAGGCTGGCCGTCTTGGACGCTTCAGCCGAGATACGCGTGTCCACATCGACGACAACCGACAGGCCGGGACGCAGCAGGCCCTGCTGAGCAAACTCGGGGCTGACAGACACACGCACGGGCACGCGCTGCACGATCTTGGTGAAGTTGCCGGTGGCGTTCTCGGGCGGCAGCAGGCTGAACACCGCGCCGGAAGCGGGCGACACGCTTTCCACCGTGCCGACGATGTCCGCATCCGGGAAGGCATCGACCTCGATCTTCACCTTCTGGCCCGGCTTCAGGTGGGCAAGCTGGGTCTCCTTGAAGTTTGCATCCACATGCACGCTGGTGAGCGGCACGAGGGCGGCCAAGCGCGCGCCCGGCTGCACGAAGGTGCCGACTTCGACGGCCTTGTTGCCGATCACCCCATCGGCCGGCGCACGGATTTCCGTGAAGGAAAGATCGCGCTCAGCCTTCTCGATGCCCGTCTGCAACTCGGCCGCGACACGGCGCGCCTCGGTCTGCTGGGCTGAGAGAACGTCGACATTCGCCTTGGCGGCTGCGAGAGCGGCTTGAGCGCTCTTCACGTTGGCCTCTGCGCGATCACTGGTGGCCTTGGCGTTCTCGAGGGCTGCGCGGCTGGTGTAATCGGAACGGGCGAGCTGCTGCTGGCGAGCGTAATCGCTGGCGGCCCGCTCAGCCTCCGCCTTGGCGGCAGCCACCTGGGCGTCGGCCTGAGCCACGGAGGCACGGCCTGCCTCGATCTGACGGCCGATGCGCTCGATCGAGCTCTGCTGGGTGGCGAGCTTGTCCTTGGCCGATTGCAGGGCAAAGCGGTAATCGCCGTCGTCGATCTTGGCGATCAGGTCGCCGGCCCTGACGCTCTGGTTGCTGGTAACGGCCACGGAGGAGACATAGCCGGACACCTTGGCCGAGAGGATCGTGATGTCGGCCTGCACATAGGCATCATCGGTGGAGACCATGAAGCGGCCTTCAGACCACCAGTGGAAGCCCTCGTAGCCTCCGAACGCCAGAGCGCCCAATAGCAGAGCCATGATCACCGGCTTCTTGCGCGACTTCGCCTTGGCGGGCGCAGCTTCCTGGGCCGGAGCGCTTTGCTCCGCTTCGGGAGCCTGGGCAGGCGGTCGATCCATGGCGGGCGCGGAAGCCCCCTTTCCGCCCTGCTCGAACTCTTCACGGTAAGCCATGCCAACCCTCTATCGACAACGCAAACCGCCCGAACCACAAAGTTTAGAGGCGTTCTTGCGACCTTGAACTATAATGACTAAGTGGACTACATATGATTTGACCGAACCGTTCGGTCAATAGCCTGGAGGTGACAAAACGCACATGAGCGACCTGAAAGACATCGCTCGCGCAACAGCCGCCGCTCCCAGCAACTCTCCCTCGACAGAAGAGAGCGCGGAGAGGGCCAAGCGTCGCCAGATCCTGGAGGGAGCCCGTCAGGTTTTTCTCGCAAGCGGCTTCGATGGCGCCAGCATGGGCGAGATCGCGAAGGCGGCCGGTGTCTCCAAGGGCACACTCTATGTGTATTTCGACAGCAAGGAGAGCCTGTTTGCGGCCCTGACGACGGAAGAGAAGCAGGGCCTGGCCGAAGTTCTCTTCAAGCTCGACGCTGACGATCCGGATGTGCGCTCCGTGCTCACCCAGCTCGGCCATACTTACCTGACCCGCATGGGCACACCGGAGCATATCTCCTCGATCCGCATGGTGATCGGCGCCGCGGAAAAATTCCCTGCCCTCGGCCAAGCCTTCTACGAAGCCGGCCCCCGCCAAGGCGCAGCGCGGCTCGCAGCTTACTTCGACCGCCAGGTCCAGGCTGGGCGCCTATCGATCGCGGACACCAGCGTGGCCGCCCAACACTTCCTCGATCTTTGCGTCTCCGGCCTGATGCGCCGCCAGCTCTTCGCTGTCGGTGGGCCGCCGACACAGGACGAGATCAAGAAAAATGTGGAGAACGCGATCCGCGTGTTCTTCGCAGCCTATGGGCCGGACGCCGGCAAGCGTCAGTGATCCGCCCGCATGGCCTCGGCGACACGGGCCTTCAGAACCTCCGGCTGGCGCAGAATCAGGGCACCGCGGGTGCGCTCGATCAGGCCTTCCTGGGTCAGCATCGAAAACTCGCGCGTGATCTGCTCGCGGCGGCAGCCGATGCGGGCGGCGACGATATGGTGGAAGGGCGGCGGGGTAATGACCCGCTCGATACCCTTGTCTCCGCGCGGCACAGAGAGGCGCAGCAGCTCCGAATAGAGCCGGTGCCTCAGATCAAGAACCGTCTGTTCCATGAACTTGGCGTTCAATTCGCGCAGGCGCGAGGCCATGAGGCAGAAGAGGCGCTCGGCGACGGGCCGGTTGGCGAAAAGCAGCTCCTTGAACACCGCCGCCGGCATCACGCAGGCCTCGCCTCTCGTGAGCGCCGTGACATTCGCGGAACGCTTGATGCCGTCGAGGGCAGCCAGTTCGCCGAAGACCTCTCCTGGCTTCATCTCGTTGAGGATCACCTCCCTGCCCGAGGCGGTGCGCATGAGCACGCGCACTTCGCCGGACAGGAGGAAATAGACGTCGGTGGAGAGCTCGTCGAAGTCGACCAGCACCTCATCCGGATCGAAGCGGCGCCAGTTGGACCGCGCCTCGAATGGGATAAGATCGATCTCAAGTCCCTTGAACAAGTGAACATTGGCAAGCCGCGCCATGTTTCTCCCCCGACCGCAAACCTTCGCTAGAACTATACCATAGCGCCCGTACAAGTAGAGCTAAAGCCCTGCTTATCAGTCTTTGACCGTCCGGTCATTCGCAAGCCCCGCTTTCCTGAGACTATTGCGGGTACCCACAACAGGCCGCGCATACTCCAAGACGCTTCAAGGATGGGCTTTCCGCATGTCGTCCGCGTTCTTCTTGTGCGCGCCGAGGATACCTGATCAGCCGGCATTTGAGCCCCCTGAGCCTCTCGTTACGTCATAAATCCATATCTGGCTTACCGCAGGGGAAAAGCCCCAGCTCCCTTTCCCCTGTCCCGGCACCTTGCCAGCGCCCTTTTCACAGGCCAAAAGGCGGCATGCTCCATGTCAATGATCTCACCTACCGCATCGGCGACCGGCTGATCCTCGACCACGCCTCCTTCAACCTGCCCACGGGCAGCAAGGTGGGGCTCGTCGGGCGCAACGGTGCGGGCAAGACCACCCTGTTCAAGATCATCCAGGGCGAGCTCGCCACCGAGAGCGGCAGCATCACCCTGCCCCGCGGCATGCGCATCGGCGCCGTGGCCCAGGAGGCTCCGGGGGGGCCGGAGCGCCTCATCGACGTGGTGCTCGCCGCTGACAAGGAGCGCACGGCCCTTCTCGCCGAGGCCGAGACGGCGGACGGCCTCCGCCGTGCCGAGATCGAGACGCGGCTGACCGATATCGGCGCGCATTCCGCCCCCTCGCGCGCTGCCGCAATCCTCCACGGCCTCGGCTTCGATGCGGAAGCTCAAGAACGCCCCTGCTCCGATTTCTCGGGCGGCTGGCGCATGCGCGTGGCGCTCGCCGCCGTGCTGTTCACCGAGCCGGACCTTCTGCTCCTCGACGAGCCGACGAACTATCTCGATCTTGAAGGCACGCTCTGGCTCTACGACTACCTGGGTCGCTACCCGCATACGGTTCTCGTCATCAGCCACGACCGCGAGCTGCTCGACACCTGCGTCAACCACATCCTGCATCTCGACCGGGGCAAGCTCACGATCTACCGCGGCGGCTATACCTCGTTCGCCAAGCAATATGCGGAAAAGCGCGAGCTGACGGCGAAGATGGCGGCGAAGCAGGAGGCGGAGCGCAAGCACCTGCAGGCCTTCGTGGACCGCTTCAAGGCCAAGGCCTCGAAGGCGCGCCAGGCTCAGTCGCGCGTGAAGCGGCTCGCCAAGCTCGAGCCCATCGCCACCATCGTCGAAGACGACGTGCTGCCCTTCAATCTGCCGGACCCCGAGCGCCCTGCCGCTCCGCCGCTGATCACGGTGGAAAGCGGCGCCGTCGGCTATGGCGAGCGCATCGTGCTCGACCGGCTCAATCTCACGATCTCGCCCGACGACCGCATCGCGCTGCTCGGCTCCAACGGCAATGGCAAATCCACTTTCTGTAAGCTCATCGGTGGCAGGCTTGAGCCGATGAAGGGCGAGATGCGCACGGTCAGCCGCATGGATGTTGCCTATTTCGCGCAGCATCAGCTCGACGAGCTGAACCCGAAGGCGACCGCCTATGATCACGTGGCTGAGCGCATGCCGGACACGCCGATCGCCAAGATCCGCGCCCGTACGGCGCAGATCGGCTTTCCGGGTGCGAAGGCGGATACACCCGTTTCCGCGCTCTCCGGCGGCGAGAAGGCGCGCCTGCTCATGGGATTGGCCGCTTTCAACGGCCCTCACCTGCTCATCCTTGACGAGCCGACGAACCACCTCGACATCGACAGCCGTACGGCGCTGATGGAAGCCATCAACGACTATACCGGCGCGGTCATCCTGGTGAGCCACGACCGCTTCCTGATCGAGGCCTGCGCCGAGCGTCTCTGGATCGTCGGCAACGGCACGGTGAAGGCCTTTGACGGCGACATGGACGATTACCGCCAGCTCGTGCTGTCGGGCGAGTTCGATCCGCAAAAGCAGAACGACAAGCCGCAGGCGCCGACCGCATCCAAGGTCGATGAACGCCGCGCCGCCGCAGAAAAGCGCGCAGCGCTTGCTCCCTTGCGCAAGAAGCTCGAAGCGATCGAAGCGCGCATGGCGAAACTCCACGAAGTCATCGGCAAGGTGGACGCGGCGCTCGCGGACGGAACAGCCTTCCTGAAGGATTCCGCGAAGGCCACCGAGCTTTCGAAGATGCGTGCCGAGGCAGCGGACACGCTCGCCTCTCTCGAGGAGGAATGGCTGACCATCAGCGGCGAAATCGAAACCGCGAGCGCGTGACGATGCAGAACCAGGCACCAGAGCAGCCGGAGGCCTCCACCAAGCGGAAAGCCCTTTGGAAGGAAATCCCCACCGGCATCTGGGCGCTCGGTTTCGTCTCGCTGCTGATGGATGTCTCCTCCGAGATGATCCATGCCCTGCTGCCCGTTTATCTCGTGACAGTGCTCGGCACATCGACGCTCACCGTCGGCATCATCGAAGGCATCGCGGAAGCCACCGCCTCGATCACGAAGGTGTTTTCCGGCGCGCTCAGCGACTGGCTCGGGAAGCGCAAGTTTCTCGCAGCTTTCGGCTATGGCCTCGCCGCCTTCACGAAGCCGATTTTTCCGCTCGCCCCATCCGTCGCCTGGCTCGTCACGGCACGTTTCGTCGACCGCATCGGAAAGGGCATTCGCGGAGCGCCGCGCGATGCGCTGATCGCCGACATCAGCCCCGAGCACCTGCGCGGCGCGAGCTTCGGCCTGCGTCAGTCGCTCGATACGGTGGGAGCTTTCATCGGCCCGTTCCTCGCCATCGGGCTCATGTGGCTGACGGCGGATCACTTCACCACCGTCTTCTGGATCGCGGTGATCCCCGCTTTTCTCTCCTTCGCCCTGATCGTCTTCGCAGTGCAGGAGCCGGAGCGCCCTGAAGGATTGCGGAAAGTGCGCATGCCTCTGCACCCGTCCGAACTCGTGCGCTTGGGCGCGACCTATTGGTGGGTGGTTGCGTTCGCCACCGTGTTCACGCTCGCGCGCTTCAGCGAGGCCTTCCTCATCCTGCGCGCTCAATCCTCCGGCGTGCCGGTGGCGCTGGTGCCCATCGTGCTCGTGATCATGAACGTGGTCTATGCCCTCTCCGCCTATCCGGCGGGCGCCCTCTCCGATCGCGTGGATCGCATCACGATCCTCACCATCGGCTTGGGTCTCCTCCTCGCCGCCGATATGGTCCTCGCCTTCGCGCCCGGCCTCGGCGGAATTGCGCTCGGCGTGGTGCTCTGGGGCGCTCACATGGGCTTCACGCAGGGGCTTCTTTCAACCCTCGTCGCCGACAGCGCTCCACCCGAACTGCGCGGCACGGCCTTCGGCATGTTCAACCTCGTGACAGGGCTTGCCCTGCTGGTGGCGAGCGTGATCGCAGGTGCGCTGTGGGACAAGGTGGGCCCGCAAGGTACGTTCCTGGCCGGAGCGGCCTTCACGGTACTGACGCTGATCGGCCTGCTGCCTGTTCGCGGGCGGTTGCGGGCCAAGGAAAGCGTTTAAGGCTTCGCTATCCGATCGAGCCTGTTGTTCACGAAGAAATACAGCTCGCGTCCGCCGGGCTCGGAATAGAGCACCTGCACCTCGCGCTGGCCCTTGCCGCTTTCGCCGACCAGCACGTCCGTGGCGGGCTTGCCCTTGAGGCGCACGAGATCGCATTCGCTGATGCCGGACTCGATGACGGTGGCGGTGCCGGTCGAGGGGCCGGTGCAGCGCCCGTCAGGTCCGAGCAGTGGGCCGTCGAAGGTCGGACCTGTCGGGGCCGCAGCCATGGGTGTCGGTGCAACAGACGCAGCAACCGGCGGTGCGGAACTCGTGCTGTTGCAGGCGGCCAGACTCAAGGTGGCGAGAGCCACGCACGACAAGACCTTCAGACGCATCGATCAATCCCCATTGGCGGCCCTGGCCTGCAGGGCTTCTTCAAAGAGCCGCTGCACGTCCGTGCGGAACGCCTGCCGCGACGCTTGCCGCGAATAGAACATGTGGCCGCCTTCGTAAACACTCAAAGACACACGCTTCTTCCGGGGACCGAGATCGGGAAGCTGATCGAGGAGCAGCTTGGAGGCAAAATACGGCGTCACCAGATCGGTAAAACCGTGGGTGACGAGCACGCGCATCTTGCCGTCAAGCGCCAGTGCCTGCCGCAGCTCTTCGAGATTTTCAGGGCTGTTGCGCCCATTGCCCCAGCGCCAGGCACCGCTGATGGAGCCGTTGAGCAGATTGTAGCGCCCCTCCGCCTTATAGTTCAGCGTGTCGGTCATGTGATGGATGATGGCGCTCGACAACGGCGCGGTCATCGCATCGAGGACCGGATCTTCGAAGCGAGGAAACTGGCTCGTGGGGTTGGGATCGGCGGTCGCCACATTGGTGTCATAGGCGCTGACGATCTCGGATGAGGAACGCCGTAACTCCCGCTGGACCGTGCGCATGTCGATGCGGCCGGCCAAACGCCGCGTCAGCTCGGGATTGAGCCCACTCAGTTCGGCTACGCGGCGGCTCATGCGCTCAACAGCCTCCTTGTCCTGCAGGCCGCGCATGAGATCGACAACGTACTCGCCGGAAGCGTAAGCCTCAGCCTCGCGAAGACTCTCTCGCGACACCGGTCCATTACGCGACTGCGCGGTGGCAGCGAGCGACGGCAGGAGTGCAGCATTGACCCATGGCGCCCCTGCCCCCTGATCGAGCCAATCGAAATCCAAGACAGGCGAAACGAGCACAAGACCGCTGAAGCCGATGCCCTGATCATTCTGGAGCTTCTGCGCGAGCAGAGGCCCACGAAAACCGCCATAGCTCTCGCCCACGAAGAATTTCGGCGATGTCAGCCGCCCCTTCTCCTTCAGCCATCGCATGACGAAGGCGGCCAGCCCGTCGATATCGCCTTGAACCGAGTAGAATCGCTCCCGCACCTGATCGCCCCCGATCACGCGGCTGTAGCCGGTGCCCGGCGGGTCGATGAAGACGAGGTCCGTGAAGTCGAGCCAAGTCTCCGCATTGGGCACGAGCGCGGGCGAGGCGGACGGGCTGATGGCCGGTCCATCGAGAGGCAACAGCCAGGGGCCAGCGGCAAGAAGATGAAGGTAGGCGGAAGATGCGCCCGGCCCGCCATTCACCGCGAACGTCACCGGCCGCGATGCGGCATCGGCATCCTCCTTCGCATAGGCCACGAACCCGATTTCAGCCTGCGGCGCGCCCTGCTGATCGGTGAGCGTCAGATGCCCCGCCGTCGCCAGAAACTGGAGTGTCCGTCCCGGCAGTTCGAGCGTATGGCGTGTGACCGATTCCGGAGGAAGCGCCTGCGTTTGAGACTCGGGACGTGGCCTGCGGGCCTCCTGCTGCTCGTTTTGCTGCTGCCTTTCCTGCGCCATGGCCGCGAGAGGCACGGCCAAGGACAGACAGAGAGCGGCTGAGGTGAGCAGACGGAAGGCGCGAAGCATGGCTTTTATCCTTGTGGCCTTCGGGAAACTGGAGAGCCGCAGAAGGGTTGCAAGCTTTCCGGCAATGACGACTTCGTGTGCGCTTCAAGCCTTGCGCTGCCAGCGGCCGAAATCGTCCTGCTGCCAATAGGTCGCATCGTGGCCGCCCTCCTTCACCGCGCGCCACTGGTCGCGGGCGATGGCAAGCGCTTGCACGTCGTTGCCGTCGAAGAGGATGGCGATGCGCTGGTAGGAGCCGATCTCCTCCGGCAGGCTCGCCCCTTCGGCAAGGAATCGGATGGCAGCGCCATTGGGGTTCTCGCCGCTCAAGGTA
This sequence comes from Microvirga vignae, assembly GCF_001017175.1. Taxonomy (GTDB): domain Bacteria; phylum Pseudomonadota; class Alphaproteobacteria; order Rhizobiales; family Beijerinckiaceae; genus Microvirga; species Microvirga vignae. The sequence goes on along the minus strand of NZ_LCYG01000091.1, from coordinate 27,793 downwards.
ATGAGAATCGGCTGGTCCGCCGCATGGGCCTCGCGGTCCGTACCATGCGGCAGGAAGCTCTCGTCCGAGAAGGTCCAGAGATGATCGTCGAGTGCGGCCATGCGCTCCTCGGTCGTCACCTGCACCACCGCGCGCCAGCCACGCTCCAGCGTTTTCTGCAGGAGCGTGGGCAGCACCGCCTCGAGAGGCTGTTGCTGAAGATGGTAGAAAAGGACCTCGGCCATAATCGTATTGTCATCCTGGGCGGAGCGTAGCGCAGATCCGGGATCGTTGGCAGGATCAAGCGCCATTCTCGTCTAGCGATCCCGGGTTCCGCTGTCGCGGCCCCGGGACGACACTCTCTGAGACTCAACCCTCGTAATGATCGCGAACGAGACGGTCGAGCAGGCGCACGCCCCAGCCCGAGGCCCAGCCGCGGCTGATCTCGGTCTGGGGCGAGCCCATGGCCGTACCCGCAATGTCGAGATGCGCCCAGGGAGTATCATTGACGAAGCGCTGGAGCAGAGCAGCCGCCGAACTCGAACCACCGAAACGGCCGCCGGTATTCTTCATGTCGGCGAACTTGGATTCGATCATCTTGTCGAATTCCGGCCCAATCGGCATGCGCCACACGCGCTCGCCCGTCGCCTTGCCGGCAGCGGTGAGACGCTCGGCCAGTTCATCGTCGTTCGAGAACAGGCCGGCATACTCCTGCGCCAGAGCGACCAGAATCGCGCCGGTGAGCGTCGCCAGGTCGATCATGAACTTCGGCTTGAAGCGGTCCTGCACGTACCAGAGCACGTCGGCGAGCACGAGGCGGCCTTCCGCGTCGGTGTTGATGATCTCGATGGTCTGGCCCGACATGGTGGTGACGATGTCGCCGGGTCGCTGGGCATTGCCGTCGGGCATGTTCTCCACGAGGCCGATGGCGCCAACCACGTTCGCCTTCGCCTTGCGGCTGGCGAGCGCATGCATGAGGCCGACGACGCAGGCTGCGCCCGCCATGTCGCCCTTCATGTCCTCCATGCCGGCCGCCGGCTTGATGGAGATGCCGCCGGTGTCGAACACCACACCCTTGCCGATGAAGGCGATGGGCTTATCGTTCGCCTTGCCGCCCTTCCAGCGCATGATGGCGACGCGGCCGCCGCGCGCGGAGCCCTGCGCCACGCCGAGCAAAGCGCCCATGCCGAGCTTCTTCATGGCCTTGTCATCAAGAATTTCGACTTCGACGCCGAGCTTGGTCAGTGCCTGGGCGCGGGCTGCGAATTCCTGGGGACCAAGCACGTTCGGCGGCTCGTTGACGAGATCGCGTGCGAGCGTGATGCCCTGCAGCACGCTCTCGCGAGCCTTGTAGGTCTTTTTGACAGCGGCAGGATCAGCCACGCTTAAGATGAGGCGGGTGATGCCTTTCTGCTCGTTGTCGTCCTTCTTGGTCTTGTAGCGGTCGAAGCTGTAGCGGCGCAGCTGGACGCCCAGCGCAATGTCGGCTGCCGCGTCCGACGACACCTCGATACCGGGTAGGTCGAGCACGGCGGTTGCCGTCTTGCCATTGGTCTTGCCGGAAATCAGGCCACCCAGCTGGACGAAATCCATATCCTTCCGGTCCTTCTCGCCCCCGACGCCGATCACGATCAGCCGATCGACAGTCAGGCCGTTCGGCACCACGATGGTCATGGCGGACTTGGGCTTGCCCTTGAAGTTCTCCGCAGCCGCAGCCTTGGCGATAAGATCGACGGCCTTGGAGCCGATCTGCTTGGCAACCGCAGGTGTTGGCTTGAGATTATCCCCGACGAAAACGATCAGATCGCCGGACTCGACCTTGCCGGGCGGCTGGAAGTCGATCTTGAAGCTGTCGGCCATGAAATCCTCTTGGTTTAGACTGTGCGGGCGCTGGGCTTGGGGTGCCCCTACTCTGCTGACCGCCTTCATATAGGGCATGCCGGGCCCCGCCGTGAAATAGGCGCAATCTCAGGCTGTTGAAAACGCCCGTCTTGCCTTAACACCGGGCGACAAGGTAACCCTGGGCGTTCCCGCCCAGGGGCAAAGGGCTTCATGACACTTCTCGAACGCTACATCCTGAAAATCGCATTCAGCGCATTTGCCGCGTGCCTGATCGCCCTGACGGGCGTCATCTGGATCACGCAGGCTTTGCGCGAGCTCGATCTTCTGACGGGCAAGGGGCAGACGATTCTCATCTTCCTGACAGTGACGGGCCTCTCCCTGCCGGCGCTCATCAGCGTCATCGCACCTGTCGCTCTGTTCATGGCGACGATCTACACCCTCAACAAGCTGAACGGTGATTCCGAGCTCATCGTCATGAGCGCAGGCGGCATGGCTCCGCGACGCCTGCTGCGCCCCTTCATCGCACTGGCAACCTTCATCAGCATCGTGGTGGGCATGATCTCCCTCTACCTGATGCCGGCCAGCCTGCAGGAAATGCGAATGCTGTTCACGCGGATCAGGGCTGACTTCGTGGCGTCGATGGCCAAGGAGGGTCAGTTCATCACCCTGGATAACGGAATCACCTTCCATTACCGCGAGCGCGCGGGCGATGCCCTGCTCGGCATCTTCATGGAAGACCAGCGCGACAAGACGAAGCCCATCGTCTATCTCGCCGAGCGCGGCCAGACCGTCGAACAGAATGGACAGGCCTATCTCGTGCTCGAGAAGGGTAGCGTGCAGCGCAAGGACCCTAAGAGCAGGGACTCTTCCATCGTTGCCTTCGAACGCTATGCGGTCGACTTGGCCGCGTTCAACCAGGAGAACAACGAGATCGTCTACAAGCCGCGTGAGCGGAGCACCATGCAGCTCCTGCTCCCCGACAAGAACGAGTATCTTTATAAGGTCCAGACCGGCCGGTTCAGGGCCGAGCTTCACGATCGCCTCTCGTCCTGGCTCTATCCCCTTGCCATGATGGCGATTGCCTTCGCGGCTTTGGGCGAAGCGCGAACGACCCGCCAGGGGCGTGGCCTTGCCATTGCGACCGCGATTGCGGCAGTCGTGGTGCTGCGGGTTCTGGGCTTTGCCGCCTCCAGCGCCGTGGCCCGGACCCCTATGGCCATAGTGCCCGTCTATGGCGTTCCCTTGGGTGGAATCGCCATCTGCCTCCTGCTTATTTTCAAAGGCGCAAAAATCCGCTCCCTGAATGCCAGGATCCGCTCCACCCTTCTGGCTTTGCGCCCGTCGCGTAAGACGGCCACTCAAGGGGTTTGAGCATGCTGATCGGCCGGACGCTCGGATTTTATTTTGCGCGCCAGTTCATCAAGACGATCGTTATCGTCTTCGCAACGGTATTTGCCCTCGTCTATACCCTCGACTTCGTCGAGCTGATGCGTCGCGCCGGCGATGCGGAGCAGGCGACGACAGGGATCGTTGCCCAGCTCGCCCTGTTCCGCACCCCCGCCATTGCCGAGCAGGTCATGCCCTTTGCCATCCTCTTCGGCAGCATGGCCGCGCTCCTGCAGCTCAGCCGCAAGCTCGAGCTGGTGGTGGCCCGCGCCGCCGGTGTTTCCGCTTGGCAGTTCCTGCAGCCCGGCCTTTTTGTGGCGCTCCTGATCGGTGTCGGGTCCGTCACGATCTACAACCCGATGTCGGCCCACCTGAAGCAGCAGGCCGCAGCCCTGGAAACCAGGATTTTCTCACGCACCACCCAGACTTCGGGCAAAACCATCTGGTTGCGGCAGAAGAGCCAGGACGGATATGCGGTCTTCCGGGCGGACGGATCCCGCACCGATACGACAACCCTCGTCGGCGTAACCGTTTACACGTTCGATCTGGAAGGTGCCTTCGCGCACCGAATCGAGGCCAGGCAAGCGACCCTTCACGAGGGATTCTGGGAGCTGAAGGAAGCCCGTGTCCTTTCGGCAACAGAAGAGCCCGAATCCCACGACCGATACCTGATCGCCTCCCACCTGCAGCCCTCCCAGCTCAGACAGAGCTTCATTGCTCCTGATTCCGTGCCATTCTGGGACTTGCGAGAGACCATCCAGCGGATGGAGCGGGCAGCCATCAACACCACGGCCTATCAGCTGCACTACGACATTCTCCTGGCCCGTCCCCTCCTGTTCATCGCCATGGTTTTCGTGGCCGCATCGGTATCGTTAAGATTCTTTCGATTTGGTGGTGTAGCAACGATGGTTCTAGGTGGCGTCGCCGCCGGGTTCATGCTTTATGTCGCCACTGAGCTTATGGCGGAGCTTGGAGCCTCGGGCATCATCAGCTCAATTGTTGCGGCCTGGTTCCCTGCTGTAGTAGGCAGTCTATTAGGGACCTTGGCATTATTATACCAAGAGGATGGCTAACCCCGTCCTCACATAAGGGCGTAGGGTTTAGGAGTGGGGATGCAACGGCTCAAGGCAACGGTCGCAACGTCTGCGATCGCAGTGGCGCTTCTGTGTGCTGCTGGATCGATGCCTGCGCTTGCCCAGTCGCTTAACGAGACCATCGGCTCTCGTCTCCAAGCCAATCCGGACGGGGATCGGCTCCTCGTTGACGCCAAGGAAATCATCTACGACAACGACCGGAACACCATTTCGGCAGCCGGCGACGTTCAGATGAACTACCAGGGCCGGACGCTCCAGGCCGACCGGGTCACCTATGACCGGAACACCGGCCGCGTCTATGCCGAGGGCAATGCCCGCCTGACGGATTCCAGCGGCGCGGTCGTCACCGGCGACCGCTTCGAACTGACGGACGATTTCAAGAACGGCTTCATCGATTCGTTGCGGGTGGTTCAGACCACGGTCGAGAACGGCCGAACGGTCACGACCCGCTTCTCCTCGCCGCGTGCAGAGCGCGCTGCGGGCGAGACGACCACCTTCGAGCGCGGCACCTACACGGCCTGCGAACCCTGTAAGGACCATCCGGAACGGCCGCCGCTCTGGCAGGTCAAGGCCGCCAAGATCATCCACAACAACAGCGAGCAGACGATCTATTACGAGGATGCGACCCTCGAGATCCTCGGCCTGCCCGTTGCCTATCTGCCCTATTTCTGGACTCCAGACCCCACCGTCAAGCGCAAGACCGGCTTCCTGGCGCCTCGCTATGTGACCTCGAATACCTTGGGCTTCGGGGTATCGATCCCGTTCTTCTGGGCCATCGCCCCGAACTATGACCTGACGGTTGCTCCTACCTTCCTGACCCGCCAGGGTGTTCTTGGCGAGGCGGAGTGGCGCCACCGGCTTGAGACAGGTTCCTACAACATCCGCGTGGCTGGCATCTCGCAGCTGGATCCGGACGCCTTCCTCCCCAGCCCTCGTGGTCCGGGAGATCGCGATTTCCGCGGCTCGCTCGAGACCGCAGGTCAGTTCTATCTGAACGAGCGCTGGAAATGGGGCTGGGACATCGCTCTCGTGTCGGACAAGTGGTTCCTGGAGAACTATCACATCCGCAGCGAGAGCCTCAGCTCGATCTACCTGAAGGAATCGATTTCGACCGTTTATCTGCAAGGTCAGGGCGACCGCTCGTTCTTCGATCTGCGCGGCTACTATTTTCAGGGCCTGTCCACCCGGGACTGGCAGAAGCAGCAGCCGGTCGTTCACCCGGTTCTCGACTATGACAAGCGGGTCACCCCGTCGGTTATCGGCGGTGAATTTGGCATCAACGTCAATCTGACGAGCCTGTCGCGGGAGGCGGCCCAGTTCGAGCCTCTGACAGCGGAGAACAGGACGGCATTGCTTGGCGTCTACCAGACCTGCCGGATATTCGATCCGGAGGACTGCCTGGTGCGTGGTGCCAGCGGCACGATGTCTCGTGCCTCGATCGCCGCCTCCTGGCGCCGGGAGTTCATCGACCCCATCGGCCAGGTCTGGACGCCCTTCGCCTATGTGCGGGCCGATAACTTCTGGGTCTCTCCGGATCTGGACGGCTATCAGAACGCCAACTTGAGCAACTATCTCGGAGGCGACGACGATTATCTCTTCCGCGCCACCCCGGCCGCTGGTCTCGAATACCGCTATCCTTTCGCTGCCGACCTCGGCACCTCGGGACGCCAGGTGATCGAACCGATCGCGCAGATCATCGCCCGTCCGAATGAAACCAGGATCGGTCACCTTCCCAACGAGGATGCGCAGAGCCTCGTCTTCGACGACACGTCTCTCTTCGATTGGGACAAGTTCTCCGGCTATGATCGCGTAGAGGGCGGCGTCCGCGCGAATCTCGGCGTGCAATACACCGTCACGGGCGCCAACGACTTCTACGCCAATGCGCTGTTCGGTCAGTCCTACCAAGTGGCTGGGCGTAACTCGTTCCGTCAGGGCGATCTGGCCAATGTGGGCCTTGATTCCGGCCTGGATTCCCGCGCTTCCGATTATGTGGGCCGCCTCCAAGTCTCTCCGAACAGGAACTTCGCCCTCTTGACTCGCGCGCGGTTCGACCAGGAGGATTTTAACGTCAACAGGATCGAGGCGACCGTTCGGGCGAGCTTCAACCCCTACCTGCCGCTTTCCACCTCGCTGACCTACGCCCGCTATGAGGCCCAGCCGGATATCGGCTTCCCGCGTCGTCGCGAGGGTCTGCTCGGCTCCGCCACCTGGAACCTGACTCCGAACTGGTACGTGACAGGCTCGGTGCTGTTGGATCTCGACCGCTATCTGCTCGCCCGGGAAAACTTTGAGCTGGCGCTCGCCACCAACCCAGAGGCGGTCTACAATCCCCTGGATCGCGCCTATGTCAGCTCCATGTCTCTCGGTGTGGGCTATATCGACGAGTGCACGACCTTCTCGGTCAAGTACATCATGACGCCACGCTCCATCTCGACCAATTCGGGTGAGAAGGATCGTAACCACACGGTCATGCTCAGCCTTGAGCTGCGGACCTTGGGCGAGGCAACGATCAGTCAGCGCATCGCCGGCGACTCTTCCGAAGAAGGTATTGCGGACTAGTGGCCGGGCTTGAGCGCCCTCTCCTCCTAACCCAGGGTGACCCGGCCGGCATCGGGCCGGAACTGACCCTCCGAGCCTGGCTCCATCGCGATCAGGGGGCACTCCCTCCTTTCGCGGTTCTGGCCGATCCAGCGCATCTGGAGCGTGTTGCAAATGCACAGGGCTGGACCGTTCCCATCGTGTCCGTGGATGCCGCGCAGGTGTCCTCCGCCTTCCCGCAGGCCCTCCCGGTCATTCCGCTGAACGCGAAGGTGTTCGCGGAGTCTGGTAAACCCGATCCTGCGTGGGCTCCTTCCGTGATCGAATCGATCGAGACGGCGGTGCGCCTCGTGCGCAGTGGTGCGGCGCCCGCCCTCGTGACAAATCCAATCGCCAAGCATGTCCTCTACAACGCGGGGTTCCAGCATCCGGGACACACGGAATTCCTGGCGACGCTCGCAGCACAGGATGGAAACGCCTACCATCCGGTGATGATGCTTTGGAGCGAAGAACTCGCCGTGGTCCCCGTCACCGTTCACATCCCCCTCTCCACTGTGTCTTCGGCGCTGACGACGGAGCTGATCGTTCTGACGGGGCGGATCGTGGCGCGGGAGCTGAAGGAGCGGTTCGGCATCGCCAATCCCCGTCTTGCCCTGACCGGTCTCAACCCTCATGCGGGCGAGAACGGCGCCATGGGCACGGAAGACCAGGCAATCATTGCCCCCGCGATCGCAACCTTGCGGGCGGATGGCATTACGGCGTCGGGCCCTCTTCCCGCGGACACCATGTTCCACGCCCGCGCCCGCAAGGGCTATGATGCCGCGCTTGCCATGTATCACGACCAGGCCCTGATCCCGATCAAGACCATCGCCTTCGATGAGGCCGTGAACGTGACATTGGGCCTGCCTTTCGTGCGCACGTCGCCGGATCACGGGACGGCCTTCGACATTGCGGGCCAAGGCATCGCGCGTCCCGGCAGCCTCATGGCTGCGATCAAGCTGGCGGCGCGCCTCGGCGCAGGGGCGAAGAAGCCATGAGCCAGATCGACAACCTTCCCCCCTTGCGCGAGGTCGTCCGCACTCACGGCCTGATGGCCAAGAAGTCCCTCGGCCAGAACTTCCTGTTCGACCTCAATCTCACGAGCCGCATCGCCCGCTCCGCCGGGCCTCTCGAAGACGCCACGGTCATCGAGGTTGGCCCCGGCCCCGGAGGCCTCACCCGCGCGATCCTGGCGGCGGGCGCTAGGAAAGTCATTGCCATCGAGCGCGACAGCCGCTGCCTGCCCGCGCTTGCTGAAATCGCCGACTACTATCCAGGCCGTCTGGAAGTCATCGAAGCCGATGCGCTCGAATTCGATCCGCGTCCCATGGTCGGCGACGGCCCGGTGCGCATCATTTCCAACCTTCCCTATAATGTGGGAACGGCCCTGCTCACCGGCTGGCTGACGGGCGAGGCCTGGCCGCCCTGGTGGGCCTCGCTGACCCTCATGTTCCAGCGCGAGGTGGCCGAGCGGATCGTCGCGACCGAGGACGACCCTAAAGATTACGGGCGGCTCGGCGTGCTCTGCGGCTGGCGCACGGATGCGCGCATTCTCTTCGACGTGCCGCCCTCGGCCTTCGTGCCGCCGCCGAAGATCACGTCAAGCATCGTGCATCTGACGCCCAAGGCCTCACCCCTGCCCTGCCGCATCGGCGCGCTGGAAGCAGTCACCCGCGCAGCCTTCGGCCAGCGTCGCAAGATGCTGCGCCAGAGTCTCAAGGCGATAACGCCTGATCCCTCCTCCATCATCGCCGCTGCAGGCCTCGAGGAAACGATCCGTGCCGAAAATGTTCCCGTGGAAGGCTACGTCGCGCTCGCCAATGCGTTCGACGCGGTGCGGCGTTGAGAAACCTGCCCTCGCTCTTCAGTAGACCTTAACCTCGTCATCTCAATGATGAGCTGAATTCAGCAGCCTCTGACCGGCTGTGACGGGAGGAGCGCATGACACAACCACGCAAGACGATCGGACTTCTCTTTGGTGGCCGCTCTGCGGAACATGAGGTGTCCAAGCTGTCGGCGGCCAATGTCTTTCGTGCCCTGAATCCTGAGCGCTACGATATCGTCCTGATCGGCATCGGCCGGGATGGGCGCTGGCTTTTGTGCGACACCGGCAATGGTGCCGGCAGAGGCGCGCGGTCGCTCGCGATTCCCGAGGGCGCTCCCCAGGTGGCGCTCCTTCCTGGTGGCGACGGCGAGATGATCGTCCTCGATGGCAAAGCCTCCTCCCGCTCTCTGCGGCTCGATGCCATCGTTCCGGTTCTCCATGGACCGAACGGCGAGGATGGAACGGTTCAAGGCCTCCTCCAGCTCGCGAATGTTCCCTATGTGGGCTCCGGCGTGATGGGCTCCGCCGCTGGCATGGACAAGGACATCGCCAAGCGTCTGCTCCGCGACAGCGGCATTCCCGTGGTGCCGTTCCTGCCCCTGACGACGCGCAATCGAATGGACTATCGGGCGGCCGTCGATGTGCTCGGCACCACCGATCTTTTCATCAAGCCCGCCAATATGGGCTCCTCCGTCGGCGTGTCGTGCGCAACGTCCGCAGACGAATTCGCACGAGCCTGCGAGCACGCCTTCCGCTACGATGGAAAATTGCTCGTGGAGCGAAGCATCACGGGCGCCAGGGAAATCGAGTGCTCCGTGCTGGAGGATGCCTCCGGTGAGGTTCGCGCCTCCCCGCTCGGCGAGATCGTGCCCGCGAGCAGCCACGGCTTCTACAGCTATGATGCGAAGTACATCGATGCTGACGGTGCCCTGCTGCGCATTCCAGCCGAACTCTCGGCCGGGCAGGTGCGAAAGATCCAGGATCTCGCCATTGAGACCTTCAAGGTCTTGAGCTGCGAAGGTCTGGCGCGCGTCGATTTCTTCGTCGACCCGAACCGGGAAGAGGGCCTCTTCGTCAACGAGGTGAACACGCTTCCAGGATTTACGGCCATCAGCATGTATCCCAAGCTCTGGGAGGCCGGCGGCCTATCCCAGCAGGAGCTGATGGAGGTGCTGCTCGGCCACGCGATTGCCCGTCACGAGCACCGGAACGGATTGGCACTCGTGTGAACAGCAAGCCTTAGCGCGTCGTGCGGAAAAGTGGACCGGGTTTTCCGCAGCCAACGATGCGCTCATTAAGGAAGAGAGCATCGGATTGATCCCCAAAAGTGCAAGTCCACTTTTGGGTCCGATGCTCTAGTCGATCTTCTCCGTTAGCAGTCCCTGCACAAACTCCTGCAGGCCTACGAGGCGATCCCGCTTGAGGCGCTCGGCTGCCTGGATGGCCTTGAGGCTCTGGAAGGACTGACCGAGATCCTCGTTGACGATCACGTAGTCGTATTCGACCCAACGCTCCATCTCGATACGGGCGTTGGCGAGGCGCTTGGCGATGACTTCGTCCGCATCCTCCGCGCGGCGCTCCAGACGGGCCTTCAGTTCCTTGAAGCTCGGCGGCAGGACGAACACGGTCACCACATCGTCGGGCAGCTTCTCACGCACCTGACGTGTGCCCTGGTAGTCGATGTCGAAGATCATGTCCTGGCCGGCCGCGAGGGTCTTCTCCACCGGCTTGCGCGGGGTGCCATAGAAGTTGCCGTGCACCTCGGCCCATTCGAGGAGCTCATCGCGATCACGCATCGCCTTGAACTCTTCCACATCAATGAAGTGATAGTGCTTTCCCTCGATCTCGGAGGGACGCTTGGGGCGTGTGGTGACGGAAATCGAGAGAACGCCTGCCTGCTCTTCCACGAGGCTGCGGGTGAGCGTGGTCTTTCCGGCGCCGGAGGGCGAGGACAGAATGAGGATGAGGCCGCGACGGCTGACCAGGGGCTTCGAATCTTGGCTCACCGCATCACTCCACGTTCTGAACCTGCTCGCGGAATTGCTCGATAACGGCCTTCAATTCAAGACCGATCCGTGAAAGAGCCACATCATTGGCCTTTGCACACAGGGTATTGGCTTCGCGGCCGAATTCCTGCGCCAGAAAATCAAGACGGCGTCCCACCGGCCCGCCTTCCTTGAGCAGCGCTCGCGCGGCATCCACATGGGCGCGCAGGCGGTCGATCTCCTCGCGAATATCGGCGCGGGCGGCAATGAGCACCGCTTCCTGATGCAGGCGCGCAGGATCAAGGGACGCCTTGCCGTCGAGAAGCTCCGCAATCTGCGCTTCGAGGCGCGCGCGAATGGCTTCCGGCTGGCGGGCGGGACAAGCCTCCGCTTCGGAGACGAGCACTGCAACGGTATCGAGCTGCTGGTTCAAGACGGCAGAGAGCGCCTGGCCCTCTTTCATCCGCGCGGACTTCAATGCTTCGATGAGCTTTGCAATACCCTCTTTCAGAGCCGTCGCAAGCGCTTCATCCTGGGCAGGATCCCCCCCATCCTCGTCGAGTTCCACGACGCCACGAACGGAGAGAAGTCCATCGAGGGAAGCCGGCTTCACATTGTCCGGCAGGGTCAGGCCGCCGATGGCGGAGAGGAGCGATTGCAGCACCTCCTGATTGACCCGCAGCTTCGGCGCGGTGGAGGTCTTGGACAGGGTGAGATTGAGCTGGCCTTGGCCCCGACTGAACGCCTTGAGAATCTGGCCGCGCGCCTCCTCACCGATGGCGTCGAGTCCGGACGGTGTCCTCACGCGCACTTCGAGACCGCGTCCGTTAACGGTCTTGATCTCCCAGGCCCACTGATTGGAGCCGGTCACACCGGCCTCGCGGGCAAAGCCGGTCATGCTTGCAATCGCCATCCACTGAACCTCAGGCCTAGAAATGAAAAATCGGCGCGACCATAGCGCATCGTGCGGAAAAGTGGACCCGGTTTTCCGCGTCACACGATGCGCCCGTCAAAGGGGGAGAGCATCGGACCCAAAAGTGCAAATCCACTTTTCTCGTCCGATGCTCGAATGCGCGCCGACTCTGAAGTCGATTGCAGTGACTGAGCGAAAAACAATCAGGGTTGCTTGAGCGCCGGAACGTTCTTCGGATTGGTCAGGTCGAACGTCTTGTTCTTGAGCGGATCCTTTTCGGTACCCTCGCTGGCATCGAAGCCACGAGCGCGCCCTGCCTTTCCATTCGCGCCGACCGGACGGGCCCCAGGAGTCGACATGGCGTTGGCCGTACCGCGCAGTTCCGACAGGCCGTCGTCGACTGCGCCGGATTGACCGGGAGCCTCCGGATCAACGACGCGATCGACGTTCTCACCGTCGGTCGTCGGCTTGGTCTTCTCGATCTGACGCCAGCGGGTCACGTTGCGCTGGTGCTGGTCGTAGGTTTCGGCGAAGGCGTGGCCGCCCGAGCCGTCGGCCACGAAGTACAGATCCTTGGTGCGCGACGGATTGGCCACCGCTTCGAGCGCGGCCCGTCCCGGATTGGCGATAGGTCCGGGCGGCAGCCCCTCGACCACATAGGTGTTGTAGGGCGTCGCCGTCTCGATCTCGCTGCGCATGATCCCGCGGCCGAGCGTGCCTTTGCCACCAACCAGGCCGTACACGATGGTGGGATCCGACTGGAGCTTCATGCGCTTCATAAGGCGGTTGATGAACACGCCCGCCACACGCGTGCGCTCATCGGCGCGGCCCGTTTCCTTCTCCACGATGGAGGCGAGGATCACGAGTTCCTGCGGCGACTTGATCGGCAGGTCCGCCGAGCGACGCTGCCAGATCTGGTTGAGCGCCTGGCGTTGCGCCGCCTGCATGGTGTTGACGATCTGCTGACGCGTGGTGCCGCGCTCGAACTTGTAGGTATCGGGCAGCAGCGTTCCTTCGCGCGGCGTCTCGGCAATGTCGCCGCTCAGGATCTCGTTCTCGTAAAGGCGCGCCACGATCTGATCGCTCGTAAGGCCTTCCGGAACCGTGATCGCGTGGAGGATCGCCTTACCCTGTACGAGGGTATCGATGGCTTCCTCGATGCTCGCGCCAGCCTTGAACTGGAACTCGCCTGCCTTGAGCTGGCCGCGCTGACGGTTGAGGAGCGCATAGGTCTCAAACAGGAAGGGCTGATCGATGACGCCCTCTTCCTTCAGGATGCGCGCGATCTCACCTGTGCCGGTATTGCGCGGAATGAGCACCACCTTGTCGTTCTGCAGCGGCCCCTTCGCGGTGACCTCCCGCTCCAGCATCGTGAAGCCGAAAACACCTGCCAGAGCCAGGGCCACGAACAGCGTCAGCAGGCCGCTGAAGAGCGACAGCATGCCTCCGCGACGGCGGCGAAGACGAGGCGGCGGCGGGGGAGCAAGCGTCGGCTTGAGCGCCTCGCTGGGTGAGCGCGGCGCAAGGCGCGGCTGCTCCGCACCTTGGGTTTCGGCCTCGTGCTCCGAAAGAAGGGTGCTTTTCTTTTTGCGTCCGAACATCACGATGCTTTTCTGGTGTCGGCCTAGTTTTCGATGACTCGTCCGACACCCTAACGGGGATTATGGCGAAAAGCCGTAACGTAGAACAGCTATCCTCAGGCAACGCGGCGGAAGATCAGTGAGGCATTGGTGCCACCGAACCCGAAGGAGTTTGACAGGGCAACGTTGACTTCCTTGCGCTTGGCCACCTTCGGCACGAGGTCGATAGCGGTTTCGACGGACGGATTGTCGAGGTTGATGGTAGGCGGAATGATACCGTCGCGCATGGCGAGAATCGAGAAGATCGCCTCTACCGCACCGGCCGCGCCCAGCAGATGGCCGATGGCCGACTTGGTGGATGACATGGAGAGCTTGCCCGCCGCGTTGCCGACGATACGCTCGACAGCCTTCAGCTCCAGCTCGTCGCCGAGCGGGGTCGAGGTGCCGTGGGCGTTCACGTAATCGATATCGGAGACCGGAATGCCTGCACGCTTCAGAGCCGCAGCCATGCAGCGGTAGGCACCATCGCCATCCTCGGAGGGCGAGGTGATGTGGTAGGCATCGCCCGAAAGACCATAGCCGATGACCTCGGCATAGATCTTCGCGCCGCGTGCCTTGGCGTGTTCATACTCCTCCAGCACCACGACGCCGGCGCCCTCGCCCATGACGAAGCCGTCACGGTCCTTGTCGTAGGGGCGCGAAGCCCTCTCAGGCGTGTCGTTGTAGCTCGTGGAGAGCGCGCGGCAGGCGGCGAAGCCCGCAATCGAGAGGCGGTTAACCGGGGATTCCGTGCCGCCGGCCACCATGACGTCCGCATCGCCGAGCGCGATCAGGCGGGCCGCGTCGCCGATGGCGTGCGAGCCGGTGGAGCAGGCCGTCACCACGGCGTGGTTCGGTCCCTTCAGGCCGTGCTCGATGGAGACGTAGCCGCCAGCGAGGTTGATGAGACGGCCAGGAATGAAGAAGGGCGAGATACGGCGCGGACCGCGCTCGATCAGGGTCGCCGATGCCTCGTAAATGCCGCCGATGCCGCCGATGCCGGAGCCGATCAGCACGCCCGTGGCACATTGCTCCTCATAGGTCTTCGGGGCCCAGCCCGCATCGCGCAGAGCCTGGGTCGAGGCCGCCATAGCATAGACGATGAAGGGATCGACCTTGCGCTGCTCCTTGGGCTCCATCCACTCGTCGGGATTGAAGGTGCCGTTGGAGCCGTCGCCGACCGGGATCTGGCAGGCGATCTGGCAGGCCAGATCATCGACCTGGAAATTGGTGATCTTGTTAGCGCCGCTTTGCCCCTCGATCAGGCGGGACCACGTGGTATCGACCCCGCTGCCCAGCGGAGTAACCATGCCAACACCTGTAACAACAACCCGGCGCATAACGTTCTACCCTATCGTTAAATAAAAATCGGGCGTCGGGTGACTCACCCGACGCCCGTCAGCGTTCAGGCTGCGTTTTTCTCGAGAAAGCGGATGGCGTCGCCAACCGTGACGATGGTCTCAGCCGCATCATCCGGGATCTCGACGTTGAACTCTTCTTCGAAAGCCATCACCAGCTCGACGGTGTCGAGGCTGTCGGCGCCCAGGTCGTCGATGAAGTTGGCGTTGTCCGTCACCTTGTCGGCCTCAACGCCGAGGTGCTCGACAACAATCTTCTTCACGCGATCAGCGACGTCACTCATCGTTCTCTTCCTCAGTGGCTGCCGCCTCAGGAATTGGGCGGATTAAAAATCGAAATCAGATCAGCTGCTCAGCTGACAACGCTGAAACGGCTACCTTGCGCCGTGCAAAGCCGCATTTTTAAGCGCCGGTCAACCCCTTTGGCTCGATCGGGCTCATGCTTAACACAAGCTTATCCTCTCTGGCGAGAGGCCAGCGGCGCCTGCAAACAGATTCTGCAAACGCCGCTAAGTACCTTTAGAACATGGCCATTCCGCCGTTTACGTGCAGGGTATGGCCCGTCACGTAGCCAGCTTCGTTGGACGCGAGATAGACAACAGACGAGGCGATTTCTTCGCCCTGGCCCAGCCTCCCCATGGGGATGGTGCCCAGGATTCCCTCGCGCTGCTTCTCGTTGAGTACGTCCGTCATGGGGGATTCGATGAAGCCCGGAGCGACCAGATTCACGGTGACGTTGCGGCTGGCAACCTCGGCGGCGAGCGCCTTCGTCATGCCGATGAGGCCAGCCTTGGAGGCGGCGTAGTTGCCCTGCCCCGGATTGCCGGTGGAGCCCACGACCGAGCCGATATTGATGATGCGCCCGAAGCGGCGGCGCATCATGCCCTTCACGGCGGCACGGGAAAGGCGGAAGGAAGCGGTCAGGTTCACGGCGATCACCGTGTCCCACTCCTCGTCCTTCATGCGCATGAAAAGGTTGTCCTTGGTCACGCCGGCGTTGTTGACGAGGATGTCGAGCCCGTCCATCGCCGCTTCCGCAGCGGGAACGAGGGCTTCGACCGAATCCTTGTCGGCGAGGTTCGCCTCGACCACGTGGACCCGCTCACCCAGCGAGGCCGTCAGCTCGTCGAGGGCGGCGCGGCGGGTGCCGGAGAGGGTGACGGTTGCGCCTTGGGCGTGCAGAGAACGGGCGATGGCGCCGCCGATACCGCCGGTGGCTCCGGTCACGAGAGCCTTGCGGCCAGTCAGATCGAACATGGAGGCTCTCCTCTTATCCTTGCAGGGAAGCTTTGAAGGCGGCGACATCCTCAGGGGTGCCGATGGAACTCGACGTGGTGCCCGCCGCGATGCGTTTCACGAGTCCGGTCAGGACCTTGCCCGATCCAACCTCATAGAACGATTCAACGCCCTGGGCCGCCATATAGGCCACGCATTCACGCCAGCGGACCGTCCCGGTGACCTGGCGAACCAGGGCATCCTTGATCGCTGCCGGATCGGTGATCGGCGCAGCCTCCACATTGGCCACCACCGGAACGGCAGGAGCGTTCACGGTCACACCGGCCAGAGCCTCGCGCATGGCGTCGGCGGCAGGCTGCATGAGGGCGCAATGGAAGGGAGCGGACACGGCCAGCATCACGGCGCGCTTGGCACCCTTTTCCTGGGCGATGGCAACCGCTCGCTCGACGGCGGCCTTATGGCCGGAGACCACGACCTGGGCACCGCCATTGTCGTTGGCCGCATCGCAAACCTCTCCTTGAGCAGCCGCGCGGGCGACCTCGAGGGCGGCGTCGTATTCAAGGCCGAGAAGAGCGGCCATGGCGCCCTGCCCCACGGGCACGGCGTTCTGCATGGCATTGCCGCGGATCCGCAGGAGACGGGCCGTATCGGCAATCGAGAGGCTGCCGGCAGCGGCAAGTGCCGAATATTCGCCGAGCGAATGGCCGGCAACGTATGCGGCATGCGTCTTGAGATCGAGCCCAGCCTCGGCCTCCAGCACGCGCATGGCGGCAAGGCTCACGGCCATCAGGGCCGGCTGGGTATTGGCGGTCAGGGTCAGTTCCTCGGCGGGGCCTTCCCACATGATGGCGGAGAGCTTCTGGGAGAGAGCCTCGTCCACCTCGTCGAACACGGCCTTGGCCTGGGGGAAGTTGTCGGCAAGGGCCTTGCCCATGCCCACAGCCTGGCTTCCCTGGCCCGGGAAAATGAATGCGCGCTTCATCGGGAGCGGAACCTTTGTTGCGAAAATCCGCGCGGGACTCGCACTCAAAGACCGAGGAGTCAAGGCGAAGAACGCTCCCCGTGGCACTTGGATTGTTCATAGTCCCAGACCCTGCCGTTATCCATGCAGGCGTCGATCCGCCCGGATTTCGTGTAGGTTCCCCACATTCGAATGGCGCCACCTATCAGGAGCAGGGTGAGCAGAACCAAGCCAAATGCCTTAATGACAACCTCCCCGGTTTGGGCCCTGAGAGCGTAATGCCAAGCAGATAGGGCTGGAGTGCGGGAGCACACCACCGATAACCTTATGGAAAACCACGCTTCCTCTTGTTTTCTCGATCCAGGCGATGTATCTACCCCACCTTCCGATATTCTCATGAACCTGAAGAAGGAGCCCCTGCATGGCTCGCGTGACCGTCGAAGACTGCATCGACAAGGTCGACAACCGGTTTGAGCTCGTGCTGCTGGCCAGCCACCGCGCCCGCCTGATCTCCTCTGGCTCGCCGCTCACCGTCGACCGCGACCGTGACAAGAACCCCGTCGTGGCCCTCCGCGAGATCGCGGATCAGACCATCGCTCCCGACGACCTGAAGGAGCAGCTCATCCACTCCATGCAGAAGTATGTCGAGGTGGACGAGCCGGAGGCCGAGGCCGTTCCCATGCTGGGCAATACGGCTGCCGCCTCGGGTGCCGACAACGACACGGACGTCCAGTTCGATCGCATGAGCGAGGAAGACCTGCTGCGCGGCCTCGAAGGCCTTGTCCCTCCGAGCAACAACAGCTCGGACGACGACGACCGCGAATAAGCGCTCAGCACCATATTTTTCAAAAAGCCCGGCTCAAAGCCGGGCTTTTTCGTCAGGGCCTTAACCACGGTGCGGTTTTACCGCCTGCGGCAAGGTATTCAGCTTGCGGTCAGAAGACGTATTACAATATTTTCCAAAGTCTTCTGATTTCAGCCAGATAGACCGATTCTGAAGGGGGTGGCGGCGGATATGATGCGCCAGTACGAACTTGTCGAGCGGGTAAAGCGCTACAACCCCTCGGCTGACGAGGCGCTGCTTAACCGTGCTTACGTGTATGCCATGATGGCTCATGGCAACCAGAAGCGCGCGTCCGGCGACCTGTTCTTCGGCCATCCTCTCGAAGTCGCGGCCATCCTGACGGATATGAAGCTCGACGAGGCGACCATCGCCGCGGCGGTGCTCCACGACACGGTGGAAGACACCGAGGCGACGCTGGAGGAGATCAACAAGACCTTCGGCCCCCAGATCGGCGCCCTCGTCGACGGCCTTACCAAGATCAAACGCCTCGACTTGGTATCGAAGCGCGCCGCGCAGGGCGAGAACTTCCGCAAGCTGCTGCTTGCTGTCGCGGACGATGTGCGCGTGCTCCTGGTGAAGCTCGCCGACCGCCTTCACAACATGCGCACCCTCGGCTTCATGCCGCCGGAGAAGCGCCAGCGCATCGCGCAGGAAACGCTTGAGATCTATGCACCGCTCGCCGGACGCATGGGCATTCAGGAGATGCGCGAGGAGTTGGAGGAGCTGTCCTTCCAGAACCTCGATCCGGAAGCCTTCGAGGCCATCAACCGCCACCTGCACGAGCTGACGGCAAAGAGCGAAAAGCTCGTCGAAGAGATCGAGCAGACTCTGACCACCAAGCTCAAGGCCCAGGGCATCGACGCGCAGGTGTCGGGACGCCAGAAGCGGCCCTATTCCATCTGGCGCAAGATGGAGCGCAAGTCCGTTTCCTTCGAGCAGCTGTCGGATATCTTCGCCTTCCGCATCATCGTCGGCACGGTCGATGAATGCTACCGCGCACTCGGCATCGTGCACACGAGCTGGCCGATGGTGCCGGGTCGCTACAAGGACTACATTTCCACGCCCAAGCAGAACGATTACCGCTCGATCCACACCACGGTGATCGGCCCTGGCAGCCAGCGCGTGGAGCTGCAGATCCGCACCGCCGACATGGACGAGGTGGCGGAATACGGCATTGCCGCGCATGCGCTCTACAAGGAAGGCGTGAACGGCAATTCGCGTCTGGCGAACGAAAGCCGCGCCTATCAATGGCTGCGGCGCACCATCGACCTCCTCGCGGAAGGCGACAATCCGGAAGAGTTTCTGGAGCACACGAAGCTTGAGCTCTTCCACGATCAGGTGTTCTGCTTCACCCCGAAGGGCCGCCTCATCGCGTTGCCGCGCGGCGCGACTCCCATCGACTTCGCCTACGCGGTGCACACGGATGTCGGTAACACGGCGGTCGGCTGCAAGATCAACGGCCGCATGTCGCCGCTGCTGACCGAACTGCAGAACGGCGACGAGGTCGAGATCGTCCGTGCCGAAGGCCAGACGCCGCCTGCGGCCTGGGAATCCCTTGTGGTGACCGGTAAGGCACGCGCCTCGATCCGCCGCGCCACACGCACGGCCGTGCGGCGGCAATATACGGGCCTCGGCCATCAAATTCTGGAGCGCGCCTTCGAGCGCGCAGGACGTGCCTTCTCCGACGAGAAGCTGAAAGGTGCCCTGCCCCGCTTGGCGCGTGCTTCCGTGGAGGATGTACTCGCAGCCGTGGGCCGTGGCGAGATGTTCTCCGGCGATGTCGTGCGCGCGGTCTATCCAGACTACAAGGACGAGCGGCGCGTGGGACCCGATGGCAAGGGCACAGGCCAGCCGGACGGCGCAGGCACGAAACCGACCGGTGAGCAGCCGACCGGCATTCCAGTCCGCGGCCTCAACAAGGATATGCCCATCCGCTTCGCACCCGAAGGCGGTGCCGTTCCGGGCGATCGTATCGTCGGCATTCTGACGCCGGGCGAAGGGGTGACGATCTACCCGATCCAATCGCCCTCACTCGCCGCGTTCGACAACGAGCCCGACCGCTGGATCGACGTGCGCTGGGATCTGGAATCCGGCTCCACGCAGCGCTTCCCCGCGCGCATCAAGTTGCAATCGATCAACGAGCCGGGCTCGCTCGCGCAGATCGCACAGGTGATTGCGGATCACGACGGGAACATCGACAACGTCAACATGAAGCGGCGCACGCAGGATTTTACGGATATCACCATCGACCTGACTGTGTGGGATCTGAAGCACCTCAACGCCATCATCGCTGAACTGCGCGCCAAGCGTGTGGTGAGCCGCGTCGACCGCATCACAGGATAAGCAGCCATGTCGTCTAAACCCCGCATCGCCGTCATCATGGACGAAAACACCAGCGTTGACGGCACGCGTTACGACATGACGAAGAACTACTTCGTTGGAATTCAGCGCGCGGGCGGCATGCCCTTCGGCATCCCCTATTTCATGGATATGGTCGAAGCCGTCGTCGACGAGTTCGACGGCTTCGTGAATGTCGGCGGTCGTTTCGCGTTTCCCGATGAGTGGTTCCTCGACGGACAGACCTCGAAAGCTCCGCAGTCCGAACGTCTCGATGTGGAGCTCGCACTCATGCGCGGATTCCTCGAACGCGACAAACCGGTGCTCGGCATCTGCAACGGCATGCAGGTTCTCGCAGGCCTCCACGGCTGCCGCCTGTCGCCCGATGTGCGCGCGATGGGCTCGCACGTCATGGAGCACGACAAGCGCGGTCACGAACATCCCGTGGCGATCGAAGCGAACACCCTCCTCTCCCGCATCGTGGGACGACGCGAGCTTTCCGTGAATACCTTCCACCGGGAAGCTGTCGTCGAACTCTCGGACGAGGTGGTGGCAAGCGCCCATGCCGAAGACGGCGTCGTTGAAGCCATTGAAATCCCGTCCCGCCGCTTTGCTCTGGGCGTGCAATGGCACCAGGAGCTGTTTGCCAGACAGGATCACCCTGGGAATGCGATTTTCAACGCATTCGTGCAGGAATCCGCGCAAGGCTGACAAAGACAGCTATTTGACGTTCACGTGCGTTTGGCCCTTGCCTCTCGCCGCCCCTCCTGCCACACAGCGCTCACGTAGGAGACACGCCATGACCCCGAACGAAGTCCTTGAAGAATTCCGCTCCGCCGGTGCTTTGCTTGAAGGGCATTTCATTCTCTCGTCGGGGCTGCACAGCCCAGTCTTTCTTCAGAAGATGTTCGTGTTCCAGGACCCTGCTCGGACGGAGCGGGTCTGCCGGGCGCTGGCCGAGAAGATCAAGGAAAGGTTCGGGGCCGTCGATTACGTGGTCTCGCCCGCCGTGGGTGGTATCGTGCCTGGCTATGAAACCGCCCGGCATCTCGGCGCCAAGGCGATCTTCGTGGAGCGCGAGAACGGTGTCTTCACCCTGCGGCGCGGCTTCACGATTCCCGAAGGCGCACGGGTCGTGACGGTGGAGGATATCGTCACCACGGGCCTGTCCTCCCGTGAATGCCTGACGGCTCTTAAAGAGTATCCGGGAACGACGCTGGGGGCAGCCTGCCTCATCGACCGCTCCGGCGGGAAAACGGATCTCGGTGTGCCTCTCGTCTCCCTGGTCCAGCTCGACATTCCCGCCTATGAACCGGACAAGCTGCCGCCGGAACTGGCTGCTTTGCCGGCCATCAAACCGGGCAGCCGCAACCTTAAATCATAAAAATCTGTTTATTTCCCGCCTTAAGGGTTGACTGCCCCCTTTCTGCCAACTTGACTCTTCCCACTTACTGGCCATTAAGTATTTGAAGTTTCGGTTTTTACTCGTCTAAAGGGTTGATAGCAGCCTGTTCCTAGGCGCGCCTGTTTTTATTGCGCAAGTATATTGTGAGCATAAATAATAGATGTCGCTTTGACAGTTCAGGTTGTTATGCCGACCAAGCAGACACAAACAGAGAATACTTATGTCAGGCCAGCAGCGGATTGCGCTCTTCATCGACGGAGCCAACCTTTACGCTACGACTAAGACGCTTGGTTTCGATATCGACTACAAGCGCCTGCTGAAGGAATTCCAGGGCCGAGGCACCCTGGTGCGCGCGTTCTACTACACGGCCCTCGTGGAAGATCAGGAATACTCTTCCATCCGTCCGCTCATCGACTGGCTCGACTACAACGGCTACCGCGTGGTCACGAAGCCGACGAAGGAATTCGTCGACTCCGCCGGTCGCCGCAAGGTGAAGGGCAACATGGATATCGAGCTCGCCATCGATGCGCTCGAGCTCTCTCCCTATATCGACCACATGGTCCTGTTCTCCGGCGACGGCGACTTCCGCTCGCTGGTCGAGGCCATGCAGCGCCGGGGCGTGCGGGTCTCCGTGGTATCCACCATCACCACCCAGCCCCCAATGGTCGCCGATGAGCTGCGCCGTCAGGCCGACGAGTTTCTGGATCTCTCGCAGTTGGCCTCCCGCATCGGCCGCGATCCGTCGGATCGTCAGCAGCGTCCCGCCGGGGAAGGCAGTGACCGCCCGAGGACGCAGCAGCAGCAACAGCAGCCGCGCAACGGTGCCCTGGAAAGCCGATACGGCATCCGCCAGCAGGGATCGGACGACGAGTTCGATCTCTAAGGATTGAAACCCAAGAGGATACACAGATGGCCGGACTAATCCCGGCCATTGTTGCTACGGGCGAGAGCTAAAGCGTGCTCGCCTCTACGTCACAATCCAATCCCAGCGCGCCGGCCGTGTTGCTGACGGTGGCGACGCAGAGGTTCACCTGCTCGTCTGGGATGAACACCGCAAAGCGCGTCACATAGAGTCCCCCCTCGGCATCCGAGAGCTTGCGGGCTTCCAAGCGCACGATGTTGGCATTGTATTGCTTGAACACCTCCGCGAGCCGCGCCACGAGGCCAAGCTGATCGCCGCCGCTGATGGTGATGCGGTGCGTGATGCTGCCAGCAGGGCCGGGACTGGGGTCGAAGGCGTAAGGTACGGCCCGAACTTCAGAGCCATCCAGCTCCGGAAGCCGGCTCAGACCCGTCTCGATATCGCCTGCTTCGAGACCTGTGGGCAGCTCGCAGATCGCCAGGAACTCGGCTCCCGACCCCAGCGAGGCGAAGGTCGTATCGCGCAGGTTCACGCCGATATTGAACAGGTGCTCCGCAATCGCGGCGACAAGCCCGACGCGGTCGGGGCCGAGAACGGAAACGAGAGCCACGGACGCCATGCTGATCCCTCCAATTGCAGCAGGGAGTTAGAGCGCGAGGACGCCGTGTCAGCCCTTCTCGCGCATGAGCCGCGCCTTCTCGCGGTTCCAGGAGCGTTCCTTCTCCGTCTCGCGCTTGTCGTGGAGCTTCTTGCCCCGACCGAGGCCGAGCTCCACCTTCGCCCGTCCGCGCTCGTTGAAATAGATCTTGAGCGGGATCACGGTGAAGCCCTCGCGCTGCGTTGCACCGATCAGCTTGTTGATCTGGTTCTTGTGCAGCAGAAGGCGGCGTGGACGGCGCGTTTCGTGGTTGAAGCGGTTGGCCTGGAGGTATTCCGGGATATAGGCGTTGAAGAGGAAGAACTCCTCGCCCGACGGGCCGGCATAGGCCTCGCCTATGGTGGCCTTGCCCGTGCGCAAGGACTTCACCTCCGTGCCGGTGAGCGCAATGCCCGCCTCGTAGGTATCGACGATTTCGTAATTGAACCGCGCCTTCCTGTTGTCGGCGACAACGCGGAAGGCGCTCTTCGGATCTTTTGCCATTCGTTTTTAAGCGTTGATCAGGCCCGCATGGACCATGGCCGAACGCACCGCCTGCTTCGTGCCCGCGGAGACCGGGATGAGCGGCAGGCGCACATCGTCCTTCATCAGGCCCAGAACGGACGCGGCATACTTCACCGGCGACGGATTGGTCTCAAGGAACAGGTTGGTGTGGAGCGGCATGAGGCGGTCCTGAATTTTCAGGGCGGTTGCGTAATCGCCCTCCAGGCAGGCCTCCTGCATATCGGCGCACAGGCGCGGAGCCACATTGGAAGTTACGGAAATGCAGCCATGGCCGCCATGGGCCATGAAGCCGAGGGCCGTCGCATCCTCGCCCGAGAGCTGGATGAAATCGGGGCCCATGGCTTGGCGCTGCAGGCTGGCGCGGGCGAGGTTCGCGGTCGCGTCCTTCACGCCCACGATGTTCTTGAGCTCATAGAGCCGCGCCATCGTCTCCACCGACATGTCGATCACCGAGCGGCCGGGGATGTTGTAGATGATGATCGGAATGCCGATGGCGTCGTTGATGGCCTTGAAGTGCTGATAGAGGCCTTCCTGCGTTGGCTTGTTGTAATAAGGCGTGACGATCAGCACCGCATCGGCGCCGACCTTCTCCGCATGCCTGGAGAAGCCGATGGCCTCCTCCGTGCTGTTGGAGCCGGCGCCCGCGATCACGGGCACCCTGCCTTTCACCTCATTGACGCAGATCTCGACGACCTGGTCGTGCTCCTTGTGGCTCAGTGTCGGGCTCTCGCCGGTGGTGCCGACCGGAACCAGGCCATGAGTGCCCTGCTCGATCTGCCAATTGATGAAGGCCCGGAAGGTAGCCTCATCCACGGCGCCATCCTTGAAGGGGGTCACCAGAGCCGTGATGGAGCCTGAGAAGCGGGTCATGATTATCCTCGAATTAGAAGCGGCAGATCTGAAGCAGCCCAATGGCTTAACACATAAGGGGTGCGTCGCATGGGCGCAAACGAACCTTTAGGGTGTTGTCCTAGCGCGGCACTTGGTGTTTCCTCAAGAGAAACGTCGCAAAAACAGGCAAGCGACGGCACGGGGGTTAGCGGGTGAACCTCACAATGCGCCTTTTCATACGTCTTCTGGCGTCTGTCGCCGTGCTCCAATTGTCCACCCTCACCGTTCACGCCAACGAAATGCCGGTTGGCCCACCTGAAGCCACGACCCTGGAGAGCTTCACACCGCCCCCCAAGCCCATGGGAGACCTGGAACAGCTGCCGCTGATCTTCAAGGCCTACCGGGACAACGATCTGACGGAAGCCGCGATCCTGAAATCGAAGCTTTCCGACCCGGCAGCGCAGGCTGTGGCGGAATGGTTCGCTATCCGCAGCGGCTTGTCCATCGGCTATGAGAGGATCATCGCCTTCCGGAAGGATTATCCGGACTGGCCCACGACTGCGCAGCTCCGTCGGCGCATGGAGGATACTTTCCTCGCGCAACGCCCCTCGACCGCCCAGATCCGCGCTTTTTTCGACGAGCATCGCCCAGTCACGGCGTCCGGACGCATCGCGCTCGGTTTCGCGCTCAAGAATGATGGCCTCGACCAGGAGGCCACCGACCTGATCCGCCATGTCTGGCGGGAGGACACCTTCGGCAGCGAAACCGAAAGCCGCATTCGCGACCGCCTCCCGAACCTGCTGACGCAAGCCGATCATCGCTTTCGTATGGAGCGTCACCTCCTGAAGGAGAACTGGGGCGCGGCCCTGCGCGCAGCGGGCTATGCCGGCAAGGATTATGTGACCCTGGTGAAGGCGCGCATGAGCGTCTTTCAGGGCAAGAAGAAGGCCGCGAAGGCCTTCGCGACTGTCCCGGCCTCGTTGCGGATCGACCCGTCCTACCTGTTCTCTCGTGCGCTCCTTCAGCGTCGGAGCAAGAACCTGGTCGAGGCCGCCAACATCATTATGCAGGCGCCGCGGGATCACGAACTGCGCGTCGATGGCGACGAGTGGTGGGCCGAGCAGCGCCTCATCACCCGGGAGCTTCTCGACAAGGGCGACGCTCAGACGGCCTATAAGGTTGCAAACCATCATGCCGCCGAATCCCCTGCGCAGCAGATCGAGGCTGAGTTTCATGCCGGCTGGATCGCGCTTCGTTTCCTGAACGATCCGGCAGCAGCTGCAAAGCACTTCGCGACGGTTACGAAGACGGCCTCCACACCCATCTCCCTGTCCCGCATCGCCTATTGGCAGGCGCGAGCCGCTGAAACTGCCGGAGCATCGGTTGACGCGAGGCTCTTTTACGCCCGGGCGGCCGACCACCCGACCACCTATTATGGGCAACTCGCCCGCGAGAAGCTCGGCGAGAGCGTATCCCTGCGATCCGTGGATCCTCTGAAGGAGGAGGAACGCAAGGCTTTCGAGGCTCTCATTCCCGTCCGCGCGTTAAGCCTTCTGCACCAAGCTGGTGAAACGGAATTGGCGATCGGCCTCTACATTGACCTTGCCCAGACCATGAACGATCCGGGACAGCTCGATGCGCTCGCGGCACTCGCGACCTCACAGCAGAATCCGCGCGCGGTTCTGGCGGTCGGCAAGATCGCCCTGCAACGGGGTTTCCCGCTCGATCAACACGCATATCCGCTTGCGGCTATTCCGGATTTCCAGCCGGTCGGCGACGAGGTGGAGCCTGCTATGGTCTATGCCATCGCTCGACAGGAAAGCGCCTTCAATCCCAAGGCCGTTTCGAGCGCAGGCGCGCGCGGCCTCATGCAGCTCATGCCGGCCACCGCCAAGCGCACAGCACAGCGCTTCGGTCTCGGCTTCGACTTGAAACGGCTGGTAGAGGACCCGTCCTACAATGCAAAAATCGGCTCGGCTCATTTGGGAGAGCTGATGGAGGATTGGAAGGGTTCCTACATCCTCGCCTTTGCTTCCTATAATGCCGGTGGCGGCAATGTGAAGAAATGGATCGATGCCTATGGCGATCCACGCAAGCCCCAGGTGGACATGATCGACTGGGTCGAACGCATCCCGTTCTATGAGACCCGCAACTATGTGCAGCGTGTCATGGAAAACCTGCATGTCTACCGGGCGCGGCTGAAAGAGAAGCCGGTGTCGGCTCCGACGGCGGCTGAAACGGCGGATGCGACAAAGACCGCGTATTGAGGCAAGATGCTGCTCATCTGACGCCTCAAATCGAGTCTCCCATGAGCAGCTCTTACCGGGATCTTTTCGTTTCGGCCTCCGACGGCTTGCGTCTCTATGCGCGTGATTATGGCCCCCTGGCCGGGAGCGCGCTGCCTGTCGTGTGCCTGCCCGGCCTTGCGCGAAACTCCGAGGATTTTCACGGTCTCGCCGAGACGCTCAGTACGGACGCAGCCCACCCTCGCCGCGTTCTCGCCCTCGATTATCGCGGGCGCGGACGCTCGGAATGGGCTTCCGACTGGCGTCAATATGAGCTCGGAACAGAACTCGATGATGTCTTGCAGGTGCTGACCGTTGCAGGAATCGAGAAGGCGGTTTTCGCCGGCACCTCGCGTGGAGGGCTTCTCACGATGGCCTTGAGCGCGACGCGGCCGACACTGCTGGCCGGGGCCGTTCTCAACGATGTCGGCCCGGTCATCGAACCCAAAGGGTTGATCCGTATCCGCAGCTATGTGGGCAAATTACCAATGCCCAACACGCTTCAGGAAGGCGCACAGATCCTGAAGCAGGTTTTGGATGCGCAGTTTCCTGCCTTCACACAAGAGCAATGGGAGAGCATGGCACGGGGCACCTGGCACGAGAAGAACGGCCATCTTGCTCTCAGCTACGACCCCAGCCTGATGAAGCCTTTGCAGGAGCTCGATCCCGAGATACCGATGCCAGATTTGTGGAACCTGTTCGGTGGAATGACGCCCTTTCCGGTTCTCGCCATTCGCGGGGAGAACTCGGATCTCCTGTCGGCCCAAACTCTCAGCGCCATGCAAGAGCGTCATTCGCAACTGACGGCAATCACTGTGCCGGGACAGGGCCATGCCCCATTGATCGAAGAACCGATCATTCAATCGATCAAAGATCTGATCGCCCGCGCTGAAACCTCTCTCTGAGTTTCAGCGCATTTCCTCACCTTCCGACAAACTGAGAAGCAGGCCTTTGCCATGCTTCTGACGGCATAGCCTTGCACGGCAGACCATGGACGCAAAAGAAAACCCCGATGTTTCCACCGGGGTTTCCTTATCCGATCGGGATGAGCCGATTAGAAGTCGCGCTGAACGCGCAGACGGCCTTCCCAAGCGTCGTCGTTTTCGACACCAGGAGCCTCAGGATTGACGCTGGCGTAGAGAACCTCGACGCCGATGTCGAGACCGGAGACCGGCGACCAGATCACGTTCGTGCCGACGCGCCACTCGTCGAAGTCCGCATCGACGACGCCAGCGCCGTACTCGACGCTCGCATACGAACCGAACACGTTCTGACGGATCTCAGGGGTCCAG
>NZ_LCYG01000090.1 GCF_001017175.1 Microvirga vignae | reverse complement strand
CCGATTTTCCAGACACCCTCTAGGCGCTCGACCGCACCCAGCCGAACTTGCCGCTGAAGAAGGGCCGTGCCGGTACCATGACCCAAGACGATCAACGGCATGGCACCACGACCCTGTTTGCCGCTCTGGATGGGGCGACCGGCACGGTCCTGGGCACCTGCATGAAGCGGCATCGCCATCAGGAGCTCTTACGCCTCCTGCGCGAGATCGACCGGGTCACGGACAAGCGCCTCGACCTGCACCTGATTGTCGACAATGACGCGACCCGCAAACTCCCGAAGGTGAAGGCTTGGCTCGAGAGGCATCCGCGCTTCGCCGTGAGCGAGAGGTGCACCGAGACGGCGTATTCAGCACCAAGGCTCAGGCCAACCATCCAATCGGGAGCGAAATCCTCGGTGAATAGGAGGTCCCGCTGGTTATGATGGTCCTTGTCCTCCGCAACCACAAACGGACTGGTGATAACCTCACGGGTCATACGCCAGGATCCGGTCGCATAGGTCGCGCCTAGGCCAACATAAGGAGGGTGCCACCATTGCTGGTAACCGACACCAAGCCTATGCGAGTCCTCTGTGCCGACCGAGTTCCTGAAGCCGCCACTCTCCGAATGGACGACCAGGGTGTGGCATCGTTTGGTGTCGGGCAGCTCTGGCCACCGGCGGGCACTGCTGAGTTCGGTGACTGGGCAGTCGAAGCGTTTTGAAGATCGTCAGGTCCCGATGCCGTCTGGTGGCGATCTCGCTCGTTGCGTTCTTCCGCAAACGGAAAGGCAACACATACCCGGCATGAGGACTTCTCCACTGGGGGAGCTTGGATGTGCAAAGGCCTCCATTTCGACGCTCGTTGATCCAGCTGTTCGTACGCTGATAGATCGCCAGCCCTTATGGCTCTCCAGCGAGGTCAACGTATAGCAATCGCAGGTCACGCCATCCGACACCTTCTGTCGGGTTTGTCGGCTCTGCGACACAGGCTTGTTGAGCCCGTCACTTGTTGCGCCTCAGGCTAAGTAGCTGAAAAGCAATCGCAAAGTTCGTTCTTCGGCTCGATCAGCCAAATTGGCACGAGTTATGAAACTCTCTCGTCGCGGCGCGGCAGGAGCTGTCGACCGATATTCATGTCGTGGGTGACATCGCGATCGATGAAACGAAGGAAGGAAGCAACATGGCAGGTCTGCGTCAGATCGCATTCTATGGGAAAGGAGGCATCGGCAAATCCACCACCTCCCAAAACACGCTCGCCGCCCTTGTCGACCTCGGGCAGAAGATCCTCATCGTCGGCTGCGACCCCGAGCCCGGCTCCACCCGCCTGATCCTGAACTCGAACGCGCAGGATACCGTCCTGCATCTCGCGGCACAGGAAGGTTCGGTGGAAGACCTCGAACTCGAGGACGTACTCAAGGTCGGCTACCGAGGCATCAAGTGCGTGGAGTCCGGCGGCCCCGAGCCGGGCGTCGGCTGCGCTGGCCGCGGCGTCATTACCTCGATCAACTTCCTCGAGGAGAACGGCGCTTATGACGATGTCGACTATGTCTCCTATGACGTGCTCGGCGACGTGGTGTGCGGCGGCTTCGCGATGCCGATCCGCGAGAACAAGGCCCAGGAAATCTACATCGTCATGTCCGGCGAGATGATGGCGCTCTATGCCGCCAACAACATCGCCAAGGGCATCCTGAAATATGCCCATGCGGGCGGCGTGCGGCTCGGCGGCCTGATCTGCAACGAGCGCCAGACCGACCGTGAGCTCGACCTCGCCGAGGCGCTGGCGGCCAAGCTCAATTCCAAACTCATCCACTTCGTGCCGCGCGACAACATCGTCCAGCACGCCGAGCTCAGGAAGATGACAGTGATCCAGTACGCGCCGGACTCCAAGCAGGCCGGGGAATACCGCGCGCTGGCCGAGAAAATCCATGCCAATTCGGGCCAGGGCACCATCCCGACCCCGATCACCATGGAAGAGCTCGAGGACATGCTGCTCGACTTCGGCATCATGAAGACCGACGAGCAGATGCTTGCCGAGCTTCAGGCCAAGGAAGCGACGCTGGCGGCTGCCCGGTAACCGCCGCTGCCGACAGGAGGCGCCGACCTTGACCCGGCGTGCCTTTCCACGAACGGCGCCTCGTCGGCGAGGCGTCACCCGAATCTTGAAAGGGGCAGGGCCCATGAGCCTGGACCACGAGAATAACGGCGCTCTCCATGAGAAGCTTATCGAGGAAGTGTTGTCGCAATATCCAGACAAGGCGGCGAAGCGCCGCAAGAAGCACCTCAGTGTTGCCACGCACAGGGATGAGATCGGCGAGGCGGGCAAGGTCCTGTCCGAATGCGACGTCAAATCGAACATCAAGTCCATTCCAGGCGTGATGACAATCCGCGGCTGCGCCTATGCCGGCTCCAAAGGTGTGGTGTGGGGCCCGGTCAAGGATATGGTCCACATCTCGCACGGACCAGTCGGTTGCGGTCAATATTCCTGGTCGCAGCGCCGCAACTACTACACCGGCATGACGGGCATCGATACGTTCGTGACGATGCAGTTCACCTCCGACTTCCAGGAGAAGGACATTGTTTTCGGTGGCGACAAGAAGCTGGAACAGGTCATCGACGAGGTCGAGGAACTGTTTCCGCTGAACAAGGGCATCACCGTGCAGTCCGAATGCCCGATCGGCCTGATTGGCGACGATATCGAGGCGGTGTCGCGCAAGAAGGCCAAGGAGCACGACAAGACGATTGTGCCGGTGCGCTGCGAGGGCTTCCGCGGCGTCTCGCAATCGCTCGGCCACCACATCGCCAACGACGCGATCCGTGACTGGGTCTTCGACAAGAAGGAAGTCGAGTTCGAGCCCAGCCCTTACGACGTCAACGTCATCGGCGACTACAATATCGGCGGCGACGCCTGGGCCTCGCGCATCCTGCTCGAGGAGGTGGGGCTGCGCGTGGTCGGCAACTGGTCGGGGGACGCCACGCTCGCCGAGATCGAGCGCGCGCCGAAGGCTAAGCTCAACCTCATCCACTGCTACCGGTCGATGAACTACATCTGCCGGCACATGGAGGAAAAGTACGGCATCGCCTGGATGGAATACAATTTCTTTGGCCCCTCCCAGATCGAAGCCTCTCTGCGCAAGATTGCCAAGCATTTCGGGCCGGAAATCGAGGACAAGACCGAGGCGGTCATCGCCAAGTACCGACCCTTGGTCGATGCGGTCATTGCCAAGTACCGGCCGCGCCTCGAGGGCAAGACGGTGATGCTCTATGTCGGCGGCCTGCGTCCCCGTCACGTCATCACGGCCTACGAGGATCTCGGCATGGAGATCGTCGGCACCGGCTACGAGTTCGGCCACAACGATGACTATCAGCGCACTGGCCATTACGTGAAGAAGGGTACGCTGATCTATGACGACGTGACCGGTTACGAGCTGGAGAAGTTCATAGAGGGGATCCGCCCTGATCTCGTTGGCTCCGGCATCAAGGAGAAGTACCCGGTACAGAAGATGGGCATCCCGTTCCGCCAGATGCACTCCTGGGATTATTCCGGCCCGTATCACGGCTATGACGGGTTTGCCATCTTCGCCCGCGACATGGATCTGGCCATCAACAACCCGGTCTGGGACCTCTACGACGCCCCCTGGAAGAAAAAGGCCGTGCCGCTGGCGGCGATGGCCGCCGAATGAGAACCTGGCCTCCCACGGGCAGGGAGGCCGATGAACGCCCGCGGGCTTTGATCCGCGGGAGACCTGAAACGTCTCGACATCCCTGTGCCGCCGTATGGCGCGGCCAGATGGAAGAGGTGACCACCATGCCGCAGTCGGCCGAAAAAGTTCTCGATCATGCTCCCCTGTTTCGCGAGCCGGAATACAGGCAGATGCTCGCCGCGAAGAAGCTGAATTTCGAATGTCCGCACCCGGATCAGGTCGTTGCTGATCAACGCGAGTTCACCAAGACCTGGGAATACCGCGAAAAAAACCTCGCTCGCGAAGCGCTTGTCGTGAACCCAGCCAAGGCCTGCCAGCCGCTCGGCGCGGTGTTCGCGGCAGCCGGTTTTGAGCGGACGATGTCCTTCGTCCATGGCAGCCAGGGCTGCGTGGCCTATTACCGCTCGCACCTGTCGCGCCATTTCAAGGAACCTGCGTCCGCCGTTTCCTCCTCGATGACCGAGGACGCGGCGGTGTTTGGCGGTCTGAAGAACATGGTTGACGGGCTCGCCAACACCTACACGCTCTACGACCCAAAGATGATCGCCGTCTCGACCACCTGTATGGCGGAGGTCATTGGCGACGACCTGCACGGCTTCATTGAGAACGCCAAGAACGAAGGCTCAGTCCCGCGTGACTTCGACGTGCCTTTCGCCCACACGCCGGCGTTCGTCGGCAGCCATATCGATGGCTATGACGGTATGATGGAAGGCGTGCTGGAGCATTTTTGGGATGGCAAGGAGCGCACGGAAGCCGCTGGCACCATCAACATCATTCCGGGTTTCGACGGCTTCTGCGTCGGCAACAACCGGGAAGTGAGGCACCTGCTCAACCTGATGGGCGTGTCCTACACCTTCATCCAGGACGCCTCTGACCAGTTCGACACGCCGTCGGACGGCGAGTTCCGCATGTATGACGGCGGCACCAAGATCGAGGACGTGAAGGCGGCGCTTAACGCCGAGGCGACACTGTCGCTACAGCATTACAACACCCGCCATACGCTGAACTATTGCGCGGAAGTCGGGCAGGCGACGGCCTCGTTCCATTACCCGCTCGGCGTCCAGGCGACCGACGAGTTCCTGATGAAGGTGTCGGCGATTTCCGGCAAGGAAATCCCCGAGGCCATCCGCCTGGAACGCGGCCGATTGATCGACGCCATGGCAGACAGCCAGTCCTGGCTGCACGGCAAGAAATACGCGATCTACGGCGATCCTGACTTCGTCTACGCCATAACCCGGTTCATCATGGAGACCGGCGGCGAGCCGATCCACTGCCTCGCCACCAACGGTACGGCGGCCTGGGAAGCCGAGATGAAGGAACTGCTTGCATCCTCGCCCTTCGGCGAGGATGCCCAGGTCTGGGCGGGCAAGGACCTCTGGGCGATGCGCTCGCTGCTCTTCACCGAGCCGGTGGACCTGCTAATTGGCAACTCCTATGGCAAGTATCTGGAGCGCGACACCGGTACGCCGCTGATTCGGCTGACGTTTCCGATCTTCGACCGGCACCATCACCATCGCTTCCCGCTCATGGGCTACCAAGGCGGGCTGCGCGTCTTAACGACGATCCTCGACAAGATCTTCGACAAGCTCGATCGCGAGACGATTGAGCCGGGCGTGACGGACTATTCGTATGATCTCACCCGCTAAGAGTGGCGGCCGGCCTTCGTCGAGGCCGGCCGTCTTCCGATGACCTTTGGAGACCGACGCCATGTCCTCGCTCAGTGCCAAAATCCAGGATGTCTTCAACGAGCCCGCCTGCGAGAAGAACCACGGCAAGGATGCCAAGGCGCGCAAAAAGGGCTGTTCGAAGCCGCTGACCCCCGGGGCGGCAGCCGGCGGCTGCGCCTTCGACGGCGCCAAGATTGTGCTGCAGCCGATCACCGACATTGCGCATCTGATCCATGCGCCGCTCGCCTGCGAGGGCAATTCCTGGGACAACCGCGGCGCGGCTTCGTCCGGGCCAACGCTGTGGCGCACAAGCTTCACGACCGACCTCAGCGAACTCGACATGGTCATGGGGCAGAGCGAGCGGAAGCTCTTCAGAGCGATCCGCGAGATCAAGGAAGCGTATGCGCCGCCGGCGATCTTCGTCTATTCGACCTGCGTGACGGCGCTGATCGGCGACGACATCGAGGCCGTCTGCAAGCGCGCCGCGGAAAAGTTCGGCTTGCCGGTGGTGCCGATCAATGCGCCAGGCTTCGTCGGCTCCAAGAATCTTGGCAACAAGCTCGCCGGCGAGGCGTTGCTCGATCATGTCATCGGCACGGTGGAGCCCGACGATGCCAGCCCTTACGACATCAATATCCTTGGCGAATTCAACCTCTCCGGCGAGTTCTGGCTGGTGAAGCCGCTCCTTGATCGGCTCGGCATCCGGGTGCGCGCCTGCATTCCGGGCGACGCACGCTACGTCGATGTTGCCTCCGCGCACCGCGCCCGAGCGGCGATGATGGTGTGCTCGACCGCGCTTATCAGTCTCGCCCGCAAGATGGAGGAGCGCTGGGACATCCCGTTCTTCGAGGGCTCCTTCTACGGCATCACTGACACCTCGGAAGCACTTCGGCAGATCTCTGACCTGCTCGTGAGGAAGGGTGCCGATCCGGAGATCCTTGACCGCACCGAGGCGCTGATTGCAGAGGAGGAGGCGATTGCGTGGAAGAAGCTTGAGGCTTACCGGCCGAGGCTCGAAGGCAAGCGCGTACTGCTCAACACCGGCGGTGTGAAGTCCTGGTCGGTCGTCCATGCGCTGATGGAAATCGGCATTGAGATCGTCGGCACCTCGGTCAAGAAATCGACAGTGGAAGACAAGGAGCGCATCAAACAAATCCTCAAGGACGAGAACCACATGTTCGAGTCGATGGCGCCGCGCGAGCTTTACGCCATGCTCTCAGAGCACAAGGCCGACATCATGCTGTCGGGCGGGCGCACGCAATTTATCGCGCTGAAGGCCAAGATCCCCTGGCTCGATATCAACCAGGAGCGTCACCATCCCTATGCCGGCTATGACGGCATGGTGGAACTCGTACGCCAGATCGACCTCGCCATTCACAACCCGATCTGGTGTCAGGTGCGGGAGCCGGCACCGTGGGATTGCCTGCCTGCCGTGGAGGAGAAGATGCTGGGAGAAGAGAGAGCAAGAGCTACCGTCGACGCCTTCAAAAAATTCGCCGGCACGACGGCCGGCGACTTCGGCGAGTGTTGAGGTAAGCCGATGGTCCGCATCCTTCCCCAGACTAAATCGGCGGCGGTCAACCCGCTGAAGTCGTCGCAGCCACTGGGCGCGGCCTTCGCCTTTCTTGGCGTCGAGGGTGCGATGCCGCTGTTTCACGGCAGCCAAGGCTGCACCAGCTTCGCGCTGGTGCTCTTCGTGCGGCACTTCAAGGAGACGATCCCGCTGCAGACAACGGCGATGGATGAGGTCGCGACGATCCTCGGTGGGGCGGACCATTTGGAGGAGGCGATCCTCAACCTCAAGACCCGCACCAATCCGAAGCTGATCGGGGTCTGCACGACGGCGCTGGTGGAAACCCGTGGTGAAGACTTCGCAAGCGACATCGCCAATATCAGGGCGAAACGTGGCGAAGAACTCGCCGGCACGAAGGTCGTGCTGGCCAACACACCGGATTTCCACGGCGCTATCGAGGACGGCTGGGCCACGGCCGTCACGGCCATGATCGAGACCATCACGCGGTCAGGCAAACAGGCGCGAGAAACAAAGAAGATCGCCATCCTGCCCGGCTGGAACTTGACCGTGGCCGATATCGAGCATCTGCACGAGACAGTGGAGAGTTTTGGACTGCAAGCGGTGATTTTCCCGGATGTTTCCGGCGCACTCGACGGCACGGTTCCTGATCGCTGGATTCCGACCACATATGGTGGGACGACCATCGACGAGATCCGCGAGCTTGGCACGGTGGCGCACTGCATCGCCATCGGCGAGCATATGCGCCGCCCGGCTGAGGTGCTGCAGCGGCTGACCGGCGTGCCTTACGTGCTGTTCCAGTCGCTGACCGGACTGAAAGGCGTCGACCGGTTCGTCTCGCTGCTGTCCGCGATTTCGGGCGCCGCGGTGCCGGCCAAGCTCCGCCGTCGCCGGGCCCAACTGCAGGATGCGTTGCTCGACGGACATTTCCATTTCGGCGGCAAGAGAATTGCCATCGCCGCCGAACCAGACCAGCTCTACCAGCTCGCGACCTTCTTCATCGGCATGGGCTCCGACATCGCGGCCGCCGTCACCACGACCGATACATCGAAAATTCTCGAGCAAGTGCCGGCCGAATCGGTCCAGGTTGGCGATCTCGGCGATCTGGAAGATCTTGCCGCCGGCGCTGATCTTCTCGTCACCCATTCGCACGGACGCCAAGCGGCGGAGCGCCTCGGCATTCCGCTCATGCGCGTTGGCTTCCCGATCTTTGACCGGCTCGGCAGTCAGCACAAGCTCACAATCCTCTATCAGGGGACGCGCGACCTGATCTTCGAGGTCGCCAACATCTTCCAGGCCAGCCAGCACGCGCCGACTCCTGAGGCTCTTGATCCATTCCGTAACCGAGACATGCCAGATGACCTCCGTTCGTCGCTTCTCGCTCGTCACTGACGTGGATCACGCACTGATGCCGGAACGACAAGCCGGCGCATTGCGCGTAGCGATCGCCACACAAGACATAAAAGGCTGCAACGCCCATTTCGGGTCGGCCAAGCGCTTTGCTGTCTACGACGTGACGCCCGACTCGTGGAATTTCGTGGAAGCCGTGGCCTTCGATGACGTTTCCGACGAGAGTGGGAAGCATCGGACCGAGGGCGACGACCGCATCGCCCCGAAGGTGGAGGCGTTGAAGGGCTGCCATCTTCTGTTTTGCCTGGCTATCGGCGGGCCTTCGGCAGCCAAGCTTGTTTCGGCAAAAATCCAACCGGTCAAAGTGCCTCAGCCTCAATCCATCGAAGACGTACTGTCGCGCACCCAGACGATGCTCAGGACGGCTCCTCCGCCCTGGTTGCGCAAGGTGCTGGCGGAAGCAGGCGTCAGCGACAAGAAACCGTCCTTCGAGGACTGAAATGAGGAGAACGCGAGATGTCTGATGCCGCGGTTAGCCCTGCTGTCAACGAGGACGAAACGGCCCTTGCCACCCCTTTTGTCAAATGCCTCGTGCGGCTAATCCGCGCTCAGGATTCTTATGGGTCATGGGAAGGCCAATCGGATGCCGAGCTGCTGGCCGACTTCATCGTCACCAGGGAACAGCGCCGTGCGATCCCGATCATTGGCGATCCCGATCCGGATGTGTTGTGGAGGCTCGACCTTTTCTACACCGCCGTCGGGCTTGCGATCGAGGAGTGCTCCGGCCTGATGGCATCGCCGATGATGGAGATGAGCCATGAGGGCTTCGGGTGCGTGCTTCTCACGACCGGGCGGTTGGTCGTTCTGTCGAAGACCCTGCGCGACGTCCACCGGTTCGGCTTCGAGACGCTTCGGAAACTCGCTGCGGCCGGTACGAAACTGGTCGACGATGCGATCGCCGTCATCGAAGCCTATCCCGACGTGGCGCGGGCGTGATGAAACCGGTTTTCGAGGAAGGGGATCATGCCAGACCTTGAAGAGCTGCAGAAGAAGGTCCGCAAGCTGCAGTCGCGCGCGGGAACTGCGAAGATGGAATTGCACGACCTTGCCGAGGACCTCCCGGTCAGCTGGACAGAGATCAAGGCGGTCGCCGAGAAAACCTTCAACGCTTATGCCGACTTGGACGCTGCCAAGCGAGAGCTCGCAGCGTTGGAGAGTTCACGATGACGAACTCTTTTCTCACCCGCGACGGCTCCAGATGGATGCCGGACTATCTGACCGCCATCGATGGCGCGATCTGCATCGGCTGTGGCCGCTGCTTTAAGGTCTGCTCGCGCGAGGTCATGCACCTTTACGGCATCGATGATACGGGTGAAATCCTCGGCGTCTGCGATGGCGAGGACGACGACTTCGATGGCCAGCTCAATCGTATGATCATGGTCATCGATCATCCCGGCCGCTGCATTGGCTGCGGAGCCTGTGCCCGTGTCTGCCCGAAGAACTGCCAGACCCATGCTGCGGCCGACACGGTGGCTACATGATCCGACGCACAAACCCGCGAGAACGGTGTGCTCTTCAGGATCTTGGATCGCGTCCTGCGGCTGGCCCTGTACACCAACGCTCTGATGATCTATCTCGTCTCGCATGCCATTCGCACAGTAATCATCGCAACGTTGGCCTGTGCGCTGCTTCGTCAGGTAGGCTATTTCGGAAGCGTGCTCCTTCTGACCAGGCTGCTTTGTCTGGAAAGGAGGGTTTGGAAATCATGACGGGGCTCTTCTGGGACATCGGAGAGCGCAGCTGACCTCACATCAAACACGCCTCTTACCATGACTTATGCATAGCTAGTTTCAGCTCAATCACGCATCGCTGGGGAGAACATGCTGGAAAAGTTCAAACGCCACCCGCTCACCCTTGGACCCACGCCTATCGAGAAGCTCGACCGCCTCGGCCAGCATCTCGGGGGAAAGGTGGAAATCTACGCCAAACGCGAGGATTGCAACTCCGGTCTCGCGTTCGGCGGCAACAAGCTCCGCAAGCTCGAATACATCATCCCCGACGCGATCGCGTCAAAGGCCGATACGCTGGTCTCCATCGGCGGCGTGCAGTCCAACCACACGCGGATGGTCGCCGCGGTCGCGGCCAAGATTGGTATGAAATGCCTCCTGGTCCAGGAGAGCTGGGTCCCCCATGAGGATGCCGTCTACGACCGAGTCGGCAACATTCTCTTGAGCCGCATCATGGGAGCAGAGGTGCGCCTGGTCGAGGAGGGCTTCGATATCGGCATCCGCCGCAGTTGGAAACAGGCCTTCGACGAGGTCAAGGCAAGGGGCGGCAGACCCTATGCGATCCCAGCCGGGGCCTCCGTTCACAAATACGGCGGTCTCGGCTACGTCGGGTTCGCGGAGGAGGTGCGCGCCCAGGAGAAGCAGCTTGGATTGGCCTTCGACTATATCGTGGTTTGCACGGTCACGGGCTCGACGCATGCCGGCATGGTCGTCGGATTCGCCAAGGATCGGCGACAGCGCAAAGTGGTCGGGATCGATGCCTCCGCCACCCCCGCCCAAACCAAGGCACAGGTGCTCAACATTGCCCAGCATACTGCGCAGCTCGTCGACCTTGGCGCGGAAATCGTCGAGGATGACGTGGTGCTGCTCGAGGAGTACGCGTACCCACGTTACGGTATTCCGTCCGAGGAAACGAAGGAGGCCATCCGCCTGTGTGCGCGGCTCGAGGGGATAATTACTGATCCCGTCTACGAGGGCAAGTCGATGCAAGGGCTGATTGACCTCGTCCAGAAAGGCTTCTTTCCAGAGGGATCGAGGATCCTCTATGCGCATCTTGGCGGCGCGCCGGCGATCAACGGATACAGCTACACGTTTCGCAACGGCTGACGCTCGACAGCTGTCAAGCGACACCCAGATTTACGAGATAAGGCGACTCCAGGTTTACGACCGCTCAGGCGTGCGCCCGCTGAAGAGCCTCCTCGAGTTCCCGCAGGCGATAGCTGCGTCCTTTGATGTTGAGAACATGCACTCGGTGCAGCAGGCGATCGAGGATGGCTGTGGCCAGCACCTCGTCGCCGGCGAGCAGTTTGGTGTGAGGTCCGACGACATCGTTTCAACTTTCTGATCGTCAGATCGACCTCTGAGATGCGATGCTGATCCTGTTGCTGCAGTGGACCTGTGGGCAGCGCGGGAGCGCTGTCCATCAAGATCCACAGCCGAGGGGCTGGGAAAAGCGATGGATCTGACCAAGGCGCGCCTCGCGTGGGTTGATCTTCCCCCGATTGTGTGGACACCGGGTTAGATGCCGTAATGGGCCTGC
>NZ_LCYG01000009.1 GCF_001017175.1 Microvirga vignae | reverse complement strand
ATGTGCCGCCTGATGACCAAAAGATTAGCCCATGCAGCAACTTAAATTTCCAAACATCCTCTAGAGCCGCTTCCACTTGCGTGGAATCAGCTCTCTTCTTTGCTCGGCCGCATTTTTGAACGGCGAACCGGATCCACTTCGCTGAAAAATGCTCTAGACCCTGATCTCGTAGAGCAAGCACGAAGACAACGCCCCGGCGTGAGCCGGGGCGTTTTTTGCATCAACGAACGGTGTCGTTTCAAACGATGTCGAAATCGGACGCCTTCAGCGCCGAGAGTTGGAGGTTGTCGAACGTAATCGTCGCGTTGAAGGCGTAGGTCAGCGTCACGTCACCATCATCGACGATGGCGGTGGCGATCAGCTGATCGAAGGTGATCGGATCCGGTGGCGCGATGCGGATTTTGTCAATGCCTGACTGGAAATCGTAGATGACGTCGCGTCCATCGTTTCCGGTGTTGAACAGGAACAGATCGCTGCCTGAACCGCCCCGCATCTTGTCGTTGCCGGTTCCGCCCCAGACAAAGTCGTTGCCGTTGCCGCCGAAGAGATAGTCGCTGCCGGAACCGCCCTCGATCTGGTCGTTGCCGCTATCGCCATAGACCCAGTCGGTGCCGCTCTGGCCGGAAACAAAATCATCCCCGCTACCGCCTCGGACGGTGTCATTGCCGACGCCGCCGCCGATGATGTCCCTGCCCTCGTCACCCCGCAGATGATCCGCGTTGCCGCCACCCTCGATCAGGTCGCCGCCGGCACCGCCCCTGATCCTGTCGGCGCCCGCGCCACCATGGAGATTGTCGCCCTGGAAGAGACCGGCACCTCCGCCGTCCGAGCCGACAATGGTGTCGTTGCCGTTGCCGCCCCAGGCCCAACCGCGACCCGTGTTGATCCTCAGGAGGTCATCGCCCGAGCCGCCGGACAGGAAATTGTAGGCCTTGTTGCCTGAGAGCACGTTGTCGCCGGAAGTGCCTGTCTTGTAGTCCGGGACGATATGTTCGGGCAGCCAGATGCCGTCCGCCCGCGCCTGAGCATCGTCGTCGTCGGCAAAGAAAGCGCCGTTGATATCCATGGATGCGCCCGGACCATCCGGGCCGCCACTGAGGCGCAGCCCGAGCTGCGCGAGAGGATCGTCCGGTGACCCGGTGAATTGAATCTGGATGACGTCACGAATGGGATCGTCGATCCCGACGAGATCGGCCTCCGTGTAGTCGCCGACGCGTGGCTGGGGCAGAAAGAAATCCAGTCCGGGCGTCCCGATCGGCACTTCGATTGCCGTATTCGGCTGGGGTGGGAGATTATCCTGAATGATCTGCAGCGCCGCTCCCGTGAAGCTGAGATATCCCTTGATCAGCTGTCCCTCCTTGTAGCCGAAAGCCGCCGCGCCTAGGGCCGGGTCGAGATAGGAGAGATTGTTGAGATCCGAGTTCTGGTAGATGCCTTCGACACCACCGTAAAAGATATACTTCAGCTGCTCGGCCATGAGCGTTCCCTTCCATGGAGTCTTGGGAAGTCCAGGCACACGCAAGAGAAAACCATTCTCCGCATGCTCAGGTGCGCTCTTCACGCACGCCATAGCGACGATTGTCGCGCCGCAACGGAGCCTCCATTGATAGGAAGAAGAATAAGTTCCCCGCCATCACAGGTGGAGAACCCTTAGGGGTATCACCCATTGAGGATAAGATTTCTCGGATGGAGTGCCTCTTCGGAGTGCGCCCCCTGCCGGCGCGGTTCTGTCTGTCCAGCCTCCACGAGCGGCATGCCAAGTCTCATGCCAAGTCCGAAGCGAATCATCTCGATATGCGGAAAACCGGTCCTGGAATGCGTCCCGGGAGGATTTTCTGCACGTCCGATGGAAGTGCAGACGTGGCGGCTGTGTAAGCCTCACATCTTATGCGCCACCACCGCATAGCGGTGCTGCGTGGCGCGCTCGAAGCCTTTCAGCCACGGCAGGTGCTTGGCCTGCTGGCGGTGAATGGCCTTGAGGTCGTGGTCGATGGTGACATGCGCGAAACCTGCCTCGCGCAACAGCGCCGCGACTTCCTCTGCCCGTGCGCCCTTCGAGAAATAGACCTGGCTTAGAATGCGCTCGTGCGCTTCGCGCATGGCATTGGGCAGATGCTGGTTAGAGGCGGAGCCGGGCAACAGGCGTTCGATGAAGCGAATGAGACGCTTGGCAAAGGTGTCCGAGACGAAATCGCCATCGACGACGAGAATCCGGCCGCCGGGTTTGAGCAGGTTGTGCCACTCGTGGAAGGCCGCCTTCGGATCGACGAGCGTCCAGACGAGATGGCGCGTCACGAGAACGTCGTAGCTCTCCGGCTTTTCCAGCGTGCGCTCCGCATCCCCCATGACGAAGCGGATGTTGGAGCCGCGCTTTTTTGCCTTCGCGCGCGCCTGGTTGAGCATTGCCTCCGACCAGTCGAGGCCCGTGACGTCGAAGCCCAGGTCATGGAGCAGGTGAGAGATCACTCCCGTGCCGCTGGCAAGATCGAGCGCCCTGCGACCAGCGCCCGGGCCGAGATGGCGCAGGAACAGCTCATGCCAGGCATGCCGCTCCTCCTCCGAGAAGATTTCATGCCCCACCTGCGTGTCGAAGGTCGCCGCGCGGGCGGACCAATACTCGCGGATCTCATCACGCAGCGAATAATTCGACATCACGGATGCATCTGTCATGGCAGCACTCGACTCAAGCCGTTCAACGGCGCGCAGACCTAGTAACTATTTCCGGAATAGTCAAACTATAATGATTATAAACTACAGAATAGAATCATTTTAAACTGCCCATATACTGCCTTTCATTGAAGTAATTCTAAAAGATATTCCTTGCACGACTTATATAATCGCCATAATGGAGCCGCGCTTTCATTTCCGACGCGAGGTCACCATGAACCTGAACAAGCTCGCTCTCGGCGCCATGCTGGCGCTGACGGCGCTTCTACCCTTGCCCACCAGGGCCGCCGACACGATCACCGTCACGGACATCACGGGCCGTCAGGTTCAGGTGAAAGCGCCGGTGGAGAAGGTGATCCTCGGCGAAGGCCGCCAAACGTATTTCGTCGCCGCCCTCGACACGGACGATCCGTTCAGGCGCGTGGTGGGCTGGCGCGACGATTTCGAGAAGGCCGATCTCGACGGCTATCGCGATTATCTCGCCAAGTATCCGCAGATCGCCAAACTGCCGAAGTTCGGCGGGTTCAAGGAGGGCACGTTCGATGTCGAGCAGGCCGTGTCGCTCAAGCCCGATGTGATCCTCCTCAACATCGAGGCGAAGACCGCGACGGACGATGCCAAGCTCATCGAGAAGCTCGCGAAGATCAATATTCCGGTCGTTTTCGTGGACTTCCGCGAGAAGCCCTTCGAGAACACCGATCCCAGCATGCGTCTGATCGGCAAACTGTTCGGCAAGGAAGCCCGCGCGGAGGAATTCATCGCCTTCCGCAACCAGCAGATCAATCTCGTGGCCGAGCGCCTCGCCAAGGCCAATCCTGCAAAGCCAGTCGTCATGATGGAGCGCGCGGGCGGCTATTCGGACGATTGCTGCATGTCCTTCGGCAACGAGAACTTCGGCAAGTTCGTGGAGATCGCGGGTGGACAGAATCTCGCTGCCAGGATCATTCCCGGCACCTTCGGCGTGGTGAACCCGGAGCAGATCATCGCAGCCAATCCCGACCACGTGATCGTCACCGGCTCGAACTGGGAACTCTATGTGCCGGGCGGCGCATGGGTCGGCGTCGGCTCGGGTGCCGACAAGGCGAAGGCGCGCGAGAAACTCAAGAATCTCATGAAGCGGCCGGCCTTCACCGGCGTGAAGGCCGTGCGCGACAACCAGGTGCACGCCATCTGGCACCAGTTCTACAACAGCCCCTACCAGTTCGTCGCCATCCAGGCGATGGCGAAGTGGCTGCATCCCGAGCTGTTCAAGGATCTCGAGCCTGAGCAGACCATGAAGACGCTCTACGAGCGCTTCCTGCCGGTCCCTTACAGGACGGGGTACTGGGTCTCGCTGAAGGACAAGGACTAAGCCCTTGGCCCACTCCCCCGCCATTTCTCTCCATGAGGGGCGCGGTGTCTATCGCGCCCTCGTCAGGCGCAAGCAGCTCGTGCTGCTTGCGCTGAGCGTCGTTCTGGTCCTTTCGGTCATTGCCGATCTCGGCCTCGGCCCTGCCCGCTACACCATGCGCGAGGTCGTGCTCGCTCTCGTCGGCTCGCCTGGGATCTCGCAACAGATCAGCGTCGTGATCTGGGACATCCGCATGCCCGTGGCGCTCATGGCCGTCGTGGTCGGCGCTGCCCTCTCGGCAGCGGGCGCGCAGATGCAGACGATCCTCAACAATCCGCTTGCGAGCCCCTTCACCCTGGGCATCTCGGCGGCCGCAAGCTTCGGCGCCTCGATTGCCCTCGTCTTCGGCGTCGGTCTTCTGCCTTGGGCCATCGACTATGTCGTGTCGATCAATGCGCTCGCCATGGCGATGGCGGCAGCCCTCTTCATCCATTTCATGAGCCAGAAGCGCGGCGTGACCGTGGAGACCATCGTGCTGCTCGGCATCACTCTGGTCTTCACCTTCAACGCCCTGCTCGCGCTCGTTCAGTATCTCGCCTCGGAGCAGGCGCTGGCAGCCGTGGTGTTCTGGACCATGGGCAGCCTGACGCGTGCCACCTGGCCGAAGCTCACGATCACGACGGTCGTGCTCGCACTCTCGCTGCCGCTCTTCATACGCCGCGCCTGGGCGCTCACGGCTCTGCGTCTCGGCGAGGACAAGGCTGCGAGCTTTGGCGTCAATGTGCGCTGGCTGAGGTTGGAGACGATGATGATCATCAGCCTGCTCGCGGCCGTGCCTGTCGCGTTCGTCGGCACCATCGGCTTCATCGGGCTCGTCGGTCCGCATATCGCGCGCATGCTGGTGGGCGAAGATCAGCGCTATTTCCTGCCGGCCTCGGTGCTTTCGGGCGCGGCCATTCTCTCACTGACCTCCGTCATCAGCAAAACCATCGTGCCGGGAACGATTTTTCCCATCGGCATCATCACGGCGCTGGTGGGCGTGCCCTTCCTCTTCAGCCTCATCATGACCACAAGGAGGCGCGCATGGTAGTGACCCTGCAGCTCGACAATGTCGGCGTCCGATACGGCACGAAAG
The DNA here is from genome assembly GCF_001017175.1 of Microvirga vignae. Lineage (GTDB taxonomy): Bacteria > Pseudomonadota > Alphaproteobacteria > Rhizobiales > Beijerinckiaceae > Microvirga > Microvirga vignae. The sequence goes on along the minus strand of NZ_LCYG01000009.1, from coordinate 14,825 downwards.
AGGTTCTCTCCGGCATTACCACGCCTCTTCTGAGAGGCGGTGAAGTGACGGCGGTGATCGGCCCCAACGCCGCCGGCAAATCGAGCCTCTTCAGGCGCATTGCCGGTTTGCTCGATGGGCCCGGGCATATCCATGTGAATGGGGCCTCGCACAAAGCTGCATCGGGCGAGATCTGCTACATGCCGCAGGACACCTCCGTGAACACGGTGCTGACCGTGTACGAGTCGATCCTGCTGGCCCGCAAGCAGGGCAGCATCAGTCGCCATGTGAGCGACGAGGACCTCCGAATTGTCGACCGCATCGTTGCCGCGCTGCGGATCGAAGCCATCGCGTTCAAAGGATTATGCGAGCTCAGCGGCGGACAGCGCCAGCTGGTGTCGTTCGCTCAGACCCTTGTGCGCGAACCGAAGATCCTGCTCCTTGACGAACCGACGAGTGCGCTCGATCTGCATCGCCAGGTCGAGGTTCTGACGCTGGTGCGCACCCTCGCACGCGAGCAGAACATCTGTGTCGTCATCGCGGTGCACGACCTGAACCAGGTCATGCGCGTCGCAGATCGCGTCGTGGTGATCGATGGCGGCACGATGGTGCGGTGCGGCCCCGTCGAAACCGTGATCACGCCCGATCTTTTGCGCAGCATCTACAAGGTCGATGGCCGTATCGAGCGCTGCTCCCGCCTCTGCCCGCAGGTGATCATAGACGGACCGATAGAACGTCCCATGGCTGCGGAATAGGTTTCAGACCGCTCTCACCCGCTTAGGCATGCCCATCCCGCATTCCAGGCTTGCGCGGTCCCAACCCGCAGCGTCCGCAGCAGCGGCATAGGTCGTCGAGAGGAAATCGAGGAGCAGCGCGTCGGGATCATCCGCCTTGCGCAACGTGTCATAGGGCAGGATGAACTCGCCTAAGGTGGCGTCGAACGCAGCACCTGGTGCGACATGCGCGTCGCGGAACCCCGGCGGTTCGGGATAGGCATAGGAATAGAACGCGGCCTGCGGAAACGTATCGTTGCCGGGCCAGAAGCCTGCGCTGCTCACCTCATGTGAATAGGCTTCGCGCGTGACCGTATCCGGCAATCCCGGAACGCCGCCGGGATGCGGCGGGGCCTTGCGCCCTGAAAAGCGCGTGACGGCGAGATCGAAGCTGCCCCAGAAGAAATGCGAAGGCGAGGCTTTGCCGAGGAATGAGCTGCGGAAGAGCTTGAATATGCGATCCGCCTGCACGAGCACGCGCCAGAACCGATAAGCCGCATCCGCATCGTAGCTCGCGTGCAGCAAATCCTCGGAGAAGCGGATCGGGTAAGGCACCTCGTTCGGCATCTCGTTGATGGCGGCATGCACACCGATGCCGCGCATCAGGTCGAGAAGCTCTTCATAGAAATCCGCAACGCTGCGGGGCTCAAGCGCAAGGATGCCCTCATCCCCGCGACTGGTCCGCACGAGCAGCCGATGCGCAAGAAAGTCGAATTCGATCTCGACGATTTCGCGGCCCGTGGGCATGGGCGATGTCGTGAGCCCTCGCGCGCTCACATAGAGCGGCACGTGCCAGCCGTGATTGAGCCACGGCGTCAGCGACACCCTGAACTTGCCGACGATCTGCGTCCAAAGCTGCAACGTGGCAGCCGTGTCGCGCCATTGCGGGTAGGACAGTTCAGGCCAAACGACATCCATCGGGCTTCTCCCATGCGAACGGCTGTGAAGCCTGGATATAGTTCAGCCATTCCCGCTGTCATGGGAGGGCGGCGTTACCGCCCTTCCCCTTTCACGGAGCCTGTATCGCGGCTCTCCGTCTGACCGCCGCCAGTGCCGACCGAGCCGACCGACGAGGCCGGGCTGCCGCCAGGGATCGTTCCGCTGGGTTGCAGCGGGGTTGAGACCCCGGTCGGTGCGTGTGGCGGATTGGCGGAGGAGAACCACTCCTCATCCGAACCGCTTTCGCTGCCCGCGCTGTAGGATGCAGGCTCGGCGGATCCTGACCGCCCCATGCCCGCTGCCATGGAGCCGGATGAGCCCATCGGGCGTGAAGCCCCCATTCCTCGGGATGAGCCCGTTCCTCGGGATGAGCCCATGCCGCCCGACGTTCCCATGGAACCGGAGGATGCGCGCCCCTCCATGCCGCGACGGCTCAAGGAACGATCGACCACGCCGCTGTCGAGGGGGAATGGCGGCTGCGGGCGGCGCGGCGCCGGACGCAAGGGGCGGTTCGCGCGCGTCTGTCCACGCTGAGACATGCTCCAGGCCAGGGCCGCGCCGCCGATGGCGATTGCGCCCGCCAGAATGCCGAAGGTCATGCCCGTGGGCATCCCATAGCGGCTCGGCATCATCGCCTGCGGCATGTGCCAGCGAGAGGCTTCGTAGGACGCGATCATCTCGCGCTCATAGGCACGCCTCAGCGCATTGGCCTCCCGTGAAGAGATGATGCCTTGCGCTGCAACCAGCGCTCCGTTCTCCTCCAGACTGAAGGCATGGCGGATGACACCCATGAGTTCCTTGAAGTCGAGGGCCCATTCGCGGCTGTTCTTGTCCGGATGAGCGGAGAGCCTGTCGAGTCTGCGGCGAATGTCGCGGTGCTCATCGTCAAGCTCGTGCAGGTAGGTTTCCGTGCGCCCATCCCGAGCCAGCGCGGGATAGAGCACATTCTGCTTGGCCGCGATATGACGGTCCAGTTCGTCTTCGAGATCGGCAAACAACTCAGCGCGGCTGTTGGGGCCGTGGGGAGTAGCCTCCAGGACCTCCCGGCAGAGCTGCTCGATATTCGCGTGTTCCGACAAGATCATCCGCCACAGGTCCATGGCACGCCTCCTCTCGAGATTGCTTCAGCGGAGAACGGATTGAGAGGGAGTGCGTTCCGGAAAGAAAAACCTTGGCCGTGGCCGCTTCCGGAAGGGTTAAGCCTCATGCGTGACAAATCGCTTCCGGGCTTGGTATGGAAGAGCATCTCTTCCCCAGCAGACCCGATCATGAGCGTGCAGATCCAGACTCAACCCTCCTCGTCTCTTCCCACCTATGACGACGTGATCACGGCGGCGTGGCGCATCGCGGACGTGGCCCATCGCACCCCGGTGCTCACCTCCCGCACTGCCGACGCGCGCACGGATGGCAAGCTGTTCTTCAAGGCGGAGAACCTGCAGCGGGGCGGCGCCTTCAAGTTCCGGGGGGCCTACAACGCCATCGCGCGGCTCTCGGAGGAGGCGAAGAAGCGCGGCGTGGTGGCCTTCTCCTCCGGCAATCACGCGCAGGCCATCGCCTATGCGGGCCAGCTCCAGAATGTGCCGACCGTGATCATCATGCCGAAGGATGCGCCTGCCACGAAGGTCGCGGCCACCAGGGGCTATGGCGGCGAGGTGGTTTCTTACGACCGTTATACCGAGGATCGTGAGGAGATCGGCCGCAGGCTCTCCGCGGAACGCGGCCTCACGCTCATTCCCCCTTATGACCATGAGGACGTGATCGCAGGCCAGGGCACGGCTGCGAAGGAACTGATCGAGGAGGTTGGACCGCTCGATATGCTGCTCGTCTGCGTCGGCGGCGGCGGTCTGCTCGCAGGCTCGGCGCTTGCAGCGCATGCGCTCTCGCCCGGCTGCCGCATCTATGGCGTTGAGCCGGAAGCCGGCAACGATGCGCAGCAATCCTTCCGCTCAGGCTCCATCGTGCGCATTCCCGTGCCCGTGACCATCGCGGATGGCGCGCAGACCACGTATATCGGCCAGAAGACCTTTCCGATCATCCGCGCGCTGGTGAGCGACATGGTGACGGTGACGGATGAGATGCTCGTGGATACCATGCGCTTCTTCGCCGAGCGCATGAAGATCGTGGTGGAGCCCACCGGATGCCTTGCGGCGGCTGCAGCCCTTCACGGCATCGTGCCGTGCAAGGGCAGGCGCGTGGGCATCATCGTCAGCGGCGGCAACGTGGATCCGAAAGCCTTTGCGGGCTTTCTCGCCGGTTAGCCCCCTGACAGGCCTATCGGCTTGCGCGCAGGACGATGGCCCTGCCATCGTGATCGCCAGTCGTAATCTCGGGATCGTCCGGCAAGTCATTGTCGAGTTGGACGCCCCCTGCCCTCTTATAGACCGTGTCCTGGTCCAGCCTTTGGGCGAAATCGTCACGCGCCTGATTGAAGGATGCGTAGCGATGCCCCGGCCAACGGAAGGGATCGACCCGCTCGCGGCTGAAGGCTCCCGTGAAGAGATATGACTGCTCCAGCCGGTGCGGGCCGAAGATCCGCCCATGATTGTTGCTGAGTTCGAACACCTCGTTGGAGAGAGCATCGTCCCAGCCCTTCGGCAACTGCGAATAAAGCTGTCTTTCGATGATGGCTTGGTAACCTACGGAGTGCCCGAGGCGGACAGGGTAACCCGCTTGCGCTGCTGCTGCGAGCAATCGGGCAATCGCATCCTCCGGGCTCACGGCGGCATCATCGATGATGATGATGTTGATCGGCTCACGCAGAACCTTGCCTTGATAGGTTTCCCCGAGCCAGTCCGATGGCAGACCATGTCCGGTGAGCATCCATTTGCCGATGACGGGGAGGCCTTGCGGCTCCGCAATCGCCAGGCTGGGATCTGGCGGCGTCTGAGACCAGGACAGTTCAGCCCAGGCTGAGGCCGCGCCCAGCAGCGCGGCACAGAGGATTGCGGTGCTGCGGCTCCTCACGACTGGCCCTGAGGCACGAAGAAGCAGACGATGGCTTTCGTCCTCTGCTCTTCGCACATGTGGAATTTCGCGTCCGGCGAAGCTTTCGTGTACTCGCGCCCGACGAAGCGTCCGTCCCAGAGGCGATAGCCGTCCTCCGTCTCGATGACGGTCTCGCCCCTGGCGGCCGTGAGCTCCCGGCAGTCTCGATCGCTGCAGCACCAGGCCGGGTACCAGCTATGGGCCAGCGCCTCCGAGCCGGCCAGAAGGGCCGCAGCAGCGGCGATTGCCCAACTCCGCCGAGATGCCCTTCTTGAGGTCATGCAGGACAAGCCTTTCTTGAGGACGCCCCCTCGGGGACGAGCTTGTCTTAAATCTTGAGCATGCTGGCCTCGAGTCCAGTCTTCAGAGTCGGATGAAGCACAAGGCAAGGACGTTCGTTCTCGCGCCTGCCCCTATGTCGACGGCTTGGCGTGCGAGAGGCTGTTCAAGGCACCGCGCAAGCTGTCGGGCTCGAGTTCCGACAGGCGCGCTTCAATGGCCCCATGAAGATCGCACCAGATCGGCACCGCCGAGGCCAGCACCTTCCGCCCCTTGTCGGTGAGGTGAAGAAGACGGCTGCGGCGGTCGTTCGGATCCACCTTCACCGCCACAAGGCCGTCGCGTTCGAGCGGCTTCAAGGCTGCGGTCAGCGTGGTGCGATCCATCGCCAGCAATTGCGCAACCGGCCCGATGGCCGGCGGTTCATGCCGGTTGAGGGCATTCAGCAGGGAGAATTGTCCGGAGGTGAGTCCGAGCGGCTGAAACGCCTCATCGAAGAGCCGTGAGAGCGTTCGTGCGGCTCGCTGCACATGCAGGCAGAGGCAGGTATCCCGAACGAGGATGGTTGTGTCGAAAGGAACATCGCGACTGTTTGACATGGCCCCATTAAGTTGATATCAACGTAATTGTCAAGATCAAAGAGGGACCAAGGGAGACGCTCGATGACGTATGTCGATGGGTTTGTTCTGGCCGTGCCGGCCGACAAGAAGGAGATCTATCGCAAGCACGCTGCAGCGGCGGCGCCGCTGTTCAAGGAGTTTGGCGCGACCCGCATGGTCGAGTGCTGGGGCGACGATGTGCCGGACGGCAAGCTCACCGATTTTCGCATGGCCGTGAAAGCCAAGGACGATGAAGTCGTGGTGCTCGGCTGGATCGAGTATCCTTCGAAGGAGGTTCGGGACGCCGCCAACCAGAAGATCATGACCGATCCGCGCATGAAGGCCATGGGCGAGGAAATGCCGTTCGACGGCAAGCGCATGATCTTCGGCGGCTTCGCCCCGATCCTCGACGTCTAGCGCATCGTGCGGACCCGCAGGTCCGCGGCAGTGAACAGTGGACCCGGTTTTCCGCAACATACGATGCGCAAGCCGAAACCATAACCATCGGGTTGTCTCAAAAGTGCAAGTCCACTTTGGGTCCGATGCTCCAGGAGGCCCCGCATGGCCAATCAGCATGGCGATTTTATCTGGTATGAACTCCTGACCACCGAAGCGGACGCGGCGGCCCGGTTCTATGGCGCCGTCATCGGCTGGCAGAACCGACCGGCGGAGGGATCGAACCTGGACTACAGGATCTTCAGGATCAACGGCACGGACGTCGCCGGGTTCATGAAACTCCCGGCAGGCGCCGAGAATGCGGGCATGCGCCCCTGCTGGCTGGGCTATATCGGCGTCCGCGACGTCGATGCGACGGCTGCCGATGTCGTGCGGGCCGGCGGCGTGCAGCATATGCCGCCGACGGACATTCCTGGCGTCGGCCGGTTCGCCATGCTGGCCGATCCTCAGGGTGTCGTGTTCTACGTGATGCGCGGCACGATGGAAGGCACGAGCACGTCCTTTGCCCCGACCCGACCCGGCCATTGCCATTGGAACGAACTCGCCACCAGCGATCAGGCAGCTGCGCTTGCCTTCTATGCCGGACTGTTCGGCTGGGAGAAGGGCGATGCGATGCCGATGGGCGCTCAGGGCGATTATCGGTTCATCACGCATCGGGGCCAAACCATCGGCGCGGTGATGAACCGGATGCCCGACGCCCCTCCCCCGGCCTGGAACTTCTATTTCGGCGTCGAGGATATCGATGTCGCAGCAAAGGCCGTGTCCGACAATGGCGGCGCGATCCACTACGGACCCGCCGAGGTCCCCGGCGGGGTTCATATCATCGTCGCGAGCGATCCGCAGGGTGCCATGTTCGGCGTCGTCGGTCCTCGCAGGGCCGCACCTTAGCGCATCGTGCGGAACCGGAGGTCCGCGTCAGCGACCCCCGGTTTTCCGCACCCTACGATGCGCTAGCCTACCTCAGGCGGGTTATGCCTTCTCCTGCAGATAAGGCTCGACCTTGCCCTTGAGCTTGATGGTCATGGGATTGCCGAAGCGGTCCTTGGCGGTGCCGGCGATCACGCGGACCCAGCCCTCGCTGACGCAATACTCGTCCACGTTGGTCTTCTCGGCCCCGTTGAAGCGGATGCCCACGCCCTTGGCCAGAAGCTCCTCGTTGTAATAAGGGCTGTTCGGGTTGGTGGACAGGCGGTCAGGAAGCGCGTCGGCCATAGGCAGGGTTCTCCGTTCGAGGTCAAATCGGGCCGCAACGTACCCTCTCAAGCCAAGGATGCCAATTCCGGAGCTTCCTCCCTCGCGACATTGTTCGCCTTCGCCCTATTTCCCTCTATCATGCCCTGGACCATCAGAGGTTCGGGGCAGCAGATTTCCGTGGAGGGGAGCATGTCGGTCGCAACGGAGGGAATTCACACTGATTTCACGGAGGGCATGAGCTATGGAGATTATCTCCAGCTCGACACCCTGCTCTCAGCGCAAAAGCCCCTGACGACCGAACACGACGAGCTGCTCTTCATCACCATCCATCAGGTGATGGAGCTTTGGCTCAAGCTGCTCAACCGCGAGCTCGACACCGCCATCGACCACATCCGCGCCGACCAGCTGCAGCCTGCTTTCAAATGCACGGCGCGCATCAATCGCATTCAAGAGCAGCTCATCCAGGCCTGGACAGTGCTCTCCACCATGACGCCCGCAGATTATCTCAGCTTCCGGCCGGCGCTCGGCCGCTCCTCCGGCTTCCAGTCCTGGCAATACCGCCTGGTGGAGTTCAAGCTCGGCGCAAAGGACGAGGTGAAAATGGCGCCGCATCGGCATCGCGCCGATCTGGCAGCACAGATGGACGCAGCCTATCGAGACCCGAGCCTCTATGACGAGACGCTGCGCCTTTTGGCACGACGCGGCTATCCTGTCCCTGAGGAAGTGCTTACCCGCGACGTGACACGGCCCTACGAGGCTCATCCCGGCGTGGAAGCGGTGTGGGAAGACATCTACCGCCACTCGAACGAGCATTTCGATCTCTACGAGCTCGCGGAAGAACTGGTCGATCTGGAGGACGCCTTCCAGCAATGGCGCTTCCGCCACATGAAGACGGTCGAGCGGATCATCGGCATGCGGCGCGGCACCGGCGGCAGCACGGGCGTCACGTACCTGCGCAAGGCGCTGGAGCGGTATTTCTTTCCTGAGCTCTGGTCCGTCCGCGGCAAGCTCTGATCTTATCGAGGCATCGCCATGCTCGATCTGCGATCCCACTTCTCCCGTTTTCTCAACGCCGAGCCGGAGCGCCTGCATTTTGCGGCTCACAGCCATCACCCCTGGCCGAATGTGACGCGCGAAGCGCATCTGCAGGCATGGGACGATGCGGCACGCCTCATCGACGACAAATGGGAGCATGTGCTCGGTCCCGTCCTCGATGAGTTCCGCACCCACGTGGCAGGACATCTCAACCTGCCCGATCCAGGCACCATCGCCGTTGCGCCCAACACGCATGAATTTCTCAAACGCATTCTTTCCTGTTTTTCGGCAGAGAGGCCCATCCGCATCCTGGCCTCTGATAGCGAATTTCACTCCTTCAGCCGCCAGATCGCACGATTGGAGGAAGACAAGGCCGTTGCCGTCACGCGAGTGCCGACAGAGCCCTTCACGAGCTTCGAGGATCGCTTCGCCTCGGCGGCCGGGGACGATTTCGACCTTGTCTTCGTCAGCCAGGTTTTCTTCAACTCGGGCTTTGCGGCAGACGTGCGCAAACTTGCGGAAGTCGCCGGCGACAAGACCATGGTCGTCATCGACGGCTACCACGGCTTCATGGCCCGACCGACGGATCTGAGCAGCATCGCGGACCGCGCCTTCTATATCGCCGGCGGCTACAAATATGCCATGGCAGGCGAAGGCGCCTGCTTCATGCATTGCCCGCCCGGTTGGGGATTACGCCCGCGAGACACCGGCTGGTACGCCGCTTTCGGCAATCTCAGCGATGCACAGGACGGACAGGTGGGATACAGCACCGACGGCTGGCGCTTCATGGGCGCCACCTTCGACCCATCGGGCCTTTACAGGTTCAATGCGGCGATGCGCTGGCTTTCGGACGAGGGCATCACACCTGCCATCATTCATGCGCATGCGAAGGCGCTGCAGCAGCAATTCCTCCAACACGTGACGGATTGCCCACTCTTGGAACAAGCGAAGATCGTCGTGCCACTGGACGAGATGCGGCGCGGGAACTTTCTCACCTTCGAAACGCCGCAAGCACAAGCGATCTACCGGGATCTCCAGGGACTGCGCGTGATCACGGACGTGCGTGGCCAGCGCCTGCGCCTCGGCTTCGGCCTTTACCAGACAGAAGAAGAAACGGACGAGCTGACCCGCCGCCTTTACGAGGCGGGTGCCCTTGAATCGTCTTCGGCAGCCTGAGCCGGTTCTTACCGCCCCACCGTCTGCATGCCCGCTGCGGCATAGCGCGTTCCGGCCGCGGCCCCTGGCGGAATGATACGGTCGATGCGCTCAAGATCTTCCTTCGTCAATGTTACGTCGAGAGCGCCGACATTCTGCTCCAGATACTTGCGGCGCTTCGTGCCGGGAATCGGCACGATGTCGTCGCCCTGCGCCAGCACCCAGGCGAGCGCAAGCTGCGCAGGCGCGCAGCCCTTCTCCTGCGCCATCGTTTCGATCTCGCGCACGAGGTCGAGATTTTTCTGGAAGTTCTCGCCCTCGAAGCGCGGCGAGGAGCGGCGGAAATCGTCCGGCTCGAGATCGTCGATGCTCCTGATCTGACCCGTGAGGAAGCCACGGCCGAGCGGCGAGTAAGGCACGAAACCGATGCCGAGTTCGCGGACCGTATCGAGGATCTCATCCTCCGGATCGCGACTCCAGAGGGAATATTCCGTCTGTAGCGCGGTGATGGGGTGAACCGCATGCGCACGGCGGATCGTCTGCGGTGCGGCTTCGGAGAGCCCCAAATAGCGCACCTTCCCCTGCCGCACGAGATCGGCCATCGCGCCGACCGTGTCCTCGATCGGCGTCTCAGGATCGACCCGGTGCTGGTAGTAAAGATCGATCACGTCGACCTTCAGCCGCTTGAGGCTCGCCTCGCAGGCCTGGCGCACGTAATCGGGCTTGCCGCTGATGCCGAGGCGCTCGCCGTTGGGTCCGCGCACGTTTCCGAATTTGGTCGCGAGCACCACCTTGTCGCGCCGATCCTTGATGGCGCGGCCCACGAGTTCCTCGTTGTGTCCGACACCATACATGTCGGCGGTGTCGAGGAAGGTGACGCCGAGCTCGATGGCCCGGTGAATCGTGGCGACGGACTCGTCCTCGTCACGCCCGCCGTAGAATTCCGACATGCCCATGCAGCCGAGGCCGATGGCGGAGACCTTCAATTGTCCGAGTTGGCGTTCTTGCATGGGAAATCTCCTGATCCGGCGTGAACGATTGCGCATCGAAGCGGCGCGTGCCCATGAACTAGAGCAGAAGACCCAGGTTCCGAGACATGAATTATTTCCCGGGCGGGTATGCGCCTGGCTCGCTGCTCAGACCGCCTGCCCCGCGCACCAGCCGGACGACCAGGCCCATTGGAAATTGTAGCCGCCGAGCCAGCCGGTCACATCCACCACCTCGCCGATCATGTAGAGACCGGGCACGGATTTCACCTCCATGGTCCTCGAGTCGAGTTCGCGCGTATCGACACCGCCCAACGTCACCTCGGCAGTGCGATAGCCTTCGGAGCCCGCAGGCCTGAAGCGCCATTGGTTCACGGCCTCGTCGATGCGTCGCAAATGCTTGTCGGAATAATCGGCGAGGTTCGCGGGCCCCTTCTCGGTCTCGGCGATCAGCTGCGCGAGGCGCTTGGGCAGGAATGCGGAAAGCGCCGTCTGAAGCGCCTGTCTGCCGTTCTGTGAGCGAACGGAGCGCAGCTCCTCGAATAGATTGATGCCCGGCAGCATGGAAACGACGATCTCGGAGCCCTCGCGCCAATAGGACGAGATCTGCAGGATCGACGGACCGCTCAAGCCGCGGTGCGTAAAGAGCATCGCCTCGGAAAATCTCGTCTTCCCGCACGCGACCACCGCATCGACGGAAACGCCCGAGAGAGAGCCGAGGCGCTCCAGCATCGTCGGTTCGAGCGTGAGTGGAACAAGCGCGGGGCGCGTCTCGACAATGTTCAATCCGAACTGCCGCGCCAGATCGTAGCCGAAGCTGGTGGCCCCCATCTTCGGAATCGACTTGCCGCCAGTCGCCACCACAAGAGAGCGGCACTGCACGACTCCATTCGAGAGCTGGAGATGAAAACCCTCGTTTGTTCTTTCCACCTGTGTGGCGGATGCTTGCAGGCGCAGCTCGACCCCTGCCTGCTTCATCTCGTTGAGAAGCAGATCCACGATCTGCCGCGAGGAGCCATCGCAGAACAACTGGCCAAGTGTCTTCTCGTGATAGGCGATACCGTAGCGCTCCACGAGAGCGATGAAGTCGCGTTGCGTGTAGCGCCGCAGAGCCGAGATGCAGAAGCTCGGATTCTGCGAGATGTAATTGGCAGGTGACGCGTTGAGATTGGTGAAGTTGCACCGCCCTCCCCCGGAGATGCGGATCTTCTCGCCGGGCTTGTCGGCATGGTCGAGGATCAGCACGGAGCGGCCGCGCTTTCCGGCTTCAGCCGCACACATCATGCCGGCGGCCCCGGCGCCGATCACCACAACATCGAACTGTTCCAAGGGACTTTCCTAAGAGAGGCTTTGCGATAAGAACGCTGGCCCATGCCCGAGAAGGCCCGTTCGTAATTCACTTCACGCAGAGCATGCAAGCAACAATGCTTGAGCTTTAGGGGCTTGAGCATGATATGAGCAGCGGCACGACCTGCCCTTTCGTGAGTCACCTGCTTTCATGCCGCACCTTGCCGAATACAGCGCTCTCTTTGCCGCTGCGTTCCTCTCGGCCACCATCTTTCCGTTCCAGTCGGAAGCGGTGCTCTTCGGCATGCTGGTGGCGGAGCATTACCCCTGGTGGCTGCTGATCCTCGTGGCCAGCCTGGGCAATATCCTCGGCTCCATCGTGAACTGGTTTCTCGGGCGCTTCTTCAGTCACTTCGAAGGAAGCCGGTGGTTTCCGGTCAAGCGCGAGCAGATGGCGAAAGCCGAAAAGTGGTATCACCGCTATGGCCGCTGGACCCTGCTGCTCAGCTGGGTGCCGGTCATCGGCGACCCGCTCACCATCGTGGCAGGCGTGCTGCGTGAGCCGCTGCCCGTCTTCATCCTGCTCGTGACACTCGCCAAGACGGGCCGCTATCTCGCCGTTGGAGCCTTGAGTCTCGGCTGGATCTAAGGCCCCTGCAGGCTCGACCAGAGCTCCTCCAGGTGGCTCGGCTCGATGACCTCCCCGGAGGCGGTGCGGATCACCGCATGCGTGCCGGCGGGCGCCTCGTTGGTCATGGCCCAGTGAATGGCCTCGCGGAGGGAGGAGAATTCCATCACATCGCTGGCGTGCTGTGGCAGGGCCCCCTTGGGCGTGTCCATGGGTTCATATTGCAGATGGGCTGGGGCATCCCAATCGGTATCCGGCACCATGATCTGGCCCTCTCCTGGCTGTGCTGCCGGGAACAACGCAAACCGGGCTTGGCCGGTTCGACCTGACGGCGGCGCTGAAGCTCAGCAGGGAAAATCGTGCGGAAACGCCGTTCTGGCATGCGTTCTGCGCCTAAAGGCGGCAGCAAAACCGCTTGCAAGTCGCTTCATTTCGGTCGAACAAGGCTGGCTCAGGATTGTGAGGACTAAGACCCCATGCCAGCCTATCGTTCTCGTACCACCACCCACGGCCGCAACATGGCGGGCGCTCGCGGCCTTTGGCGGGCCACGGGCATGAAGGATTCCGACTTCGGCAAACCGATCATTGCGGTGGTCAACTCCTTCACCCAGTTCGTGCCGGGCCACGTCCACCTGAAGGACCTCGGCCAGCTCGTGGCGCGGGAGATCGAGAAGGCGGGCGGCGTCGCCAAGGAATTCAACACCATCGCGGTGGATGACGGCATCGCCATGGGCCATGACGGCATGCTCTACTCCCTGCCCTCGCGGGAGCTGATCGCCGATTCCGTGGAATACATGGTCAACGCCCATTGCGCGGATGCCATGGTTTGCATCTCGAACTGTGACAAGATCACCCCCGGCATGCTGATGGCTTCGCTGCGCCTCAACATTCCGACGGTCTTCGTCTCCGGTGGTCCGATGGAAGCCGGCAAGGTCGTGCTGCACGGCATCACCAAGAAGCTCGACCTCGTGGACGCCATGGTCGCCGCCGCAGACGACAAGGTGGCGGACGAGGACATTCAGGCCATCGAGCGTTCCGCATGCCCCACCTGCGGCTCGTGCTCGGGCATGTTCACGGCCAACTCCATGAACTGCCTGACCGAGGCGCTTGGCCTCTCGCTGCCGGGCAACGGCTCGACGCTCGCCACGCATGCCGACCGCCGCCGCCTCTTCGTGGAAGCCGGCCACCTCATCGTCGATCTCGCGCGCCGCTATTACGAGCAGGACGATGCCAGCGTGCTGCCGCGCTCGATCGCCTCGTTCGCGGCCTTCGAGAACGCCATGACGCTCGACATCGCCATGGGCGGCTCGAGCAACACGGTGCTGCACCTGCTGGCTGCGGCCTATGAGGCCGAAGTTGACTTCACCATGGCCGATATCGACCGCCTGTCGCGCCGCGTGCCGGTGCTGTGCAAGGTCGCGCCTGCCGTGTCCAACGTGCACATGGAAGACGTGCATCGCGCCGGCGGCATCATGGGAATCTTGGGCGAGCTCGACCGTGCGGGCCTCATCGATACCTCCCTGCCGACCGTGCATTCCGAGAGCATGCAGGCGGCCCTCGACCGCTGGGACGTGCGCCGCACCAACAGCCATGCCGTGCATGACTTCTACCGCGCCGCTCCCGGCGGCGTGCCGACGCAGACCGCCTTCAGCCAGGAAAGCCGCTACGACAGCCTGGACGTGGACCGCGCCGGCGGCGTCATTCGCGATGCGGAGCACGCCTTCTCGAAGGATGGCGGCCTCGCCGTGCTCTTCGGCAACCTCGCGCTCGACGGCTGCATCGTGAAGACGGCGGGCGTGGACGAGAGCATCCTGAAATTCTCCGGCCCGGCCCGCATCTTCGAGAGCCAGGACGATGCTGTCAGCGGCATTCTCAACGGCAAGGTTTCGGCCGGCGAAGTGGTCATCATCCGCTACGAAGGCCCGCGCGGCGGACCCGGCATGCAGGAGATGCTCTATCCCACGAGCTACCTGAAGTCGAAGGGCCTCGGAAAGGCTTGTGCGCTCGTCACCGACGGTCGCTTCTCGGGCGGCACCTCGGGCCTCTCCATCGGCCACGTCTCGCCGGAGGCGGCGGAAGGCGGCATCATCGGCCTCGTGCAGGACGGCGACATCATCGAGATCGACATCCCGAACCGCCGCATTCATCTCGCGGTGGACGATGCCGAACTCGAGCGCCGCTGCGCCGAGCAGGACGCCAAGGGCTGGCGCCCGGCCCAGCCGCGCAAGCGCAAGGTGTCGGCGGCCCTCAAGGCCTACGCGATGCTCGCCACCAGTGCTGCCAAGGGAGCCGTGCGGCAGATCTGATTTCTGTTCCGGCCCTGTTCTAACGCTACGGAACTAGCCAAGAAGGCTGGCGCAGCCTGCGCCAGCCTTTTTTGCTTTGGCGCGCCTTTCCGGCGGCTGCGTCATCGAGCCGCCTGAAGCATTTTCCGGCGAAGTGGATCCGGTTCGCCGTCAGAAAATGCGGCAGAGCAACGAAGAGAGCCGATTCCACGTAAGGGGAATCGGCTCTAGAGGGTGTCTGGAAA
>NZ_LCYG01000089.1 GCF_001017175.1 Microvirga vignae | reverse complement strand
TTGGCGCTCCCTAGGGAAGCCCGAAATTCCATACAATTCAAACTCTTGCCCTACTAGTTTGGGCAATGCCCCTACATTGAATTGCAATACGTTTTCCGAACGCCCCCCAAACCGAAGAGCCCAAAAGAAAACCGCCGCTCTGGGGGTCGGAGCCCAGAACGACGGCGGAAATCAGGTCAAGAAGCCAGCGACGACTTCTAAGGCGCAACATAGGGCGAGGGCCCCGCATCTGGCAAGTCTCATACCGATCTGGAGCGATGATCGACGCCACCTCCAAGGCTGGGAGACAGCCAGATGAGCGAAGCGGACAGCTCTACGCGCAATCTGTTCGCCTGGTTGCGGAATGTCCAGGCGGACCCAGAAATCGCGGCTAGCGGCTTTAGGTTGGCTTTCGTCATCAGCCAGGACCTCGATGCCGATGGACGTGCGCGACCGACCCAGGCGGCCCTCGCTGCAGCGATCAATGCGACTGAGCGAACGGTCCGGACACTGACCGATAAGCTGGTCGAACGCGGACACCTAGCCGTGACCGTGCAGCGCGGTCGCGGCGTGCCGAACGTGTATGCCCTCATAAATTCGGATCTGGCCTCCCCAGATCGGGAGGCAGTTGCTTGAGCGTCACCCTCCTCAACAAGTGGCAGCTCCTGCAGAAGATCTTGGCGGATCCTGACCTGTCAGTCACCGGCAAGCTTGTGGCCGGCGTGCTGCTCGATTGCCTCAACGCAGGAACCCTTCAGTGTAATCCCTCGTACCATACCCTTGCGAAGAGTGTCGGACTGACGAGGCGTCGGGCAATTGAGGGCGTCAAGGCGCTTCAGTCCCGCGGCTGGCTGACGGTCGCGCGGACAGATCATGAGGCATCGAAGGGAACCAAGAAGGGCCTTCCATCGAATAGCTTCACCTTCGACTGGAGCCGGTTAGGTGAGCCTGCCCCTAGTGTCGAAAACGACACTAGGGCTAGTGCTGAAAATGACACTAGCCCTAGTGTCGGAAATGACACTCCCCTAGTGCCGGAAACGGCACTAGCCCTAGTGTCGGAAACGACACCCAAACATGGTAATCTAGAAACCGGTAATAGAACCAAGAAAGAAAACGCGGGCGCGCGACGTTCGGCTGAACGCTCGCCCCTTGGATGGGGGCGAGCTGCGCCGAACTCTCGGACTGATGAGCGCACTGAGCGCCGCGGCAAGAAATCCAAATCCACACCGGTTGAGATGGTCTTCGTCCTTGAGGGCACCGAGGCCTATGCCGCCTGGCTGCGCCACGAGGGCAAGTCGGAGAACAGCGTCCATGTGAAGGAAATCGGCGGGAAGCGTGGACGCTACTACCCATCCGAATGGCCGCCCGCCGCATCCTACCCGGAGGCTGCCGAATGATGATGTTCGATATCTCCCGAGCCGCTCAGTCCCGCTATGACCGCCTGCGTCGTGAATGGCCGTACGATCCCACCATCGACTGGGGACAGGTCGAGGCGCTCTTCTTCGTGCTCTCGGTGGCAGAGCAGGACCACTGCTCCCGGTTGGCGTCTCGCTATGTCCTGTACTGCCGGCGTTCGGGACGCCGGTTGAAGGGCTTGGCGAAATGGATCGAGACTCGCGGCTGGGCTGGGTTCCTCGATGTCGAGCGTCGCGCCGTGCAGCAGGCCGGATCGCGCCAGGTGCCAGTGTGGGTGATTGAGGGCACCCGGGCCTGGGATGCCTGGCAGGGGTACCGGCAAGCCAGGGGCCAGCGCATGCCTAGCCCCGACACCATCAGGGCCGAACGCGGCCGCGGCTGGTGGTTTCCCTCGCTCTTTCCGCCCGATGCCGCGGAGCAGTCCTATCAGCAGGTGAGGGACGCGTCATGAGCTTTACACCATTGGTGGAAACCCCGGAGAGTTTTATCCGGCCCCGGAAAGAACCGCACCTCACACGCGTGCACGTGCGTGGCGCGCCTGCACGCGCGCGATCGAACCGGCATCCGGCTGAAAGCGCACAGGCCGAACGGTGGAGCGCCCTCGGCGATCTGTCGGACTTGTCCTCAATCGACCCTCAACCAGACCACCTCAACGTGGTGCGCAAGCAACAGCGTGACGGCACCGCGACACGCCACCCGAGACCCACCCCCCCTGCCGGGGACCCTGGACCCCCGTGGGGCTATAGCGGGTCGGGCGGCAGCGCGGTCTTCCACCGGCTGAAACATTTTTGAAACGTGATCCACCACAAGGCTGCGCTCCATTGGGCTGAACGCCAGGCGCAGCAAGGCTTTGAAGGGCAACCGAGAAGGAGAGCGAGTTGAGCATGACCCGCAAATTATGGAGCCTGAACGGACTTGCGACCGAACTCGGCCGCGATCGCCGCACGGTGGCGAAGGCTCTGGAGGCCGTGCCCGCAGACGGCGTCCTTGGTGGTCACAAGGCTTGGTATCTCAAGACGGCTCTGGACAGACTCAAGGCCGTCACGGTCGAAGAGGCACTGTTTGATGATGAGACGGGTCGGATCACGAAGGACGAAGCAGATCGCCGCCGCGCAGTTGCCCTGGCCATCATTGCGGAAGTGGACGCCGACGAGGCGCTGAATCGCGTGATCCTGCGTGAGGGCGCGGAAGCGGACATGGCGGCGTTCTGCATTGCCCTGAAGACCAGCCTCACAAATGCCGCCGCAAAGATCGCCGGCCGCGCGGCCATCATATCGAGCGCCCCCGAAATCCAGGAGCTGTGCGAGGCCGAGCTGAACCGCGCCTTCGACGTCGCGCAGGCCGAGCTCGTGACGCGCTGGACGCGCGAGGACAGCACCGCCGAGGCGGCAGTGGCACCGTGAGGCGTAGGCCTGATGTCCGTGCGCCCAACGTCAGATCAACTGCTGAAGGCGGCCGAGCTCGTGGCTGGGCATCATCCCGATGTTGCTGCGCTGCTGCGCGACCTCGCTGAGCCCACGACACCGCCGGATCCTGTAGGGCTCAGAAAGCGGGTTCTGCGCCGGATCTGGCGGATACATCTCGCCGGCATGCCGCGGACGGCCGCGGCGCGCGTCATCGCCGCCGCATGGGCATCTTATGAGCCTACTGAGGCGCAGCCAGTGCCAGGCACCCAAGCTGCGGATTTCGATCGTTTGAGCAGGGCCGGCGTTCGTCCACTGGCCTGGCGCCAGATCGCCGACGCTCTGGATGAGATGCTCGATTGAAGCACTGCAATTTTTTGCAAAATGCGTGAGCGCGCGCGCGACCCGCTGCACTGTCGCATGGACAGAAAGACGGGATGCACATGCCTATCCTAATAGCTGAAAACGAAATCACGCTGATCGGCGTCGTTGGTGGATGGTCCGAGGAAGGCTTCGACGCCGCTGGCGTCATTACCGCCCTCGCCATGCTCGGCCGCGAGACTGATATCACGGTCCGCCTGAACTCAGGCGGCGGGATCGCAACCGAAGGCGCGGCTATCCACGCGGCGCTAAAATCTCACAAGGGCAAGGTGGCCATTGTGATCGAGGGGATCGCCGCCTCTGCCGCTTCCATCATCGCGCTGGGCGGGACGAGCGTCACAGCGCGACCTGGTGCCGTGTTCATGATCCACGACCCGGCGGGGCTGACGTTCGGCAATGCCGCCGATCACGCGAAGACCATCGAGGCACTCAACACGCTCGGCGACGCCTATGCAGGGATCTATGCCGATAAAACGGGCAAGTCTGCAAAGGCCATGCGCGAGCTGATGCGCGCCGAAACCTGGATGACAGCCGAAGAGGCCGTGAAAGTTGGGTTCATCGACAAGGTCGATGGAGGCGAAGCCAACGACAACAAGCCAGCGGAGGCCTCGGCCTTCGACTACAAACTCTATGCCAAGGCGCCCGCGGCGCTTGTGGCCCTCGCTCAGGCGCGCGGCTGGGAGCGACGGGCGGCCGTTGCCTTCGGGTTGCCCACGCCAGCACCAAAGCCGCCGGCTCCCCCGGCCGATCCGGCTCGGGAGCGAGCGGAGGCGATCACGGCGCTCTGTGCCGAGGTGCGTCTTCCCGAAATGGCTGCAGGACTGATCGCTTCCGATAAGACCATGCAGCAGGTCCAGGCCTGGGCCTCTGATGTGCGGGACATCCGGACCCGGGTCGCACTGGCCGCCAAGCTCAACCCGAAGATCTCTGCCAGCCTGGCCGACAAATTCATTGCGGAGGGCAACAGTCCGCAACAGGTCGGCGAGATCCTGCTGAGCGATGTCATTGACGATCAATCGCCCGAGATCGTGCCCGCCGCCCCGTCCCCTGCCTCTGCGACCGCCGCACAGGCAGGCTGGGATAAGGCCGTCGCTCGGATCAACGCCAATAACGGGTTCGTGCCCGGTGAAGGAGGCCAGTCGTGAAGACCTTCTCGATCGATCCCACCCGCCTCGCCCAGTTCCAGCGCGCCAGCGCCATGGCGATGGGCGCCGCGCAGAAGGCAGAACGGGACCTGAACAGAGCAACTGATCGCCATCAATCCTGCCTCGAGGCGCTCCGCACGATTTCGAAGGGGCTTCCAACGCAAGCAGGCCGGATCGCTCGCGAGAAGCTCCGCCCGGAAACTCTACACCAGCTTGAGCAGGCGGAGGCCAATCTCGCCACAGCCGAGGCGGCTCTCAATCGAGCCCGGCGCGAACTGGCTGCAGTCACCGACATCCGAAACAACACCACGGGCATAGCCGCCCGTGTTCAACACTACATGCAGGGGGGAAGGTCGTGAACGTGAACAAGTCAATTTCCAAGCTGCGCGCAGCCCTCGACGGCACCCGGCGCGACCTGGACGAGATCCGCGACCGCATCGCCGATCTCCAGGCCCAACGCACCGCAATCCAGAATGCCCCCGTCGACCGGAAAACGATGGAGCAGCGTATCAACTACGAGATCAACCGCGTGACAGCGGTCAAAAATCTCACCTTCCGGGAGATATCTGCCGTCGATGGTCGCTTCTACGCCTCCGAATTCAACAAGCGCTTCGACAAAGATCCATTTGCTCTCTTCGCCGCTCTCGATCCTGAAGGCCTCAAGGCCGCACTCCTCGAGCATCTGCCCGCCGACGGGCTGACGGCAGAGGAGAGCCAGGCCAAAATCATCAAACTGGATGCCGAGATCCTTGCCGCTGAGATGGCGGAGGAGCTGACCCTCCGCGAAATCGAGGCAGGCACCGGCGCAGCGATCCCGCGGCGCGCTGATGCCGATCCACGCGTGCTCTTGGCGCCAGACGCAGAGTTACAGGCTTGAGGAGGGGACGTCTGAGGGCGCTGCAGTAGCCCAACAACGGAAAGCCGGCCTGCGCGCCTCCCGCCCAATTCGACCAACACGCGTTCAAGGCCAGCAAGCTGCAACCAATCAACAGGAGCGAGCGATGCGACAGGAACATAGAGGGCAGATCGTGGCGGAGCGGCTCCGGACCGCGGCCGCCCTGCTAAACCAGACAGACAGCAAGATGGCCGAGCACCACGAGGCTCTCCTCGCAAAGGGATACGCACCCGAGGACGCGGCGCAGATGCTCTACGAGTGGGCCGCTACGCTCGCCGGGACCACGCGGCCGGCGACAGTGCACTAAGATTGCCCGTTTAAGGATCCGCATTCATGGCTGACAGCAAAATCTCAGCTCTACCGCCTCTCGGGCCGGCTGCGCTGCTCACTGGCGACAAGGTTCCCGTTGCGCGCGCCGATGGCAGCAACGGGGCATTTGATATTTCGATGCTCGCCGGCAAGGCGCTGGCGATTCCAAAGGTCGCCGATTTCACCCGCATTGATGCGCAGGCGGCTTACACTCTCAGCAATGCGCTCGCCGGCCTCAAGATTTCGGCCAACGCGGCAACGCAGGCCGACCGGCCCATGCTGATTGCCAAGGCGCTGCCGACGCCGGGCGGGGCCTTCACCGCCGAGGTCAAATACAAGGCTGTGATGTTCAACCGCAGCTTCAACGGCATCGGCCTGGCGATCCGCGACAGCGCCACCGGCCGGGTTCACTATCTCGGTCTGAATAACAACGGCACCAACGTTGGCCCCTTGATCCAGACCTGGACCACGATTGCCACCTGGGCCGCCAATGGCACGTCGCTGGCCGGCTTGTTCTGCATTGATGCGGAATGGATGCGCCTGCGCAGCGATGGCACGACGCTGTTCCTCGAGCTGAGCGCCGATGGTGAGGATTGGGTTGCGGTGACGTCGGTCGGCTACAAGTCGTTCTGCGCTAATCCCGATCAGGTCGGCTTTGTCGTGCATCAGCAATCCGCCGGACAGGCCTCGGTGCTCCTGCAGCATTGGGCTCTGAGCTAACGATCGTGTGGGGCCACGCTGTCACCACCAGTCAGATGAAAGGTCAGTAAGTCATGGCGCGCGGCCGCGATACGATTAAAACCAGGATCGCCCTGGATGGCGGCAAGGAGTTCCAGGCCGAACTCGAGGCGCTGGGCGCCACCGGCGAGAAGGTGTGGCGCCAGCTGCAGCAGGAAGCCGAAAAGTTCAAGGGCCCGGATGAGTCCGTGACCCGCCGCCTGCGCGATATCGCCAAGGAATGCGAAAAAGTCGGCGCCGCCTTCCGCAGCATGGGCGACAAGGTCCGGGGCGTCGGGCAAACCATGTCGGCCGCGCTCACCCTGCCGGTCGCCGGCGCGGGTGCGGGGATCCTGAAGGTCGCGGCGAATTTCGAGTCCGCCATGACCGAGCTGAAGGTGTCGACCGGCGCGGTGGGCGATGAATTCACCGCCCTGCGCGACAAGGCGCGCGAGATCGGCAAGAGCACGGTCTTTGGCCCGACCCAGGCCGCGCAGGCCATGAACGAGCTCGCTAAGACCGGCACCAGCACCAAGGACATTCTCGATGGCGCGGCGGATGCCACCGTGCGCCTGGCGACCGCGAACGGCGCCGAGCTGGCGCCGGCGGCGAAGCTGGTATCCGACGCCCTCAATCAGTTCAACCTGAAGGCCAAGGACACCGACAAGGTCGTTCAGCTCGTCAGCGGTGCGGTCAATCAGTCCAAGCTCGATTTCGCCGACTACCAGAACGCCATCGGGCAGTCCGGCGCGGTTGCCGGCGCGCTCGGCCTGTCATTCGAGGATCTGAATATCGCGCTGGCCGGCACCAGCTCGAGCTTCTCCTCGGGCGCGGATGCGGGCACGTCGTTTAAGACCTTCCTGCAGCGCCTGAAGCCGTCGACCGATGAAACGGTCCAGATGGCGAAGGAGATGGGGCTCAACTTCTACACGCTCAGCGGCCGCATGAAGCCGCTGTCATCGATCGCGGATGAGCTGCGCAACAAGTTCAGCCGCATGTCCGACGAGGACCGCAACGAGAAGATGACCAAGTTCTTCGGCTCGGATGGGATCCGCACCGCGCTGGCCCTGATGGCCCTCGGCTCCGAGGGTGTGTTCAAGCTGCAGAAGGCCATTCGTGGGTTCGATACGATCGGCGCCGCCAACGCCCGCATGGACGGCTTCAACGGCCAGCTCGAGCAGCTCAAGGGCGCCTTCGAAGAACTCGCGATTGTAATCGGCGACAGCGGCCTGCTGAAATTTGCGACCGACTTCGTGCACGCCATTGCGGAGATCGTCGACGAGCTGGCGAAGGCCAATCCTGAGATGCTCAAGTGGGGCACGGTCATCGCCGGTGTCGTCGCGGCGCTAGGCCCTGTTGTGGCCAGCATCGGCCTGATGGTGGTCGGGTTCGGCGCCCTGGTGACGGCCGGCGGCGCGGCGATGACAGCCATTGCCTCGATCGGCACGGTCCTTGGCACCGTCGGTACCGCCATTGCGGCGGTCCTCACTGGGATCGTCAGCTTCAAGGCGCTCTTCGTCGCGGCCTTCGTGGCCGGCTTTGCCGCGGTCTATTTCTTCTGGGATGACATCAAGGCGGCGGCTTCGGCGGCGTGGGAGTTCATCGTCGGGCTGTTCAGTGCGGAGACCCTTGCATCGGCCTGGAGCTCTGTCGAGAAGGGCGCGAAGGCGGTTTGGGACGCGGTTGTCTCGATCTTCGAGACCAGCCGCGACACCGTCGTGTCGGTGTTCGATAGCCTGGTCGACGGCATCGGCGCCGGCTGGGATGCAATGGTCGAGTATGCCAAGGGCATCGTGGCCAGCATCATCGAGCCGTTCAAGGGTGCGGGCGATCAGATTGCGGGGGTGTTCTCCGGCATCACCGACTCGATCCGGAGCGCGCTTGATGACGCGGTGGACTTCGTCAGGAGCGCAGCGGACCGCATGATCGACTCCCTGCAGGCGGTTTGGGATGCGATCCGCGGCGTGCGGTCGGCGGCGAGCTCGGCCGGCTCAGGCGGCGGTGGCGGTGCCCCGGGCTTCGCCGGCGGCGGCGCTGTGCACGGCCGCGGGACAGGAACCTCGGACAGCATTCTCGCCTGGCTCTCGAATGGTGAGTTCGTGATCAAGGAGAAGGCGGTCAGGTTCTACAGCCCGGACTTCCTCGATGCCATCAACAACATGAGGCTGCCCAAGAATTGGCTCCGCGGCTTCTCTAAGGGCGGCATGGTCAGCATCCCCCAGCTCAAGAGCGGCCTGCCGGCTTTTGCTTCTGGCGGCCTCGTAGACGGGCTTGGGGCGGCTTTGGCGGGGTTGATGCCGTCCATGGGCTCCATACCCGCCCTGGCTGCTCCGGCGGGCTCCGGCGGGCCTGCGCTGCAGCCGATCAACCTCTCGATCGGCGGCCGGGAGTTCGGCACCGTGCTGGCGCCGGCGGATGTGGCGAGCGGCCTGGTGCAGTTCGCCCAAGGGCAGCAGATCCGCAGCGCCGGCAAGAAGCCGGGCTGGTACTGAGGAGAGCGATGTGACTGAGGAAGAGAAGGCGGCAATGATTGCCACCAACCAACAGAAGTTTGCCGAGCATTGGGGCGACGACTTCACCAGCATGTGGGCCGGTAACGGGTTCTGGATTGGGGTCTCGCCTTGCGGGACCTTCGTCGGGATCGAGTTCCATCGGGCCACCGGCGAAACCGTTCGGCACTCCCTCAGCATCAATCAGCTCGGGGCCTTCATGGACGAGATCTACCTCGCGGCCGGGACGGCGATGGAGCGCAGCCAAAAGACCGTGCTGGAGATCTCCAAGCCGGAAGGCCGGCCGAATTAACGAGCTTGCCCCGCGGGACCAGAGCGGGGCGATACAGAGCGGGGCCGCGCACGGATGCACTGCCGGCCCTGCTCTTCCCCATGATCTCGTGACCAGGGCCCACGTGGTTTTCCTGAATCAAAGGCACCACCCTCAAACCTTTATGGCACTCGGGTTTGAGGGTGAGTTGTTGGGGAATTCCCAACAAGTGAATCGGGTTTCCCCAAAATTGGGGAGACCCTAGTGTCATTTCCGACACTAGCCCTAGTGCGATTTATGACACTAGGGGTGTGCTCAAATTTGAGCACACCTCTTAAGCCCTTGATTTCAAACGACGCGAAATTGCGTTTGGTGGGTGTCCCCAAAATTGGGGAGGCGTTCTAAGCCCTCGAACGGGATGAGCAGGTAGCCCGGTGGGTGGAACTCAGCGGTTCTTCTTTGTGGGTTTCTTGCGAGCAAGCTCTCTTGCTCTGCTCTCCCACTCGTGCAGCACCGCATTACTGAACCAGTCGGCAATCTCACTATCGGACAAGTCCAATTGTTTCAGCGCTTCCGGCGTGTCGTCATCCTCGCAGAGTTCCCGCCACCAGCGCTTAAACGCTTGCTCTATGCTCTCGCCCGTTCCTGGCTGCAACCCGAGTTCCATCAGGCGGCGGATAGCCTCGGGGCGTGTAGGGATCTCCGATTGCTGCCTGCGCCACGCATCGACAGCTTTGATTTGGTCAGGGGCAAGACGGACCAAGACCGGGGTCGACTTATCATCGCTCATATTGAAATCTCGATATCAGGATATTGACACTGCTTTCAATATCCTGATATCAGAATAGCGGCCCGGAGGGAAGCTGGAACCTTCCGCACCGGGCCTCACCATCAACATGAGGATAAGTCATGTCTCAGGCTACCCATACCCATATCACACGTCGTTCGATCCTTGCAGGCCTTGGCGCTGCAATTCCTGCCACTGCCGTTGCGGCGGCTCCGGTCTTCGCAGCCCAGCACCCAGACGCGGAGCTCTTGGCACTAGGGTGCCAGTGGGACGAAAGCGCGGCTGCTATCGATGCAGTCCGCAAGGCTTTTGACATCGCTGAAGAGCGCTTCGGGGAGATCGAGATCGAGGAGCCAGAGGAGCTGTTCCAGCAGCCTCAAGATATGTCGCTGGGGTTTGCCGGCGCGCACGAGCGTCACGACGGCCGCCGCTGGTACGTCTGCCGGATCGATGAGCTGAGAACGAAGCCCCGCCTGAAGCAGGACTGGAGCCGGATTACGAAGGCCCCGAACGGGGAGCACTTCTGCGTCTATGTTGCCGATCCAAAGGCTCAGGCCCGTGCCGACGAGATTGTGGCTGCATATGACCGCTGGCAGGCCAACATCGCCCGGGCAGAGGACACCTCCGGTCTGACGGCCGCAAAGGCAGAGGATGAGCGCCTCCAGAAGATCAATCGAGATCTCTGCGAGCAGATCCTGTCAACTCCTGCTCGGACCGTCGAAGGCCTGGCCGTAAAGGCTCGCATCTATGCTTGGTTCACGGGTGGGGCCGACGAGGTCGAGAAGGACCTTACCAGCCACTTGGAGACCGATGGGCCGGGAGATCAGACAGCCATGCTGGCCATTGTGCGAGATCTGTTGAAACTGAAAAATCTCACTTGAAACCCAAAATATAATCCGCATAAGTTTCCGAATAAAGGTAAGCCAAATTGGAGCCCGCCAGCATGCGGTTTTCAGATGCACTATCCGTTCTCTCCCAGCGCTGGCGCGTTTCAGTCAGCGAGCTGAATAGCTATCATCGCGCTCTGCGCGCGGCTGACGCTATTCCAGCCTCCTCCCGCGGTCGTGGAAAGGATGATGTCAGCGAGGAGGCGCTTCTGCGCTTCGTCATCGCATTCTTCAGCTCGCGCCAGGCGAATACCTCGCCCGAACGACTTGATGCAGTCCTTCGGATGTGGCGAGCATGGAATAGTACCAACATGAAGAAGGCCGCTCGTCCAAAGCGGTATGAGGGCAGTGCGCCAGAGCTCTTTCTACAGAATACTGTCCTTGAGACGCTATCCGCAGCGTTGAAATACTATCGCGAAACGCCAAAGCCTAAATCCTTAACGTTTCAGTTTCACCACAACGTCAATACCGTCTTCGTCACAGCTGGCGATGAGTGGTTCAGTGATGAAGGATTCGCCTCATTGCCTTCACAGGTCCGGTCTCCGGCCTTCGCGAACTATGATTCACCGTATGAAGGCTGGGAAGACGAAGACTCTGATTACGAGGAGAGCAAGACCTTTGGTGGGCCTACGCTAATCGCCCTCAACAGGATCCTTGCGGGGTAGTCACGAGCCGGCGCTCCCTTGGGCCTCGAATCGCGTGTCAAGGCGTGGGTCAGTGGACAAGTCTGTCAATCGTTTACGGATCCACGGTGTGAAAATCGAGGACAGTGAGGACAGTGAGGACAGCTATGGGCGGAAAATACCAAAAACCTTCCATCCCTCAGACCGCGCCCCAATACTCGAACCCTGCTTTCCGCTGCAACCACAGTGGAGGATGCGAAATCAGAGCTCTTCATCGGTGCCCGGTTTCGCGAAATGCGAACCCTGAATGCGTCCCGGGCGTGGTTGGCCGGGCGCCGATGAAGTCTATCTGACATGGCCCGGCAGACTGCCCTCCCACCCTCGCTTCCCCCTCGGCTGATCAGCCGTGAGGCTGCGGCCGCGTACGTGTCAGTCTCGCCGGGCAAGTTCGATCAGATGGTTGAAGATGGGCGCATGCCTCGTCCGCGCATTCTCGATCGTCGAAAGGCCTGGGACGTGCGCGCGCTTGACAGTGCCGTCGACCAGTTACCGGTCGATGGTGAAAGCTTCGTGGACGATACATGGAGCGATATCGATGCCGCGTAAGACACCGCCGCACGTCGAGCGGAATCATGTGAAGGGCAAGACGTACTACTCTTTCAGGATGGGCAAGGGGCCACGCATTCGCCTTCCCGACGATCCCCGATCGGAAGAATTCGCACAGGCCTATCGTGACGCTCTGGCAGGCAATTACCGGCCTGCATCGAAGAGCCAAACCGTGCAGCCGGGATCAATTGCGGCCATCATCCGCTCGTATCGCAAGAGCGCCGAATATATCGGCCTGCGGGCGACGACGAAGCAGGGATACGAAAGCCGCCTGCGCATCATCGAGGCCGCGCATGGCCATCGCCAGATGGCTGGCCTCAATCGGGAGCGCATCGTCAAGGGCATCATGCAGCCCTATGCGGATCGGCCTGGACAGGCTCTCGCGATCCTCAAGATGCTTCGGGTGCTGATCCGTCACGCGATGCTCATCAACGTTCTGAAAAGCGACCCCTCTATCGGTATCCGCAGGCCCAAGGGTGGCGAGATCCGCTCATGGACCGATGAGGAAATCGCCCAGTTCGAGGCATACTGGCCCGTCGACTCCAAGCAACGGCTTGCCTTTGCGCTCCATCTCTACACCGGGCAGCGGAGATCCGATGTTCACCGCATGACGTGGGCAGATATCCAGGGCAACTCCATTCGCGTGGTACAGCAGAAGACCGGAGCCAAGCTCACAATCCCGATGCACCGGAACCTTGTCGGGGTCCTGGCGGCAGCCGGCCGGCAACACGTCACGATCCTCAACACGGCCTATGGGAAGCCCTTCACGGTTGATGGCTTTTCGGGGTTCATGCGGGATGCGATCACCGAGGCAGGGCTTCCTCTCGAATGCCAAGCGCACGGCCTTCGGAAGGCAGCTGGGCGGCGTCTCGCAGAGGCTGGGTGTACGGCGCACGAGATCATGTCTGTGCTGGGCCATAAGACGCTTGCGGAGGCTGAACGATACACCCGCGAGGCTGATCAGGCTCGGATGGCGATGGCGGCTGTGACCAAGCTGCAAGCACGTTCCGGGAACGGAATTGCCCAAACCGATGCCGCAAAGTTTGGGGAAACAGCAGAAAAAGGAAACTAACCAATATGTTAGAAAAGCCTTGGCGCTCCCTAGGG
>NZ_LCYG01000088.1 GCF_001017175.1 Microvirga vignae | reverse complement strand
GCTGCTCGTGCTGGGCCTTCTGATGAAAGGATAACATGACCGACATCACTGTTCCCCGGCTGATTGCCCAGATCCTGGAGCTGCCAGCTCTCGATTACGTCGCCCGCTTTGCCCTTGCGTCGCCATTCCTGATGAGCGGCGTCGTGAAGCTCTTCGACTTCGGCGGCGCCGTGAACGAGGTCACGGGTCTGGGCCTCAAGCCTGCCGCGCCGATTGCCGCCGCCGTGATCGTTACTCAACTCGGCGGATCGATCCTGTTCCTCACGCCACGCTACTGCTGGCTAGGCGCCGGTATTCTGGCAGGCTTCACGGTCCTGGCGACGCTGCTCGCGCATCCCTTCTGGACTTTCGAAGGACCGGACCGGGGGCGTCAGATCGCCACCTTCTTCGAGCATGTCGCCATCGTTGGCGGGTTCGCCATGGCGGCTCTGTTCGCCAACGGAGGGAGTCCGTCATAGTGACGCCGGCCCAGAACTCCATGCCGGAACGATCCCCGGCTGCCTTGACAGGCACATTCGCGCCACTGCGGTATGGGCTTTTCGCGGTGATCTGGGCCGCCATCGTGCTGGGCAACATCGGCACCTTCATGCGCGATGTCACCTCTGCTTGGCTCGTCACCGACCTTTCTCCCTCGCCAGCCGCAGTTGCCATGGTCCAGGCCGCCGGCAGCCTGCCGTTCTTCCTCATCGCCATTCCAGCTGGAGTTCTGTCCGACATTCTTGACCGGCGCCGCTTTCTGATCGGGACCCAGGTCGGGCTCGCACTGGTGAGTGGCGTCCTCACCTGTCTCGTTTGGACCGGTACGGTCTCTGTCGCGAACGTCGTTACCCTCACGTTCCTCGGCGGGGTATGCACAGCGCTGGCAGCTCCGGCTTGGCAAACTATCGTGCCCGAGCTCGTTCCCCGAGCAGATGTCAAAGGCGCCGTAGCGCTCAGCTTGCTCGGCATCAACGTCGCCCGCTCCATCGGTCCGGCACTCGGCGGCTTCCTGCTCGCCGCCTTGGGGGGCGCGGCCGTCTATGGAATTGCCATCCTCAGCTATGTCATCGTGAGCGCAGCGCTGCTGTGGTGGCGGCGCGATCCCGATGCCGATGAAGGCCTGCAGGAGCACTTCGGCGGTGCCCTGCGGGCGGGCCTGCGCTACGCTCGCGCCAGCCGTGAACTGCATCGCGTCCTCTGGCGGGCTGCCGTATTCTTTGCCTTTGCGAGCGCCGTGTGGGCGCTCCTCCCCATCGTGGCCCGCCAGGAGATCGGCGGTGGCCCCGGCTTTTATGGCCTGATGCTGAGCGGCATCGGAGCCGGGGCGATTGCCGGCGCACTGCTGCTGCCCTGGATACGCGCCCGCCTCGGGCAGGACCGGCTGGTGCTGATAGCATCGCTGGTGGCGTCCGCGGCTACGGTGCTTCTGGCGCTCACAGACTGGGAGGTGCTGGGGATTGCCGCGGCCTTTGTGCTTGGCACGGCCTGGATTTCAATGCTGACCACGCTGAACTCCACAGCGCAAGGCATCCTCCCGAATTGGGTCCGCGGCCGCGGACTGGCGATCTACCTCACAGTGTTCAACGGCGCGATGGCGGCGGGCAGCCTGGGCTGGGGCTTCGTGGCCCAGGCGATCGGCACGGATGCCGCCCTGCTCGTCGCCGGGGCCGGATTGGCCGTCGTGGCCGGCGTTGCCTATCGGGCCATCTTACCAAGCGGAGAGGGCGACCTCACGCCTTCTCTGGGCTGGCCCGAGCCCGCTCTTGCCGAGCCAGTGGCGTGCGACCGAGGGCCCGTTCTGATCACGGTGACCTACCGCATCCGGCAGCCCGACCGGCCCGCCTTTCTGGCGGTGCTCGACCGCCTCTCGGAGGAGCGCCGCCGCGACGGAGCCTACGCCTGGGGTGTCTCCGAGGATGCCGCAGACCCGGAGCGCGTGGTCGAGTGGTTCTTTGTTGAGTCCTGGGCTGAGCATCTGCGCCAGCACCGGCGTGTTTCGCAGGCGGACGCCGCTATCCAACTCAAGGCCCACCGCTTTCATCAAGGGCCGCAGGAACCGACAGTCCAGCACCTTTTGGCACTCAATCCACGCCGGTCAGCAGCATTGACCAGCGTTCACTAACTGGAGGAGGATCCATGTCGGACATTGCATCACTTCTAACCCCGTCTGAGTGTGCGATGCTGGTCATCGATCACCAGGCCGGCCTAGCGTTTGCCGTGGAGTCGATCGACCGTCAGACGCTCCTCAACAATAGCGCCGCCCTGGCCCGGACCGCCGTAGTCTTCGGCCTTCCCATCATCGCCTCAACGTCGGCGACAAAGGTCTACAGCGGTCCTCTGATGCCTGCGATCCAGAAGGTCATCCCGGACGTGCATGCGATCGACCGCAAGAGCATGAACGTCTGGGAAGACGAGGCGGCCCGCGCGGTAGTCGAGTCATTCGGCCGGAAGCGCCTTCTGGTCTCCGGCCTCCTGACGGAAGCTTGCGTCTCATTCACCGTGATCTCCGCGTTGGCGGAGGGTTACGAAGTGTACGTCGTTGCGGACGCATGTGGAGGTCTGACTCCCACAAGCCATGATCTTGCTCTCCGCCGAATGGAATCTGCAGGTGCACGCATGACATCCTGGATCCAGGTCCTGCTCGAGCTGCAGCGCGATTGGACCCGTCATGAGACCTATGACGGCGCACGCTCGATCGTGGAGACCTATGGGGGAGGCTACGGCATCGGCTTGAGCTATGCCCGCGACATGATCAAGCCTCCAAGCAAATAGGCCTAAACCTTCGTATGCCTTCGACTGGACCTCGAGCTATGTAGTCGCCCGGGCACTCCAGAGTAAAACTACGACAGCGGACCGTCGGCATACGCCGGCCCGCCGCATTCTCCTTCGAACCAGATTGATCTTGCATGGGGAGGGAACGATGAGAATTGTTGTGGTAGGTGGTACCGGACATATCGGCTCCAGGCTGGTTAAAGCGCTACAAGATTGCAACCAGAATGTAGTGGTTGCCTCACGGTCTTCAGGCGTCAACACAATCACCCGCGAAGGACTGGCTGAAGCATTGAACGACGCTCAGGTCGTCGTCGATGTGACGAACTCTCCGACGTTCCAGGATGATGTTGCACTGGAATTCTTTCTTGCATCGGGACGAAATCTTCTGGCAGCGGAGGAAGCCGCTGGCATCCAGCATCACGTTGCCTTGTCTGTCGTCGGTACCGATCGTCTGCCGGAGAGCGGCTACTTCAGGGCGAAGATGGCACAGGAGAACCTGATCCGTGCCTCGCGTATACCCTATACGATCTTGCGATCGACGCCGTTCTTTGAGTTCCTCACCGGAATTGTCGAAAGTGCTGCCGACGGCAACGTGCTTCGCCTGTCGCCGGCTCCTATTCAGCCCATCGCGGCCGATGACGTTGTGGCAGCCTTACGCGAGATCGCAATGGGTCGGCCGCAGAACCGCGAGATTGAGATCGTCGGTCCGGACAGGTTCGGCCTCAATGAGATTGCCGAACAGATCCTGACCGCCAACGAAGATGACCGAATTGTCATTGCCGATCCTCGGGCCTTGTATTTCGGTGCGGTGCTGCACGACGATACCTTGGTTCCAGGTGATCATCCGCGGTTTGCGCCAACACGCTTCGAAGACTGGCTGAGATCGTACGTGGCCGATGAATTACCTGTGGCCTTTTAACACGCGATTGAGCACGTGGCCATCGGAGCAAGGCCCTCAGGCATTCGGATCAGAGGGAAGCGGGTGGAGTAATGTTCAAGCACAGCGATTACGTGCCTAAAACCCGACACGAGCGGTGGATCGAGGCGAGATTGCCGATCATCCGCTTTTCACATGAAACCGCAGTGTCGTACCCAGTGCCGCGGAACCTGAACTATTTCTGGACCTTCGGCGGAATACTAACGTTCATGCTCGCGGCGCAGATCGTCACGGGCATCGTCCTCGCGATGCACTACGTGCCGAACTCTGATTTGGCATTTCAGTCGATCGAGCGCATCATGCGAGACGTCAATTATGGATGGCTCATCCGATATCTGCATGCGAACGGCGCGTCGATGTTCTTCATCGCGGTCTACGTGCATATCTTTCGCGGATTGTACTACGGATCCTACAAGGCGCCCCGCGAGATCATCTGGATCCTTGGCATCACCAACCTCCTGATCATGATGGCGACTGCGTTTCTGGGCTATGTCCTACCCTGGGGGCAGATGTCCTTCTGGGGCGCGACCGTCATCACCAACCTCTTCTCGGCGATCCCGCTCGTGGGCGAAACGATTGTCCAATACCTTTGGGGCGGCTATTCGGTTGGCAATGCAACCCTGAACCGGTTCTTCTCGCTTCACTATCTGCTGCCATTCATGCTTGTCGGCACTGTCACACTTCACGTCTGGGCGCTCCACCACGTGGGGCAGAACAATCCGACAGGTGTGGAGATTACGGATTTCAGAAAAGATACAGTGCCCTTCACCCCCCATGCGACCCTGAAGGATCTCTTTTCCATCATCACTTTCATCATCTTCTTCGCCTATTGGGTGTTCTACATGCCGAACTATCTCGGCCATGCGGACAACTACATCCCGGCGAACCCGGCCGTCACGCCGGCGCACATCGTACCCGAATGGTACTTCCTGCCGTTCTACGCGATCCTTCGCGCCATCCCGGACAAGCTCGGCGGTGTGATCGCGATGGTCCTAGCAATCGTCATAGTGGTGTTCCTGCCTTGGATCGACACCTCGAAGGTGCGCTCAATGTCCTATCGTCCGATCGCGCGACCGCTGCTCCGGATGTTCATTGCCGCCTTCATCGGCCTTGGATACCTCGGCAGCATGCCGGCCGAGGGCGGCTACGTGATCGCCGCGCGTATCCTCACCATGCTCTACTTCGGGTACTTCGTTGCCTTGCCGATCGTCGGCTTGTTTGAAACCCCGCTGCCGCTGCCCCTATCGATCAAAGAGTCTGTGCTCGCCCGTCACAAGACGCCTGATCTCTTGGTTGGTAGGCCAGCCATGCGCAAGCAAAAAACTGCGAGTGGTTAGACATGTACATCGGTCGACAGTATAAAATCACCGACTTTCTCGCTTGGACCAGATGGGAGACCGGCTGGATCATCTCGTGGTCCTTGCTCGTCACTATCATCCTTCAAGTCACGAACTGGCATTTTCTAACGGTGCCGTCGTCCATTCTGACCCTTGTAGGATCGGCACTCGCAATCACTCTCGCATTCAAGAACCAGCAATGTTACGCGCGCTTCAACGAGGGTCTTACGCTGGCGGGGCAGGTAAGCGCGACCAGTATGGTCCTGGCCAACAGGTTGATGTCAATGGTCGGCAGGCCAGATGCCGCAACACCCAGCCCGGGGCTGAAAGAGATATTTTATCGCCATTTTGCGTGGCTGACTGCGTTGCGCTTCTACCTGCGCGAAGGCAGATCCTGGGAGAATACGTTTGATCCGGGAAACGTGAGCTTCCTTGCCAGGACTCCAAGTCCTGAAAGCCATTCTGCCCTTGGTGAGGAGCTGAAGAACTATTTGTCGGATGCCGAGGTGCAGAAAGTCATGACGCATCAAGGCGACAAGGAGAGTCTAATTCTTCATTGGCAGTACGAAGCCATCAGGGATCTCCATGCTAAAAATCTTGTCAACGAATACCCTTTTACCCTGCTAGCAGCTGCACTTGATGATCTTGTCCGGTTGCAAGGTGCTTTGAAGCGGGTAAAAAACTATCCCTACTCGCGGAACTACTATTCAATCGCGGTCATCTTGGTGAAGATCTTTGTCCTGTTCGTGCCATTCGGCCTCTACCCGGATGCCCGGGAGTTGGGCGCGACAGCCGGGATTGGGGATTGGACAGCCTGGTTGAACCTGCCGTTCAGCGTGGTTGTCGGCTGGATTTTTATTTCAATGGAGAAGGTTGGGGAGAACTCGTCGAACCCGTTCGAAGGAAACTCCAACGATGTCCCGATTTCATCGATCACGCGGCGAATTGAGATGGAGATGCGGATCATGATCGACGGGAAAAGCGACCTTAAGCCAATCGAGGCAAAGGACAGAATCCTGTTCTAGTCTAGTCAGAGCATACGCGCCCACGTCGGGTCTAGGATCGACACCATGGTGCCAAATTGCAGGACCGCAGCCTCGGACGACTGGACGCATAAAGGAGAGAAGCTCGCAGCATGGCTGATCGGTCCGGCACGCCTGACTGGTGACGCCGTTGCGGTGACCTCCGGGCTCGCAGAACAGTTAACCGCGATGGGGGTTCCGTTGCACCGGCTGCGCATCGCCATGCGCGTCGACAACCCGCTGCTGACGGCTTGGGGTATCATCTGGGCACCAGAGACAGCGGCCGAGATCTTCACCATCAGCCAAGCCCTCCGCGATTCCTCCACTTACGTCGGCAGCCCGTCTCAGCATGTTATGGAAACCGGAACCTGGTTCCGGCGGCGGCTCGACCAGCTTGAGGCCGACGATCACACGGTCCTCCATGAGTTGGCGAATGCTGGCTTTACAGACTATGTCGCGGTGCCGGTGACTTTCGGGAATGGGATCATTCAACCGGCGATGTTCGCCACGCGGCACGATAGCGGTTTTGCTGAGAGCCACATCGCTTTGATCAAGGGCCTCTCCGTTCCCCTCTCGGCTGCGCTGGAAGCCATCGCCATGCGCCGTTCGACTGCAAGTCTGCTGGCCACCTTCCTGGGCGAGGGCCCGGCCGCGCACGTACAGGCCGGAGCGATCCACCGCGGCGACATTGTCGAGACCGAAGCGGCCATCCTGCTCACTGACATGCGCGGGTTCACACCTCTCTCGCTGACATCGCCCCCATCACAGCTGCTGGCCACGCTGGGACGCTATTTTGAGGCCGTGGCCGATGCCGTTCGGGCGGAAGGAGGTGATGTTCTCAAGTTTCTGGGTGACGGAGTCTTGTCGATCTTCCAAGTGGCCGAGGACGGCCGCACAGCTGCCTGCACAGCGGCTGTTCGCGCCGTCTCGCGGGTCATCGCCTCAGCCCGGGCCGAGGATCTGCCCCCCTTCGTTGCTGCCCTGCACGTTGGACCAGTGATGTATGGCAATATAGGTAGTCCCACTCGTCTGGATTTTACGGTGGTTGGGACGGCGGTGAACATCGTCAGTCGTCTGGAGGGGATCGCCAAGGCGAGCGGAGAGACGGTGGTTTGCTCAGAGATCTTCGCCTCTGCCGTGCCGGCGACGCTCAGTCGAACCATAGGCCGGTTTGAGATCAAGGGGTTAGACGGCGAGCACGACGTTTTTGCCGTGGCTGTCGAACAAGTTAGCTAATGCCACTTTGACTTGATCATGAACAGACGCGCTGCGGTGGCAGGGCGCCGCTGTGCCACGGACACTCGCGAGCGACAGATGGGGTGGGCGACGATACTAGTTGGTTCGTGGAGGCCATCCAGATTGAGCAGACGGTTCTGTTGCAGCTTTGGAGCTTCCTTCCACCCAAGCTATGAAAGGATGAGGTTGAGAGGGGCTCATGGTGGCGACAGGCAAGAATAACCCGTTCAAGGGTCGGCAGTTCACGGCGGAGACCATTCTGTGGGCGGTGCGCTGGTACCTCCAGTTCCCGATCAGCTATCGCGATCTTGAGCGCATGCTTTCTGACCGAGGCGTGCAAGTGGACCATACGACCCTGTTTCGCTGGATTCAGGCCTATGCCCTCGAGATCGACAGGCGCATCCGTCCGCATCTGCGCATGACGAATGGCTCCTGGCGCGTGGTCGAGACATACATTCGGGTGAAGGGTCATTGGGTTATCTCTACCACGCCGTCGATGCCGCCGGGCAGACCATCGACTTTCTGCTCTCACCTAAACGGAATACGGCTGCCGCCCGGCGCTTCTTCCGCAAGGCCTTGAAGCAACCGCATACGGTCAATCCGCGGGCGATCACGGTCGACAAGAATGCAGCTTACCCCATTGCGATGAAGGCTATGAAACGAGATGGCGAACTCTGGCGCTTTGCCAAGCTCCGGCAGGTGAAGTTCCTGAACAACATCGTCGAGCAGGATCACCGGCGCATCAAGCGGCTGGTCAGACCTGGGCTGGGCCTCAAGAGCTTCACGTCCGCCGCGCGGACGATTGTCGGCTACGAGGTCATGGCGATGATCTGCAAGGGGCAAGTGGCGTGCGCACCAGCGACCGACATGAAGGCCCAGGGTGACTTCATTACGGCTCTGTTCAGCGCTGCCGCCTGATGTGCGTCCCTACCCGGCATTTACTTGACCGATGCCAGGAGTTGCAACAGAACCGTCATCGACGAGGACCTGCCCCGGAGGATGATGTTTGACGCCCGATACCTTAATTGGCCAGAGATTGACCGCGTACCTCGAAGCGCGAATTTGGCCTTAGCGATATTCCCCGAAGACTGGTTGAACCGGTCGTGTCCTCCGGAGACGGCCTCGGCAACTGATCGGCGCCCGCCACATTGCTGACTGCGCCTACGGAGCGATGCTCCGGATCAAGCCTCGACAGAAGGCCAGGGTCGAACAGCTCCTCCTGGATCGATCCATCAGTCCGGATGATCGTCTTGATCCCGGTCTCGGCATCGAGGAAAACCGACTTGACAGGTGCCTTTCGGGTATTGCCCGTGCGAGCTGGTTCAGCAGGGTCACGGATGTTCGGTGCCGACGGCGGTGCTGCATCGGGAGAATCGGCAGTGGTCTGCTGCGCCGCGGTGATCCCCGTCGGCTCGCTGGCATTGTTCTTTGCAGGCCTTGCGACACTCTCATCCTTGATGGCCGCCGGAGAACGTTGATCTCTGCTGGCTGCCGCAGCCTGCTGCCGATCCGAGAGGATCTTCTCAAGCTGTGCCTGAGCCTCTGCGGCCTCTCTTTGAATCTGCGATCCGAAAACTGCGACTAGAGGATTGCTCGCACGTTCTGCGGCGGCCTTGGCTTTGGCAGCCTCAGCGACTTTCGCCGCCTCAATTTGCTTGCGAGCCGCCGCGGCCTGGCGGCGATTGTTTGTGTCGTATGAATACCGCTGGCCGTTGATCTCGTAGAAGACGGTTTTCGCCTCCACACTCCCCATCAGAGTTCCGAGCGCAACAACTGAAACCCCGAGCGTCGTGAATAGCCTGCTCATTCGAGCTCCCTTTGTTGTCCAGCCAGCATAAGATTCGGTTAAGGATTGCGGCAACTCTATGGCACGCCCCTTGCTCTCGGATGTTCCTGACACATTGCCTCGAGGCAGTGGCGCGCAAGATGTGCCTGATCAAAGCCCTGGCGCCTGGTCCGGCCACATTCCAGCCTTACTGCACCGCTTATCTCTCAGCTTCAGGCTGTCATCACGGCAGATACTGGAGTTTGAACGAGGACTGGAACCGGATACACGATGAAGCTGGAACGAAAGAACTTGACGCCAGCGTTCGATACGAGCGCCACTTTGCATCGGCTTGAACGTATCTTGAACGCATGATGCTCGCTTCCATCGCCCTCATGAAGCGTCTCAGGCGACAGCAGCGCAAGCACATTGGTCGCCGCGGCGTAACCCAAGCCCGTGAGCACGGGGATGTCCAGCCGCAAAATTCCGTCCATATACCGCAGTGAGAAGCCGCCGCTAAAGTCCGATCCTCAGAGATCCCGGCGGCAGACCCTTCGGCCTGCATCGTTTTACACGACGGGACGCATACGCATCGTCTCGTGAAGCAGTCGGACCTCCCTAGGAAGTCCGGCACCATGCCCTATCCCATCTGCCCAATCTGAAAGGGACCGTATGCCGACCCGACGCTTCTTGATTGCATCTTCATTGGCCCGTCTTGCCCGCAAGGAACTCGGCGGAAGCCGGGTGACCGAGGGCTATTTCCCCACTCGGCCGGACCGAAGCTCGCATGTCCAGATCGAGGGGGAGAAAGGCCTTCTCGTGCTGAGCACCAATGTGTCCGGTGCGTCTCCTGCCGAAGAGCGCACGGAGGTTCCGCAGGCCCATGCAGCTGCGTTGATGGATCTCGTTGCGGGCAAGACCGAGTATATACGATCCAAACTGCCTGTTGCCGGGCGGGACATCGTCCTCGATCACTTCGGTGCCCCGGGACTGGTGGACGTGATCTCGGTCGAGTTCCAGGAGGAGACTGAGTCAAGCGCATTCATCCCTCTGCCATGGTTTGGACCCGAGGTCACCGCCGACGCGGGATATCAGAACCGTTCCATGGCTCTTCAGGGATTTCCCGCCCTGCCGGAGATTCCCCTCCCGAGCGAAGCGCTCGACAGCATGTTGGATGCTCTTGAATGCTTCGATGAATCTCCGTCGCCTGAGACAATCTCTTCCGCTGAAGCTCCCCTGATCGTGGCGGATTCAGAGATCCCGTTACTCCCGGCTCCAACGGAACAGCCGTCATCTGAAGAGGATCGAAAATCGACCTTAAGGGCGATCCGCTCGATGCAAGTCACCACAGCCGAGGGGCCGGAGAACGCTAATCTCGACATTGAGGCTGAAGTCGCCAGAGAACTGACCCGCTCTCTCAGACGCAGGAACGACCGTACCTTGGCGCGGGTCAGGTGAGCATTCGTCAGACAAAAGCCGCTGCCGAATCCCTCCGTTTCCCATAGCAAGAGCAGCGGCCGTCATGTTCGCATAGCAGCCGAAACTCGCCCGAACTCCCAAGAACGCTCCGTCGTGCGGTTCACGAGCCGAATCAGCGTGACACTCGTCACCCAGGCTCGACAGAACGGGTGACGAACCCCATTGTGGAACAGTTTGGGATACCGCCCGAATGCAGCACGCCTGCATTGAATCAGCGCTTTTAACAGCTGGTTAACCATACCGGCCACATCCTCATGCGGCCCACAATCAGCACACTGGTTCGTCCCTTTTAACAGCAATGGTCCAAGGCAGTCATGATCTCCACCAAGAGCGTGAATGATAAACTCAGGATGGTCGAGCAAATCCTGTCCGGAATCGAGAACGGCGGTGGAGCGATCCACCTGCGCGATTTAGCGTCGCTCCTCGTCGAGATGATAGGTGCGTTCGAGCGTGATCCAGGCCTCGAAGCCGCTACCGATGATCTTTATGCGGCGGCCGAGCGGCTCGTGCGCGATCGGCATGTCGGTGTCCAACCTCTAGTCAGAAAACTGCGCCTTCTCAGTGATGCTCACGCGCGGTTCCGCCATCGCATGGAGGGTATGGCCGATCGGGTCGAACAGCGCGAGCAACGAGGGAATTGTGAACCGATCTCTCTCAAGGCGGCCTGACTGCATTCGGTTCGTGGCTGCGATCAGAATGACATCGAACGACGCTTCTTGGCCCTTAGTCTCCCATAGGCCGGAGAATAACGGTCCTGTCGCAAACTCGTTTTTTACCTGCCACTACTAGCGGACCCGCGCGGCCCGGCCCGTGCAGAATCAATTGGTTAGCGCCCCTGCCGTAAGGGCAAAAATGGCGCGAAAAAGCCTAAATCTCGAGTCTGCGGCAGAACCGTCCAAGGAGATGGTAGTTTCAAGCCAGAGCCAAGGGTCTGTCGACGTCCGTTAACGTGACAACACCCGATGAAGGGGCGCGGGAGAACATGGCCCGAAAATCCGAACTTTGATACCTCTATGACCATTGAGGTATCACGGCGGACCTAGGTGTGATCGACGGCCACACCTCTTTCGGCCATCATCTCCTCGAGATTGCGCATGCTAAGGTTATAGGCCCGGTATCACCGGATGATCGAAATGCCTGCCCTTGAACACCATGCCCTCCGTCACTGAGACGTCAGACACGGTAGTTGAACCTGTGAAACAAACTGTTTGTGACGGACCCTGTTGATGCACTTCACCTTGAGCCGGTCGAGGCCTCGGATTCTGGAATAGACCGAATGACGCTGCTTCCAGATGATCCCTTCGAGCTTCAGGGCGCGCAGGCTCGGGCGAAGAAGGCCTTGCCGTCAACAACCCGGTGCTCGCTTAAGCGAACGTTGGCCAAGGCCTCGGCAAGCAGCCGCTTTCGCTTCTCAAGCACCGATCCGCAGAGATCGACTCCGTTTCTAGATGACAGGCGCCAACTCGATGCCAGCTGCTTGCTCTTCTCTCGCTGCAGGCGTGACCATCGCAGATGTAATTTGCGCAAGACTGAGACGACCAAGTGAATTGCCTTTCGAGTCGACAACTACAATCTCACTCTGCTTCGACTGCATGAGCTTTCTTGCCGCCGCATCAAGTTTCGTTCCTGCCGGCACCATTATCGCTTGGGCTGGCCCACCTGATCCAAGCGGGCTCATGACTGTTTCAACATGAATCACTCGGCCGCGGTTCACCTCCTTCACGAAATTAGCGATATAATCGTCAGCAGGACGCAACACGATATCTTGGCTCGTGCCTTGCTGAATAATCTCTCCGTCCCGGAGGATAGCTATTCGATCACCAAGCCTAAGAGCTTCGTCGAGATCGTGAGTGATGAACACAATCGTCTTTCTGATCTCTTTCTGAAGATCAAGCAGCACCGACTGCATATCCATCCTGATCAACGGATCCAGGGCCGAATAAGCTTCGTCCATAAGAAGGATTGGCGCGTCATTGGCAAGCGCCCGAGCTAATCCTACGCGCTGCTGCATGCCGCCAGAGAGCTGGTTTGGGTACCGTTTCTCGAAACCCTTGAGACCGACCCGCTCAATCCAATGCATGGCAGCGTCTACCTGCTTAGCGCGCGGCACGCCCTGAACTTCGAGACCATAGACCGTGTTATCCAGCACGGTCCGGTGCGGCAGGAGCGCAAACTTTTGGAAGACCATTGCTGTTTGATGGCGCCGGAAGTCCCGCAACTCGCGCTTGTTCATCTTAACGACGTCTACGCCGCCCACGATCACCTCGCCCGCAGTCGGATCGATGAGCCGATTAATGTGGCGAATGAGCGTCGACTTTCCGGAGCCAGAAAGCCCCATGATGACTTGGATCGAACCTGATGGCATGCTGATATTGATGTTCTTCAATCCGAGCACATGCCCGTAGCGCTCGTTCAATTCCGTTTTCGTCATCCCTTTCTTTACATGGTCGACGTAGGCTGCTGCAGAAGCCCCAAAGATCTTGTAAAGGTTCTTGATCTCTATGCCGTAATTGGATTTGACAGGGTTAGCCATGTATGACCTCCCTGTGCTTCTGCAGACGGCGTCCGTAGGCTTGGCTGACGCGGTCGAAGATGATCGCAATTCCAACGATAGCGAAGCCATTAAAAACTCCCAGCGTAAAGTACTGGTTGGCAATTGCCTTAAGAACAGGCTGACCGAGGCCCTGTACGCCAATCATTGATGCAATGACCACCATGGCAAGCGCCATCATGATCGTTTGGTTGATACCGGCCATGATGGTTGGGAGCGCGAGAGGCATCTGAACGTTCTTGAGCCTCTGCCAGCCAGACGATCCAAAAGCATCGGCTGCTTCCAGAACATCCTTGTCGACGAGACGGATGCCGAGGTTCGTCAAACGGATGATCGGCGGAATAGCGTAGATCACGACGGCGATGAGGCCAGGGACCTTGCCGATTCCGAGCAGCATGACGACGGGGATGAGATAGACGAAGCTCGGCATCGTCTGCATGATGTCGAGAACAGGGTTGACGATGCTCTGGAGTCGATTGGACAGAGACATGGCAATGCCGATAGGAATACCAATGGCGATTGCAAGGACGGTGCAAACGAAGATCATCGAGATTGTCCGCATCGTGTCGGCCCACATGCCGAAATATCCAATGAGGAGAAGAGTAGCGACGCAACCGAGAACGATTTTCCAACTGCGGCTGGCGAACCATGCTATCGCTGCAATCAAGAGCAGAATGATTGGCCAGGGCGTGCCTGTCATGAAGCGCTCACACTGAACCAAAAAATACTGCAAGGGTTCGAAGAACTCCTCGATGCCATCACCATAGCTGCGTGTGAAGGCACGGAAGCCATC
Source organism: Microvirga vignae (assembly GCF_001017175.1). Lineage (GTDB taxonomy): Bacteria > Pseudomonadota > Alphaproteobacteria > Rhizobiales > Beijerinckiaceae > Microvirga > Microvirga vignae. The sequence goes on along the minus strand of NZ_LCYG01000088.1, from coordinate 22,061 downwards.
ATCAATTGCTTTCTTGAGAGCCGTGAGCGCTTCATCGTTCATATTTGGAAATTTGGACAGCCAGTCCATGACGTTTCCTTCTGAAGAGGCCGACGTAAGTCGCTTGTTACTTTGCGGCCGGGGAATGCGACGCGCCCTCTGGCGCGCCGCACCAAGTCAGGGCGCGGTCTGACCTCTCGGCGGGATTTGAAGCCGCACGCTTCTATTTCTTGTCGACGCCCTTTGTGACTTCTTCACTGCTGGCCAGGTCATCACCATTTTGGCAGTCACCCTTGTCCACGGTGGTTTGATTACGGCTATAAAGACGACCTTATCCTTTCAACAGCGTCCGGCGTCACCCATCCGCTCCAGATCTCTTGATGCTTGCGGAGAAATTCACGTGCCCCTTGTTCGCCCGTACCTTGATTGTCGGTCATCCAGCTCAGCATTTCACTGACAACATCGTTGTGCAGGGCTCGCTTCCGGAGGTATTCGATCGCGGGGCCGCCCTTAGCATAGAATTTTCCGGACACGGCGGTCTCGATGATATCCGATGGCCAATCATTCGGGACAGGATTGGGACAGTCCGCCACCGTGTTGCAGCGCGTCCATTCTTCCTTATTGAATGGGGCGGCATGACTGAGCTTCACCATCCTGTATTTCCCGAGGAGCGGTGTAGGCGACCAATAGAACCCCACCCAGCCGACCTTCTGCTCATAGGCTTTGATCAGGGAGGCGTCGAGCGCCGCCGCCGTTCCTGTCGAAACGAGTTCAAATCCGGAATTGGCGGCATTATAAGCCTTGTAGTATTGCGCGGTGATCAATGTGCCCGCCCATCCCTCGGGACCGTTATAAATCCCGCCCTTCGATTTATCTTCAGGCGCAGGAAATAGTTCCGGATGCTTGAGCACCTCCGGAATCGAGGTCAGATTCGGATGCTTCTCTACAATATATTGCGGTATCCACCAGCCAAGTTGTCCTCCATCTGGCAATGAGCGCCCCAACGAGACGATCTTTCCCTCTTCCTTTCCGCGCTTGAGGATATCCGGCAGAAGCGCGATCCAGTTTTCCGGTACGACGTCCGGTTTTCCTTTCTCGGCCATGGTCGTCAGGGTCGGCACCAGGTCGCCTGCGACGAGGCTCGCATTGCAGCCATACCCGGCGCCCAGAATGATCTTGTCGATGTTCGCCAGGAGCGATGCGGACGGCCAGTTCATCTCGGCGATTAATACGTCTCCGCAATCAGCAGCCTGTGCACCACCGACAGCCAACAGAAACGGCAGCGTCAACAGCAAACGTTTCATATTAGTCCTCCCTCTTTGATTATGCTTGACGGTCTCTGCTATTCAAGGTGTGTAGACGAGGAGGACGATGGCGCCAGTCTTACTGCCCGCCGTGTGGTTGGTTCCGCGTTCGCGGATGACGAAATCGCCCGCCTGATAGGTGCGCGTCTGGTCGTAAAAGGTGCCTTCGATTACATAGATCTGTTCCGTCTGCTCGTGAGCATGGCTCTCGGCATGTGCGCCGGCATCGACCTTCATCAGAAACGTCAGTTCACCCGCACCGGCGTTCTCGTGCAGCGATTTCAGCCAGAAACCTTCGCTGCCGCCATATTCCCAATCCAGTTTAGCGCTTTCGACAGTACGAAAGGACCGAACATTGCCGTCCTTCGTTGCTTCCATGAATATCTCGGTCATCAGATCACCCATTGTTGCGACAACCGAAATTGAGCCTCCAGGGCCGGGTGTGGGTCAACGGCAGTAAAATTTCCACCTTGCATAACATGTTGTTATGTGAGTAATTTCTAGGGGATTGGAGCTGAGCCGCATTGAGCACGTTTCGGCGAAATATCCCGTCCCTCTCTGCGCTTGTAACCTTGGAATCGGCTGCCCGCCTTCTGAGCTTCACGGAAGCAGCGCGAGAGCTCAATGTCACGCAACCAGCGGTGAGCCGCCAGATACGTGATCTGGAGAAGAGCCTCGGTTTCCCGCTTTTTATACGACGGCACCGGTCGCTGGACTTGACGCCCAAAGGTCGGCAGATGGCCGATGCTCTGACTCAGTCAATCGAGCACATCGTAAACACCTGGCTGGAGATCAAGGACGATAAGGCCGGTGGGCATCTGAGAATGTCCGCCTATGTTGCCTTCTCCAATCTTTGGCTGGCGCCGCGCCTGTCGCTGTTCCGCGCTGAGAATCCTGACCTCAGCATCGTTATCGAAACGCGAGACCAGGACACCGATCTTCGTAGCGGAGAGTTCGACATCGCACTGCGCTTCGGCAACGGGCAGTGGCCGGACGGAGAAGCCACATTTCTTTTCAGGGATAATATCGTGCCGGTATGCAGCCCTGGGTATTTCGAAACCGGGGGACCCATAACCAACGCCAGCGACCTCAGAACGCACCGCATAATCGACTACAGCCGCGGCGGGAAATCATGGCAGGGCTGGCCAGACTGGACGAGGTTCGCATTCGGGGAAACCCCGGACGTTCGCGTTGATACCTACTACAGCTACTACATGGATGCCGTCACTGCCGCGGTCGAGGGGCAGGGCGTATTGCTGGGCTGGAAGGCAATTATTGAGAAATACCTCGCGGCCGGCGCTTTGATTCCGATTTCGGATAGGATCATGGAAAGCTCATCTGCGCACTATGTCGTCGTCAGGCGCGATCGACCGGTGATGGGACCGGCCGAAAAGTTCAGGACTTGGATAGTCGCTGTGTGTGAAAGATACCCGTTGTCTGAACGAATGTGACCTGGAGCACCGCGCAGGATGAACAGGTCCGAGAGCATGTCGATAACATGGACGGCTTTCAACTTCCGGCTCACTCGGATCGCCAGGCATTCGCGCGTGAACTCATCGATGATGTTGAGCATACGGAACTTGCGGCTGTCAGGCATGCGATCCACAACGAAGTCGTATGCCCAAACCTGGTTGGGATATGCTGGCCGCAGACGGATGCAGGATCCGCCAGTGAGCCAGAGCCTTCCTCTCTTCGGTTGTTTACTCGGCACTTTGAGCCCTTCCCGCCGCCAGATCCGCTCCACCCGCTTCTTGTTCACCAGCCAGCCGGCGTCTCGCAGCAGGGCTGTGATGCGCCGACAGCCATAGCGGCCGTACTGGTGGCCAGAGCAATGATATCGGCCGTCAAAGCCGCTTCATCTTCCGCTGCTTGCGGATCTTGCGCTGGGTGGAACGGTGCCGGCCCAGAACCCGGCAGGCCAGCCGTTCTGAGACGCCGTACTTGGCGATCACGTGATCTACACAGGCGCGACGGCGGGCGGGGCTCAGTACTTTCCCGAGGCGGCTTCCGCGAGGATCAGCTTTTCCAGGGTGAGATCCGAAACCGCCAGGCGCAATCTGGCGTTCTCCATCTCGAGTTCTTTGAGCCGCTTGACCTGATCGGACTTGAGCCGGCCCGTACTCGGAAAGCCACCTGTAGTACGTGACCTCCGTCACACTGATCTGCCGGATGGCCTCCGCCAAGTCCGGCCCGGCGCGGTCAGCACGTCCACGTGCCGCAGCTTGGCGACGATCTCTTCGGCGGTGTTCCCCTTCTTGCCCATGTCTCAGTCCTCCTTCGGCTCAAAAGCCATACTTCAGAGAGGATCACTTTTCAGCGGCAGACCAAGAACATTCTGCGCGCCGTAGGACACGGGACGCAGCGGACAAAGGGTGGAATTCCTTGATGCGAGCTCACAATCGGCGCAGCATTTTTGAAGATGGCCAACTCCGTCGGGAGAAGGTTCACATGAGTTACTTGGCTCTGGCAGGTCTCATCGTACAGGCTGTTGTAACATCGCGACCTGGATACACACAGGAACAGTCTCTAGTCGGTCCTGATTGTCGTCTTGCTGTTCAGGAGCTGTCCCGTATCTCATCCTGTCGAGCGGGTTGCCTCGATGGCAAAAGCGAAGGCGGTATCACTGAGTGTTTGCTCTCGTGTTTCGAACGGCGCGAGCGCGCAGCCAACGCCTTGGGGCAGTGTGCAGCCAAGGACGAGGCGTTACGCAATAGGCTTTTCTCGCTGATGTTCATGCAGTCGGTCGGTGGGGGCGGATTGGGCTTCAGTTGCCCGGTCTTTGAGGAAAAATGTACCTGCACAGGCTGGTTCGACTGTAAGGCCCTTGAGAGGGCGTGTTGCGCCGAGCCAATCGACAGCTGCCAAACGCCCCCGGTGGACCGCAATCCTGCTCCTGCAAGAAGGCAAGCAAGTGTGGACTATCGGTGGCTCCATTCTGATGTCATGCAGGATCCCGATCAACAGTGGCCTGCGGGGCTGGTTCACGTGGGGTCGAGAGAGGCGAAGCAGGCTTGGGTCAAAGTCAGATCAGCCCAGAGGGGCATCTAACTTTCAATCAGAGGGTCCTGGGTTCGAGCCCCAGCGCGCTCACCATATCTCTCAATGACTTACCGGCGCATTGAGAACGGACCATCAAACTTGCAGAATTTTCCGTGCGCACCCCGTGCACACCAGACGGCTGCGAATCTTTGTGAGGCTCCTAGTGCACTCTCGATTTTGAGAACGGGCGCGGATCCAGAGCGGATCGCAGGGACACTCAGAGTCGCTTTGATGTTTGATGTCCACGCATCTGGCCCGCCGTCAGCTGCCAAACGATCCACCGATCTTCAGCTCCGGCCGGCAGAAGAATGCCAAGACGTGACAGGGTGGTTGCCCAAGCGGCCACTGCATTGGCCGGGTGGTCAAAGGATGTTCCGTCCGCCCGAATGGCGGCCGCTTCCGCCTCCGTGAGCCCGCTGAACCGGCGGCGCAACCAACCCCGCTGCCGGATCTTCCGCATGGCACCGGCGGTTGTGATTAGACCTTTGCCTCCCGAGGCAGCGATATCCATCGCATCTGCCAGAATAAGGGCCTGCCAGTCGCGTGGTGGAACCGTGAAGCAGCCGATCCCTGGGACTTCAATGCCAACGGCATAAGCCAAGTGACGGCCGACGATCCGGTCGTACGCCGGACAGGACGTTCGCATCGAGCGGATCTCCGCACAGGCGGCAACGTAAGCCCTCCGTAAGGGAGCGGCTGCCTGAGCCAGAACCTGGTCCCGCTCCCGACAGCGTTTCTCCCGCTCAGCTTGCGCTGCGCGGAGCTTGGGGTTGTGCAGCCATTTCCGTGGTGCCGTGGTGAGGATGGCCTCCTCGAGATCTGCGCGAGAGGTGTCGCGAGGGAGCCCTGACAAATCGATTTCGATAGCAGCCACATCCATGGCACCGATCCGGGCGATCTTGGCCTCATCGCAGGCATGCGTGACCAGAAATTCGACCAGGAGGTGACGGTCGCCCTTGCGGACAATCACATCGGGGACGATCGCGCCAAGCTTGCTTTCCAGGAGAGCAGCATCGAAGTGATAGGTCCCTCCTGGGTATCCGACCCATCTGCTGTGACCCTCACCAATCACCAGGGGCGGGAGCTCGAGTTCAAGACGGCGGGCGAGCACCTCCTTGGCAAATTTGTGCAGAGCCGTTTCCGGACCAGTTTGGCAGGGCCGGCCGTCCTCGACTCCATGATGTCCGAAGTGATGGTCTTGCTTGTTGCCTTTGCGGGCGACGAGACGGGTACCGCATCCTGGGCAGACGCAGTTGCATTCAAGACCGGAGGTGACCTCCGAGATGTGAGCCATCGTGCCGTCTACCCGCTCTCCGAACACGAGGCTCTCCCGCCCGTCGCGACAGGCAAATCCGGTCAGAGGGCGTACCTCAGCGGCCGTTGATGACTGCATTGGGTTCATCGGGTGTCGTAGCAAACTCACAGGTCTCGATGTCGATGGGCCACGGGACTTGGCAATCGACGAAATAGTGCCCGACTCTAGCTGTTCAGGGCACCTGGTGTCGATTGCTCAAGGAGGAGCTTATGGCGGAAGCACCTGAGAACCTACCCTCTGGCGCCAGCAGGGTCGCGCAGACCTATCCTGCTGTCTGGACGGCCTTTGCCGCCCTGGGGCAGACCTGTGCCGAGGCCGGTCCGATCGAAGGCCATACGCTTCGCCTCGTGAAGCTGGCGCTGGCCATCGGGGCCCTCTCTGAGGGTGCCGTCCACTCGCACACCCGTCGCGCTCTTGCTGAGGGTATCTCCAAGGACGAGCTCAAGCAGGTGGCGCTGCTTGCCATTCCGACGCTCGGATTCCCGCAGGGTGTCAAGGCGCTAACATGGATCGAGGACGTCACCAGCCGAGAGAGCAAGCCATGAAGTCTAGCTCGTTGGTTCCAGCGCACAGGTGCTAGCCGCCGATGGTGGAGGTCACCGGGAATATCTTTAAGCACATCCTCAGCGAGGCGGGGGATGAGGAGTTCACAGAGCTCCTGGCCGAGGAGGGGCTCAGGATCGAGAGAATCGTCTCCACAGGGCAAGCAAACCCGCCTGGGTTCTGGTACGATCAGGCATGGTCCGAGTGGGTGTTGGTGCTCTCCGGATCGGCTGGCCTTCTGTTTGAGGACGAACCTGCACCCAGAGAGCTGAAGAGAGGGGATTATCTGCTCATCCCGGCGGGGAGCCGCCACCGCGTGGAATGGACAGATGCGACGGAGCCGACGATCTGGCTCGCTGTTCACTTTGGCTCATCCTCTCTCAACCGAGAGGCTGCGCCTGATAACGCATCGTTCTAACTTGCTCCTAAATCCTCACTCGAGAGGCCTGATGCCTCAATACTTGAAGTGCCTCGAAGCATCGACTGACACTGGGATCAACCCTTCCGCTGTGTCGGCTTGTGCCTGTTGTTGGGCCTATCAAGTCGGGTGAGCAGGATTTGCAGGGCGCACTCGTGTACGGCCGCGGGGCGATCCGGTTCTGGTAGCAGGTGATCGGCCTTTGCGGACCATCGTTCCATTCCTGTCCTTTGATTTGGCTGCCTTGCGTGAGGCATGCGCGTCGAGAAAAGCCCTGCAGGCTGCAAAGTCCGTCGTGATCTCTGGTGGACACTCGATGCCATACTCTTGGGCCAAGGCCCGTGCATAGCGCACCATCGCCTCAGTCGGAGGGCGGGAGCCATTCTGAGGCCTGTGTTCTCCTGGTTCGGACGATCGTGCCGGCGCATGCTGGTCCAGGAAAGCCCGGCAAATGGCGCCATTGCTCTTCAGACCACGAGGCAGCTTCACCCCTTTCCGTGCTGCAAGTGAGGTAGCGAAGGCAATCATGGCCTTGGTTGGCGGCTGCCCGGCCGGGGCGGTAGTCGCTGGGACCGCTGTCGGATCAACGGCAACAGTTTGTGACTGGGCGATGGCTCCGATTAGTTCCTGCACGCGGGCACGCGTCCGCTCCTGATAGGATGCGGCTCGCCGAATGGCCTCATTCCGTGTGACGGCACGCCCGATCTCCGCTAAGTCGGCCTCGAACATCGCTCGCCCGACAGGATCGCCGTAACTGGGAAAGACGCGGCGAACGGCTGCAATGAAAGCGAGCCCGACCTCCGTTACCTGGATTGGCGGATCTTTGCCCTTCAGCAGGTCGACATACTGGCTTTTCTGGAGCTTCGGCAGGATGGTGTCACGCGTCGCCGCTGTCCCAAGACCCTTGGGCTCATTCGGGTTCACCGGATTTTCCAGAGCGGCCTTGAGAGCAGGGTCTTCCACCTGATCGATGAGGCGGCCCATCACGACCGGCAGCTCGCCGCGCGTGATCCGACGCGGCGGCTCGGTTTTGGCTGTCTCGATCCGGGCATCACTTGCTTTGCCAGGCTCGCTGTCACGGATGGGCGGTAAGCGGCCAGTGGTGGGCTCCTCGTCCGGCTTGACCTTGCCCGGAACAGCCTCATTCTCCTCGTCAGCCTCGGCCCCATAGACGGCGCGCCAGCCCGGTGACCTGATCACGCTACCGCTGATCGAAAACCGCTTGGGGCCAAGTGGCGTCGGCACCTGCGCAGCGACCGTGGTCCGAGCATCGATGCCGTCGGGGAGATGCGCGGCCAGGAAGCTCTTGGCCACCAACTCCCAGAGGCGGAGATGATCCCCGCTGATGCTCCCCGGCTGAGGCACCTTGCGCAGTGGCACGATGGCGTGGTGCTCACCGGGATCCTTGACGTAATGGCCCTTGTTGCCCTTGCGGAACACAAGATCACCTGCGGCTGGCACGAGGCCGGCGAGTTCCGTTAGGATCCCGACGACGCTTGCAATCACTGCGCTGGCATCACCGAACTGGCTCTCGGGTAGATGCTCGGACTCGGTGCGGGGATAGGTCAAGTATCCCTGATCATAGAGGTCCTGGGCGAGTTTTGCCGTGTGCTGCGGATCCCAGCCAAATCGCTTGGCGCAGCGGCGGGCGAGGGCGTCTTTCGAGAACAGGCGAGGGGGCGACCGGCGCACGTCCTTCTGCTCGACGCTAAGGGGCCCCGACCAGGAGACGGCTGCCTGCTGGATCATCTCGGCAACCTGTCTGTCGAGGATCTTGTCCTTGGGGGCATGCCAGAGGGTAATCTCGGCTCCACCGCCCGTCGCGGCAGTCAGAGCAATCTTGAAATAGTCCTGCGGGACGAAGTCGCGGATGCGTTTCTCCAGGTCAGCCAGGATCGCAAGGGTCGGGGTCTGCACGCCACCAAAGCGCCAAGGCTCACGGAACGCAGGTGGACGCAGCCGCAGGGAGATGGCGCGGGTGCCGTTGAGGCCGAGATGGTAATCCTCGTATTGGCGACACAGGGCTTCAAGATAGGCCGCATAATCCCGCTCACCCGAGTCGGGCTCCTTAGCCATTGCTGCGAAGGCGCGTCTGATCGAGACCTCGTCGAGGGCGCCGAGCTTCAGACGGTCTATCCGACCCCGATAGCCAAGATGCTCGAGCACCTCCCAGGCAATCATCGAACCTTCCCGGCCCGGATCAGTGGCAATGATGACCCGCTCCACGCCCTCAAGAGCCTGCTTGATCGCCTCGACCTTGGGCTTGTGCGACTGGCCGGAGCGATTGGTGCCGTAGGTGACAGGGATACGCTCGAGTACGATCGGGAGCGTGTCGAAACGCCAGGACTTCCATTCGTCCCGCACGTTGCCGGGCTCCTCGGCCACCAGGAGATGGCCCTCGGCTGAGACGCAGATGGTCGTAGGCGATTTGAAGAACCGCTGCAGCTGGCGCATGGCCGAGGGTTTCTCGAAGAAGAACAGCGTGCGGGATGCTGATGGAGCGGTCATGACCCGGGCAGTTTGATCGGAACGAAAAGAGAACATTATCCCCAGGGTTGGAGCCCGTCAATGACTGCGGCGCTGTGGCGAGATGGTCAATCGCAGATCTCTTTCCAGACAAAGGCGGAGCCGCCATATCAGCGCTCGGGCGAAGCTAGCGACCCACTGTACCTTGGGGACCAGGGGAAAAACAGCTGCCGGGGCTCTGATCTGCAGTGTTCTAGAACCCACTGCAGATCGTCCCTTGAACAGGCCCGCTCTGGCCCTGACCGAGATGGGCCTTACTCCAATCAACAATCGTAACCACGGCTGGATGCATGGTTGCCTGAAGTGAATGCGACAGGATGCTCGCTTGTTTGACCCGCCATCGGAAACGAGGATCTCCTCATGCTCAGACTCCTTCATCGCATCCGACAATGGTTTCTCCGACGGCCTCCCGCCGATCTCACAGTGATCGAGTACGAGGCCGTGTCTCTGATTGCGTATGAGGGGAGGGCTGCGTACGAGCGCGCGCGGGAGCAGGCGGAGTACTGTCTCAGCCGAGGGAGCGAGGCAGGCTGCCGATTCTGGTCAGAGGTAGCCGTTGAGGTCGCACGTCGTACAGGTATGACGAATACGAGGAAGACGAAGGAACAGCCGGGGTGAGGAAGCCCTGCTTGTGCAGCCTCAAGTAGGGGAGCATCAGCTTCCTAAGCTGAATGTCGTGGGTTCGATTCCCATGGCCCGCTCCAACTTTCCTTCAAATATTTTCAGTGAATTGCAGGGGTTGGATCACTAGAGCCCTGCCATGCAGAGTCCGAGTGATACAACGCTGATACAATAACCCCTTCCACTTGCACTCGGATCACTGCATCAATCCGCCTTAGATAATCCTGATTTGAGAACGACTGCCGCCAACTCTGGAACTCAGCCGAAATCGACCGTGCTCAATCGCTTAATGCCTCTGCCACCTTTCAGCCGGGCGCCCATCTTCGCTTCACTCTGGATTCTTCAGGGGAGCGTAGCGATCCAAAATTTGTGTGATCGTCAGCCCTTCCGCCTTTGCCTGATCCAGCATTCGGCGAGCCGGTTCATACAGTTCCTGAAAGCGTTGATAGTGCGATCGGTATCGTCAACTTATTGGCATGAAACAAGTCGGCCCCTGCTCGATCGTCAGATCAGAAGCCCGCGGCGACGCCAGCCACCTCGGCCCAAGTCATAAATGCCTGTGCTCGGGACTTGCGACAGCCAGCGGCGTTGGTGTTGGCAGGATGGCGGAAGAGGTTTCCAACCTGATCGTGGACAGAAAGGAAGCGTTGCGCCTGCCCGGCTGATCTGAAGCGCTTCATGATGCGCTCCCGTCGTCGCGCCGGTTAATGACTGTTTTCTGCGCGATTGTTCAGGCCTCGATGTTGCCGATGCTCTACGCCAGGCATCATAGCTCTCTTTGCGGCGGCATAGCTAGGCAACTTGTCGGTGATCATCACGCGCGGGACTATCCCTTGCTTCTTGAGCAGCTTGCGCAACAGGCGCTTGGCCGCTTGGGCATTGCGGCGGCTCTGAACCAGAATGTCGAGTACTATCCCATGCTGGTCGACGGCCCGCCACAACCAGTGCTTCTGACCAGAAATGCTGATGACGACCTCGTCTAAGTGCCACTTGTCGCCGGCTGCCGGAAGGCGCCTACGGATCTGGTTGGCAAAGGCTTGACCGATCTTCAGCGCCGATTGTCGGACGGTCTCGTGGCTGACCTCAATTCTTCTTGCGGTCAGCATTTTCTCGACCATTCGCAGGCTGAGTGGGAACCGGAGGTATAACCAGATGGCATGGCTGATCACTTCAGGCGGGAAGCGGTGTCGGGTATAGCGGGGATTACGGGTCGGCTTCATCCCTCACATCTGCCACGCCTAGATCACTGCCTCGTTAAGTTGACGATGCCCCAAAGAGCTTGGTCAACTTTGGCTGGTCAGAGCTGACGTTCGTTGAACAGCCCGAATGTGAAAGTTTGACCTGAAAGAGACCTTCCAAGGATCTTCGCGCGATCAGCTGCACGTCAGAATGCTTTCAAAGAACTCCACAATCTACACGGGCGATTAACATGTGTGGTCGCGGGTGCTGACCAAGCAATTAGCCATAGGATTATCTTGTCTCCTTCGGTGTTGCCATGCCGCGTTACTTCTTCAATGCCTACAGCGGAATATGCTTTATGCAGGACGATGAAGGTCAGAGTTTTCCTGACCTTGAAGCCGCCTGCGGCCACGCGCGGCAGGTCGCCGAGCAGTTTTGGGCGGATCTCTCGGCCAGCGTGGTGCGGGAGGCAGTGACGATTGAGGTTACCGACGAAAGCGGCCAGGAATTCACAACCGTGCGTTTTCACGCGGATACCGAGCTAGTCCGGTCACCATCGATTTCATGAGGCGCAAAGTTGGCCTAGGCTTGTGAGCCCCGAAGTTCCGGTGCAGCGGTCGATGCCTCCTCGCGGTCATGGTCAATCGACACGAGGAAGGTCACGAATACGCCGTCGTCTTCCGCCTCGTCATCGAAGTCATCCACATCCGGGTCAGGGGCTTCAAAGATGGCAATCTCATGCCGGTACGCAGACCGGACGGTCAGAGGCGCCTTTCCGTCTCACAGCGGCGTGCCGTCACTGGTCATCGCCATCAGGTCCTGCTTGAACTCCTCGCTCGCAAAGACCTCCAGCGCCTGGGCTTCCTCCGCATTCGTAACTGCAATCGGGATGCCGCCGATCTCAACATTAAGCATCGGCTCTCCTAACCCGTCGGGGTTCAGTTGCGGCCCGTGTGTCGGGCCCGACTGCCTTCAGGAGGTGGGGCGTCCAAGGCGGGTAATGACCTGGGTCAGCTCCTCCCGCGGGACCGGCTTTTCCAGCCAGGGCACGCCTTGGAGTTCGGCGGGCAGACCGGCGGTGAATGGCAGGCCCGAGTAGACGGCGAAGGGCGTGTTGCGCTCCTTCAGCGCATGCGCAATCGGCAGAGCGGTGCCGTCCCGCAGTGACATGTCCAGCACCGCCACCTGTGGCGTATTGTGCTCCAGCCATTGCAGAGCATCGGCGCAGGTCAGGAACGGTCCAGCTATGGCGAACCCGGCATCTTCCAGGTACGCCTCAAGGGACATGCCGATCAGCGCCTGGTCTTCAACGATCATGCAACAGGGAACACTCATCACATCAACTCTCGCGTTGTTCCACGACAGGAAGAGCTCTGTCGGAGGAGGCAGCCGACAGAGCTCTCGCCGGGAAGATGGATGCGCAAGCATCATCACACACGAGCTTGACCTTGGCCCAGCATCCACTCATTCACTCAAGTGAAACGTGGCTGGAGTTTCTCACGCCGGAGCATGGCGCACGAATGGCACGGAGCGGTGTCAGAGCCCCACCAACAGGAACATTCGATCAGCCCGCTTGTTTGCTGGCGTCGTGCAAGGAGTAGGGGCGATGCTGACAGGATGCCATGTGCTGGTCGTGGAAGATGAGGCACTCGTGGCGGAGAGCCTCTGCGAACTGCTGACCGAGGCCGAAGGGGTGCCGGTCGGACCGGCTTCCTCCGTTCGTGAGGCGCGCCAGCTGATCAAGACCGATCCATCTCTCGATGCCGCCCTGCTCGATGTGAACCTCAGTGACGGTTCCGTGACGCCAGTGCTGGAGGCGCTCAACGCCCGCGGCATCCCGACTGTGGTCTACACGGGGAGTGTGGTTCCGGAGGATGTCCGCCAGCGCCATCCCGACCTGATCGCACTCTCCAAGCCCGTGCTGCCCGCCCGGCTCATCGGCGAACTCCGGAAGCTGATCGGGGCCATGGGCCCGCATCCGTCGGCAGGGTAAGCCATGGACCCGATCACCCAGCGCTCCCGTGACTGTTCGTGGTGCGTGGTCACCCGCTTCGGTCTCAAGCTTGTCGTGTTCCTGATCGTCTGCAGTGTCCAGATCGCGTCAGGAGGTCCGAACCTGTTCTTTGACTTTACAACCCTCACAGCGGGGGCTTGCGTTGTCGTTGCCCTTCAGTCTCGTGAGATTCCGCTTGCTCGATCTCTCAACCACTGGGACGAGGCGCTGGTCTCCGGGCTGATCTCCCATCTCGGCAAGGGCGTTCTCGGGTTGGGATGAAAGCGGCATGCCCCGACAAAGGGCCGGTCCTGCGGCCAGGAACATGGCGAGAGCATGGATGTTGTCCTCGCATTCAATCCCGAAGGAGCTCGGTCATGACCACGGATGCTCGCTCGCTCTACATCACAGCACTGCGCAACACCCATGCGATGGAACAGCAGGGATTGCGGCAAATGGAAATCCAGGTCTCCCGGCTGGAGAAGTATCCGGACTACGCGGCGCTGCTGAACCGGCACATCGAGACCACGCGCCAGCAGTTGCAACGCCTGGAGCAGGCGCTCCAGGCCGCCGGAGAAAGCGCCGCCACAATCAAAGAAGCGGTGACCAACGTGGCCGGCACGGTCGGGGCCACGGTGCACGGGATGTTCCAGGACGAGACGCTCAAGAACCTGTATGCCGGCTATGCCTACCAATACGAGCAGATCGCGGCCTACCGTTCTCTGATCGCCATTGCAGAATCCGCCGGCGAGACGGCGCACGTCTCCGCCTTCCGCCAGTCGGTGCAGGAGGAGGAACAGGCGGCGCAGGCGGTGGCCGGCCTGATCGAGCCGGTGACCCGGCGCTATGTCGAGCTCACCACAAGCGGCGAGAAGGCAGACCGTTAGGGAGGTCGCCTGCTGTCAACACATGAGACCTCGGTATCGTGCGAGGGTGTTCGTGTTCGCGGTGGGTGCGGGCTTCCCGACCGCGGGCGCGTCAGGAGCGCCGAGTTGGCGACCCTGACCGGGATCGTTGGCATATCATTGCTCTCGGCAAGCGATTGGGCCTCAGCCGGCGCAGGTAGGGATCTGAACGCGGAAGGGCAGGGCGGCAGCATGACGTCACGACTGCCCTGGAGTAGCAACCTGCCCGGCCTAATCCGTTCTCTTATCATCGTTGCAGCATCAGCCCTCATGAACTTATCCGCCCAAGCCTTTCCGGCTTTCGATCATGTCGTGGTCTTTGGTGACAGCCTGTCGGATAACGGCAACGCGGGGCGCGCCTCGAATGGACCGGTCTGGGTCGAGCACCTGGCCACAAGGTTCGGAGTAACGCTCAAGCCGAGCCGGACCGGCGGGTCAAACTTTGCGGTCGGCGGGGCTCGTCTTGATCCCCGCTCCGGCACGACCAGCCTGCGGGCACAGGCGCGCTCTTATCTCCGAGCATCCCGCCCACAACGGCGCACCCTTCACATCGTCTATGGCGGAGGCAACGATCTTCTGGCAGCCCTGGGTCAGCCTCAGGCGGTCGCGATGGTGGATACCGCCGTCGCCTCCCTGAGGAGCATCGTGGCCGATCTGGCGCGTCGGGGGGCGACCGACATTCTCGTGCCCAATCTTCCGGCCATCGGGATCACGCCGGCGGTGCGGGCCCAGGGTCGCCAGGCTGTTGAGGCGGCGAACAAGCTGGCCGAGCGTTTCAACCGCGCTCTCGATCAGGAGCTCTCCGGCTTTGCAGGCCATACTGGCCTGCGGCTGTACCGTCTCGACGTCTGGCAGCTGGCGGAGCGGGTGAGCGCCGATCCGGCCGCAGCGGGCTTTGTCGATATCACCACCCCCTGTGGTCAGCGCCGGCCGTGCGAGGGATATCTGTTCTGGGACGACATTCATCCAACCACGCAGGCGCACCGGCGGCTGGCCGAGGCCGCAGCTCAGGTGCTGGAGACGCGATAGAGGAGATCCCGGACAGGAAGTCAGCGAACCTGGGTCTTCTGCCGGTCATCAGTGGGATCGCGGCCCTTCACGTATTGGGCAAGGCTCCCCGGGCCTGGGAGGAAACAGGTTCCCGCACCCGGACATTGACACTCGAACTCGCAGGACAGGAGCCACCATGACCCAGGAAAAAACCGGTCCGGATGCGACGCCGCGCATTGGTCTCGATCTTGGTCGTCAGATCTTTGACGATCCGGGAGGCGAGGCCCGTCAGGAGGGGCAGGTGAGCGCAGGCGAGGAGCGGATCCGCCAGCGCGCCTATGAGATCTGGGAGGGAGAGGGCCGCTCAGGCGATCCGCAGGATCACTGGTATAGGGCGGAGCGCGAGCTGAACGAGACATCGCAGGAGCAGTCCGAGCCGAAGTCCGAAGATCCGGCACTCGGCAAGGCGGACACTCGGAAATGAGCCTGCGCCATTGGTTTGGTTGGCGTGCCGAGCAACCATCTCGCCGTTCAGGTTGATGTCGAGAATGGCGGCATCGAGGCGCTCGCCCGTGGCCAGGATCGCCTGCACCTCATCCCGGGACGCCACCGGCCCGACCACCTCCGCTCCGAGCGCGTGCAGCGCCCGGGCGATGTCGCGGGCGATGAAATACTCATCCTCGGCAATCAGCACCCGGCGGTTCGCCAGAGCGCCACGGGGTGGAGCGGTCATCCCTCTCCCCTAATCTATGCCTCGTCAGGGGCTTCGGGCAGGAGTAAGCTAGCAGCGGTCGCGCCCACAGTAGCACAGGTTCTGCGGCCGTGCTGTCGGATTTCTCCGACAGGGCGCCGACCCAAGCGGAGGAGCCCATGCACAATCTCCTCATCAACAAACTCGAGCAGTTCACCAAGCTCTCACCCGAGGACAAGCAGGTGCTGGCGGATGTTGCGCGTGGGCGGGTGTGGGTGCGAGGCGCCCGCGAGGATATCATCCAGGAGGGCGACAAGCCCACGTGCGTGAACCTGATCCTGAAAGGCTGGGCCTGCCGCTACAAGATGCTGCCTGACGGGCGCCGCCAGATCATTGCCTTCTTTGTCCCGGGCGATCTGTGTGACCTGCACGTGTTCGTCCTGCGCGCGATGGACCACTCCATCGGAGCCCTGACCCCGATCACCTTCGCCGAGATCTCTCGCGAGACGCTGCGGAACATCATGTCCGACCACCCGCGGATCACCGAAGCGCTCTGGTGGGACGCGCTGGTAACCGTGGCGATCCAGCGCGAGTGGACCGTCAATCTGGGCCAGCGCTCAGCCTTTGAGCGCTTGGGCCATCTCCTATGTGAGCTGTTCCTGCGCCTGAGAGCCGTGGGGCTGACGCAGGGCAACGCCTGCGAGTTCCCCGTCACCCAGACCGAACTCGCCGACGCCACCGGGCTGACGACAGTTCATGTCAACCGCACCCTCCAAGAGCTGCGGGGCGAGGGGTTGATCGAGCTCCACGGCAAGCACTTGATCATTCCCGATCTGGAGGCGCTTGAGACCGCCTCCGTGTTCAACCTGAACTATCTGCATGGGGATCACGAAGGCAGCGCACTGGATGCCCGTAACGGCGAAATCGGCTCTGCGGGCCAACGGTCCCGCGGGGCTTGAATTGGGCGAGGAGGCCGGCACAGTGCTTCAGACAAGCGAGCCCCATCAGGCTTCCTGGCCTATCGGCGGCGAGATGGGCGAGAGGATTCGCGCGTTCGACTGGTCTCAGACATCGCTCGGCCCCCTGAAGGCCTGGCCGCAGAGCCTGAAGGCCACTGTCGATCTTGTGCTCGCCTCGCCGATGCCGATGAACCTGCTGTGGGGTCCGGACCTCGTCCAGATCTACAACGATGCCTTCCGGCCATATTTCGGAACCAAGCACCCCGCCAGTTTGGGACAGCCTGCCCGTGAGTGCTGGGTTGAGATCTGGCCGGAGAGTGAGCCGCTCAACGCGCGTGTGCTCGCCGGCGAAACCGTCGTCCTGGCGAACCATCCTTGGATCGACACCCGCGATGGTGATCCGGAGGAGATCTGCTCCACGACCTCCTTGATCCCGCTCCGCGACGACAGCGGGGCGGTCGTGGGCATTCTCACGACCGCGTCCGAGACGACGCACCACGTCAGAGCCGAAGCCGAGCTGACGCGGGCGGAGCAGGCGTTGCGCGAGAGCGACGCGCGCCTGCGGGCAGCGCTGGAGATCGAAACCGTTGGCGTGATCCGTCTTGCCCTTGAAGGCCCGATCATCGAGGCCAACGATGCCTTCCTGGCCATGGGCGGCTACAGCCGGGCGGATCTGGAGGCGGGGCGTCTCACCTGGCAGGGGCTGACCCCGCCGGAATGGATGGAGGCTTCCGAGCAGGCTGTTGCGGAGCTGAAAGAGAATGGGCAGAGCAAGCCGTACGAGAAGGAGTACCTGCGCAAGAACGGCTCGCGCTGGTGCGGGCTGTTTGCGGCCAAGATGCTGCCGGATAGCACCATCTTCGAGTTCGTGCTCGACATCACCGCCCGCAAGCAGGCGGAACAGGCGCTCGCGACCGAGCTGAAGGCAATGACGCGGCTGCACGACGTGAGCCGGCAGGTGGTCAACGGGGCCGGGCTTCAGGCGGTGCTCGATGCGATCCTGGAGGCCGCGATTGAGTTGCACGGCGCAGACTTCGGCAACATCCAGCTTTTCGATGACAAGACCAGGACGCTGCGCATCGCCGCCCAGCGCGGCTTCCAGAAGCCGTTTCTCGACCACTTTGCCGAGGTCGATGTCGCAGAGGGCTCGGCCTGCGGCATGGCCCTGGCCCGCCGGGAGCGGGTGATGATCGAGGATGTGGAGACGGAGCCCGCCTACGCGCCGAGCCTTCAGGCCGCGCGTGAGGCCGGCTACCGGGCCGTGCAGTCAACGCCGCTGTTCACGCCCACCGGCGAGACGCTCGGCATGCTCTCGACCCACTTTCGCCAGCCGCACCGCTTGTCTGAACTCGATATGAGACTCACCGATATCTATGCCCGTCTGGCTGCGGAGGCCATCGCACAGGTCCGTGCTGAGGTGGCCTTGCGCGAGAGCGAGAGCCAAGCGCGGCTGCTGCTGGCCGAGTTGCAGCACCGTGTGCGGAACACCCTCGCGGTCATCCGCTCCATCGCGCGCCAGACGGCGGAGACCAGCGAGACAGTGGAGGATTACGCCATGCACTTGGACGGCCGGCTCGATGCGTTCGCCCGTGTGCAGGGAGCCGTGACGCGCGACCCCTGCGCCGGGATTGATCTGTCGTCCATGGTGGCCGAGGAGTTGCTTACATGCGCGGCTCGGGAGGGCGAGCAGTTCAGCCTGTCAGGACCCACCATTCGCCTCCAGCCCAAGGCGGCCGAGACCGTGGGGCTGGCCATCCACGAGCTGGCGACCAACGCGGTCAAGTATGGGGCGCTGTCGAGCCCGAAAGGGCACGTGACGGTGGCCTGGCGCCTGGAGGACCAGAATGGCGGCCAGCGGCTACGGATCGAGTGGTCGGAGACGGGAGTGCCGGTGCTGTCGCTAGCGCCCCGGCGCAGCGGCTTCGGGACCGAACTGCTGACGCAGACCTTGCCCTACCAGTTCCGGGGAACAACGACGCTGACGTTCAAGCCGGGCGGGCTGCAATGCACCATTGAGCTCCCCTCCAACAGGGTGTTGCAGTAACAGGAGCCGACTGATTGGTGCGGCTGGCCCTCCTCATGCCGCAATCTTGGATCTTGCGCCTGTGTCCTCTGATTGGTCCGTCTGCGACCCAATCAACCGCCACGAATTTCAACTAATGGCACCAAGCGAATGTGAGTCGAATGTCCATCGCATTGCGGTGGGCGGACCTTCATAGGCGCTAGCTCTATGACCCAGGTTGACCCTCTGCGGATATTCCTGAAGCCGGTGCAGCCATGGACACTCAGGGGCAGCTTGTTCCCTGGAGATCGGGCAACCGCTTTCGAGGCACTTCGTAGCTAACCGGAATTAGCCGAGGGGCGTGCGCTGTAGCGTACAAGTGTGGTTGCTGGAGTTAAGGAGCTCCTGATCACCGTGAGCTAAATGGTATCTGCTGCCTAAATTGCGGGAATTGCACGAGGCGCCTAGGCTTGTCCGTCGAAGGATGGGCCCATCAGGACTTGCGCCCATCGCGCTGGCGCCGATCCATCACCGCTTCTCACGCAGAACCACAACGTGCAGATGCGGCTGTCATCCATCAATGCCATCAGGTCACCGCCTTGGCCATTCTTGGGAAGAGACACTACACCTTGCTGGAGTGCGCTGCCCGAAATCCCGACTGGTGTCACAGAAGAGCCTTCTGGCAGCCTTGTCCCGATCCGTTTTGGGATGAGCTGCATCTGGGCAACTTCGTCCGACGAGAAAACGCCACCCCGGTCAGTATCGGACTTTCCACCGACACCATGGCCAGAGATGCCAACTCCACGAACACCGGTTGGACCGCGCCCAAAGACGCCCGTATTGCCCGTCTCCCAAATACTGGGTTTGTCATGACCGCCAGCTAAACCGATGACACCGGCTGCCGGAGGCAACCTATCGCCTGTCGCTACCCCGCCTCGCCCGATCACACCAGCGCCTGGCTCCGCAGGACCATCGCTCGTTGTGGTGCTGCCATCGACGATCGTATTGATTTTAGCGTCGGCACCTTGCCCAAAAACTCCAGCGCTTCCGGCATTGTTCGCGCTTGGCATGTCCTTGTTACCTGCATCTCCTCCAACACCGATAACGCCCGTTCCAAGCAAGATCCGGTCGGGGTTGCTCTCCAAGATCCGACCTCCCTGGCCGAAGACTCCGACACCGGGCGGAACGTCATCAGGCCCTGGTTGCAGCAACGCATGTCCTCCGACCCCGTGTACGCCTGTCCCGCCGCGACCGTGCCGCAGCAGCCGATCTCCACCAGATCCAAGGCCAAAGACCCCGGTTCCTGAGCGTGGCCCCCCGAATCCCATGAGGCCTGTTGCAGCTCCGCCTGCGTCTCCAACAACGCCAGGCCCGCCCTCACCACCTTTCCCAAAGACGCCGCGGCCACCAACCGCACCGCCTATTCCAATAACTCCTGTGCCGCCGCTCTGGCCGGCGTGTTCCGCACTCCATCCCACCCCCATGATGCCGTCGAGTGGAGCTGAAGGGCGAAACTCACCTTCTTCGTTCTCGGAGTCCTTGGCGACCTCGGCGAGGAATATGACGGGACCGCCAAACTCGGTCCGAAACCATTCTACCTCGAAGGGACCGATGTTGACTGTCGTGAACTTGTTTTCGGCCCATATGGTTGTTTGATCGTTGGAACGGTTAACTCGGCCGGAAACAAGCTCCTCATCGCTTTCTGCTGATCCAGACATGGCGCCCTCATCAGGGAATTGTGCTCGCAACCTGAGCAGTTTGGGCATGTCTCTCGTTTTTTATGTGGCGAAACCTGCAAAGATTCCTTGAATGCAGCTGCCACAAGGTGGTGCTGCCTTGTGCCATTTGGCATCGGGCCCGGCCGTATGCTGCCGGGCTTGGAGCATCGCGCCATAGGAGCCCCGAGATGAAGAGTAATAAGACGCTGACCAAACGACAGCTTCTGGTTCTTCTCGGACCTAGACCGAATATCTCCACTTGCGCGCCGGGCGAGCCTCAATACGGCCACGCTTAATGGCCACTTTTGAAAAGCGCACGTTAAGCGTAGATAATGTGTACGCGCAGCATGAATTCGCGTGCGCCGGCGGGTGTCCGTCTTTGGACCAGCCGAAGCCTACAACATGTCACGGGAGGGACCGATGCCGATCCTCGCCGAGCTGTACGTGGCGACCCGTACCCGCAACACCGCAAATGCCGACACAGAGAATCTCCCAGTCCTTGTAGTAAAGCGCGGGCCCGACATCGTGTTCACGAAACCGTTGTTCGGTGGCGATTTTCGGACGGCCCGTGGCGCTGGCGCCGTCTGGCGCTTCGACGTCCGCGAGGTCAATCTCGACTCAGCTGACCTCAGCGTCCAACTGTGGGCCAGCGGCGACGATGCGTGGTCGCCCGAGCACGTGATCGCCTGGGGCGTCGCCGGCAACCGCATCGGGGACGAACGGGTGATTCCCCTGGCGGCGTTCCTCGACCTTGCCAGCCCGGTGACCCCGGCCGGGAGCGGAGTGTGGATCAGTGGCCACATGGACAAAGGAGAGCGGATCCTCTTCGTTCCTTCCGTGGATCGCGGGAGGGACGCAACACGCGCTCGGCGGCTGATCGTGATCAGCGCCACAGAAGCGTATGGTGGGATGTTCCCTGCCGCGGCCGGGCCGGGCGGCAACTTGGAGGAGACCGGAACCGTGGGACCGCTCACGCTTCAAGGCGGTGGCGCCGGGCGGCTGTTCCTGAGCTACACGCTTCCGGCCACCCCCCAGGGGGATCTAGGCCACGGTGCGGCTGCGTTCTACGTTGTCGACTTGGCAGCACCGTTCAGCCGCTCCGATCTCGAGGGAGGGGCCTTCACGCTCACCATCGGATCCGAAGACTGGTGGAAGCCTGACTACTTTGCGGTGTTCGGCGTCGACACGGTCAACGCGGGACCGCGCGCCCTCATCCCGTTCGTCGCCGCGTCCGCATTCGAGCTGCGCCAGATGAGTAGCGATCCGAGCGAGGGCTGGCACAGCGTTGTGCTCCCGACGGCGAAGGTGCTCCCGCAGCGCCCGATCCGCCCAGATGTCGACATCGATGACGTGGAGGGCGTGCTCGCCGCGCGGATTCCCCACGCTGAGGACCAGCAACCGATCCCCGAGAGACGCATGGAACCCGGGGCTAACTCCGAGACCTGAGCGGGATCACATGGTATCCATCGGTGTGCTGCGCCGCAGAGCTCGCAATGCTAATGCTCGCGCTCGTGCTTGAATCCCGCGACCAAGCGCCAGCCTGGGGCACAGACAGGGGTGACATAACGCGCCTCTCTAGGGTAGCACCGAAAAAGCCTTATCACCGCAGATCAGTCGACAAGAAACTGCAGCTAAGCCAAGGCTCAGCTCAGCGATGGTGTGAGCTCAGAAGGTCTTCTCATCGCACGAGGCGCAAGTGGGCCGGATGTCCGGACCTGTGCGATGAGCTGACCTCTACACGGCCCCGCTTAAAGGCCGTGTTTGACCCATTCCGGAAGTTGAACCATTTCTTTTGATCATTGATCGGGGCAATGGAACGAGGCACTCATCCAGCATCTCCTCGCTTCCCTTTGGAAGGGAGCATGAGAAGTTTTACTCG
>NZ_LCYG01000087.1:483-66096 GCF_001017175.1 Microvirga vignae | reverse complement strand
TCATCCAGAACAACAGCGACATCCCGAAACATTGTCCAGCCCTCACTCTCAGTGGGCCATCAGAACGGGGATCGTCGTGTTGCTCAGGATATGGCTCGTCGCCCCACCGAAGAACATCTGCCGCAGGCGGCTTTGGGTATAAGCACCCTTGACGAGGAGATCGCAGCCGAGAGAAGCGGCCTCAGCCAGGATGGTGTCGCCCGGCTTGTCCGAAGGGTCCGGAGCAGACATGGCCTCGGCGGCGATGTCATGCATCCGCAAGGAGCGAGCGAGTTCCGATCCCGAGGGGCCAGGAACCCCCCAATCCTCGAGTTCCAGAACCACGACGCGACGCGCTTTCTTGAGAAGCGGTATGGAACCCAGCACCGCACGGGCTGTCTCGGTGCTGCGATTCCAGGCGATCACGGCGACTTCGCCGAAGGTGCGGGGCACGGACGGAGGAGCGATGAGGACCGGGCGGCCCGTTTCGAAAAGGGCGGATTCGACCGTTGAAAGCCGCGTCTGGCCGTTCGAGCCATCGGGTCTGCCGACCACGACGGTGTCGAAAACCCGGCCATAAGCGCCAAGGAAGGCATCTTCCATCAACCCGTCCTGGCGCCAGCCGAAGCTCAGGCCAGCCAAGCCCGCTGAAGAACGCGAAATCTGCTTGGTGGTCATGAAGCCCTCAAACCGCTCGCGGCAGCCGCGCGCCATCTCGAAGCGGTTCTCAGGGGTGAGGGGCGATGGGACGCCGATGGCGATATCCACCGGCAGAACGACGGGATAATCGGGGGTGATCGCCAGACCCTCGATATAGCTGTCAAAGGTGCGGCCCAGGAGGAGCGCCATTTCAAGCTGGCTCTCAATCTGGCCATGGTCTTCGATGGGAACGAGGATGCTTTTCATAAGATTATTGTCGCGCTGAAACCCCATCTCGGCAAGGGCCTTCGACGAAGGTGGGATGCCGCCAAGCGCATCGTGCGGACCTTCGGTTCGCATCCAACGATGCGCGACCTAGGAAAGGGAGCATCGGATGGTTCCCACAAGTGCCCTCCACTTTTGGGTTCGCTGCTCTAGGGAATCGCGAAGTCATTCGGCTTCCACGACGCCTTCGGATATTGCGGGTCCATTTCCTCAAGGGTGGCCTTGACGATCGAGGCGATAGCTGCATTGCGCACCCATTTTCGGTCGGCGGGAATGACGTACCAGGGAGCATGCCCCGTCGAACAGCGGTGCAGCATGGTCTCGTAGGCCCCCTGGTATTCGTCCCAGTAATTCCTGTCCTCGAGATCGCCAGGATTGAACTTCCAGTGCTTTCTCGGATCGTCGAGACGTTCCTGAAGCCGCTCCTTCTGCTCGTCCTTCGAGATATGAAGCATGAACTTGAGAATGGTCGTGCCGTTCTCGACCAGCATCTTCTCAAACGCATTGATCTGATCATAGCGCTGCTCGATCGCTTTCTTCGAGGCGAAGTTCCTCACCTTCGCGATCAGCACGTCCTCATAATGGGAACGGTTGAAGATGCCGATGGTGCCACGCCTGGGGCAGGCAGCGTGCACCCGCCAGAGATAGTCGTGCGCCAACTCCGTTTTCGTTGGCGTTCCGAAGGCGGTGACGGAGACACCCAGAGGCCCGGTGGCGTTGAAGACGCTGCGGATGGTGCCGTCCTTACCGGAGGTGTCGGTCCCCTGAAGGACGACGAGGAGGGCGCGCGAGCCCTCCGCATAAAGGCTGTCCTGCAGCACATCGATGTCCTCTGCGAGGGTGGCGGTCGCGGCTTTTGTGTCCTGCTCGTCGCCGAAGAGGCTGGAATCCCGTGGATCTCGCTCCTTCAGCTTCACACGTTCTCCCGGCTTGACCCGCAGTTTCGCGATGATGCTGTGCGTGCGATCCATCATTCCTGGCACTCCTCGGTTCTTTCAGGACGATAGGGCGTCGATCCCTGAAAGGAAGATATGGATGGCGGCTTCACGCACCTTTACGCACAGCGGAGCGCTCCTTACGAAGGAGGGGCTCAGGTCACGAAAGGTTCCTCGCGATGTTGGCTCTCTATTACTATCCCGGCAATGCCAGCCTGCTACCGCACATGATGCTGCGGGAGATCGGCGTGCCTTTCGAGATGCGTCTCGTCGACCGGGGCAGCAATGCCCAGAAGAGCCCCGAATATCTGAAACTCAACCCGAACGGACGTATCCCCGTGCTGATTGATGACGACCTCGTGCTGTTCGAGACCGCAGCTATCGCTTTGCACCTTGCCGACAAGTTCCCGCAGGCCGGTCTTTCACCCGCCGTCGGCACCAAGGAGCGCGCTGAGTTCTACAAGTGGATGGTCCATCTGACGAACACGCCGCAGGCTGAGTATCGCGCCTGGTTCTATCCCCATGAGCACGTGAGCGACGAGGCCGCCGCGCCTGCTGCAAAGCAGGCTGCCGAGAGGCGCCTTTATCGGATGTTCGATGTGATTTCCGAGCAGCTCGGCGACAGGGCATGGCTCCTTGGAGATCGGTTCTCCGCCGCGGATCTCTTCCTGTTCATGCTGATCCGCTGGGGCAGGGGCATGCCTCGCCCGCCGCGCATGCTTTCCAATCTGGATGCATTGGCCGAGCGGGTGATCGCGCGTCCGGCCGTGCAGGAGGCGTTCAGGGTCGAAGGGATTCAGGCGCCTTTCTTCTGAGAGGTGCGCTTCGAGCGCTTCGCTTCAGGCAGGACCTGATCGACCTTGGCGATCTCCGCCCAGGGATCCTGTCGTAAGGCGGCAAGGCGCTCGCCTAAATTCTTCACAGTAAAGCCGTTCGGCTTGAGGTCTGGCGTCAGTTCTTCCCACGCAATCGGTGTCGCTACAGACGCGCCGGGGCGTGAGCGGGTGGAGTAGGGCGCAACGGCGGAGGCTTCGCGGTTGTTGCGCAGATAATCAATGAAGATCCGGCCCTGACGCTCATTCTTCACTGATTTGGTAGTGTAGCGATCCGGCTCGTCCTTCGCCATCGCTTCCGCCATGCTGCGCGTGAACGCCAGCGCCTCCTTCCAGGGAGCCTTGGGCTTCAACGGCACCACGACGTGCAGGCCTTTCCCGCCTGTCGTCTTCACGAAGCTCACAAGGCCCAGTGCCTTCAAGCGCTCCCGAATAGAGAAGGCCCCTTCGATTACCTGGCGCCATTCCACGCCTTCCCCGGGATCGAGATCAAATATCAGCCTGTCGGGTCTTTCCAAATCCGCCAGTGTTGCGCCCCAGACATGCAATTCCAGCACACCGGATTGGACGAGGGCGATGACCCCCTGAATGTCACTGACCGTCAGTACCTCCAGCTCGCCTGGCGTGTCCGGCACCATGGTGCGATGGATCGCCGGGTTCATGCCGGCCCAGGAATGGCGCTGGACGAAGCACTTCTTCTGCGCGCCGGAAGGACAGCGGATCAGGGTGAGGGGACGCTTGACGAGATGCGGCAGCAGCCAATCGGCGATACTGGCATAGAACTCTGCCAGCTCCTGCTTGGTTAGGCCCTGTTCCTCCCACAGCACGCGCTCGGGATGGGTGAGGGGGATGCCAGCTACCTCCACATCGCTTGCCTTCGTCGTGTTGGCCGCGGTCGTGCGTTTCGCAGGTGATGCCGACTTTTTCGATGGAGTGGCTGCAGGCTTCTTCGAGGCAGCTTTTCGCCTCGTCGCAGCTTTGGCCGTTGGGCTTGGCGCAATCTCCTCAATGGAGCGGCCCGACTTTACCGAGAGCGGCGCTTCTTCGAGAATGTCCGCATCGCTCTCCGTTCGGGCATAAGCGTCATCCGCCTTGATCAGCAGCCAGGATTCCTGGCGTTCACGGGGACGCTTCGCCATGCGGATCAGATGCCATGTGCCATGGAGCTTTTCTCCGTCGAGGCGGAAGGTCAGGCGGCCCTTGTCATAGCCTTCGTGGGGATCACCCTCTGGCTCCCAGGTGCCGCGGTCCCAGACCAGGACCGTTCCGCCGCCATATTGTCCTTCGGGGATGGTGCCTTCGAAATCCGCATAATCGAGCGGGTGGTCCTCGACATGGACCGCGAGGCGCTTCTCGCCTTTGACGAGGCTCGGTCCCTTCGCCACGGCCCAGCTCTTGAGCACGCCATCGAGCTCCAGGCGGAAATCGTAGTGCAGACGGGAGGCGTCGTGCTTCTGAACGACGAAAGACGAGCCTTTGTGCCGGGTGGCTTTGCCTTTCGGCTCGGAGGTTCGGGTGAAGTCGCGCTTGGCGCGATAGGATGCGAGCTTTGCCATGGCGCGGAGTCAAATCCGCGCCATGGCCTTCGGTTCCAGCTCAGGAGGCCAGGGGCTGGCTCTTGGTCTCGGGCCTTTCGCGCTCGGCCAGGAAGGCAGCCGCGATCAGGTCGCGAGTATAGGCCTCGCGCGGGCGTTCGAAGATCTCTTCGGCCGTGCCGCGCTCCACCACCTTGCCGGTCTTCATGACCATGATCTCGTCCGACAGCGCCCGGACAACGGCGAGGTCGTGGCTGATGAACACGTAAGCCAGACCATGCGCCTTCTGCAGGTTGCGGAGCAGTTCCACGATTTCCTTCTGCACGGAGCGGTCGAGGGCCGAGGTCGGCTCATCGAGCACCACGAGCTTCGGATGCAGGATCATGGCGCGGGCAATCGCGATGCGCTGACGTTGGCCGCCCGAGAATTCGTGTGGGAAGCGGTTGCGCCAAGCCGGATCGAGTTGCACCTCTTCGAAGGCCTGCGTCGCGCGGCGGTCGCGCTCCTTCCGGGAGATGCTCGGCTCATGGACGAGCAAGCCTTCGGTCACGATCTCTCCCGCTGTCATGCGCGGGGAAAGGGAGCCGAAGGGATCCTGGAACACGAGCTGCAGATGGCGGCGCAAGGGGCGCATGCCCGCACGGTCGAGCGGCATGAGGTTGCGATCCTCGAAGCGGACCATGCCCGAGGCAGGCTGCAGCTTCAGGATCGCGCGTCCGAGGGTGGACTTGCCGGAGCCGGACTCGCCCACAACGCCCACGGTCTCACCAGCACGCACGGTCAGGCTCACGTCGTCGACGGCGCGAAGAATGTGGGTGGTCTTGCCGAAGAAGTTCTTCTCAAGAGCGAAGGTCACCTGGATGTTCTTGGCGTCCAGGATGACGGGCGCATTCGTCGGCGCAGGCTCCTTGCGACCCCGGGGCTCGGCATCGATCAGCATCTGCGTGTAGGGATGTTCGGGGGCCGCGAAGATGTCCGCGGTGCGTCCGCTCTCCACCACTTCGCCGCGCTTCATCACATAGGTGTGGTCCGCGAAACGGCGCACGATGCCGAGATCGTGGGTGATGAACACGATGGACATGCCGAGTCGCTTCTGGAGGTCGCGCAGCAATTCCAGGATCTGCGCCTGCACCGTCACGTCGAGCGCGGTGGTGGGCTCGTCTGCGATCAGCACGTCCGGATTGTTGGCGAGCGCCATCGCGATCATCACGCGCTGGCGCTGTCCGCCGGACATCTCATGCGGATAGGCATCGATGCGGCGAGCAGGATCCGGAATGCGCACCAGTTCCAAGAGCTCGATGGCGCGCTTGCGAGCTGCCGCCTTGCTCATCCTACCATGAGTCATCAAGGGCAGGGCGAGCTGGTCGCCAATCCGATAGAGCGGATCGAGCGAGGTCATCGGCTCCTGGAAGATCATGGTGAGCTTCGAGCCGCGATAGGTGTTGAGCTTCTCCGGCGAAAGGCCGATCAGCTCTTGCCCGCGATACTTCACAGAGCCCTCGGCCCAACCGTTCGAGGCAAGCAGGCCCATGACCGACATCATGGTCTGACTCTTGCCCGATCCGGACTCGCCCACGATGGCGACGGTCTCGCCGGGAGGGATGTCGAGATCGATACCCTTGACCGCATGGAGAATGCCGTCGCCGGTGCGGAAACGGACGTGAAGGTTGCGGACAGAAAGAACGGGTTCGGTCATGTCAGCGATCCTTCGGGTCGAGAGCATCGCGCAAGCCGTCGCCGATGAAGTTGAGGCAGAACAGGATCGCGACAAGCGTGATGGACGGGTAGAGCAGCATCCAAGTGGCGCCCTGGATGTTCTTGGCACCCTCGGAGATCAGAACGCCGAGGCTGGTGTTGGGCTCCTGAACGCCTAATCCTAAGAAGGAGAGGAAGCTCTCGAGCAAAATCACCTTCGGCACGAGTAGCGTCATGTAGACCACGACGGGACCCAGCGTGTTGGGGATCACGTGACGGCGGATGATGCCTTTTGTCTCGACGCCGAGCGCTTCTGCCGCCTGCACGTATTCCTGCCGCTTGATGGACAACGTCTGGCCGCGCACGATGCGGGCCATGTCGAGCCATTCCACCGCGCCGACCGCGAGGAACATCAGGATGAAGTTGCGGCCGAAGAACACGACCAGCATGATCACGAAGAAGATGAACGGCAGCGAGTAGAGAATGTCGACGATGCGCATCATCATGAGATCGATACGACCACCGAGATAGCCGGACGTCGCGCCGTAGATGACTCCGATCAAGATCGCGACGAAGGTGGCGAGCAGGCCGATGGAGAGGGAGATCTGCCCGGCCTTCATGGTGCGGGTGAGAAGATCACGGCCATTCGTGTCGGTGCCGAAGATGAAGTATTGCTGCTTCACCGGTACATCGACGATGAGCCTGCGGCCTTCCTCCTGGCGCTCGACCACCTTGGCGGTGCCGAACAAATCGGAGCGCTCGAAGTAGGCCAGAAGCCGCTCGTCGATGAGGCGCGTGCTCGTGCTCACGAGAGTGAGGTGCACGACGCCACCATCGATGGAGATGTTCTCCGCCTTGGCGCGCACACGCGAGCCGATGCGCTCGATGTTCGGCTCGATCTGGTCGGCCTTGGGGTAAGACTCGAGGCTCGCGGGCACCTTCACGTAGTCGGGATAGACCCGATCGAATGGGTGCCCCGTGAAGAACGGCCCGAAGATGCAGGCGAGGGCAATCAGGCTCAGCACAATGATGCTGGTGAGAGCAGCCCTGTTGCGGATGAGACGACCACGGGCCTCTGCCCAAAGGGAGCGGCCGGTGACAACCGGCCCGGCCATGGTCTCGACAGGAAGAACAGCGCCTTCAGCCATGGTGCACCTCAATCATAACGAATGCGCGGATCGATAAATGCGTAGAGGATATCGACCACGAGGTTGAAGAGCAGAACGAAGACGGCCACGACCACGACCGTGCCCATGACGAGTGTGTAATCGCGATTCAGCGCGCCTTCCACGAAGTAGCGTCCGATGCCCGGCAGGCCGAAGATCGTTTCAACGACCACCGAACCCGTGAGCAGGGCGGCTGCCGCAGGGCCGAGATAAGACACCACCGGAAGGGCAGCGCCGCGAAGCGCGTGCGCCACAATGGTCCGCGTTGGCAGGCCTAAGGAACGCAAGGTGCGGATATGGTTCGAGCGCAGGTTCTCGATCATCGCAGCGCGGATCATGCGTGCCACAACCGCGATCTGCGGCAGCGCCAGTACGATGACCGGCATCACGAGGTTGCGCGGATTGCCGTCGGCCCAGCCGGCTACGGGCAGCAGGGCAAGAGCCAGACCGAACACCAGCTGGAAGATGGGGGCCACCACGAAGTTCGGAATGGTCAGCCCCAGGGCGCCCATGCCGGTGACGAGATAATCGATGGCACTGTTTTGCCGCAGCGCCGCGATGGTGCCGAGCGTTCCGCCGACGAGAATGGCGAGCGATAGCGCCAGCGCGCCCAGGGTCACGGAAACCGGAAGGCCACGGGCGAAGAGTTCGGCCACCGAGAAGTCGCGCAGGATGAACGATGGCCCGAAGTCGCCGTGCATCACGGCCTGCAAGTAGAGCCAGTATTGCTCGATCAGCGGCTTATCGAGCTGGTAGATCCGGTTGAGGTTCTCCATCACCTTCGCTTCGAGGGGGCGTTCGAGGTCGAAGGGGCCCCCGGGTGCGAGCCGGATTAGGAAGAACGAGATCGTGACGATGATGAACAGCGTCGGGATTGCCGACAGGAAACGGCGGAGGATGAAGGAGAGCATGGATGCTCCTCCTACTGATATAGGATAACAGCAAAAAGATAGGGCGGCCTGATCTTCAGGCCGCCCCTACAGTGAAAATTATTTTACTGCGTCTTGGAAAGGAAGCGCGTCGGATAGACGCCCCGCGTGTTCTGCACGAAGCCCTTGATCTTCGGAGAGATCAGGTTGCTCTTGCCGTAGTACATGATCGGGATCCAGGGCATGTCCTTCATCAGGATCGCCTCGGCTTGCTTCATGAGATCGGCGCGCTTCTTCAGATCGAGCTCGGTGGCAGCCTGATCGAGGAGCTTGTCGAACTGCGGGTTGTTGTACTTGCCGTAGTTGAAGCCCTTGTTGTCGCTCTTGAGCAGGAACAGGAAGTTGTTCGGATCCGAGTAGTCGGCAATCCAGCCGTAACGGGCGACGTCGAAGTCGCCGCCGTCGCGCAGGTGCGCGAAGTGGGTTTTGCCGTCCGTGTTGATGAAGGAGGTCTCGATGCCGGCCTGCTTCCACTGCTCGGACACGGCGATGACCGTGTTGCGGTTGTTATCCGTAGTGTTGTAGCGGATCTCGACCTTCAGCGGCTTGCCAGGACCGAAGCCGGCTTCTTTCAGGAGCGCCTTGGCCTTGTCCTCGCGGTCGATCGGCGAGGTGTCTTTGTAGTCCATGTAGGCTGGTTCGCCGTAGTTGCCCACGCCCGGAGGCATGAAGGAGTAGCCCGGCTGCATGGTCTGGCCCCAGATCTGCTCGGAAATGAACTCGCGGTCGACCAGCATGGAGAGAGCCTGGCGCACGCGCACGTCGTTGAACGGAGCCTTGGAGGAGTTCACGACGAGGTACCAGGTGCCGAGATACGGGCCGAGCTTGACCTGATCCTTGAAGCGCTCTTTCAGTGACTTCATCTGGTCTGCGGGCACGTCGTCGGTGGTGTCGAGCTCGCCGGCCTCATAGCGACGAACCATCGCAGCGAAGTCGGGCGTCGGGAAGTAGTTGACCGTGTCGATCTGGACGTTCTTGGCGTCGTAGTAGTGCTCGTTCTTCACGAGTTTGATGTGGGAGTTCGGCACGAATTCGGCGAGCTTGTAGGCGCCGTTCGTCACCATGTTACCCGGCTTCACGAAGTCCTTACCGAACTTCTCGACCGAGCCCTTGTGTACCGGCAGGCTGGTTTGGTGGGTGAGCAGCTCGATGAAGTAGGGGGTCGGCGCCTCGAGGGTGATCTCGACGGTCTTGGCGTCGACGGCCTTCACGCCCAGCTCTTCAGGCTTGGCCTGGCCCTTGTTAATCTTCTCGGCGTTCTTGATCGGGTAAAGGATGTTCGCGTACTTCGCGCCGGTGGCCGGATCCATAATGCGGCGATAGGAGAAGACGAAGTCCTCGGCCGTGACCGGATCGCCGTTCGACCACTTCAGGCCGCTGCGGAGCGTGAAACGATAGGTCTTGCCGTCGTCGGCGACTTCCCACTTTTCAGCCTGGCCGGGGATGGCCTCACCTTTGGCGCTATAGGCGACCAAGCCTTCGAGCATGTCGCGCATGATATGCGCTTCCTGCACGGTCGAGGTCTTGTGGGTGTCGAGGGTCTCGGGCTCGCCGGAATTGGCGCGGTTGTAGACGACCTCGGCGAAGGCCGCGTTCATGGCGCCCATGAGGGCGGCCGTGGCGACGGCAACCAGCGCCGTGCGTTTGATCCATGATGACATCGGACGCGTTCCCTTTCTGATTTTCTCTTAGGGTCTTGGAATGTCTCGGTCAGAGCCGATAAGGCAGTAACCTTGTCCTATTTGTTGATCAATCAACTGTTCATGTCCAGTACTATCCCCCTCCAGCCCTGAAACCCTGGGTTGGTAAGGGGGCTAGATGTGGAGAAAGGTTACGCTCCGGCGTCGAAAACGAGCCCGGCAGCCTCGATTCCGCCCGCCGCGGCGATTTCGTCGTTATCGGAGGTGTCGCCAGAGACGCCCACGGAGCCTAGGATATGACCCTTGGAATCCTTGATCAGTACGCCGCCGGGCACCGGAACGAGCTGTCCGCCGACCGCATGGGTGGCTGCGGCGACGAAATAGGGGCGGTCGGTCGCCATCTTGTGGAGGGCCCGCGAACCCACGCCGAGAGCCAACGCTCCATAGGCCTTGCCCATGGCGATCTCGGCGCGCTTGAGGCTCGTGCCGTCCTCGGCGAGCAGGGCTTTCAGGGAGCCTCGCGCATCATAGACAACCACCGCGAGCGGCTTGAACGACTTCTCCCGGGCGGTCTTGAGGGTCGCTTCGGCAATGGTCTGAGCGGCGTTGAGAGTGAGTTCGGACATGGATGATCCTCCGTTGGATTGTTCTTGGTGCGGGACTGCACAAATTGAAGGGGCGTTACCGGCTCGCCAGCCAAGCCGCAACGGCCTTGCGCTCGTCGAGCGTCATCTCGGTGATGTTGTTCGGCGGCATGGCATGGGTCAGCACGGCCTGGACCCGGATGATCTCCGCGTGACGGGCGATTTCCTCCGGCGTGTCGAGGCGCACACCCTTTGGGGCGATGGTGATGCCGTCCCACACGGGTTCCGCCGCATGGCACATGGAGCAGCGGGACTGGATCGCGAGGGTGGCTTCCTCGAAGGCAGCTGCAGGAGCCAGCGTTGTCGACGAATCCGCCAGGTTGGCATTGCCGGGCTTGCCAATGATCGAGAGCCAGATCGCCACGATGATGGCGGCGGCTGCCACGCCCCATGTCCACCAGGGTGAACCCTTGCCCGCATGCTGAGAATTGAAGAAGTGCCGGATCACCGCGCCGGCGATCAGGATGAGGCCGATGATGCCCACCGCATAGCGGGACGACCAAGCCAGCGGATAGTGGTTCGACAGCATCAGAAAGATGACGGGCAGCGTCAGGTAGTTATTGTGCGTCGAGCGCAGCTTCGCCTCTTTGCCGAGCTTCGGATCGGGCGAGCCTCCGGCCAGCAGGGTGGCCACCACCTTTTTCTGGTTGGGGATGATGATGAAGAATACGCTCGCCGACATCCAGGTGGCGATCATCGCGCCTGTGTGGAGGAAGGCCGCGCGCCCGTTGAAGACCTGCGTGAAACCGAAAGCAGCAAGGAGGATATAGGCAAAAAGCGCGATGCCGAGCACGAGCCCGTTCCTGCCGAGTGGAGAACGGCACAAGCCTTCATAGACGAACCAGCTCGCCACCAGGGCACCAATGCCGATGACCGAGGCCTGCCAGGGCGCGAGCGAACGAACGGCGGGGTCGATCGTGTAGAGATCGGCGTGGAGATAATAGACCCAGACGATGAGAAAGAAGCCGCTGATCCAGGTGGAATAGCTCTCCCATTTGAACCAGGTGAGCTCTTTCGGCAGTTCGGGTGGCGCAACGAGGTACTTGCGCATGTTGTAGAAGCCGCCGCCATGGACCTGCCAGGCCTCGCCGCCGACACCCTCGGGCAGCCCCTCCCGCTTCTTCAGGCTCAGGTCCAGATGAATGAAGTAAAAGGAGGAGCCGATCCAGGCGATCGCCGTGATCACATGGGTCCAACGCAGGATCTGGCTGATCCATTCGGAGATTTGCGGGTCGATCATGCAGCCACTGTTGAGATGAAAGAAGCCTTAGCCTAGGGCGGGGGGCTCAATTGCGAAAGGCCTTCCGTAGGCGTTTTTCAACAGAAACAGGCTCCTGGAAATCCTGCGCTTTCCAGCTTATCGGGCCTGGGCGCTTGACGCCGGAGCGTAAGGCCCGAAGATTCACGTCCGCTTTCACGCTCGCGAGGTTCCATGGGTCGCCTGTCCACCCACGTTCTGGATAATGTTAACGGCAAGCCTGCAAAGGGCGTCGCCATCGAGCTTTTTGCCATTGAGGACGGAAGCCGACGTTCCGTCGTGCGCACCGTCACCAATGCGGATGGCCGTACCGATGCGCCTCTGATGATCGGCGAGGCCTTTCGCACCGGCACCTATGAGCTCGTGTTCGAGGTCGGCGCTTATTTCAAGGCGATCGGGACGCCGACTGCCGATCCACCTTTTCTGGACATCGTTCCCATCCGCTTTACCATCGCCGAGACCGATGGCCATTATCACGTGCCGCTCCTCGTCTCCCCCTGGAGCTATTCCACCTATCGCGGAAGCTAAGACATGCCCGAGACCACCTATCCTCGCGACCTCGTCGGTTACGGGCGCAATCCGCCTCATCCGCGTTGGCCGAACGATGCGCGGATCTGCGTGCAGTTCGTGATCAATTACGAAGAGGGCGGCGAGAACAACATCCTCCATGGTGATCGTGCGTCGGAAGCTTTCCTCTCCGAGATCGTCGGTGCGCAGTCCTGGCTCGGCCAGCGGCACATGAGCATGGAGTCGATCTACGAATACGGCTCCCGTGCAGGCTTCTGGCGTTTGTGGCGCATGTTCACGGAGCGCAAGATGCCGGTAACCGTCTATGGTGTTGCGACGGCGCTCATGCGCAACCCGGATGTGGTGGCGGCCATGAAGGAGGCCGATTGGGAGATCGCAAGCCACGGCCTCAAATGGATCGACTATCGCGACTTCTCCTCCGAGGAGGAGCGGGCGCATATGAAGGAGGCGATCCGCATACATACCGAGGTGACGGGCGAGCGTCCGCTCGGCTGGTACACGGGCCGCACCTCGGAGCATACCAATCATCTCGTGGCGGAGGAGGGAGGCTTCCTCTACAGTGCGGATTCTTATGCCGATGAACTTCCCTATTGGGAGCAGCACGGTCATCACCTGCAACTCATCGTGCCCTACACGTTGGACGCGAACGACATGCGCTTTGCGACGCCGCAGGGCTTCAATTCGGGCGATCAGTTCTTCGCTTACTTGAAGGACTCGTTCGACACGCTCTATGCAGAGGGCGGGCATGCGCCGAAGATGCTGTCGGTCGGTCTCCATTGCCGACTCGTCGGCCGTCCGGGACGTGCTGCGGCGCTTGCGCGTTTTCTCGATTATGTCGCGTCACACGATGACGTTTGGATCGCCAGGCGCATCGATATCGCCCGACTCTGGATCCGTTATCATCGCCCAGTGCGCCTCAAGCCCAGCACCATGAGCAAGGCGGTGTTCGTGGAACTGTTCGGCGATGTATTCGAGCACTCGTCGTGGCTCGCGGAGCGCGCCTATGATGCCGGTTTCACGACGGCTCAGGACACAGCGGAAGGACTGCATGCTTCTATGGTGCATGCGCTCTCGGAGGCGACACGTGATCAGAAGCTCGCGCTCATTCGTGCGCATCCCGATCTGGCCGGTCGCCTGAAGCTCGCCGATCTCACGGCGGATTCCCGCAACGAGCAATCCTCCGCAGGCCTCGACAGCCTCACCGAGGAAGAGCGGGATCGCTTCATTGCGCTGAACGATGCCTACAAGCAGAAATTCGGCTTCCCATTCATCATGGCGGTGAAGGAGCGCACGAAGGATGAGATCATGGCGGCCTTCGAGGAGCGGCTGGAACATGATGCTGATACCGAGTTCGATACGGCTATCGTGCAGATCGAGTTGATTGCGCTGCTCCGCCTCAAGGATCGATTGCCGTCCCTGGCCGATGTATTCTCGAACTTGGCCTGAGCGGAACTCTTCGCCTCGCCCACGCGTCTTCGTTTCAGCTTGGCCGCATAAGTGGTCGGATCAGGAGGAGAAGCACATGGGTTTGTTCAAATTCATAAAGGAAGCTGGCGCCAAGATCTTTGGCGGCAGCGCCGCCGCTGCAACGCCCGAGAAGCTGCAGCAGGAGGTTCAGGGACATGGCTTCGAAGCGAGCAAGCTTGGAATCCAAGTCAACGGCGATCAGGTGAAGCTTTCGGGTCAGACCGTCACGCAAGAAGAGGCAGAGAAGATCATTCTGTCACTCGGCAATACCTATGGCGTTGCCGAAGTGGATACGAGCGATCTTCAGATCCAGCAGCCCTCGACACCTTCGACCATGTACACGGTACAGAAAGGCGATACCCTCTGGGAAATTGCCGAGAAGCATTACGGCAAGGGCAAAGGCGCGAAATACACCGAGATCGTCAAGGCCAATTCCCCGCCAGTCAAGGATCCCGATATGATCCAACCCGGTTGGGTGTTGCGGATTCCTCCGCTCTCCTAAAACACCTCGATTGCCATACTCCCTGCAATGCCGATAAGAGTGAGGGTATTGTAGGGAGGGACTTTCCATGAACGCGCCACAGGTCATCGATCTCGATCGCGAGGACATCAAGAAGGGGCTCCAGGACGGGTCGATCGTCCTGGTCGATGTGCGCGAGCCTCATGAATATGCGGCCGGGCATATCCCGGGCGCGGTCTCGCATCCTCTCTCCACGTTCAATCCTTCGTCCCTCCCGGAAGGCAAGCGTATCGTGTTTTCCTGTGCTGCCGGTGTCCGGTCCGTACGTGCCATGGAGTTCGCTCAGGCGGCGGGGCGCGACATCCGCGAGCATTACAAGGGTGGGTTCAAGGATTGGATCGCGGCAGGCGAACCGGTCGAGTAAGCCTTCACAGAGATTTGTATGAAGCGGGGCTACTCTGCTGCGACAAATAGTGCAGTACTGTCCCCCGCTCGGCTGCCTCTAGGGTCGGCGGCCGTTCAAGAAAGAAAGGGAAGAGCATTCATGAAGCGTACCGTTTTCGTCGCCAGCCTTCTGGCACTGGGTGTCACTGCGGCCATCGCACAGAGCGATGTGGTCGAGCAGCGCCAGGACCTGATGAAGCAGATGGGCGCCCAGACGCGGCCGATCGGCGGCATGCTGCGCGGTCAGGAACCTTTCGATCTGGCCAAGGTGCAGGCTGGTCTCAAGGTATTTGCCGATAATTCCCAAAAAGCGGCAACGCTCTTCCCCGAGAACACGAAGGGCGTCGGGGATACAGAAGCATTGCCGTCGATCTGGGAAAACAAGCCGAAGTTCGACACGGCTATGTCGAAGTTCAATCAGGATGCGAAGACGGCTCTCGCCTCCATCAAGGACGAGGCCTCCTTCAAGGCGGAGATGCCGAAGGTGATGCAGAACTGCGGCGCCTGCCACAACGACTTCCGCAAGAAGAGCTGAGATGTTTTGAGCCATCGAGCGGGCGGCTTCACAGGCCGCCCGATTCAGTTCGGGAAGAACGATGCGTAAAGCGATCGTTGGCTTAGGCGTGCTGGGCTTTCTGGCGCTCACATCGCCTTCGGCTTATCGGTTGCTGCGTGTGCAGACAGCGACATCTTTGGACGGCTATAAGCCTAATCCCGAAAACGGCCGCGTCATGTTCTTCGCAGGAGGTTGCTCGTCCTACCATGCCACGCCGAACCAAGGCGACAAGCTGCAGCTCGGTGGTGGCTACGTGTTAAAATCCCCTTTTGGTATCTTTCACATCCCCAATATCTCGCCGCACAAACAGGATTGCATTAGAGCCTGGACGGCCATCGATTTCATACGCGCCATGCAGGAGGGAACGTCTCCTGACGGGCGGCACTACGACCCGGCTTTTCCTGTATCTGCACTGTCGTAACACGCAAGCGCACGGGAAAACCCTTGTTCAGCAAGGGCTTGGGAAACAGGTCGGCCAATTGGGTAGAGTTCCAGTCCGAACAGCGCGCCAAGCCTGCCGTTGATCTTAAAGCCGTACGGAGCCCGAGCGGAAGTTTCGTTGATCGTGATGCTCTTGATCACGTTGCGGAAGGCCATCCGAACCTCTGGATCATGCCGCCGAGCCTGAAGGTTCTCATGCAGGTTCCTCAGGTGCTTCCGGTAGGCACCCATGGCCTTGAGCGAGAGATCGGTCGGGTCCTCTTCCTGGCTGGCGATGCGCTCCCGTTCCCGCAGGCTGGCCCGCTCCTTCTCTAAATTCTGGAGCCAGGAGATCAGGATATCTTCGGGCATGCTACCTTTCTCCAGAGCAGCGGCCAGCCTCAGCTGCGCGGCCTCAATCTCGTTCAGGCGCTTTCGGACGTTCTGTCGCTCCGAGCGGGCGCTGCGCTGCTCTTCCCGTAGTTCCTCGCGGTACTTCTGCCAAATCGCATGGGTCGTGCGGGGATCCGTCAGCTGCAGGTCTATAGCGTCGACGACAGCCCATTCGAGCCGCGCCACATCGTAACTCTTGGTGTGTCGGCTAGTATCATGGAAATGCGCAGCAGAGCATTTGAACCGCCCTGCGCCGTTCCGGGACCGCTGGGCAATGATCATATGGCCGCCGCAACTGCCGCAGGTCACCATACCTGTCGGAGAGCCGTCATGGCGCGACCACAGCTCGCGGGGCTTGCCGGGTATCTTGGCGCGCTCGCTCCTGATCCTTTCAGCAGCGCTCCACAAATTGTCACTGATGATACGCAGTTTCGGCACAACGCTGCACGGCTTCATGAATCTGTCCCTGGCGAAGAGGTATCTTTCAACACTTGGAGAGAACCCATGAAAGCGTTGAAGCATAGTGGACTCGTCCGCGTTCTCGTTAGGCAGCCCTTCCGCAATGACTTTGCCGGTGACAGGTGCTCTTCTCGCCATCCGAGGCGCAGCAGTGGATCGATGCGGGACATGCCGAAGAGGCGAAACTGCCGGAAGGTGTGGAGGCAGTGACTGTTCCTGACCCGCAGCCGGATCTCTGGCAAGATCCTGCCGCAGGAAATGCCTGTTATTCCTGAGGATTGGGAAGATCGGCATTTGCTGCAGCGCGGCAGGTTGGCGGAGCAGATCACGGGCCGACCTGTAAAGCGGGAAGAGGTCGACGGGATCATAAAGGCTGAACTCGAGCGCCGTCTGACGGAGTGACGTCGTGGGCTTTTTCGCTCGCCTGTTCGGGGCCGAGAAACGGGAGGCTGCGCTGCCTGATCCTTACCTTCCGCCTTACGTACCGCTGCTACTATTCGGAGCGCAGTCATCGCATTTTATTTCGCCCGAATATCCGGTTTCTTCCTTGCCATTGCGGCCCGCTGCACGGCCTTGATCTCGGAAGGGCTCGCGAGCCTGCCATGCGTGGTTTAACGAAAGCAGGATGACGGCGGCAGAGAGGCTGTCGAGAGCCATCCGCTGCGTCGCCTGTTGAACGATGCCGCCAATGGACGGATGTCATCCTTTGAACTAAGCGAACTGCTGCTGCGCGATCTCACGACGTTCGGCAATGCCTACGAGCGAATTGTCTAGGATGGACGCGGGCGGCGCAGGAACTGCATTATTTGCCTTATGCGGCTGTAGGTGTGGAGTGCTTGACCACGGGGAGCATGCGCTATCGGTATTCGGACCCACTCACCGAACGCCATGAGGTATACCTGCCGGATAAAATCATTCATCTGCGATGCTTCTCGAAAGATGGCTTGCTTGGCGTGTCGCCGCTGGCGCGGGCACAGGTCGCAGTAGGCCTCGCCATTGCCCAGAGCGAATTAGCGGAGGCGCAGATCTCGCGCGGCTTCGTTCCCGACACGGTGTTTACGACGG
Source organism: Microvirga vignae (assembly GCF_001017175.1). Classification (GTDB taxonomy): domain Bacteria; phylum Pseudomonadota; class Alphaproteobacteria; order Rhizobiales; family Beijerinckiaceae; genus Microvirga; species Microvirga vignae. The sequence continues at coordinate 48,766 of NZ_LCYG01000087.1, read as the reverse complement.
AAACCACCTTCGGCGCGGGAGAAATGGCAGATCAGGCGTTCCGACGCCTGAAAGAGCAGATCGGCACTCGGTTAAGAAAGATGACGTTAGGACCCGAGGCGCTCCTGCTTGAAGCAGGACTGAAACCATATCCGCTCTCTGCTCCCGGTCGCGAGCAGCAGTTTTACGAGGCGCGGGTGCTAGGCTTGGAGGATGTTGCCCGCGTTTATGGTGTCCCTCTGTCAGTTGCTGGTCTCGACAAGAATGCCTCTTACGGCAGCCTCACAGAGGAATCCCGAGCGCTGCGTCAGAACTATTTCGCTCCGTGGGCAGGTCGCATTGAGGCGCAGTTGCGCCTGGCACTCCTGTCGGATGAGGGACGGCGCACCTACACCATAGAACATGATCTTTCCGGCCTGGAATGCGGCGACCTGAAGGCGCGGTTGGAGGCGTATCAGATTGGCATCAACAGCGAGATCTTCTCACCGAACGAATGTCGCATCTGGGAGGGTATGAAACGCCGCGATGGCGGCGATATTCCGGAATCCTGCTGTGTCTCACGCAACACCGCAGGATGGCGAAGCTAGGATGAGATGAGGGTCGCAGTCTGCGGCCCCATCTTCTCTGGTTCGCGCAGCATCTGAGCGGCGGCCGAAGGGCATGCGAAGAAGAACGATGCAGGTCACTCCAGCGGAAATTTAGCCGCGAGGCGCTGCCTGATTACCAACGTACGATTACTGACGCAGGTCCAAAATTCGCATGGAAGCTGGATCAAAATTCCAGCCATTGTAGTAATCATAATGAGTACGTTGCGAAATGCGATGTTCGGTAAGAGCATTTACAAAAATCCGAAGCAGTTATGTATGGAAGATTACAGTAAGCTTGTCCATGAATATGCTCTTGGGTTGCGTATCTACTAAAATCTCCCCGATATATATATTTGCAACTACTCCTAGGGATAAATTCATCAACGTTCCTGGAGATGCTATGGACCGCAATCGCATATTAATCCTCGATGGATGGCGAGGCTGCGCCATACTAGGAGTTCTGATTGGACATTTTGCGTTCCGAGACGGGATGAATCTCGGAAGAGCAGGAGTGGAATTTTTCTTCGTTCTGAGCGGCCGTCTAATGGCCGAGATATTGTTCGTCCGTCAGACAAACGTGATAGAATTTTTTCGGGTGCGGATAGCGCGTATATATCCCGCTTTATTCATATTTTCCTCTGCGATATTTGCGGCGTCAGTATTTACTGGAAGAGGTATCGATTTTGCGACTTATATTTCCATGTTAACTATGACTTGCAATTATTATACTATTTATTTTCACTATAATCCTCTGGTCAGTCACATATGGTCTCTCTGCATTGAGGGGCATATGTATGCGCTCCTTGGGGTTATCTCTGCTCTTCACAGTCGCTTTAACTATCCCCTAGAGCATTTTCCGGCGAAGTGGATCCGGTTCGCCGTCAGAAAATGCGGCAGACCAAAGAAGAGAGCTGATTCCACGTAAGGGGAAACGGCTCTAGTGCCGTCCTTGCTAGGTATTGCTCTCCTGTTTTCCCTGAACGGCCTTGTTCAATATGCTTCCGGATTAAATTACTTTGAAGTCTATTGGCGTAGCGATGTTCGAGGAGCATCCATTCTGCTGGGAGCAGTCGCCTATCTCTGGCTCTGCAACTGCTCCGCGCCAGGCTGGGCACCTCTTGCTCTTGGCCTTACTGGACTGGCACTGAACGTGAATGTTGTCCCTGATCCGGTCAAGTACAGTGTTGGGTCCGCGTGCTTGGCTGCAGCAGTCGCGCTTCTGCCCAGCGCAATAGGACCTGCCCGAAGCATACTAGAATCTTCGCCGCTTCTTAAACTTGGCCAATTGTCATATTCTGTCTACTTATGGCAGGAGCCATTTAAGCTCATCGATTCTCTCATCAAACTCCGGTTCGATGATGGGTTGGCTGCCACGCCTGTTGTCCTGGGGATTGCTCTCGTCTGTGGCGTGCTTAGCTTCCGCTTCATAGAACAACCTGCACGCCATTTTCTGAATCAGCGCTGGGGTGCCAAAGCAGTGCAAATTAGAAACATAACTCGGTGGGAAAAGCCCAGGCAGAGCAAGGCTTAATATGACGGTAAGCTACCAGTCTAATGGGCCTGCCTTTTGTGCCCTGGTCTCGAAATGAGCGCTTCTTGGTAGTCCGAGACTCTTCCAGTTGTACCATGAAAGTCTTCAAATTCTCGGCAGCCTTGAGACCACGAATGGCAATTACCCCACGGTCAACCGAAAGCGGAACGGTCTCGTTCCGTGGAGTGATCGTGTCCATGTTGTCTAGGGAGCAGGGGTGCGCACGGATGGACGGTCGTTCCTGCCATTATACAAGTAAAAGCTGGTGAGTTTGGCAACTAGGCCGAACAAGACCGCACCGCCACCACCAAAAATGGCAAACTCAGCAAGGACATGAACGAATGGGTTGGCCGTCCTATGGAAGCTGCGAGGATGAAGGGGCAGGTGGCAGGGTGGGAGAATATTGAAAACATCCAAGGCTGTATGAGCAACCACCGCCAGCGAGCCCAGCGAGACGCCCCAAAGCATCCAACCAAAAGTGCCCGACAGTTCCCCTGGCGCTGTTCTTTGGATCACGGCTATACCCAGTAATTAAAAGTATTACTAATAGGCGATCGGCGTCACAGGAGCCGATCTCACTCCACGATTGCCGAGGCGTCGTATAAGCCTGCACGAAGACTTTAGGAACACTTATATTCGCGTTCCATAAAGAGGCTTATCGGAGATTTACGGCTTCAGTCCTATGCTTCGTCCGATGTTTGCCTTTCGGCAGCCTCCATTCGGGCGAGCTCCTGCCGGATGATGTGGGCCAGCCTCGGCCCGATCCCGACAAATTTTTCAAGCCGGTCCGCTTTAGCCTTGAGTTGGTCGATAGTTTTGATTCCTTCATCCTGAAGGCACTTCCATGCAGCAAAAGGCAATCGGAGGCCTCCGATTGGACCTTCCCAGCGCTCTTGGTAGTGATTGGGCATGAGGGCGCTCCTCGACTGATAGGCGGGAGCACACATCTCTCAGTCACCGACGCCTAAATCACTGCTGCCAGTGATAGGGTTCAACGGCTTGGAAGCCCTTCTGTTCAGATCTGCCCTCGGATAGCAGCCCATTCCATAGACGGGGACTGCGAATTATTTGGACTTTCTTCCTGTGCGCGCAAGAGATAGAAGTTTATATGTAAACGACTCTACGGTAGGCGCGTGCAGCACCACAACCCCAACTTAGATAAACAGAGCCGTAAAACGAGAGATGCTCAAATTCGTCTCGCCCGACACAAGAAGTTAACCCGGCTCATCCTTGCCCTGCTCCTTGTCCTAAACGTTGCCCTTCTCACACTCATCGTGGGGCATCTTTGGGATCATCCGTGGGTGCAAGAAAGAACCCGAGGCGTCATTCCCTAAACAGCCTTATCGGAACCCACTTTCGAAACTTGCGGCATCCAAAGGCGAGGCACAGAGGTAGCCGGACTGTCTCGTCCGGCGGAGTGGTCATGGGTATGTCGTCTACGAGACGGGAGAGCACGGATGAACTGCCTCTCCGGTTCCAGTTTACGCCTGATCGGGCGTAAATTTCCGAGCCTCCCGGGCTTTCACTTCTTCGTGGACGGAGGATTTTCCGGTTGGCGGAAAACTTGAGCAGCTTCTAACCTTAATGCAGGAGATCTCCTTGCATGAAGCGCATTCTAGTTGGCCTCGTGATTGTTGCTGCAGTGGCGGGAGCCGCATTCTGGTACCTCACTGATCCATCGCGCCAGATGGCGAACCTTGGGCCGATGCCGACCAAGCAGCCGGACCTCGAGAACGGCCGGATCATGTTTTTCGCTGGCGGCTGCACTTCCTGTCATGCCACGCCCAACCAGGACGACAAACTGCGCCTGGGCGGCGGCTATGCTCTCAAGTCGCCCTTCGGCACATTCTACGTCCCAAACATTTCACCTCATAAAACAGACGGGATCGGATCGTGGACGCTGGAGCAGTTCATAGCCGCGATGCAGTACGGCATCATCCCAAAGGTTCAGGCAGCGAACCTCGCAACAAACGAGCCGAGGCACACAACCTGTTGCGATAATGCATACCCGGCTTTTCCCTATACATCTTATCAGCGCATGAGGCGCGAGGATCTGGCCGATCTCTTCGCATTCATGCAGACCCTTCCCCCAGTCGAGGGAAAGGCGCCTGATCACGACCTGCCATTCCCCTTCAATATTCGCCGCGGCGTGGGCCTTTGGAAGCTCGCCTTCCTCGATGGGCACCCTTTCACGACTGATGCGTCAAAACCGGAAAGCTGGAATAGGGGCGCTTATCTCGTGAATGGGCCGGGCCATTGTGTGGAATGCCATAGCGAGCGCAACTTCGCAGGCGCTATTATCGATGACCGCCGCTTTGCCGGCGGGCCGGATCCGGAAGGTAGGGGCTCGGTGCCGAACATCACGCCGAGTCCGAGCGGGATTGGTGGCTGGACTGAGGACGATCTCGTGACCCTGCTCACGACGGGCGAGACGCCGAACTTCGACACGGTCGGCGGACCTATGGGCTCCGTGGTCCGCAACACGGCCCAATTGCCGGAGGCCGACCGCAAGGCCATAGCCGAATATCTTCTCTCCTTGCCTCCGAAGCAGGGCTACGTGGCGCCCAAGCCGTAAAGATGTTGGTGGGAAATGGGGAGGGAACCTCAATCCATCACGGCAGCTTTGAGGATGCAGACCATGGTGGCGCGGCCGGGCTTATCGCCGATGCAGCGCACGGAATGGGGGCGATCGCAGCGATAGCGCAAAGACTCGCCTGCCTTGGCCTGCTGGGTCACGCCGCCAACCTCGACCTCGAACTCGCCTTCGAGGACCGAGAGGCATTCGACAGAACCCCGCTGGTGGCTGTCGGAATCGAGCACTCCGCCCGGTTCGGACTGAACATCGTACCACTGCAGCCACTCGATCGTCTTGATCCAACCGATGATGGCGAGCTTCATCTTGCCGTCGTCGGACACGAGGATCGGTGTGTCGGCCTTGGACGACTTCTCGATGAAGGGCTCCTCGTCTGCCGAGGCCAGCACCCGCTCGATGGAGACGTCGAGAGCCTGGCTGAGGCGCCAGATCGTCGCGAGGGTCGGGTTGGTCTCGTTCCGCTCGATCTGGCTGATGATGGACTTGGCCACGCCCGATTGCTCGGCGAGCTCCGATAGAGACAGGTTATAGGCCTTGCGCAGACGCTGGATCGTCTTGCCCATGTTTCCGGACAGAACCTGCGCGCCCGTTTCCAGGTCCCGGTGCCGCTCTTTGCCTTCGACGCCCATTACGTTGCCTCTGTTCTGAAAAACCGAACGTCCGTTCCTTTAAACGGTTGTGAGATAAGAGGCGAGGCGGGTCAAGGCCAGAGAGGTCGCGGGGAGTGTTTTCCTTAAAAACTATGCCCCCGGCTTTTGCGAGGCGACCTTCAGTTCCTCGGACCGTTCCAGGCCGAGCCGGTGCTCCCGCCAGACGATGAAGAGGCCCGTGGCAGCCACGATGGCGGCTCCGACCAGGATGGTGGGGGTCGGCAGGTCCCCGAACATGAGCCAGCCGAACAGGAGCGCCCAGACCATGGTGGTGTAATCGAAAGGAGCAATCACGGAGGCATCCGCATAGCGGTAGGATTCGGTGAGCAGGATCTGGCCGATTCCGCCCAGGATGCCGCCTAGGACGAAAAGGGCGAGATCCTTTGCATCGGGCATATTCCAGCCGAGAAGGATGGTGCAGAACGAGAGCCCTGAGGCCAGGATGAAGAAGTAGAACACGATGGCGCCTGTCTTCTCCGTTCCGGTCAGTCGTCGCACCTGGACCATCGCGCCCGCAGAGCAGACGGCCCCGACGAAGGCACAGATGGCCCCGAGGGACGGCCCGGCCAGAATGCCGCCCGCAAACGTTTCAGGCGTCAGGTAAGGCGAGAGCATGATCATGACGCCGATGAAGCCGACAGCAACGGCTGTCCAACGATAGGCGCGGATTTTCTCTTTCAGAAGAATGGCCGCCAGGATCACGAGAATGAGCGGCGAGGCGTAACCGATGGCGATCGCATCATGGAGTGGCAGAAAGGAGAGGGCGGCAAATCCCAGAAACATGGCGCCCGTGCCGAGAAAGCCGCGCTTGAAGTGACCGACCACGGTCTTCGTCCGCAAGCCGTTGATCAGGTCGCCCTTCCAGGCCAGCCACAACCAGAGGGGCAGAATGGCGAAGGACGAGCGGAAGAACACCACTTCCCCGGTCGGGTAGCGATCCATCAGAGTCTTGAGAACTGCCGACATCATCGTGAAGACGAGGGCTGACAGGACTTTGAGGGAGATCCCCAGAAGAGGTTTCACGATAGCGAGTCACTTGCACCAAGGAGTTGCACAAGAACCACGACAATCCGCCTGCGTGAAGCCCTTATCTGCGCGCCATGCCTGCTCCATGGTCATGGAACCCCTTAGGTTTTGTCATGAAACTGCAACCGGACTGTCACGGGGGCGAGATGCGAATCCGGTTTGGCTAGGCGGAGGCCAGTCAAAAGAGGACGCCGCATGCCGAGGGACTTGGACACGATCCGCGTGCGCACATTGTTCCTGTCGGATCTCCACCTGGGCACCAAAGGATCCCAGGCGGAAGCCCTTCTGGATTTTCTAAAGTACTACGATGCCGAGATGATCTATCTCGTGGGCGACATCGTCGATGGGTGGCGGCTGAAGTCGGGCTGGTACTGGCCACAGAGCCACAACGACGTTGTGCAGAAGCTGCTGCGCAAGGTCCGCAAGGGCTCTTCACTCATCTATGTGCCTGGCAATCACGACGAGTTCCTGCGCGACTATGTCGGTATCAACTTAGGGGGAATCGAACTTGCCGAGCATGCCATCCACGAGACGGCGGACGGCAAGCGCTATCTCGTGATCCATGGGGACCAGTTCGACCTAGTCGTGCGCCACGCCCGCTGGCTCGCGCTCCTGGGTGACTGGGCCTACACGGCGGCCTTGTTCGTCAATACCTATCTCAACATCGCGCGCCGCAAGCTCGGCCTGACCTATTGGTCCCTGTCCGCCTGGGCGAAACTGAAGGTGAAGAACGCGGTGAACTTCATCAGCCGCTTCGAAGAGCTCCTGGCGGCTGAAGCCCGGCGGCAAGAAGTGGATGGCGTGATCTGTGGCCATATCCATCACGCCGCGATGCACGAGAACCTCGGCGTCTCTTACGTGAATACGGGTGACTGGGTGGAATCCTGCACGGTCGTCGTCGAGCACTTCGATGGCACGCTTGAGTTGATCCGGTGGAGCGAGGCCAGCCGCAAGAGCCTGCCGGGCCCCAGCCCCGAGATTGCGGTCTCGATCGAAAAACCTGTTGCTCTCGACGGAAGAGCCGCCTGATGCATGTGCTCATCGTCACCGATGCCTGGCGGCCGCAGGTCAATGGGGTCGTGCGCTCGCTCGAATACATGGCAGAGCAAGCGCCGTTGTTCGGCACAGAGGTCTCGTTTCTCACGCCAGAGCGGTTTCGCTCCTTCCCAATGCCGACCTATCCGGAGATACGTCTCTCGTTGACGAGACCGGAGGTCGTCGGGCGAATGATCGCCGAGACCGATCCCGATCATGTGCACATTGCCACGGAAGGGCCCCTCGGTTTTTCCGCTCGCTTGGCTTGTCAGCGGCACCAGCGAGCTTTCACCACCAGCTATCACACACGGTTTCCGGAATACCTCTCGGCGCGCCTGCCGTTTCCGGAGAAGTGGTCCTATGGCGTTCTTCGCTGGTTCCACCGCGAGGCGAAAGCCATGATGGTCAGCACGCCCTCACTCGAACGCGAACTGAGCGTGCGAGGCTTCAAGAATATCGTGCGCTGGACGCGAGGCGTCGACACCACGCTGTTCCGCCCGCGGCATGAACGGGTTCTCGATTGTGCAGGGCCGGTCTTTTTGTATGTAGGCCGCGTGGCGGTGGAGAAGAACCTTTCGGCTTTCCTGTCCCTCGATCTTCCCGGCACGAAAGTGGTCGTCGGCGACGGACCTGCGCGTGAGGTACTCGAACAGCACTACAGCCAAGTTCGTTTTCTCGGCACTCTCACCGGCGAGGAGTTGGCGCGGGTTTATGCCTCCGCCGATGTGTTCGTGTTCCCAAGCCTTACCGATACCTTCGGCATCGTCCTGCTCGAAGCCTTGGCCTCTGGCCTTCCCATCGCGGCCTTTCCGGTGATGGGTCCCGTGGACGTCATCGGCTCGTCGGGCTGCGGTGTCGTCGACGCCGATCTGCGGAAGGCTGCTCTCGCTGCCCTCGAGATTCCCAAAGACAGGTGCAGAGCTTATGGCGAGACCTTCACCTGGCGTGAGAGCGCCAGACAGTTCTTCTCAAACATCCTGGCGACTCACGCGAACACCTGATCGGCCCCTGCTTCCTCATCAACACATCCATGCGAGCCGGGCCTTGGCTGGCAGGTACACATGTCTTTAATGGACGCCCTTTCTTGCTCTCGCTGATTCTGGAAAGCGCTGTCCTTGATCCCCTCGACCAGAGCCCTCGAAATCCGGCTGGGCGCCTTGCAGGCGGCGAGTTTCGTAAGCCACGGTGTTTACCTACCGTTCTTTCCGCTCTGGCTCCAGAGCAAGGCGCTCTCGCCCACCATTATCGGATTCGTGGTCGCCATCCCGATCATCGTGCGCATCATCGCAACGGCTCCGCTGCTGAGCCTGGCCGACCGCTCCTTCGGCGCAAGGCGGCTGCTGCTGGCGAGCCATATCGGTCAGATGCTGGGCTTTCCCCTGCTCATGCTCACCGACAACAGTGCCGTGATCATTGCGCTCGTCGCCCTCGTCGCTTTCGCACAGGCCGCCGTCATTCCCGGCAACGATCTCGTCTCGACAAATGCGGTGCAGCGCTATCCGGGCCTCAACTACGGCCGCATCCGAGGCAGCGGCTCCGTTGCGTTCTTCATCACCAACATCCTGGCCGGCTATCTCGTGGGAGCCTTTGGGCCGAACGTGGTGGTCCTCGCGCTCACGCTCATCCCGATCCTCGGAATTTCGGCGACGCTCGCAGCCGTGCCGAACGAGGTGCCGGATCATCTGTCCAAGTCTCAAGACAAGGAGAAGAAGGCTTCTCCCGCCCTGCCGAAGGTTCTATGGCTCCTCCTGATCGCGGGGGCGGTTACTCAAGGAAGCCATGGCGCGCTCAACGCCTTCGCCAGCATCCATTGGCGCTCCCTCGGCTTTTCGGATTCCGCCATCGGCTATTTCTGGGCGGCGGGCGTGATCGCCGAGATCCTGGTGTTCATCTTTCTCGGCCGCGCCGTCGGGCGCGGTTCAGGCGTGGGGCTGATCCTGGTTGGATCGGCGGCAGCGGCGATCCGCTTCTTCGTGATGTCCCTTCAGCCGGGATTGGGCGTGACCCTTGTGCTCCAGACCATGCACAGCCTGTCCTTCGCCGCGACCCATATCGGCACCATGGCCGCGCTGACCGCTCTCGCGCCGATGCAGGCGAGGGGGCGGGCCCAAGGGATCTACGGTTCGCTCTCTGCCCTGACGACGGCGCTCTCTACGATCGGCAGCGGCATGATCTACGAGAAGGCTGGCCCGCTGGTCTTCGCCGCGATGGCTCCCCTGGGAGCAATCGGTTTCGTTCTCATGCTGATCGTGATCGGCAAGCTGAAGGTTCAGCCCCAGAGCGCAGGCTCCGGCGGGTAAACAAGGCTGCCTTCGTATTTCAGGCCGGGTTCCCGGTCTTTGGCGAGAAGGAGCGGACCATCGAGGTCCACGAAGCGGCAGCGAGGCGCGATTACCATGGCGGGCGCCATGGCAAGCGACGTGCCGACCATGCAGCCGATCATGAGAGGGAAACCGAGAGCCTCTGCCGCATCGGCGAGAGCCAGCGCTTCCGTCAGTCCGCCCGTCTTGTCGAGCTTGATGTTCACGACGTCATAAAGCCCCACCAGCCGCTGCAGGCTCTGCCGGTCGTGCACGCTCTCGTCGGCCATGATGGGAACGGGACGGGTGATCCTGGCGAGGAAACCGTCCGACCTGGCGGGGAGGGGCTGCTCCACGAGGGCATAGCCAGCCTCGGCGCAGGCTGCGAGATGTGCCTCAATGTTACCTTCAGTCCAGCCCTCGTTGGCATCGGCGATGAGCGTCGCTTGCGGGACGGCCTGGCGGACTGCCCGGATGCGCTCGATATCACCCTCGGGCCCGCCGAACTTCACCTTCAGGATTGGCCGCTCCGCGGCCTTGGCGGCTGCTCCCGCCATGGCCTCCGGCGTATCGAGGCTGATCGTGTAGGCGGTGGTCGCCGGCGGCCAGCGGGTGAGGCCTACCGTGACATGGGCGCGGATGCCAGAGCGCTTCGCGTCGAGATCCCAGAGGGCGCAGTCGACGGCATTGCGGGCGGCTCCCGCTGGCATGAGGGATTGCAGAGCCTCACGGGTCAGCCCGGCTTCGATCTGCGGACGGATGGCCTCGATGGCTGCCGCTACGCCCTCGACCGTCTCGCCATAACGCGGGTAGGGCACGCATTCTCCGTGCCCGACGGCGCCGTTTTCGGTAATGGTGGCCGTGACCACCACCGCCTCGGTGCGTGAGCCGCGGGCGATGGTGAACTTGCCCGCAATGGGAAAACGGTCGATGGAGACGGTGAGCTGACGCATTCTCTTGGCTTCTTGTTAGAACTTCATCTCGACTTGTGACGCAGCTACACGCTATCACCAAACGGAATCAATGCCGGAAGGATGATCGTGCCGCAGAGCACCCTGGCTCACGAGCCGCAGCTGAAAATCGAGCGTGCCGGGAACAAAGTCACGGCGGTGCTGACCGGTCCCTGGACGGCCGAGCACGCGCGCAGTGTCGAATCCCTGGCGGGCGAGATCGCGGCTCAGGCCGACCGGCATCACCTCATCATCGACCTCGGCGGTGTCCAGCGACTCGACACGCTCGGTGCCTGGGTTCTCGACCGCACCCGCCATGAACTCGGCGAGAGCGGTCTGGCTTCCGATTTCGTCAATGCCAGCCAGGAGCAGCATATCCTCCTGAACGAGGTTGCCTATCGCGGTTTCCAGGAGCAGCAGAAGCCCAAACCCTCGCGCTTCGTCGATTTCCTGGTCGATGTGGGCCAGACCGTGGCCGGAGCAGGCAGCGACCTCGTGCGGGGTGTGGCGTTCTTGGGGGAGCTGGTCTCGGCCTTCCTCCGGGTGATCGTCCATCCTCGGCGCTTCCGGGGCACGGCCTTGGTCAACCAGCTGGAGCAGATCGCCTACCGCGGCGTGCCCATCATTGTCCTCATCTCCTTTCTCGTCGGTGCCATCGTCGCCCAGCAGGGCATCTTCCAGCTAGTCAAGTTCGGCGCCACACCCTTCGTGGTGGACCTCATCGGCATCCTGGTGATGCGCGAATTGGGCGTACTGCTGACCTCGATCATGGTGGCGGGCCGTTCCGGTTCCGCCTTCACGGCCGAGATCGGCTCCATGAAAATGCGTGAGGAGATCGATGCCCTGCGTGTCATGGGCCTCGACCCCATCGAGGTGCTGATCCTTCCCCGAATCCTCGCCCTCATCATCGGCCTGCCGCTGCTCACGTTTCTCGCCTCGATTGCGGCGCTGCTCGGGGGCGGAATCACGTCCTGGGTCTATGGCGACATCAGCCCGGACGTGTTCCTGACCCGTTTGAGGGCAGCGATTGGGTTCAACACCTTCATGGTCGGTCTCATCAAGGCACCGTTCATGGCCGTGATCATCGGCATCATCGCGACGCTGGAGGGCTTGGCCGTCGCTGGTTCTGCCGAATCCCTCGGCCGGCACGTGACCTCCTCCGTGGTGAAGGCCATCTTCATGGTCATCGTGCTCGATGGTCTTTTCGCCATGTTCTTCGCGGCTATCAGGTACTGACAGCAATGCTCGAACGGCGCCACCCCGCTTCCACTCAAGATCGCGAAGTGATCATCCGCGTGCGCGACATCGAGGTCGGCTTCGGTGAGAAAACCATCCTCAAGGGCCTCGATCTCGATGTCTATCGCGGCGAGATCCTCGGCTTCGTGGGTGCGTCCGGTCAGGGGAAGTCGGTTCTCACCCGCGCCATTCTCGGCCTTGTTCCCAAGCGCGCGGGCACCATCGAGGTGCTGGGCCAGAACCTCGACGAGCTGTCTCCATCCGAGCGCCGCATGATGGAGCGGCACTGGGGCGTGCTGTTCCAGCAGGGCGCACTGTTTTCGGCGCTGACCGTGAAGCAGAACGTCCAAGTGCCCATGCGCGAGCATCTCGACCTCTCCGAGCGGCTTCTCGATGAGCTTGCCATGCTGAAGATCGAGATGGTGGGGTTAAAGCCCGATGCAGCGGACAAGCTGCCCTCCGAACTCTCGGGCGGCATGATCAAGCGCGCGGCGCTCGCTCGTGCACTCGCCCTCGACCCGGACATCCTGTTTCTCGACGAGCCGACATCCGGTCTCGACCCTATCGGCGCGGGCGATTTCGACGAGCTGATTGCGACGTTACAGCGGACTTTGGGGCTTACCGTATTCATGGTAACCCATGATTTAGACAGCCTTTACACGGTGTGCGACCGGATCGCGGCGCTGGGTGAGGGCAAGATACTGGCGGAAGGGCCTATCGAGGCAATGCTGGCTTCGGATCACCCGTGGCTCCGCTCTTATTTTCATGGAAAACGGGCACGTGCGGCCATGGCCGGCGGCGCGTAAGGGACTACGATGGAAACGCGTGCGAATTACGCTCTGATCGGCATATTCACCCTGGCGGTGATCGCGGCGGCGTTCGGCTTCGTCTACTGGTTCTCCGGTGGCGATCGGGGACAGACACGGCAGAGTATTCGCGTTGTCTTTTCAGGTTCCGTATCCGGTCTATCCCAGGGCTCCACAGTCTCCTTCAATGGCCTTCGCGTAGGCGAGGTGACGGAAATCAGCCTTCTCCCTGAGGATCCGCGCCGCGTGGTGGCGATCGTCCAAGTGGGCCGCGATATTCCCATCCGCGCCGATACCCGCGCCCGTCTCGAATACCAAGGCCTGACGGGTGTTGCGAATATCGGCCTTTCCGGCGGCGAGCCTGGTGCTCCTCCGCTCGTGGCGGGTCCCGGCCAGCCCATGCCCACCATCTTCGCCGACCGCTCCGACTTCCAGGATCTGATCGAGACCGCCCGCAACATCGCCCGGCGGGCCGATGACGTGCTGGAGCGGGTCGGCCGCGTGGTTGCCGACAACGAGGGTTCCATCAACCGCACGGTTCAGAATGTGGAGCGCTTCTCCCAAGCTCTGGGGGAGAACGCGGAGGGCATCGACCGTTTCCTGGCCCAGGTGGGGCAGGCAGCCGAGAAGATCGGCCCACTGGCCGAGAAACTCGATACGCTTGCCACCAACGTCGATCAGGTGGTTCGTGCGGTCGAGCCGCAGCGTGTGACCAGGATCGTCGAGAACGTGGACAACTTCACCCAGGCTCTGGGGGAGAATCGCCAAGTGGTGAGTGAGGCCCTGCGTGATGCAGCAAGCCTCGTGGACCGTCTTAATGAGACGGCTCCCAAGCTCGATGCCGCCGTGGCCGAGATCTCCACGCTGACGAAGGCGATCGACCCGATTAAGGTCGGCCGTACGGTCGATAATGTTCAGACCTTCACGGATACCCTGAACCGCCGCAGCCCTGATATCGACAAGGCGATCCAGGAAGCGCGTTCGATCACCGAGAAGCTCAACAAGTCTGCCGATCGGATCGACGGCGTTCTGACAGGCGCCGAGAAGTTCCTCGGTTCGGCCTCCGGTGAGGCGGGCAAGGGAGCCTTCGACGAGATTCGGGCCGCTGCCGTTTCTGTGCGGGACTTGGCCAATGATCTGAACGAGCGGACCAAGGGCATAGAAGGGGTGGTGAGCGGGGTCGGTCGCTTCACGGATTCAGGATTGAGGGAATACGAGGCTCTGGCGGCCGAGGGCCGCAGGACGCTTGGCGACATCAGCCGTGCGGTGCGGAGCATCGAACGTAATCCACAGCAGTTTCTTTTCGGTGGCCGTCCCAATCTCCCCGAATACAATGGACGCCGTTAAGTAACCTGTATGCGTGGATCATCCGTGTCTCTCCCCCCGACCGCTCTGCCCCGGCCGCTTCGACGCCTGATGCCTGTCGTACTTCTGGCGGCGCTTGCCGGCGCCTGCTCGTCGGGCCCGGCTCCGGCCACGTATGATCTCTCCGCGCCAACGTCCCGTATCAGAGGCGCTGCGGGTGTCCAGGTGCTCGTGAACGAGCCAGCGGCCCTGCAGACGCTCTCCACGCAGCAGATACTGGTGAAGGATGCGAGCGGCTCAGTCTCCTTCATGGGCGGAGGACAATGGGCCGATAATCTGCCACGCCTCATCCAGACGCGCCTGATCAACACCTTCGAGAACGCCTCCCAGCTGCGAGGGGTCTCGCGCCCCAGCAGCGGCGCGGTGGCCGATGTCCAGCTCGTTTCCGAGTTGCGCCGCTTCGAGGTTGAAACGCCCACAAACGAGGCGGTGGTCGAGATATCGGTGAAGATCGTGAGCGAACAGAACGGCCGCATCGTGAATGGCCGCATCTTCCGCGCCCGCACACCTGTTGCCTCGGTCGATGCCGCCAATGCCGCTCGCGCCCTCGATGAAGCACTCTCGGTCGTGATGCTCGACATCGTGCGCTGGGTCAGCGGCAGCTCGCTCCCACGGCGCGAGGAGCCGGGCGATATCAGCAGCCAGGCTCCGGTCAAGGAACAGGCGCCGACCTAGGCGCTTCAGCGTTTCCCGCGGATGAGTATTCGAGGCTCCGAACAGATCGGGGCCTTTTTGCTTGTCGGCGATTAACTGTCTCTCGTCATGGCCGGGCCTGTCCCGGCCATCCGCGTCTTTGAGGTGTTGGGTCCCCAGGACGTGGATACTCGGAACAAGTCCGGGGATGACGGAAGGTTTTCGCGACAAAACAAAAAACGCGGCCCGAAGACCGCGTTCTCGTGTCTTTAATTTGACCGCTCTTACTCGAAGCGGCCGCTCGCGTGGGCCAGCATGGTGTAGACCTTGCCGGTTTCCGACGTGAGATAGGTCTTCGTCAGCGTGGAGTCGCGGTCATCACGGGAGACCTCGGCGAGCAGGCGCTCGAACTCGTCCACGTAACGGTCGACCGTTTGACGGAACTCCTCGTCGCGGCGGTACTTGCGACGGATCTCCTCGAAGGTCTGTTGACCTTGCGCCGTGTAGAGACGGTGGCTGAACACGTTGGTCTCACCGCGACGGTAGCGGTCCCACAGCTCGACGGCCGCGTCGTGATCGATCATGCGGGCGATGTCGACCGAGATCGAGTCCAGCGAGTCGAGGCTGTTGGAGCGGCTGCCGCGTGCCGGGGCGCGAACGGGCTCCTCCTCATCACGCGAGGCGCGGGTCAGGAGATCCGAGAGCCAGCCGCCACGGGCATTACCGCTATCGCGAGCGGGAACGGCCTCTTCACGGCGAGGAGCGGGACGCTCCACCGGAGCAGCCGCCTGACGGACAGGTGCGGGAGCCGGAGTTGGTGCCGGTGCCGGACGCGGCTCGGGCTGGCGGGCCACCGCCGGCGCGGGAGCTGGGGCAGGGGAGGCGATGCGCTGCTCGACGGCGGCGGCCACCGCAGCCATGGTCGCAGCGACCGGAGTTTCGTTCACCGCAGCGCGGCGGGGCTGAGCGGCGGGAGCCGCATCGACCACGCGGTTGGAGCGCGAGACCAGAGCGGAGAGCTCGTTGAGAGCCTTGATCTGGTCGGCGACCACGCGGCGCATATTGGCCGTGGTCTCCTGAGTTTCCTGCGGCAGCTCGACGACACCGCGACGCAGCTCGGCGCGGGTGGCCTCCAGCTCGCGCTGGATCTGGCCGGTCATGCCGCGCAGCTCACCCATGGCGTCACGGAACTTCGCGGTGGCGTTGTTGAGGGCCTCCGCCATTTCGGCAGCAGCCTGCTCGTAGGTGTTCCGCAAGGTCGCAGCTGTGCGCTCGCTCTCGACACTGGTGGTGGAGCGGATGCGCTCGAACTGCTCGCCGATGGCATGGGTAGTCGTTTCGGCGGCGCCCGCAAGGACAGAGCCGATTTGACGGGCCTTGTTCTCGGCATTCTGGAGCGAGCCTTCCATGAGGGTGGTGAAGGCGCGGGTGACGGATTCGAGATCCTGCGAGCGCTCCTCGATGCGGCCGAGGAGCTCGTCCAGGGCGCTCTGGCGGCTGGTCAGGGCCTCGGTCATGCGGGTCTCGACACGCTCCAGGGCGGAAGCCGCCTGGGTGAGGGTGTTAATCTGCTCGTAGGTGGTTTCCGTAAGCGCGCGTCCGCGCTCCTCGAGGGCGTGAGCGAGGTCCATGGCCTGCTGGATTGCGCCGGAGGACACACTGCGCAGCGCATCGACCTGATCGGCGACCTGACCGGATGCGCGGTTCGCCTGGGAGGCGATTTCCGACAGAAGGGTCTCGATCTGCTGCACGCGGCCGCCCAGGCCATCCTCGACGGCGCCGAGGTTGCTGCTGGCAGAGGCCGCCACCTGCTGCAGGGTGCTGCTGGCATCCTGCAGGCGGCCGAGCACGTCGGCAAGTTCGCCGCGCACGCGCTCGTTGGTGCCGAGCAGGGTCTCGACCGTGTGCTCCGTGCCGGAGACCATGGCAACGCGCATGGCTTCCGTCGACTGCATGTAGGAGGAGGTGAGCTCCATCGTGCGCTCCTGCAGCGACGACAGCATGGTCTGACTGCGATCCTCGAGCGCGCGCAGGGTATTCTCGGTGATAGCGGTGACTTCGCGGCCGATCGTCTCTCCACGGTTGCCGAGCGACTCGATGAGCGAGTTGCCCTGCGTGTCGAAGATGGAGCGGATCTCGCCGATGCGGCTGTTGAGCGAAGAGACGACGGCTTGGCCGCGCTCGTCGATGGCTTCTGCCACACCGCCGAGGCGGTTGACCACGCGCTCCTCGAATTTCGAGACACGCTCGTCGAGGGTCGTGGCGATCTCATCCGCACGGCCGCCGAGGGTCTGGTTGATCTCGAAGGCGCGGGCGCCGAGGGTCTCGGCAATCTCGTCGGCACGGTCGCCAAGGATCTGGTTGATCGTGGAGATCCGGTTCTCCAGCGTCTGCGCGATTTCGCCAGCGCGGGTGCCGAGGATCTCGTTGATGCCGTTGGCGCGGGCCTCCAGCGCCTCGCTGATCTGCTCTGCCTTCGAGGAAAGCGTATCGGCGATGGTGCCGGTCTTTGCAGTGATCGCCTGGCTGATCTCGTCCACGCGGGTCTGGAGGGCATTTGCCACGTCGCGGCCGCCTTCGGCCATTACGCGGGCCATCTCACCGGTGCGCACGACGAGCGCTTCGCTGAGGGCGGTGGAACGGGCGCTGAGAACGCCGTCCACACGCTCGACGATGGTGTCGAAATTGACGGTGATTTCCGTTGTGCGGCGGGAGGCGTGCTCCTCGAGCGCCGTGAGCTGGGACTCGATGGCGGAGGTCGCCTCGCGAGCACGCTCGGCGAAAGCCTCAGCCATGCTGCGGCCCTGCACGGTGATGAGGCGGTCCATCTCCTCGAAGCGGCCGCTGATCGTTTCCGTCAGGCTGCCCACATCGCGGGAGATGCGGTCTGCGAGTTCGCCGCCGCGGCCCATGACGCCCTCGAAGGCTTCGAGGCGAGAGCCAAGGGTCTCCTCCACTTCGCGGGTGCGGGTGTCGACGGTGGTCGTGAGGGTTTCAGCCGTACGGTTGAGCACCTCGTTGACGCGTGCGCCCTGCGTGGCGATGGCGAGCACGATGTCCTTGCCGGTGCCAGCGAGGCGGGTCTGCACGTCGTCTGCGTGGCGAGTGAGGGTTTCGGAGAATTCCTGGCCGCGGGTTTCGAAGGCCGACTGGAATTCCTCGACTTTGGAACCCATGAGGTAGGAGATGCGCTCGCCGACCTGGGTGAGGTTGTTCTCGAGCGCTTGGCCCTGAACGGTGACAGACTCGCTGACGCGCTGGCTTGCGGTTTCGAGACGCACAGCGAGATCCTCGACGCGACTGCCGATGGACTCGTCGGCCATGCGCACGGCGCCTTCGAGATGCTCTCGCACCTCGTTGCCTCGCAGCATGACTTGGCTGCTGACCTCAGAGGCGGTAGTCGCCAGGTGCTCACGGAACTCGTTGCCGCGGGTGATGATGTCGTTGACCACATCCGAGCCGGTCGTGGCGAGCTGCTCGCGCAGGGCCGTGCCGCGCGCCATGAGTTCTTCGCTCACGGAAAGGCCGGCTGCCGCGATCTGATCGCGCATCTCGGCGGTGCGGGCGGAAATGTCGTCGGCGATGACGCCGCCGGTGGCCGCCAGCTTCTCGGTGATCTCGCTGCCGCGCTGGACGAAGCTCTCTTCCAGGCTCTTGGCCGTCTGTTCGAAGGCCTCGCGCACGTCGCTGCCCTGCTGGGCGAGGGCGTCGATCACGCCGCGGCCCGTCTCGGCCAACGTGCGGGTGACTTGGCTCGCGCCTTCCTGCAGATGGCGGGTGAGAACGTCTCCGGTGCGCTCAAAGGCGCCGGTGATGTCCTGCGCTTTGCTCTCAAGGGCGCTGGTGATGGTGATGCCGACCTCGGCAATGCCGTTCTTGATCTCTTCGCTGGTGCCCGAAAGACGCTCCACGAGTTCGACGCCACGGTTCGCCATCTCTTCGACGATGCGTTCACCGGCGCGACCAAGGGCCTGGGTGATCTGCTCGCCCTGATGTTCGAGGGAGCCGGTGACCTTGTCGCCCGCGCCACCGACGGCGGTGACGACGCGCTCGCTGGCAATATCGAGATCTTGGATCAGGTTCTGGTGAGCGCCGGTGATGGCGCCACGCACGCGTTCTGCATTGGAGACGACGGCCTCGCGCTGGGCGACGAGCTCGTCGATGAGGGAGCGGATACGGATCTCGTTGTCGGAATAGGCACGCTCAAGAGTGGAAATCTCGCTGCGGACGAGGGTTTCCAGTTCGCCGGCTCGCGCCAGCGCACGCTCCACGCCATCGCCAACGGCAGCCACTTCGCGGCGCACGGCCTGGGAAACGGAGAGAACGGCATCGGTGGAGAAGTTCTCAGGCTGAGCGAGACGCATGGCCACTTCGCCGACGGCACGCGCGACCATCTTCATTTCCTGCGAGCGGATGGTGAGCATCGCAGCGATGAAGAACAGAAAGATCGGCGCAACCAGGGCCACAGCGCCAAGGGCGAGCTGCGAGGTCGAGAAGGTGGCAGTGAGCTGCTCGGGCGTCGCAATGCCCTGGGAGTAAAGGAAGAAGCCGATGCCACCGAGCCAGAGGAGGGAGGCAAGTGTCGCGAACACATAAGCGCTGCGAGAAGGGCGAACCTGAAGAGCCTGCAGCATCACGCCGACGTTCTGGCGGTCATCGTTGGCGACGGCAGTGCGGTCAGGCGCGACGAAGCCGGAGCGGGGCGCGTCGTCCAGATTGATATCCCGATCGTCCAAGCGGTTCTCGCGTTCCTCCGGAAGGTCGGGGCTCAAGGAGAAAGGACCCTTCGTGAAATCATGGTCATCAATATCCGGAAGCCGCGGCTCGTCGGAGGAAGACTTGCTCTCCGGCTGGTCCGGAGAGGGGATCTCGAACGTCTCGTCAAGGTTGAGCGCTTGCTCAACAGCCGAAAGGGCTGCCTCCGCCGGGTCTTTCATCTTCTTCTTCTCGGTCGCCATGATCCGCCCTCGTGACGCAACTGAATGATGGTTGAAGCCGCCGTGTTCCCTCGACCATTAAGAGAAACGCGTGACCTCAGCCGGTCCGGAAGAGCCGATGACAGTCCTTCCGTATGGTAATCTACTATTTACCAAGCGAGTTTAGCGGCCGGTCATGTTCAAGGAAACCCGATGTCCCCTGCCACTTGCGAACGTCGTTAACGGCTCAGTAACCTGCACTACCGGGGGAAATGCGGCGAAAAGACGGCAAGCCTCGCGCCCGTCTCTCGTCATCCGGCGCGCCGTGTCTTAAATATGCGCCGTCACCAAGAGGTCTGCAATGATAAACATTACATTCATTGATGCCGAGGGCACAGCCCGGACAGTGGAGGCCGAGGAGGGGTCGACGGTCATGGAGACTGCCGTGCGCAACGGCATCCCCGGCATCGAAGCCGAATGCGGCGGCGCCTGCTCCTGCGCGACCTGCCATGTGTATGTCGATGAGGAATGGGAGGCCGTGACCGGCCAGCCGCAGCCCATGGAAGAGGACATGCTGGACTTCGCCTTCGACGTTCGCCCGAATTCGCGCCTGTCGTGCCAGATCCGGGTTCGCCCCGAAATGGACGGCCTCGTCGTTCACACCCCCACCCGCCAGGGCTGAACCGGAGACTTAAAGATGTTCAAGACGATTCTCGTTCCCGTCGATCTCGGTGAAGTCGGGGCGGCGCGGCCTGCTCTCGACAAGGCCGTGGAGCTTGCCACCGCCTCGGAGGGCGATATTCGCCTGATCTATGTGCGTGCCATCGTGCCCGTGACCTACATGGAGTTCATGCCGCCGGCCTTCGACCAGGAGCAGCAGGACGAGGCGGAGAAGAAGCTCGCCAAGCTCGCGGCCAGCATCAAGCTCCCGGCCGAGCGCGTCTCTGCCGTGGTGCGTCTGGGCTCCGTCTACAACGAGGTGCTGGACGAGGCCGAGAAGACCGGCGCGGACCTCGTCGTCATCGGCTCACACCGCCCGAGCATGGCGACCTACCTTTTAGGCTCCAATGCCGCCACCATCGTGCGCCACGCCAAATGCTCGGTGCTGGTGGTCCGGGCTTAAGAGCCTTCATCGTCATGCCCGCACTTGTCGCGGGCATCCACGCCTCATGATGCGATGGTTCAAAGACGTGGATGGCCGGATCAAGTCCGGCCATGACGGCAGAGGCATTCAACCCGCTTTCGGCATCAACTCTTCCGGAGGTGCATTCGAGCTGAAGAAGCGCGGCTTGTTGAGCCGCACCATCGGTTCGATCTGCCAGATGCCGACGACAGCGAGCAGGGCACCGATCAGGGCCACGCCCGTCGAGCCCATCTGAAGGGCCTGCCAGATCAGGTAAGCCATCAGGAGAAGCGATAGGATTGCAATTGCCGTCGTCGAGAACCACAGCCACCAGGGCTTGCCGGCGATGAAGCGGGCCTCCGGATTGGCCTTCACGATGGCCTCGCACAGAGCTTGGGCGAAGGCCCGATACTCCGTCGTCATCTCCTGCGCCTCGATGAGGCTTCTCCAGGTGAGCGAGCTGAAGGTGAAGGCCTTGCCGTCCATCATCGTGACCTTCGTGCGGTAGGATTTCTGGCCGATGCGTCCCGGCTCATAGGTCATTCGCACGGTTTCGACCGTGCCGAGGCGGACTTCATGCACCTTGCGACCGGAATCCACGACCAGCCGGTCGCCCTTGATGGCAAAACTGATCGGGCCGCCCACGGGGCGGGGGCTATGGGTGTAGGTTTGTGTCATGGGCTCTAACGTACCAGCTCGCGCATGGCGTGGTCTATGCCCTCGAGGTTCAGCGGATGCATGCGCTCGGAAAAGAGCTGCCGCATGAGGGTGATGGACTGGGTGTATTTCCAGTGCCCCTCAGGCACCGGGTTCAGCCAGACCGCCTTCGGGAAATGATCGAGGATGCGGCGGATCCAGACCCCGCCCGCTTCCTCGTTCCAATGCTCCACCGAGCCGCCGGGATGGGTGATCTCGTAAGGACTCATGGAGGCATCGCCCACGAACACCACCCGATAATCGGACGGGTAGGTGCGGATCACGTCGAGGGTGGGGATCTTTTCGTCGAAGCGGCGGCGGTTTTCCTTCCACAGATGCTCGTAGACGCAGTTATGGAAGTAGAAATGCTCGAAATGCTTGAACTCGAGCCGCGCCGCCGAGAACAGCTCTTCGGCCGCCTGGATATGCCAATCCATGGAGCCGCCGACATCGAGGAACAGAAGCACCTTCACGGCATTGCGGCGCTCAGGGCGCAGGCGCACATCGAGATAGCCTTTGTGCGCGGTCTCGTGGATCGTCTCATCGAGATCGAGTTCTTCGGCTGAGCCGGTGCGTGCGAAGCGCCGGAGGCGGCGCAGTGCGATGCGCATGTTGCGCACGCCAAGTTCCACGCTGTCGTCGAAATCCTTGAACTCGCGCTTGTCCCACACCTTCACGGCACGGAAGTTGCGGTTCTTGTCCTGGCCGATGCGGATGCCTTCCGGATTATAGCCATAGGCACCGTAAGGCGAGGTGCCGGCAGTACCGATCCATTTGTTGCCGCCCTGGTGGCGGCTCTTCTGCTCTTCGAGGCGCTTCTTCAGGTTTTCCCAGAGCTTGTCCCAGCCCATGGCCTCAATCTGCTGCTTTTCCTCCTCCGTCAGATAACGCTCGGCGAGCTTGCGCAGCCACTCCTCGGGGATCTCTTCTTGTCCGAAGGCTTGGCCCATGCTCTCCAGGCCTTTGAAGACATGAGCGAAGACCTGGTCGAATTTGTCGAAATGGCGTTCGTCCTTCACCAGGCACGCGCGCGACAGATAGTAGAATTCCTCCACGCTCTTGTCGGCGAGGTCCTGATCGAGCGCCTCCAGCAGGGAGAGATACTCCTTCAATGAGACCGGGACCTTGGCCGCACGCAGCTCCGTGAAGAAGGTGAGGAACATCGCTGCCGACCTCACTTGCCCACGGTGCGGCGTGCCCGAAACTCGGTTCGATCCGGTTTCCTGTTGTTCTGCCTCAGGACCGCGCGGAACTCGTCGCGCCGCTCGTGGATGGAGGCGATCACGAGGCCCATGGGGACGCCGATATCGGCCAGCACCGCCTCGCTCAGTTGCAGCGAGGCTTCGATGGTTTCCGGGACTGCATCGTCGACGCCGAGCTCATAGAGCTGTGCCGCATGTTTGGCGTCGCGGGCGCGGGACACGATGGTGATGTCGGGACGCTCCTGACGGGCTGCCGCCACCACCGCCTCGATGGCGCTTGGGGTATCGAGGGTGATGACGAGGGCGCGTGCCTGCTCGATGCCGCAAGCGCGCAGGAAGGCAGGGTAGGAGCCGTCACCGAAGAAGACGGGCCTTCCGGCCTTGCGCTCGCCGGCCACGAGACCCGGATCGGCGTCGATGGCGAGGTAGGGCACCTTGTGGCGGTGGAGCATGTCCCCGACGAGCTGACCGACGCGGCCATATCCGGCAACGATGATGCGCCCCGGCTCCTCGGGTGGAGGCGGAACGGCAGCTTCCGGATCGATGGGGCGCGTCTTTTCAAGCTGACGGCTCAACCGTCGCCCAATCCGCGCGAGGAAGGGGATCGCCACCATGGTGAACGTGGTCACGAGCAGCAGGTTCTGGCCGACCTCCGTCGGCACGAGCCCCGCGGCCATGGCGCCGCCGAGAATGACCAGCGCAAACTCGCCGCCTGGACCCAGCAGAAGCCCGGTCTCGGCGGCTTCCGAGGCGGTGAGGCCGAAGGGGCGGCTCAGCCAGAAGATGACCACGCTCTTGATGGCGATGAGGAAGGTCGCCACGGCCAGGATCGTCACCGGTGCTTCGAGGAAACGGAAGATATCGAGGCTCATGCCCACGGACACGAAGAACACGCCGAGCAAAAGCCCCTTGAAAGGCTGGATCGTCGTGTCGACGGCGCGGCGGTATTCCGTCTCGGACAGGAGAATGCCCGCGATGAAGGCGCCGAGCGCCATCGACAGACCGCTGACGGCGGCGATCAGGCTCGTCACCATCACTACGAGCAGGCAGGCCGCCATGAAGATCTCTGGGCTCTTGGTGGCGGAGACCATCTGGAAGAAAGGCCTGAGAACCACGCGGCCAACGCCCACGATAATCGCGAGTGCCAATGCTGCCTGGAACAGCGCAGTTGCGAAGGACAGCATCGTCACCTCGGGTTGGCGCATGTCGAGGGCTGCGATGGTGAACAGGATCGGCGCTACCGCGAGATCCTGGAAGAGCAGAGCCGAGAAGCTCGCGCGTCCTGCCGCCGAGCTGAGGCGCTTTTGTTCAGCCAGAACAGGGATGACGATGGCTGTGGAGGAGAGTGCCAATGCAATGCCGATGATCGCCGCCGCGGCAATCGAGTTCACGACCTTGAAGGCGAAGAGGCCCAAAGCAAAGGCACAGAGCAGAACCTGAAGCGTGCCGAAGCCGAACACCTGACGGCGCAGGGTGCGCAATCGTTGCCAGGACAGTTCGATGCCAATCGTGAAGAGCAGGAACACCACGCCGAACTCGGCAAGCCGCGACGTACCCTCGGGATTTGTGAAAGTAAGCCAATCGATCCAAGGGTAATCAGGAATAAGGCGTCCGAGGCCATAGGGGCCCAGCAGCGCGCCGACAGCGAGAAAGCCCAGGACCGGGCTGACCTTCAGCCTGTGAAAGAGTGGGACGACGACGCCTGCCGTTGCCAGAAATAGAATCGGTTCCTGATAAGCGTGCAGGTCAATCGAGCCGGTCATCTGTTCCTTCCATTCGCGCGCATTGTGGTTCTACGGGGAGCGGGAGTGCAAGGGCAAACTGCAGGAGCGCTACCGGAAGAACGAACGCCACCACGTCGTCGCATGTGCAATGCGTTTCAGACGTTTTCCGAGATCATCCGATGTGTTTTGAACGAGGCCAATATCAGGATGGTGTCTGAAACCGGAATCTGTTCGTCGGGAGGCTTCGAGCGCGAGCATGGCTGCATCGGCAGCCTCGGCGCTTTTTCCCTGGTCGGACAGGATGAGAGCTCTGGCGCCATGCCATTGGTAGTGATCGATCGGAAAGGTCGGTTTGGAGCGATATGCATCCAAGATGTCGAGCGCTTGGCTGTAGCGTTCCTGCAATCCATGCTTGGCAATGATGCTGGGCAGTATGAGATAGGCTCGCGTCTGCACGTTCGGGAAAGCCCTTTCTCGCGCGATAGCCGCTTCCAAAGCGCTTAATGCAGCGCCGATATTGCCGATGGCCATATAGGATGTGGCTTGATCGACATAAGCCTGTGCGAGATCGAACGTCTCCTCTGACGCGAAATATTGCTCCAGCAAGGTCAGGGCCGCTTCAGGATAGGTTTGCGCGAGAATGCTTGCCTGAATCCGTAAATATTGAGGCTTCTTTCTTGATCTCTGCAGCCGTGCCTGAAACTGCTCTGCGATTTCAGGGTTCCAGGCTTCATTTCGGAACCAATTGTCGTCGCTCATCTCTTCCTCGGCTTCGACGTTTTGAGAATATTATGTTATATCTTTAGACGCCTAACCATGAGCAATGGCTGAATGCCTGGGTGGTGAGAACAGATGTCAAAGTGCGAGCGGAAGAATCCTCGGGGCTGGTGAGCCGTCCGAAGGTGAGGGATCGACCGAGGGGGGCGCGAGGAGCGGTCCGGCTCGAGGTCTGAAGTGGGAGAGGAACCCGACCGCTCCTCGCGCACGGTTCTTTTAGGCGGACAGGCGGGCTGAAGTTCAGCGACTGCCGCAGGCGGAGACTGCCCGTTTAGAGCAGGCGGCCTGCGACCAGCCGTGAGCCCCCGCCGCAGCCTGGGCCTCCCGCCGGGTGAGGCTGCGTACCCTCACCCGCGAGACCGCTCCCGACCCCGCAGTCACGACGCCTCGCGAGCGCGCCCCTCGGCAGGTCAGGACAGCACCAGATATAGCCCAGATTAGGAACATTGTCAAGAACAAAATGGGAACTTTCGCTGCCGCCTCCATGGCCCCGCGTCATGCCCGCGCCTGTCGCGGGCATCCCCGCCTTCAAACCACAGAGGTTCCTAAGACGTGGATGGCCGGGACAAGCCCGGCCATGACGAGGAAGAGACGTCACAGAGCAAAAAGACGCGGGCCGGGACGATCCCCGGAACAAGTCCGGGGATGACGGAAGAAAGCAGGAGCGGTTAACTCAATGTCGCCAAAGCCTGCGCGAGGTCGGCGACGAGATCGTCGGGATGCTCGATGCCGATGGAGACGCGGATCGTGGCGTCGGTGACACCGAGTCTATCACGGGTTTCCTTCGGCACGCCGGAATGGGTGGTGGAGGCCGGGTGCGAGATGAGGGACTCCGTTCCCCCTAAGCTCACTGCCAGCTTGAAGACTTGGAGCGCGTTCAGGACTTTGAAGGCCTCGGCTTCGCCACCCTTCACATCGAAGGAGAAGGTCGAGCCAGGGGCATCGCTCTGGGCCTCGTATACCTGCTTGGCCCGCGAGCCTTCCGGCAGATAGGCGAGGTGGTGCACTTTCACGACGCTTGGATGCTCGTGCAGGAACTTGGCCACGATCTCCGCATTGCGGTTCGCCGCAGACATGCGAAGCGCCAGTGTTTCCAGCGACCGGCCGATCATCCAGCAGGAATGCGGGTCGAGCTGGGTGCCGATGGCCGAGCGCAGCAGGCGCACGGGTTTCATATGCTCCTTGGATCCCAGCGCCGCGCCGGCGATCAGGTCCGAATGGCCGCCCACATATTTCGTCAGCGAATAGACCGAGATGTCGGCTCCGTGCTTCAGCGGCTTCTGGAAGAGCGGGCCGAGCAGGGTGTT
Organism: Microvirga vignae; assembly: GCF_001017175.1. Lineage (GTDB taxonomy): Bacteria > Pseudomonadota > Alphaproteobacteria > Rhizobiales > Beijerinckiaceae > Microvirga > Microvirga vignae. The sequence goes on along the minus strand of NZ_LCYG01000087.1, from coordinate 22,330 downwards.
GTCGCAGACGATGATCGGGCGCTGCCCTTGAGCCTGGCCGATCTCCGCCGCGACGGTGCGGATGAGGGCCACATCCACCAGGGTATTGAGCGGGTTCGAAGGCGTCTCGATCATGACGATCGCGACACGGCCCTTGGCTTGGGCCGCCGATGCTGCCGCGCGAATGCCCGCCTCATCGACACCGTCGCCGAAGCCCACGGCCAGGATACCGAAATTGGCGAGCGTCTTGGCGATCAGGGTCTCCGTGCCGCCATAGAGGGGCTGCGAGTGCAGAATCACGTCGCCCGGACGGGCGAAGGCCAGGATCGTGGTGGCAATCGCCGACATGCCGGAGGAGAAGAGAAGGCCCGATTCCGCCTCCTCGAAGATGGCGAGGCGGTCCTCCACGATTTCCGCATTCGGGTGGTTGAAGCGGGAATAGACGAGGCCTGCGGCTTCGCCCTGCGGCGGCTCCTTGCGGCCGGCCACGTAATCAAAGAATTCCTTGCCGTGCTCTGCGCTGTTGAACACGAAGGTCGAGGTCAGGAAAACCGGCGGCTTCACGGCGCCTTCCGACAGGGTCGGGTCGTAGCCGTAGCCCAGCATGAGGGTCTCGGGCCTCAGCTTGTGATTGCCGATGCGGTCCTTGTGATAACGGTTATAAGCCATTGGCTCTTGTCCTCCCTAGTTTGTTAAGGGCTTACATGATGAGAGCGGTTGCCGAAAGCCGATGACACGACTTAGGGTCTGATCGTGAAAAGGAATGGTGGGGATGGCGCGATTTACCGGAACCGAAACCTATGTGGCGACCGAAGACCTGACGGTGGCGGTCAATGCGGCGATCACCCTGGAGCGCCCGCTGCTCGTGAAGGGAGAACCCGGCACCGGCAAATCCGTGCTCGCGGAGGAGATCGCCCGCTCCTTGAATGCGCCGCTGCTGACCTGGCACATCAAGTCCACCACCAAGGCCCAGCAGGGGCTTTATGAATATGATGCGGTCTCGCGGCTGCGCGACAGCCAGCTCGGCGACAGCCGAGTGTCGGATATCCGGAACTACATCAAGCGCGGCAGACTGTGGGAAGCCTTTGCTTCCGAGGCGCGCCCCGTGCTGCTGATCGACGAGATCGACAAGGCGGACATCGAGTTCCCGAACGACCTCCTGCTCGAACTCGATCGCATGGAGTTCTTCGTTTACGAGACGGGCGAGACGATCAAGGCCAAGCAGCGCCCCATCGTCATCATCACGTCGAACAACGAGAAGGAGCTGCCGGACGCGTTCCTGCGCCGCTGCTTCTTCCACTACATCAAGTTCCCGAATGCCGAGACCATGGCCCGCATCGTCGAGGTGCATTACCCCGGCATCAAGCACCGGCTCGTGGAAGAGGCGTTGAAAATCTTCTTCGACGTGCGCGAGGTTCCGGGATTGCGTAAGAAGCCTTCGACATCGGAACTGCTCGACTGGCTAAAACTCCTGCTTTCCGAAGATATCGGTCCCGAAAGCTTACGCGAGCGCGACACCCGCAAGCTCATTCCGCCGTTGCACGGTGCGCTCCTCAAGAACGAGCAGGATGTGAGCCTGTTCGAGAAGCTGGCCTTCATTGCCAGGCGGGAAGGGCGCTGATGCTTCGCCTGCTTCTCCTCCGCCACGCCAAGGCCGCCTGGCCCGCCGGTGTTCTCGATGTCGACCGTCCTCTCGCCAAGCGCGGGCGGGAGGCTTCGGCGCTGATGGGCAATTACATCAGGAGCGAATGCCTCTCGCCGGATCTCGCGCTCGTCTCCTCCGCACGCCGCACGCGGGAGACCTGGGAGCTCATTCACCCGATCATCGGCGATGTGGAGAGCCGAAGCGACGGACGCATCTACGAGGCCCCCGTCTCACGCCTTCTCACTGTCCTGCACGAGGTAGAACCTGAGGCTCGAACGGTTTTGATGATCGGCCACAATCCCGGCTTCGAGGATCTTGCGAGTCTCCTGATCGGCGAGGGCGACATGGACAGCATCCTGCGCCTCGGACGCAAGTATCCGACAGCCGGTCTCGCCGTCATCGACTTCCCGGCCGAGAGCTGGGCTCACGTGAAGCGCAAGTCCGGCCGGCTGGAGCGCTTCGTGACGCCGAAATCCATCGGGGCCGATGAAGACGATTGAGGTGAACATATCGCCCCCGCCATCGTTTCTCCCGAAAGATCTTCAAAGCTTCAGGCGGTCGCGGGGACCATCTTCACATGCTGCTTCAGACGCTTCTTGCGCTTGGGTTAGCCGGGCGCGCTTTGCTTCCCGGCTTGGCTGATCTCTCGATCGGGCCGCAGGCGCTGCAGGTGCGCTATGAGCCTCAGAGCCGTGAGGTCACGAACTGGCGCTCGGAAGCCATCGATGCGCTCGAGCCAAAGACGGTGGTCACATTGGCTGCTCTCTTCAAGGCCGAGCGCCCCTTCGTCACCCGCTGCGTGAAGCTCAATAACTATTGGTGCATCAAGAGCGCCCGCTGGAACGGGGAACTCGCCACCGACAGCGAAGGCCATGTGGGTTTTGCCTCTGCGGATCACGGGGCCGATGCCGCGGCCCTGCTGCTCAAGCGCTATTATCTCGATTTCCAACGCAAATCCGCCCTCGACATCGTGCGGCGCTGGGCTCCTGCCGAATGCGGTATTGCCACCGGCATCGGCGGCATGGCGGTGCTGGCGGTTAGGGGAATAGGCGGCACGGTACGCGCGCAATATCTCGCCTCCCGTCGCAAGGGGCGCGTGGTGCGCTATACCGCGAAGAGCGGTTCCGGCGGCAAGCCGGGCCGGGTGTCGATGATCATTCCTATGGCACCGAAAACACCTCAATACCGGGTTCCCAGCATCGCCGTGGGCATGGGCGAGAAGCCGAAGGCTCCGGACCCGCGGCCTCTCGTCGTCCAACGGCCCAAGCCCAAGCGCGAGCCGGTGACCACGGCCCCAGCGGCTCCCAAGGCTCCCAAGACAAAGGTTGCCTCGGTCTGCGCTCCCGACGAACGGCGCCTGCGCAATTACGCCAGTCGCATGGTCGAAGGCTTAGGCCTTGGGCCCGACGACGACCTCAAGCTCTTCTCAGCGGAGGGCAAGCCCTTGCCGAACCTTGCCCGTGTGATGCTGGCGATGTCGTCCTTCGAATTGGGAGCGCTGCGGGCGAGCCCCGATCTGGTAGAGGCCGCCATCGAGCGGGCCAGCGCCAAGATCGAGGCCAGCATCAAGACGGACCGGCCTCAGGAACAGTGAGCCCGCCTTGCGGGATAGGACTTCAAGCCCCACCTTTCAGCTTGGCTTGAGAGAATTAGGTTCATCTGCGTGTCCGTCATTACCGATCTTGCCTCCCGCGCCGGGTCTGCTGCGCAATCTTTCTGGGAGGCCTCCGGCCAACTGATCCAGCCCTCCCTCCGTCTCGGCGTCACGGGGTTGGCCCGCTCCGGCAAGACCGTGTTCACTACCGCATTGGTGCATCATCTGACGCGCGGCACGAACCTGCCTGCATTCCGGGCCTCTGCGGAGGGACGGATTCGCCGCGCACATCTTAGCCCACAGCCCGACGATGCGGTGCCGCGTTTCCCGTTCGAAGAGCATATGGCGGCCCTCACGCAGGATCGCCGCTGGCCGCAATCCACGAGTCGGATCAGTGAGTTGCGGGTGGATATTGAATATGAACGTAAAGCGGGATGGCGCCCAGGGCCGGCATCGCTTGCACTCGACATCGTGGATTACCCCGGCGAGTGGCTGCTCGATCTGGCGCTGCTCGATGCGGGCTATGCCGAATGGTCCCGCCAGACGATCGAAGCCAGCCGCCGCCGCGACCGGGCGGCGGTCGCAGGCCGCTGGCACGAGATTTTAAAGACCCTCGACCCAGCCGGCCCCGCCGACGAGGTACTGGCCTCCAAGGCGAGCGAGGTCTTCAAGGATTATCTCATGGCTCTCCGGGTGGGTGCCGAAGCCGTGGCGACGACGCCTCCAGGGCGTTTCCTCATGCCCGGCGATCTCGCAGGCTCGCCGGCGCTCACCTTCGCGCCACTCGATCTGCCGAGTGGTCAGCCTATTGCCCCTGGCCGCTTCGCCGCTCTCATGGAGCGACGCTTCGAGGCCTATAAGACCCATGTGGTCCGGCCCTTCTTTCGCGACCATTTCCAACGCATCGACAGGCAGATCGTGCTGGTGGACGTGCTCGCCGCCATCGATGCCGGACCTGCGGCTCTGGCCGAGCTGGAGGAGGCACTCGACCAGGTGCTCATGGCGTTTCGGACCGGGCGCAACACGCTCCTCTCCCGCCTGTTCTCTCCCCGGGCCGACCGGGTGCTGTTTGCGGCCACGAAAGCCGACCACATCCATCACACGGATCACGACCGTCTCGATGCGGTCCTGCGCCATCTCGTGAACCGCGCCTCGCGCCGCACGGAAGCTGCGGGCGCGCGGGTCGGCACCGTGGCGCTGGCTTCCATGCGCGCGACCCGAGAGACGACCATCCGCGAAGGGCGCGAGACTCTGCGGGCGGTCGCCGGCATTCCCGAGGTCGGCGAGCGAGTGGGGAATGAGATTTTCGATGGCGAGACAGAAGCTGCGATCTTTCCGGGCGAGCTGCCGGAATCGGCCGAAGCCATCTTCCATGGCGCCATCGAGCCCGGCTCGTTCCGCTTCCCCCGCTTCAGGCCGCCCAAGCTGCCGGTCGATGCGGCGGGCCGCATGGCCAAGATGCCTCATATCCGTCTCGACCGCGCCCTTGAATTCCTGCTGGGGGACCGTTTCGCATGAGCCGCCAACCTCGCGCCTTTCGCCTCAACGATCCCAATGTGACCGGCGGTTCGATCCAGGTAACGGAGGAGCCGTTCGATGCCATTGAGGCGGCGGATGGCGTTGTTGTGCCCATGGGTGAACGGCGACGCGCGCCTTGGGTGAGCATTCTGGTCTCGGCGCTCTCGGGCCTCCTGTTGCTGGGGTTGGGCCTCGCCCTCGAAAATCTGATCGTCGATCTTTATGCCGTTACCCCTTGGCTCGGCTGGGTGGCGCTGGCGCTCACGGTGATCGCGGCCCTGGCCTTTTTGGCCATCATTGGGCGGGAGGCTTTGGGGATCTGGCGGGAGCAGAAGATCGAGAAGCTCCGTGAATCCGCTGTCGATGCTTTGGCGGTGAAGGACCATAAGGCTGCCAAAGGCATTGTGGCCGATCTCTTGGGCCTCTACGGCGGCAGAAGCAGCGCGGCCCAGGCAAGAGCCAGGCTCAAGGCCCTCACAGATGAGATCATCGACGCCGATGATCGGCTCGCCATCGCCGAACGTGAGCTGCTGGCCCCGCTCGATGCCCAGGCCAAGCGCGCGATTGCTGCCGCAGCCAAGCAGGTCTCTCTGGTGACGGCTGTGAGCCCGCGCGCAATCGTGGACGTCGCCTTCGTGATCTTCTCTGCGATGCGCCTGCTGCGGACCCTGGCGCGAATTTACGGCGGCAGGCCGGGCCTCTTTGGTTTCTTGAGGCTCGCGAAGGCGGCGCTGAACCACTTGGCCGTTACTGGCGGCGTGGCGGTGGGCGACAGCCTCATGCAGCAGGTTTTGGGGCTGGGTCTGGCGGCTCGGATCTCGGCGAAGCTGGGGGAGGGCGTTCTGAACGGCCTCATGACGGCCCGATTCGGGCTTGCCGCACTCTCCGTCTGCCGCCCGTTGCCCTTCATCCGCGAGGAGCCGCCGAAGGTCGCGGATGTGGCCGGGGAGCTGATCAGCCGGGCCGAGGCCGCCGCCTCTTAAGTGGTGCGGCAAATCGTTCAGTTTGGGGCCTTTGCCCGTATTCCAGGCGTTTCAAGGGGTGCAATGGAAATATTTAGACGAATCGATGACGCTGAAGAGCGTTGTCGCGGAACCGGCTTCACTATATAGGGGCCCCACAGTTCATTGGGGAACAATGGCCGAACATGACAGACATCGTTATTGATGAGGGTTATCGACCGACAGAAGACGAGCCCTTCATGAATGAACGGCAGAGGGAGTATTTCCGGCGCAAGCTGATCGGCTGGAAAAACGACATCCTCAAAGAGGCTCAGGAAACTCTCGCCACCTTGCAGAGCGAGAACGAGAACCATCCTGACCTGGCGGACCGCGCCTCTTCTGAAACGGACCGTGCTATCGAGCTTCGCGCCCGCGACCGCCAGCGCAAGCTGATCGCCAAGATCGATGCGGCTCTCGCCCGGATCGATGACGGCTCCTACGGTTACTGCGAGGAAACCGGCGATCCGATTTCTCTCAAGCGTCTCGAGGCTCGCCCCATCGCGACCCTCTCTCTGGAAGCCCAGGAGCGTCATGAGCGCAACGAGCGGGTCTACCGGGACGACTGATCCCTCCCTTTCATTCCTACACAAACAAAAGGGCTCCGGTAACGGAGCCTTTTTCGTTAGCTTTTAGGTGCTTAGCGTATCGTGCCGAAAACCGGATCCGGTTTTCGGCACGATACGATGTGGTCATGAAAAGAAGGGAGCAGCGGATCGATCCCAAAAGTGGATTACACTTTCGGGTCCGATGCTCTAGCCCTTCTTGCCGGTATCCAGCGGACGTCCGAGCAGGCGGGCGAATTCAGCCTCGATATCCTCCACGGAGAAGGGATCAGACGCCTTCTGCGGAGCCGGAGCGGGCTCAGGCTGCTGCGGAGGCAGCGGCGACGGAGCCGGGCGGACCGGCTCGGCTGTCGGACGCGGCTCGGGCTGTGGAGCGGGAGCGGGCTCCTCGACGAGATCCTCGTGATCCTCGTGATCCTCGTCGCGGTAGGCCACAGGCGCTTCCTTGGTGTGCCCGGTTTCAAGCAGGTCGTCCTCGTCAGCCACATCCCCTTCGTGCGGCTCATGGGCCGGGGCCGGAGCAGGAGCCACCGACGCGGCGGGACGCTTCAGGGCCTCCTCGAGCTGCTTGGCCATGTTGGAGAGAGCCGCGGCATCGGGCACAGCCTTGGGGGCGGGAGCCACAGGCTTCTCGGCCGGTGCGGCTTGGAAGGGGCGGACGGGCTCTGCCTGCGGGGGAGGTGCGGGTGGAGTCGGAGCCGTCGGCGTCGGACGCGACTGGAACGGTGGCGGGGCAAAGGTCGGACGCGGCTCAGGACGCTCGACCGGTGGCGGGGCCACAGGAGCAACCGGAGCGCTCGGGGAAGGGGCTGCCGTCCGGGCTTCGGCGCGCAGGCCCTGCACAACCGGAGCGGCCGTCACCGACACGACGTCGGGCTTCAGCATGGGCTCGGCATGCGCCGGAATGGGAGCGCTGACGGAGGCAACCGCCGAAAGCTCCTGGTCCACGTCGGATTCCTCGGACGGACGACGCACGAAGGCACCGAGCTGGGCCGCAAGCTGAGCCTCGATGGAAGGACGCCCGTTGGCCTCGACTTGCACTGGGCGCTGAGCCTGATCCAGGGAGGGTTCGAAACGCTCAGGACCCGGCTCGTTGGCCGCAGCTGGAATCCGGGCGCCGGCCACGCGCACGATGTTGGTCTCGATGACCACATCATTGGGGCCGCCGATGAGGAGGAGGTGCTCGACATTGTCACGGCGCAGCAGAAGAAGCTGCCGCTGCCGGTCAAGGTCGTAAACGTCGACGATGCCAAGCCGCGGCTGGCGGCTGCGGGACCGATCGCTGCCCGGCATCATGAGGCGAGCGCCCGTCAACTTGCGCAGGACCAGGCCGAACAGGGCGACCAGAGCCAGAATGATCGCGAATGCGATCACGAAGAGGACTGCTCGCGACGCTTCGATACCAAAAAGAGATGACACGATGAACTCTCAAGCCTTGTGGGGGCCTTTGACAGGCCAGTTCTGTGTTGGTTGTATCACATTGACCGTCAAAGCCAGCCGCAAGGTTAACAGATGGTTAACGGCACAATCTACGCCTTGCGGCATATGGGGTTCACGGGAAACCCTGCAATCCGCAAGGGAAGGGTGAAGGGCCCTCAAGCACGCAAAATGTGGCCAGCACGGGGCAGGCTGAGAGTTCTTCCCTGGAAAACCTTTGGGTTCAGGCCTCTTGCGCAGTCTCTTGATGCGGCCTTAGAGGTCAATCAATAAATTCCGTGTAGGACGATCCGAAGTTCAAGCGGTTGGATGTAGGATTCCGCATCCGGTGCCACGGCACATCCGCCTCCCTGAAGGATAGTGAAGTTCATGGCTCACCAAGGCGACATGCCAAAGGGCTCGACCATCGACCGGTCCGACCGCCCCGGCCATTTCGGATGGGTCCTGCTGCTGGCTGCCGTTCTGGCCGGCGCGGTATTGAGCCTTCGCTATCTTGGCAGCGAGCAGGCGCAGCCTCTGATCCTGGGGCTGCTCGCCTTCTTCGCCATGGCGGGCGTGTTCTTCCTCTTTGCTTGGGCCATCGGTGTCATCCAGTTTGCCGGCCAAACCGTTCGCAACGACATCACCAAGCTCATGGCCGATACGGCGGGCGAGGGCTTGGCCGTGATCGATGATGGTCGGATCATCTACGCCAACGAGGCCTATCTCTCCTTTGCCCGCTCGGACGGGGACGAGATCCGGCCTGCCGAGCGTGTGTTCATGGGCGCTCCGGAAGTCTCCGAGGCGATCTACCGCCTGGCCCAGGCTGCCCGAGAACACCGAACCGGCACGGAGGAGATTCGCCTGTCGCCATCCCTCGACGGGACGCAGGAATTTGGCTGGTACCGCGTCCGCGTCCGTCCCGTGCCGCGTTCCGGCCGCCGGGAGGCGACGCTCTGGAGCATTGCCGATATCACTCATGAACGGGAGCGCCAGGAAAACGTCTTCCAGGAGCTTCAGCACGCCATTGATTATCTGGATCATGCACCGGCGGGTTTTCTTTCCATCGATCCCAGCGGCTCGATCATTTATCTCAACGCCACGCTCGCCACCTGGCTCGACTACGACCTCGCCCAGGTCGGCTCCGGCGGCCTGAATCTGGCCGATATCGTGCCGCGCAACGTGGTGGCGGTGATGACCTCGTTCACGGGCGATCCGGGAACCGTGCGCACGGAAACCTTCGATCTCGATCTTCGCCGCCGCAACGGCCAGTTCCTGCCGGTGCGCCTCTATCACCGCATCGCCTTCGGCCAGGACGGCCGCATGGGCGCCTCCCGGACGCTCGTCATCAATCGCTCGCCGGGTGTCGAGGTGGACGAGGGCCAGCGGGCCGCCGAGGTGCGCTTCGTTCGCTTCTTCAACAACACGCCCATTGCGATTGCGACCGTGAATCGGGCCGGCCGGATCGTCCATGCGAATGCACCGTTCTCCAAGCTTTTCGGCACCTTGCCACGTACGGGCGAGGGCGGAGGTGAGGGACCCTCCATCTTCGAGAGCTTCCGTGAAGGCGGCCCGCTTGAGGCCGCGCTTAAGGCCGTGGCCGAGAACCGGGGCGATATCGCGCCGCTCGAACTCCAGACGGCCGGCGAGAACGGCAGCTCCGTCCGCGTGTGGGTGACGCCCGCGGGTGATACTGGCGCGGACGGCGAGACGGCAATCCTCTATGCCCTGGACACCACGGATTTCCGCAAAGTCGAGGAGCAACTCGCCCAGTCTCAGAAGATGAACGCGGTCGGCCAACTCGCCGGCGGTGTGGCGCACGACTTCAACAACGTGCTCCAGGCGATCATCGGGTACAGCGATCTGCTGCTTGCCAACCACCGGCCGACCGATCCGTCCTTCCAGGACATCATGCAGATCAAGCAGAACGCGAACCGGGCCGCGAGCCTGGTGCGCCAGCTGCTCGCCTTCTCCCGCCGCCAGACCCTGCGGCCGGAGGTGCTCAATCTCAACGACCGGCTCTACGATCTCTCCATGCTCCTCAAGCGCCTCCTCGGCGAGCGGGTGGAGTTGGACCTCAGCCATGGCCGCGACCTGTGGTTCGTGAAGGCGGACGTGAACCAGTTCGAGCAGGTGGTGGTGAACCTCGCCGTGAACGCACGCGATGCCATGCCAGGCGGCGGCAAGCTCGCGATCCGCACGGCCAATGTCTCGGCCCAGGAGGCGGCGCGCCTGAACGTGAGCGCCATGCCGCCAGCCGATTACGTGCTGGTGGAGGTCTCCGATACCGGCATCGGCATGAGCGCGGAAGTGCTCGACAAGATCTTCGAACCCTTCTTCACCACGAAGGAAGTGGGCAAGGGTACGGGCCTCGGCCTTTCCACCGTATTCGGTATCGTGAAGCAGTCGGGCGGCTATATCGACGTGAATTCGAAGCCCGGACAAGGCACGACCTTCAGCATCTACCTGCCGCGCCACATCCTCGAGGTTCAGGAAGCGCCCGAGGAAGCCAGGGCCGATGCGCCCAAGAAGCCCGCCGCCGACATGACGGGACAGGGAACCATCCTCCTGGTGGAAGACGAGGACCCGGTCCGCGCCGTGAACGCCAGGGCGCTCTCTGCGCGCGGCTACACCGTGTTGGAAGCCGCCTCCGGTGTCGAGGCCCTGGAGATCATCCAGGAGCGCGGCGCGCCGGTGGATCTCGTGGTCTCCGACGTCGTGATGCCGGAAATGGACGGCCCGACGCTGCTGGGCGAGCTGCGCAAGCTCTATCCCGACCTCAAGGTGATCTTCGTCTCCGGCTACGCGGAAGAAGCCTTCCGAAAGAACCTGCCCGAAGGTGAGGATTTCAACTTCCTGCCCAAGCCTTTCAGCCTGCGCCAGCTGGTGGAGACGGTGAAGCAGGTGATGGGGCGCTAAGTATCTGTAAAGAGATCGTTTTTCGCCTGAGGCATCATGGCCCGCATTGGGGTTGTGAATAATTCAATGAGAACAAAAAAAGAACTTGTAAGCAGGAACAAAGTGGGTACATATATTCCCTCAACACCGCGTTGAGATTCACTCCTCCTCCTGCCATAAGGATGTCTGGTCATGTCGCAGTCTTCTCTGAGACTGGTGGAAAGCTCATCAATGGATAAAGACAAGTCGAAAGCTCTCGACGCGGCGCTCTCTCAGATCGAGCGCGCCTTCGGTAAGGGCTCGATCATGCGGCTCGGCAAGGGCCAGCAGCCGGTAGAAATCGAAACCGTTTCGACGGGTTCGCTCGGCCTCGATATCGCGCTCGGCGTGGGCGGTCTGCCCCGCGGCCGCATCATCGAGATCTACGGGCCGGAATCGTCCGGTAAGACGACGCTCGCGCTGCACACCATCGCCGAAGCCCAGAAGAAGGGCGGCGTCTGCGCCTTCGTGGACGCGGAACACGCGCTCGATCCCGTTTATGCCCGCAAGCTCGGCGTCAATCTGGACGATCTCCTGATCTCTCAGCCTGACACCGGCGAGCAGGCCCTCGAAATCGCCGACACGCTGGTCCGCTCCGGCGCGGTGGACGTGCTCGTCATCGACTCGGTGGCGGCTCTGACGCCGAAGGCCGAACTCGACGGCGAAATGGGCGAGGTTCAGCCGGGCCTCCAGGCCCGCCTCATGAGCCAAGCCCTGCGCAAGCTCACCGGTTCGATCTCCCGCTCGAACACGATGGTGATCTTCATCAACCAGATCCGCATGAAGATCGGCGTCATGTACGGCTCGCCGGAGACCACCACGGGCGGCAACGCGCTGAAGTTCTACGCTTCGGTCCGCCTCGACATCCGCCGCGTCTCGACGCTGAAGGATCGCGATGATCCGATCGGCAACTCGGTGCGCGTCAAGGTGGTCAAGAACAAGGTCGCTCCGCCCTTCAAGCAGGTCGAGTTCGACATCATGTTCGGCGAGGGCGTGTCCAAAGTGGGCGAGCTCATCGATCTCGGCGTCAAGGCCGGCATCGTCGAGAAGTCCGGCGCATGGTTCTCCTACGACAGCCAGCGCCTCGGCCAGGGCCGCGAGAACGCCAAGCAGTTCCTGCGCGACAACCCCGAGGTTGCCGGCAAGATCGAGGCGCTCATCCGCCAGAATGCCGGCTTGCTCGCCGACCGTATCCTGGAGCAGGCGACCCCGACTGCCGACGATCTGGATGAAGGTTCCGCCGACTAAGGCTGAAAGCATCAGCCGGTTGTCCGGCAGAGACTGAGCTCCATAAAGGTTTTGCTCTCCTTCAAGGGCAAAGGAAGGGCCGTCGCGAGAGATCGCGGCGGTCTTTTTGTTTTCTCCATCCAGTTCGGGAAAAGCCGGAGCAGGCAGGTTTGACTATTGCCCCTGGCGTCCCAGCCGGCCTGTTCGGCCGAGACCTATCGCAGATCCACCCTGATTCCGGCCCCGATGAAATTCGAGCCGGACCCCTTGTCGGCAAAAAGCCCGAAAACTCCGGAACGATGATGGATCCGGGGGACGAAATACACGCCCGGCAGGGAGGAATGGGAGAACTCGGCTTCGAAGGCGAGATAGTTGAGAAGCCGGACCGGCTCGACGCGATCGCTGCCTTCCAGCCCTGGTGGCTCCGAGGCATAGGAGAGGCCCTCGCCGAAAGCCAGATTCACGCTCAATCCGCCGAAGAGCGGGATCTGCCCGGTTCGGAACATGAGGGCGAGCGTCCCCTCCCAATGGCTCTGGTCGCCGAAGTGGCGGAGCACTTGGCCTTCAATCTCAATCCGGTTGCCGCGGAATGCGAAATCCGTACCCGGCAGCGGGATGGAGAACGAGGGGACGATGACTCTCGAAAGGCCTGCCCCAACGATATAGGCTTCCTCGCCCGTCAGTTCGCCGGTGAGTGCCTGCTCCGGGATCTCCAGCAGATCGGCATCGACCCATCGGCTGCCGTAAACCGTAAGATGCCAAGTTCGCTCTTCCGGCGGCGGGGTAACAGGAGCTTGCGCCGCCGCCGGCCCGCCAAGGAGGGCCAGAACAAGGAAACCCGATCTCACGATTCTCCATGGCGCGCTGTCTGAGCGTCCGGGACAGGACGTGATCCACACTGGCGTTGCCGCTCCCCACGATTCTTGTAAGTCCCGAAACTATAATTGTGCTGGCTCCCCGAAAGCAAGGGAAGCATGTCCTTGGGGGCTTGCTCCAACAGGGTTCCGGGCAGGCCAGGGATGGCAGCCTGTCCCAGTCCGGCGGACGTCCGGGAAGGTGACCAAGTGCCCAAGATCCGAATTGTTCAAGCCTTCCGGCTCCTTGCATTCCAGATGCGCCAATCGGACCGAGGCGCTCAGTGCGCGCCTATTCGCTTCTGTAGCCGAAACGCCGCCTCGACAGAGGGGCCGGGTGCGGCTAAAACCGCCCACCAACAATACCTTTTCGGGCCTAAAAACCCTCCTTCTGAGTTTGAGAACCCATGAGCGGCGTCAACGAAATCCGGTCGGCCTTCCTCGATTACTTCGCCAAGAACGGTCATGAGGTCGTGGCATCGAGCCCCCTCGTGCCCCGCAACGACCCGACCCTGATGTTCACGAATGCCGGCATGGTGCAGTTCAAGAACGTCTTCACGGGTGCCGAGAAGCGTCCCTACACCACGGCGGCGACGGCGCAGAAATGCGTGCGCGCGGGCGGCAAGCACAACGATCTCGACAATGTGGGCTATACGGCGCGCCACCACACCTTCTTCGAGATGCTCGGCAACTTCTCGTTCGGCGACTACTTCAAGGAGCGTGCCATCGAGCTCGCCTGGGGGCTGATCACCAAGGAATTCGACCTGCCGAAGGACAAGCTCCTCGTCACCGTCTACCACGACGACGACGAGGCGGCGAACCTCTGGAAGAAGATCGCGGGCTTCTCCGATTCCAAGATCATCCGCATCCCGACCTCCGACAATTTTTGGCAGATGGGCGATACAGGCCCCTGCGGTCCGTGCTCGGAAATCTTCATCGACCAGGGCGACAAGCTCTGGGGCGGCCCTCCTGGCAGCCCGGAGGAGGACGGCGACCGATTCCTCGAGTTCTGGAATCTCGTATTCATGCAATACGAGCAGATCGAGCCCGGCAACCGCATCGGCCTGCCGAAGCCTTCCATCGATACCGGCATGGGCCTTGAGCGCGTCTCGGCGATCCTGCAGGGCGTGCACTCGAACTACGACACGGATCTCTTCCGCACTCTCATCGAGGCCGTGGCCCATGCCACAGGCGTTGCGCCGGAAGGTGATCGCAAGGCCTCGCATCGCGTGATCGCGGACCACCTGCGCACCTCCTGCTTCCTCGTGGCCGATGGCGTTCTGCCCTCGAACGAAGGCCGCGGCTATGTGCTTCGCCGCATCATGCGCCGCGCCATGCGCCATGCACAGCTGCTCGGCGCCAAGGAGCCGCTCATGTACCGCCTCGTGCCTGCTCTCGTGCGCGAGATGGGGCAGGCCTATCCTGAGCTGATCCGTGCTGAGGCACTCATCACCGAGACGCTGAAGCTGGAGGAGACCCGCTTCCGCAAGACCCTGGAGCGCGGCCTGTCGATTCTCGACGAGGAGACCCGCAACCTCACCAAGGGCCAGAACCTCTCGGGCGATACGGCTTTCACACTCTACGACACCTATGGCTTCCCGCTGGATCTCACGCAGGACGCCCTGAAGCCGCGTGGCATCGGCGTGGACACGGAGGCCTTCAACGCGGCCATGGAGCGCCAGCGCGAGAAGGCCCGCGCGGCCTGGTCCGGCTCGGGCGAGGCGGCGACTGAGACCGTCTGGTTCTCGGTAAAGGAACGTACCGGCGCTACGGAGTTCTTGGGCTACGACACCGAGAATGCCGAGGGCGTCGTCGTCGCCCTGCTCAAGGACGGCAAGGAAGTGCAGGAGCTGAAGCCCGGCGAGACAGGCCTCGTGATTCTCAACCAGACGCCGTTCTATGGCGAGTCCGGTGGCCAGGTCGGCGATACCGGCGTCATGCAGGGCGACGGTGCCCGGGTCTTCGTGACCAATACCGAGAAGAAGCTCGGAGACCTCTTCGTGCACCATGTCACCGTGGAGCACGGTACGCTGAAGCCGAACCAGTCGCTCGAGCTGATCGTGGATCATGAGCGCCGCTCGGCCATTCGCGCGAACCATTCCGCGACGCACCTCCTGCACGAGGCTCTGCGCCAGGTGCTTGGCGATCACGTGGCCCAGAAGGGCTCCCTGGTGGCTCCCGATCGCCTGCGCTTTGACTTCAGTCATCCGAAGCCTATCGAGGATGCGGAACTCGCGAAGGTCGAGGAGATCGCCAACAGGGTGCTCCTCCAGAACGAGCCTGTCGTTACGAAGCTCATGGCCGTCGACGAGGCGATCGAGTCCGGTGCTCGCGCGCTCTTCGGCGAGAAGTACGGCGATGAGGTTCGCGTCGTCTCCATGGGCAAGGCAGACGGCAACAGGGTCTTCTCCGTGGAGCTCTGTGGCGGCACGCATGTGAACCACACGGGCGATATCGGCGTGATCACCATCGTGTCCGAAAGCGCGGTCGCCGCAGGCGTGCGTCGCGTCGAGGCAATGACAGCCGATGCTGCGCGCCGTCACCTGACCGGTGAAAGTCGTAAGCTGCGTGAAGTTGCCAGCCTGCTGAAGACGCCAGTCGATGATGTGTCTCCGCGCCTGTCTGCCCTGCTTGAGGAGCGGCGCAAGCTGGAGCGCGATCTGGCTGAAGCTCGCCGCAAGCTCGCCATGGGCGGTGGCGGCACCAGCGGTGGCGAACCAATCAAGGACGTGGCTGGCACCAAGCTCATGGCCCGCGCTGTTACCGGCGTCGAGATGAAGGATCTGAAGAGCCTCGCCGACGAGGGCAAGAAGCGCCTCGGCTCCGGCGTCGTCGCCATCGTGGGCGTCGCCGAAGACGGCAAGGCCGGTATCGTGGTCGCTGTCACGGATGACCTGACGGCGAAGTACGATGCGGTCTCGCTCGTGCGCATCGGCTCCGAGAAGCTCGGTGGCAAGGGCGGCGGCGGGCGCCGCGACATGGCCCAGGCCGGCGGTCCGGATGGGGCTCAGGCTGAGGCAGCCTTGTCTGCCATCGAAGCAGCGCTTTCGAACGCCGCTTAAGAACTGATCTCGCACCGATCATTCGCATCGGTGTGATCAAACACTCATAGAAGCAGTGCGAGCGGCAAAAGCGTTCGCACTGCTTTTTATTCCCCGGTATTCGACTCTCGTTGACTTGACGGAAGGAGCGATCTCTCTGAAGCCTCGCTAGCGCATCGTGCGGAAAAGTGGATCCGGTTTTCCGCATGAACGATGCGCCGCTTGAGGAACGGAGCCTCGGGGCATGGGATCATGAAATTATCCTTCGGCACTGCGCTCGCTCTTCTTGGCATCGTCTTCGTTGCTCATCCGGGAGAGGCGCAGGAACACGGCGCGACACCGACCGTGCTCGTGATAGATGCCTCGAACAGCATGTGGGGCCGGATCGATGACAAGCCCAAGATGGATATCGCGCGGGATGCGGTCTCCTCTCTGGTAGAGGCTCTACCGAAAGGCGCGCGGCTCGGGCTCGTGGCCTATGGCCATCGCCGGGCCGGTGATTGCAATGATATCGAGACCGCCTTGCCGGTAAGTGCCGTCGACAAATCCAAGGTGCAGGCGGTCGCGGATCGCCTCACGCCCCGGGGGAAGACGCCGATCACCGCGTCTTTGAAGGAAGCAGCAAACCTTTTGGATTCTGGCAAGCCGGGCAGCGTCATCATCGTCACGGATGGGATCGAGACCTGCCAGGGTGATCCTTGCGCCGCGGCCGAAGAGCTGAAGCGCAAGAATGCCCGCTTCGTGGCGCATGTGATCGGGTTTGACGTCTCGGCCCTGGAGCGCCCGAAGCTGTCCTGCATCGCAGACCGGACAGGCGGCACCTTCGTCGCGGCATCGAATGCGGGCGAACTCGGCCAAGCCTTGAAGGCCACCGCACAGGCGAAGCCGAAGGCTGCCGTCGTGACCCGCTCGATTCCGCTCGAAGCGATCGAGGGCGGGCGTTCGGTGCCTGCAGCGACGTTCACCATCACCCGCAGCGGCGATGCCGGAGTGATTGCGGAAGGCGTCTCCGGATCGATCTCCCTGTCGCCGGGGCGGTATCGCGTTTCGGCTGTCGCCGGTGCGAGGACGGGGCAGAGCGAGATCGAGGTCACGAAGGACGCGCCCGCAAAGATCGTCGTGGTGCTCTCCGCCGATCTTCCGAAGGCCAGCCTGCAGCCGGCGAAGACGAGCGTCCCCGCGACCGGCACTCTCGAGGTGAAATGGGCCGGTCCCAACGGGAAGGACGATTACATCGTTTTCGCCCGCCCGAATGGCGATGCCCTGGAGACCCGGCATTACAGCTACACGCACGACGGCAATCCTCTCAAAGTGCGCGTTCCAGGGGAGCCTGGCGAGTATGAATTGCGCTACGTCTCGGATGTCAGCGGAGCGATCCTGGCGCGGGTCAAGATCACGGCAACTCCCGTCTCGGCCACTCTCGATGCTCCGGCCAAGGGCACGGCAGGGTCTGAGATCTCGGTGACGTTCACAGGTCCCAACGCGGCAGAGGATTGGGTCGGACTGGCCAAGACCGGAACCGACGCGAATACCTTCGAGGCCGGGGCGTGGGTTTATGCCGACAATGGCTCTCCGGCGCGGCTGCGCCTTCCGGCAGAGCCCGGCTCTTATGAAGTCCGCTACGTTTCGGGTCTCGACCCGAAGATTCTGGCTGCGAAAAAGATCGAGGTGGTTCCTGCGAGCGCGACGGTCACCGCCCCGGCCCGTGGCATGGCCGGAACCACCATCCGGGTCGGCTTCACCGGAACAGGCGGGGGCGACACCTTCATTGGCGTCGTGAAAAAGAGAGCGGAGGAGGGGTCGTGGATCTCCGGCGCCTACGAGCGCCCGGAAGGCCAGCAGGTCTCGCTGCGTCTGCCGAGCGAGCCGGGGCCGTATGAGGTCCGGTTCGTGCTGGAATCCAACGGCACCTACAAGGTCCTTGCCTCGACGCCCATCGATGTGGAGCCTGCCGTCGGCAGCGTCTCCGCGCCGGATCAGGTCGAGCGAGGAGGCGAGGTAACGGTTGCATTCGACGGTCCCAAGGGCGAGGGGGATTTCATCACCATCGTTCCCGTCGGGGCCGCCCCCGATGCCTTCACCGATTATCAGAATGCGTCACCCGATAAATCGTCCGTTACCCTCGATGCGCCTGAAGAGGCGGGGGCTTACGAGGTGCGATACGTGATGATGGCTCCCGGCGAGGCGGGCAATCTCGTGATCGCCCGCAAGCCTCTCCGAGTGGAGTAGCATCTAGTCGTGGTCCGGGTGCTGGCGGGAGGCCATTTTCGCCAATTCCTCCGGCGTCGCGTAGTCTTCCGTCCTCTCGCCGGGCAGCGTGTGCAGAATTTCGAAGACGGGGATCTTGCTCTCGATGCCGTATTGAATCTCCGGTGTCACCCGGCCGGGCTCATCGAGGCTGCCGATCGAGATGCTGATGCGGTCGGTCTCCAGGTAGGAATAGGTCAGCGGTGTGCCGCAATCACGGCAAAAGCCGCGCTCCACGGCTTCCGAGCTCCTGAAAATTCCAGGCTGGCCTTTCGTCCAGACCAGATCTTTCCGCGGCACCCCAGTCAGCGGCGCGAAGTAATTGCCGAATGCCTTCTGGCACATGCGGCAATGGCAGATGCTGGCATGGGTCGGCTCGGACATGAGCGCGTAACGGACCGCGCCGCATTGGCAACCGCCGGTCATGACTGACATTGTGGCGTTGGTCATGGTATCTCCTCAGTCTCGATCGATCAGCTAGATCCAATGGCTCCGGTGTCAACGTGATCCGCCGAATCGGCCGCCCTGACATTATGTGCGGCTCTTGGGAATGGTCCCGTATTTCGCCGGCTCCTCAACCTTTTCGAAAGCGCTGACGTGACCGGGACGAGTGGTTCTGCTGCAGATCCTGAAAGCCGTCTTTCACCGGCTCGGCGGCTGCTCGTGATCCATAACCCGACGGCCGGACGGAGGCAGCGCCGGCATCTCGCTGCGGTCTTGAGCGAGCTCCAGAAGGAGGGAGCCGAGGTCCGGCTGTGGGAAACGGCGAGTGCCGGCGATGCCGAGCGCGCGGCTCGGGAGTGCGGCTCGGACATCGACGTGGTGGTGGTCGCAGGCGGTGACGGCACGATCAACGAGGCGATCAACGGCCTGATGGCGCGGGAGCCGTCGCAGCCGCCCGCGTTGGGGATCATCCCCACCGGCACCACCAACGTGCTGTCGCGGGACCTGCGGATTCCAAGACAGGCCGATGCCTTGGCGCCCCTTCTTGCCCGTGGAATGATGCGGGACATTCATGTCGGCTGCGCGAACGGGCGATACTTCACGCTCATGTGCGGGGTCGGCATGGATGCCCATATCGTCAGCCGCACCAGCCTTCGCTTGAAGAAAAAGATCGGCAAGCTGGCCTATGTCATGCAGGGGCTGCGCGAATTCGTGGCCGGGGTGCCGCGCCGCTACCGGGTCGAGATCGATGGAGCGGAGGTGGTGGAAGCAAGCTCCGTCATCGTGGCGAAGAGCCGGCTCTACGGTGGCGAGTTCCAGCTTGCTCCGCGGGCTGACATCGGCAAGCCCGAACTCCAGGTCTGTCTCTTCCTGCGCGGCGGGCGGCTGAGCACGCTGCTCTACATCATCGGCATGGGCCTAGGACATCTCGACCATTTGCCGGGCTATCGGACGGTTGCGGCCAAAGCGGTCCGCATCACCGGCCATGACGGAGATCCGGTCCAGCTGGATGGGGATCCGAGCGGTTGCCTTCCGCTTGAGATTGGTTTGGGCAAGCGCCGGCTATCTGTGGTCGCGCCCTGACAAGCCGCAAGGGAAAACGGCCGGGCGAGCCCGGCCGTCGACGTCGTCAAATCTGGCGTAGCAAGGCTTAATCGGCGATCCGGTTCGCCACACTGCAGAAGAACCTCAAGCTGACCAACAAGGACTTCTTCGTCCTGTAACTCGGCCCCTGACCCTCGTCGCTGAGAGAGCCCGCTTCGGCAGGCTTTTCTCTGTCCTGCGAGCCACTCTCACAAACGACCGTTTCTGGGCGGGCATGTGGGATCGAGACCTGACGCCGGTGGATCGGGATTTCACAAAGCAGCGGAGCAGATGCTGTCGCTCCTTGCATCCCGAGGATTCGTAGCTGCGCAATCTATTCACCACGATCGCGGGATGTTGCAGACGGCATGAAAGAGTTTCCGGAGAAGACCGGAGCCATCAACAATCCCTGGCAGCGCCGACCCGTGGATCCGGGAAAAACCGCCTCAGAATCGCCTCAGACGAATCGATGCGGCCGATCCTGATTTCTCCTGACAGGGAACGAGCCACTATGCGGGCAGGCGGAGGGAAAGATCCTTAAAGGCGCGGATCTCAAACATGAACCAATATGGCTTTAGCTTCCTGAGCTGCAGGTCGACATCCCTATAAACTAGAAGCTGATCGCGGGGCGAATAGCTTTCAATGAATTTGCGTGCTCTCGCGACCAGATCGACTGCAATCAGGAGATGTAATTGTCAGCCCGTGTCACAGCGCACTTCAAGTGCGCTAGGAAATGATGCATCATTTCAATGTCGCACGGATGGATGCGACTTGAGCAGCGAGGCGGATCGTTCCTCTCGTCAGAAGCGGGTCTGCACATATGGGGGCAACATGACATTCTCGATCGAACAGGCGTTAGAGGCGTTCTTCAACAACAGTGGCGGCGGTGGCGTTTGGTATGGCGGAACGGCCGTTAGCACCGGCCCGATTACGAATGGCGGAACCACGAATTCCGGTTCATGGGGAAGCGGAGGCTCCGGTACCGGCACCTCCGGCGATGGCGCGCTGCATTTGGAACGGGTCGACACACTGCAGGGCACCTACTACGTCGACGACAGTGGTAATATCTGGGCTGCGAACGATCAAGGCCAGCTCATCTGCCTGACGGACCCGGATGCCGGTACCGCGCAATGGGCCGATAGCGACGCGATACAGACCGGGCCTCGGGATCATATACTGATACTGGATTTCGATGATTGGCTTGGTCCCGTTGAGGAGCCGACTCCAGAAGATTGGAATCAAAGCGAGCAGCCTTGGTGGGAGCCTTGCGTCTGGCCTTTGAACGTCTGGACCCTCCCACCTCCGGAATCCGCCTGGAGCCCCTATTTTCAAATGTGGGAGCACGATACCTCATGCCCCGACGACGTGCAGACCGACGGTGGAATCCACAAGATTCTCACGATCATCAATGCCGGAAATTCCTCTCTGTTCGTGAATACGGCCCTTGGAACGCTGGGGAACGATGCAATCGCGGGCGGCGGCTGGCTGCTTGGTGACGCCGGCGATGATACTCTCACAGGCGGAGTTGGAGCCGACATTCTCGACGGCGGCGACGGCAATGATGTCCTGAACGGGGCCGATGGCGACGACCTGTTGCAGGGCGGCCTCGGCGACGACAGCCTCGTCGGCGGCTTCGGCAACGACCTGCTCTACGGCGGAGGCGGCAACAACCTGCTCGAAGGCGGCGGCGGCGCCGATACCCTCGACGGCTCCGGCGGCTTCGGCGTCGCCTCCTACCAGCATGCCTTCATCGCCGTCACCGCAAACCTGGGCGACGCCGCCGCCAACACCGGCGAGGCGGCCGGCGACGTGTTCATCGCCGTCAACGGCCTCTGGGGCTCGGCCTTCCACGACACGCTGATCGGCAATGCCGCCGCCAACTGGATCATCGCCGATGCCGGCAACGATCTCGTCGACGGCGGGGCCAGTGCCGACACGCTGTACGGCTCGACCGGCGACGACACCCTGCTGGGCGGCGCGGGCAACGACACGCTCCATGGCGAGAGCGGCAACAACCTCCTCGAGGGCGGTGCCGGGGCCGATGCGCTGTTCGGCGCGGGCGGCTTCTCGGTGGCCTCCTACCAACATGCTCAGGAGGCGGTTCAGGTCTATCTCGACGGCGCGGGCCGCAACAGCGGCGAGGCGGCGGGCGACACCTATGACAGCGTCAACGGCGTCTGGGGCTCGGCCTTCGCCGACGTGATCGTCGGCAACCAGCATGGCAACTGGATCATCGCCGATGCGGGCAATGATCTCGTCAGCGGCGGGCTCGGCGCCGACACGCTGTTCGGCTCGACC
>NZ_LCYG01000087.1:0-335 GCF_001017175.1 Microvirga vignae | reverse complement strand
CAGCTGTCGGCCAGCCTGTTCGGTCTCGGGGCGGGGACGTTGGCGACGGCGGCGTTCCGGCTGGGCGTGGCGGCGGGGACGGCGGACCAGAAGATCCTGTACGACCGCGGCACGGGGGCGCTGTGGTTTGACGCCGATGGCTCGGGGGCGGGGGCTGCGGTGAAGTTGGCCACGCTCGGGGCCGGCAAGGCGCTGACGGCGGCCGACTTCTTCCTCGTCTGACGCGCCGCGCGGTCCTGCGACAGGAAAGGGCGCAGCGGTGGCTGCGCCCTTTCCGGTGTGAGGGGCTCGTGCGGGGCAGGCCTGGTTCAGGCCGCCATGGCTTTTTTGAGGTT
>NZ_LCYG01000086.1 GCF_001017175.1 Microvirga vignae | reverse complement strand
CGATCATCGAGGGCGCGGGCGGTATCGTCACCCCCTGGAACGGCGGCTCAGCCGCCAATGGCGGGCGCATCGTCGCGGCGGGCGACCGCCGGGTCCACACCGCCGCCGTCGAGCTGCTCAGCCGATAAACCTCGAGCATCGGCCCCAAACGTAGATTCCACTTTTGGGATCGATCCAATGCTCTCCTTTTCAAGCGGCGCATCGCTGGGCGCGGCAAACCGGGGCCACTTTTCGCTGGCGCGGCCCCTCGGGTCCGCACGATGCGCCAGCGCGACCAAGCCGGCCTGCTGCTCAAATACCGGATCGGGCGTTCCCGGAATGAAGGCATCGAACGCGGCCCAGAACTGCTCGCGGATCTCGTCGCGCTCCATCAGGATCTCATGTCGCGCGCCGGGGATGACGATGGCGTGTCCGGCCTTGAGGCGGGCGGCGAAGCGCTCCGTCGCAGGCGTCGCGCAGACCGGATCTTCGCCTGCTGCAATGATGAGCGTGGGCAGGCGGATCTTCAGCGCATA
Organism: Microvirga vignae; assembly: GCF_001017175.1. GTDB lineage: Bacteria > Pseudomonadota > Alphaproteobacteria > Rhizobiales > Beijerinckiaceae > Microvirga > Microvirga vignae. The sequence continues at coordinate 45,426 of NZ_LCYG01000086.1, read as the reverse complement.
ATTCGGCGCGGTGAAGCACCTCATGAAGCGGAAAGCGGAATCGAGCCAGGCCACCGTCGGCGCGCCGATGGCACCGGGCCCGATAGCCGTGGCGGCATCGGCATTGCGAGAGTAGCGCGCCGGATCGCTCGTGAGGCGATTACCCTTGAACGGCATGGTGGAGATTGATGTTTCACCACCACCGGGAACGAACATCTTGCCGAGCCCGAGGCACCGCAAGACCGCTGCAAGGAAGGCCACCGAGCGCGTATTCTTGATGATGGAAAGCGCGATCATCGGTGTCGTGGTCACGAGCCGGCGGAAGGGGAGCCAGCCCTCATGGGCCTCGTTGAGCGCAATGGCCCCTCCCATGGAATGGGCGAGCGCGAAATGGGGCTGCGGCATATGCGGGATCAGGATCTGGTCGCGCACGGCCTCGAGGTCGAGCCGGTAATCGGCAAAGCGCCGCACGTGGCCCTTGCGGGGGTTCTTCACCTGACGGCCCGAGAGCCCCTGCCCGCGCCAGTCGAACGTCACCACCGCAAAGCCGCGCTTCAGAAGATCGCTCACCGTCTCGAAATACTTCTCGATGAACTCCGCCCGGCCGTGCAGCACGCAGACCGTGCCCTTGGGCTGGTCTGTTTCGGCCATCCAATAGGCAACACGGAGGGAAACGCCGTCGGCGGTGGTGATGCTGGTGAGCACCGGCGCGCCGGGAACAGGATTATCGGGGGTGGGGAAGAATTCCACGGCAGGTCTCATGGCAAGGCTGTCATCTTCTTTATAGGGCGCTTTCCCCTCAGAGGGCGAGCCTCTTGAAAGCAGCCGCATCTATTCCCACATGGAGGTCGTGGCGGCCAGTTGGCGTCACGAACCCTGGATCCAGCCTCATGAAGGTGGATCTTCAACAAATGCATGTTGCTTCTGATGGAGGATATGCCATGCGACAGTTCGATCTTGCTCCCCTGTACCGCAATACGGTCGGTTTCGACCGCCTGTTCTCGATGCTCGATCAGATGGTTGGCGTCGACGCGGCTCCGAGCTACCCGCCCTACAACATTGAGCGCACCGGCGAGAATGCCTATCGCATCTCGATCGCGGTTGCCGGCTTTACCGACAAGGACCTCACCATCGAGGTGAAGGAAAACACCCTCTCCGTGCGCGGCGATCGCAAGCCCAACGAGGAGCGCAAGGCCGCCGTGCTCCATCAGGGCATCGCGGCGCGCAGCTTCGACCGGCGCTTCCAGCTGGCCGACGGCGTCCAGGTGACGGGTGCTGCCCTCGAGAACGGTCTTCTCCACATCGATCTCGTGCGCGAGACGCCCGAGGCCAAGAAGCCGAAGCTCATTCCGATTTCTTCCAATGGCGCCCAGGCCGTTCAGACCAAGCAGGCCGCCTAAGCCCTTCTTGAGACCCTGAAATGAAAGAGCGCCCCGGTTGGCCCGGGGCGCTTTTCTTGTTTTTGAAACCTGGTCCTGGTTGTCCCGCCGGGGCTGGAGGTGCACCCCGTTGGCGAGGTCTCGTGGGGCGAGACATCGCGGGTGAATGCGGCAGGGTTAGGGCAATCTCACTCCGCCGCCTGCCGGGACGCCACCGAGCGGGCGATATCGAGCACCTTGTGCACATCCTCCTCCCTTGTCGCGAAGGACACCACAAGGCGGATCAATGCCTCATCCGGGCCGACCTTCTCAGCCTCAGGCAGGCTCAGCTCCGTCCAGGGATGGTAGAGAACGCCAGCATTCCTCAAGGCCTTGTCCATGGCAGCCGGAATGATGGGAAAGACCTCGTTGGCTTGCGTCTCCCAGGCGAGGCGCACGCCGGGAAGCTGGGTGAGCCCGTCCGAGAGGAGCTTTGCCAGCCTGTTGGCGTGGCGGGCATTGGCGCACCAGTGATCGTCCGCGAAATAGCCTTCGAACTGCGCGGAGATCAGGCGGCCCTTGGAGATGATCTGGCCCGCGCGCTTAGCCCGATAGTCGAGCGCCTCGGCAAGTTCCGGCTTGAACACCACGATAGCCTCGGCCATGAGGCAGCCGTTCTTCGTGCCGCCGAAGGAGAGGATGTCCACGCCCTGCTTCCAGGTCATCTCGGCGGGGGTGCAGCCGAGCGACACAAGGGCATTGGCAAAGCGCGCTCCGTCCATGTGGAAGGCCAAGCCATGCTCGCGGCACATCTGGCCGAGCGCTTTGAGTTCGTCGAGACCGTAGACCAAGCCGCATTCGGACACTTGCGAGATCGACAGGGCCTTGGGCGGCATCTGCTTCACGGCCTTCGGCAGGCTCTCGAGATAAGCCGAGACGCCCTCGGCCGTGAGTTTGGCCCCGACACCCGGGAGACCTGCCAGCTTTGCCCCATGCATGAAGAATTCCGGCGCGCCGCATTCATCGTCGATGATATGCGCCTCCCGATGACAGACGCACAGGCCGTAGGGCGGCACGGCGGACGAGAGCGCCAAAGCATTGGCGGCGGTGCCCGTGGTGACGAAGAACACCGAGACCTCCCGCTCGAAGATCTCGGTGAAGCGCGCTTTCACCCGCTTGGTGATCTCGTCGCCCCCATAGGCCGCCATGGCCCCGGCATTGGCACTGCTAAGGGCTTGGAGCACCGGAGCACTGGCGCCCACGATGTTGTCGCTTGCGAAATTCATAAACATCTCCTCGAAGGGGCCCAGCCTCCCTACAGGAGCAGACATGTCAAGATGGTTGACCCATCGGAGAAGACTTTCGTTTCGGGCTTGGGAAGAATTGCTTTTGTTACATTCCGAGTCGGCGACTTGTAACTTTTGTCTAAAATTTTTCTAAACCCTCTTGTGCGGTGCCATGAACTCTGGCACTTTGCCCACATTAGGACAGTGATGCTGTCCCTTTTAGGGTGCCTGCACCCTTTCTTCGCCCTGAGGTTTTCTTGATGCTTCGCCAGACGCGAACGAAACGAGATACCACGAAAGCCGCCCGCAAAACGTGGGCGGAACGGGCGACTCTGGGCTGAAGACAGCCCAAAGGTGCCCGCGAGGTGCGGGCTCCCCTGCCGGACCCAACCCTCGACAACCCTGAAGCGGCGGGCACTCCGGACGATCCCCTCATCCGGCGGCCCGAAAACCGCCTCGAAAAGTCTTAGACGTGTTCGGATGTGAGGATCTGATATGAGCGACGTGCCGATGAAGAGCCCTGGAGTGAAAGTCTCGAGCCGCACGGCCGCCAAAACGGATGTGAGGTCTGTGCGCGATCCGGGCCTGCCCCCGGCTCAAGGCCTCTACGATCCCTCCAACGAGCAGGATTCCTGCGGCGTTGGCTTCATCGCCGACATGAAGAACCGCAAGTCGCACGACATCGTCGAGCAGGGCCTGTCGATCCTGCACAACCTCGACCATCGCGGCGCAGTGGGCGCGGACCCGAAGATGGGCGACGGCTGCGGCATCCTGGTTCAGATCCCGCACAAGTTCTTTGCGGCCGAATGCGCCAAGGTCGGCATCTGGCTGCCTGAGGAAGGCCAGTACGGCGTCGGCCATCTGTTCATGCCGCGCAACCCCGAAGGCTTCAAGCTCGTCGAAGAGATCGTCTCCAAGGCGATCGCCGATGAGGGTCTGCAGGTGCTGGGCTGGCGCGAGGTGCCGGTCGACTCGAGCGATCTCGGCGAGAGCGTGAAGGCCACCGAGCCCCTGCACCGCCAGATATTCATCGGCAAGGGCAAGGGCATGGACGACCAGGAGACCTTCGAGCGTCGCCTGTTCCTCGCCCGCAAGGTGATCTCCAACGCCGTCTACGACATGAAGGACGAGCGCACCGCCGGCTACTACCCGGTGAGCCTGTCCTCGCGCACCATCGTCTACAAGGGCATGGTGCTCGTCACGCAGCTGCGCGACTACTACCTCGACCTACAGGATCCGCGCTTCGAGAGCGCCATCGCTCTTGTGCACCAGCGCTTCGCCACCAACACCTTCCCCACCTGGCAGCTCGCGCACCCCTATCGCATGGTCGCGCATAACGGCGAGATCAACACGCTGCGCGGCAATGTGAACTGGATGGCGGCGCGTCAGGCGTCCGTCGATTCCGAGCTCTTCGGCAACGACATCTCGAAGCTCTGGCCCATCTCCTACGAAGGCCAGTCCGACACCGCCTGCTTCGACAACGCGCTCGAGTTCCTGGTGCGCGGCGGCTACTCGCTGTCGCACGCCATGATGATGCTGATCCCGGAAGCATGGGCCGGCAACCCGCTCATGAACGACGATCGCCGCGCGTTCTATGAATATCACGCTGCCCTCATGGAGCCGTGGGACGGCCCCGCCGCCGTATGCTTCACCGACGGCAAGCAGATCGGCGCGACGCTCGACCGCAACGGCCTTCGCCCCGCGCGCTATCTCGTGACCGATGACGGCCTCGTGGTGCTCGCCTCCGAGATGGGCGTGCTGCCGATTCCGGAAGAGAAGATCGTCGAGAAGTGGCGTCTGCAGCCAGGCAAGATGCTCCTCATCGATCTCGAGGAAGGCCGCATCATCTCCGACGACGAGATCAAGCGGCAGCTCTCCAATGCACATCCCTACAAGGAGTGGCTGAAGCGCACGCAGATCGTGCTGGAAGATCTGAAGCCCGTGCAGGCTCGTGAATCGCGCACCGACGTGTCGCTGCTCGATCGCCAGCAGGCCTTCGGCTACACCGCCGAAGACCTGAAGCTTCTCATGCAGCCGATGGCCGTGACGGGCCAGGAAGCGGTCGGCTCCATGGGCACCGACACGCCGATCTCCGCGCTCTCCGACAAGCCGAAGCTGCTCTACACTTACTTCAAGCAGAACTTTGCGCAGGTGACGAACCCGCCGATCGATCCGATCCGCGAGGAGCTCGTCATGAGCCTTGTGTCGTTCATCGGTCCGCGTCCGAACATCCTCGACCTCGAAGGCACCTCGCGCCGCAAGCGATTGGAAGTTCGCCAGCCGATCCTCACCAACGAGGATCTGGAGAAGATCCGCTGCATCGGCCATTTCGAGGATCGCTTCGACACGAAGACGCTCGACATCACCTATCCGTCGGAGCTCGGCGCTTCCGCTCTCGACGGTGCGCTCGACCGTCTCTGCGACCGTGCGGAAGCAGCGGTCCATGGCGGCTACAACATCATCATCCTGTCCGACCGCATGGTGGGTCCGGACCGCATTCCGATTCCGACGCTCCTCGCGACGGCTGCGGTGCACAACTACCTGATCCGCAAGGGCCTGCGGACTTCGGTCGGCCTCGTGGTCGAGTCCGGCGAGCCGCGCGAGATCCATCACTTCGCTTGCTTGGCCGGCTATGGTGCGGAGGCGATCAATCCTTATCTTGCCTTCGACACCATCGCCGACATGCTTGCCAAGGGCGAACTGCCGGAAGAGGTGGACGCGGACGAGGCGATCAAGCGCTATATCAAGTCCATCGGCAAGGGCCTTCTGAAGGTGATGTCCAAGATGGGCATCTCCACTTATCAATCCTATTGCGGCGCGCAGATCTTCGACGCGGTTGGCCTGCGCTCCGACTTCGTGGCGCGCGACTTCTTCGGCACCGCGACCTCCATCGAGGGCGTCGGGATGAACGAGATCGCGGAAGAGAACGTGCGTCGTCACCGCGACGCCTTCGGCGATGCGCCGATCTACCGCAACGCGCTCGATGTCGGCGGCGAATACGCCTTCCGTCAGCGTGGCGAAGTGCATGCCTGGAACCCGGACACGGTGGCCACGCTCCAGCACGCCGTTCGCCTCAACGCGCAGGAGCGTTATCGCGAATTTGCGCGCCTCGTGAACGAGCAGGACAACGAGTTCAAGACCATCCGTGGTCTCTTCCGCATCAAGAAAGCAGAGGAGACGGGCCGCGCGCCGGTGCCGCTGAGCGACGTCGAGCCTGCACAGGAGATCGTGAAGCGCTTCTCCACGGGCGCCATGTCCTTCGGTTCAATCTCGAAGGAAGCGCACGAGACTCTCGCGCTTGCCATGAATGCCATCGGCGGCAAGTCCAACACTGGTGAAGGTGGCGAGGAGCCGGAACGCTTCAAGCTGCTGCCCGATGGACGTTCCAAGCGTTCCGCGATCAAGCAGGTGGCGTCCGGCCGCTTCGGCGTAACGACGGAATATCTCGTCAACGCGGACATGATGCAGATCAAGGTCGCGCAGGGCGCGAAGCCCGGCGAAGGCGGTCAGCTCCCCGGTCACAAGGTCGACGTGAAGATCGCCCGCGTGCGTCACTCGACTCCGGGCGTGGGCCTCATCTCCCCGCCGCCGCACCATGACATCTACTCGATCGAGGATCTCGCTCAGCTGATCTTCGACCTGAAGAACGTGAACCCGGCAGCGGATGTCTCCGTGAAGCTCGTCGCGGAAGTCGGCGTCGGTACCGTGGCAGCGGGCGTTGCCAAGGCTCGCGCCGATCACATCACGATCTCGGGCTTCGAGGGCGGCACGGGTGCGTCCCCGCTCACCTCGCTCAAGCATGCGGGCTCGCCGTGGGAAATCGGCTTGGCCGAGACGCAGCAGACCCTCGTGCTCAACCGTCTGCGCGGCCGCGTGGCCCTGCAGGCCGATGGCGGCCTGCGCACCGGCCGTGACGTGGTGATCGCGGCGCTGCTTGGTGCCGACGAGTACGGCTTCTCGACCGCGCCGCTGATCGCTGCTGGCTGCATCATGATGCGCAAGTGCCACCTGAACACCTGCCCGGTCGGCGTCGCCACGCAGGATCCGGTGCTGCGCAAGCGCTTCAAGGGTCTCCCCGAGCACGTCATCAACTATTTCTTCTTCGTTGCCGAGGAAGTGCGCGAGCTGATGGCGGAGATGGGCTTCACCACGCTTGACGAGATGATCGGCCAGTCCGACCTGCTCGACAAGAACGCGGCCATCAACCACTGGAAGGCGAAGGGCCTCGACTTCACGAAGCTCTTCCACAAGCCGGAGGTGCCAGCATCCGTCGCAATCCGTCACCAGGAGCGTCAGGTTCATCCCATCGCGAACGTGCTCGACCGCGAGTTCATCGCGCAGGCTGGTCCTGCTCTCGAAAAGGGCGAGGCCGTCGCGATCGAGGCGATTATCCGCAGCTCCGACCGTTCGGCGGGCGCGATGCTCTCCGGCGAAGTCGCCAAGCGCTACGGCCACGAGGGCCTTCCCGACGACACGATCACCGTGAACCTGAAGGGCACGGCAGGCCAGAGCTTCGGTGCATGGCTGGCGGCCGGCGTGACGCTGAACCTGGAAGGCGTTGCAAACGACTATGTCGGCAAGGGCCTGTCCGGCGGCAAGCTGATCATCAAGCCGTCGCCCGACACCAAGGCCGTGCCTGAGCGCTCGATCATCGTCGGCAACACCGTGATGTATGGTGCGATCGCCGGCGAGGCCTACTTCCGCGGCGTGGCAGGCGAGCGTTTCGCCGTGCGCAACTCCGGCGCCATCGCGGTGGTGGAGGGCACGGGCGATCATGGCTGCGAATACATGACCGGCGGCCTCGTGGTCGTGCTCGGTCAGACGGGCCGCAACTTCGCCGCGGGCATGTCGGGCGGTATCGCCTATGTGCTCGATGAGGACGGCACGTTCTCCAAGCGCTGCAATCTCTCCATGGTCGATCTCGAACCCGTCGAGGAGGAGGAGGACCTGATGCGTCGTCTCCACCATCACGGCGGCGACCTGGAGACGAAGGGCCGCATCGACATCATGGCCAACATGTCCGGCCCTGACGAAGAGCGTCTGATGCAGCTGATTACCAATCACCACACCTATACGGGCTCGGCCCGTGCGAAGGAGATCCTCGACAACTGGACGACCTTCCGCACCAGGTTCGTGAAGGTGATGCCGGTTGAATACCGTCGCGCGCTCCAGGAGATGGATCGTCTCCGGAACCTGCAGGCAGCGGAATAAGGATTAAGGGGCAAACCGATGGGTAAGGTCACAGGCTTTCTCGAATACGATCGGCAGGAGCAGAAGTATCAGCTCGCCGGTGAGCGCGTGCGACACTTTCGCGAGTTCACGCTGCCGCTCGACGACAACGATCTGAAGAAGCAGGCGGGGCGCTGCATGGATTGCGGCATTCCCTTCTGCCACGGTCCGACGGGCTGTCCGGTGCACAACCAGATTCCCGATTGGAACGATCTGGTCTGGCAGAACGATTGGGAGGAGGCTGCGCGCAACCTCCACACCACCAACAACTTTCCCGAGTTCACGGGCCGCATCTGCCCTGCTCCCTGCGAGGAGGCATGCACGCTCAACCTCGAAAACCAGCCGGTCGCCATCAAGACGATCGAGCAGGCCATCGCCGACAAGGCATGGGAGATGGGCTTCATCAAGCCCGAGCCTGCCGAGATCTCGACGGGCAAGCGTGTTGCCATCATCGGCTCCGGCCCTGCGGGTCTCGCGGCTGCACAGCAGCTCGCGCGCGCAGGCCATGAGGTGCATGTATTCGAGCGCCAAGCAAAGCCCGGCGGACTGTTGCGCTACGGCATTCCGGACTTCAAGATGGAGAAGTACCACATCGACCGTCGCGTGAAGCAGATGGAGGCCGAAGGCGTCATCTTCCATTGCGGCGTCAACATCGGCGTGGATCGCAGCTTCGCCTCGCTCCACAATGAGTATGATGCGGTGCTTTTCGCCGGTGGCGCGGAAGATCCGCGCAATCCGAAACTGCCGGGCCAGGACCTGAGGGGCGTGCATTATGCGATGCCGTATCTCACTCAGTCGAACCAGCGCGTCGGCGGTGAAGAGGTGACGGCAGAACCGGTCCTTGCGAATGGCAAGCACGTCGTCGTCATCGGCGGCGGCGACACGGCGTCCGACTGCGTCGGCACCGCGTTCCGTCAGGGCGCGCTCTCCGTGACGCAGCTCGACATTCGCCCCAAGCCTCCGGAGCGTGAGGACAAGCTGACTGTGTGGCCCTATTGGCCGACGAAGATGCGCACCTCCTCTAGCCAAGCCGAAGGCGCCGAGCGCGAGTTCCAGGCAGCAACCCTCGGCATCCAAGGCAAGAAGGGTCAGGTGACCGGCGTGCAATGCGCGCGCGTCGACGAGAAGCGCCAGCCCATTCCGGGCACCGAGTTCGTGCTCAAGGCCGATCTCGTCTTCATCGCCATTGGCTTTGCAGGCTCCGTGAAGGAAGGCCTGCTCGAGCAGTCCGGCGTCACGATCGATCGGCGCGGCAACGTGGTCGCCGACGACAAGAGCTACAGGACCTCGAACGACAAGGTCTTTGTGGCTGGCGACATGCGCCGCGGTCAGTCCCTCGTAGTGTGGGCGATCCGCGAAGGCCGCCAAGCAGCGCGTGCGATCGACACCTACCTGACGGGCGAGAGCAACCTGCCGGTCTGATCGCCCGGCTTTGGCAAATAGAAAGGCGGCCGATCCACCGGATCAGGCTGCCTTCTTCATTCTGATGACGAGTAACTTCGCGGCCAGCGGAAATCGTCCGCGCGTCCGGGGCGGGAGCTTGGCGCGATACCGGTGCGCAGGGCGCGCTGCACGGGATAAGCGTTGTCACCGTTGAGCTTCGGTGCGCCGGAGACCAACTTTCCGCCAGGCGCCACATCCTGACGCGTCAGCGGCAGCACGGGACCGACGAGCGGCTTGGCGGGAAGCGCAACTGGAACGGCAGGATCAGGCGGTGCGGGAATGGCCGCTTCGATGTTCGTGACAGGTTGGCCATCCGCGGGGGCTGCCGCAACCGGCGCGCCGATGCGGATCGATTCCAGGATCTTTTTGATCTCCACATCGGCGAAGTGGGCGACCTTGCGCGCGCCTGTCTTGGTGAAGGATACGCCGTCATCGGTGCGAAGCCGCGCGGGCTCGCCATCGACGTCGGGGCCGAAGGAGGTGTAGCGGTTCTCGTCGTCCACGAAGCCGGGGAAGATATCCACGTAAGCTCCGCCATGACGCTGCACGCTTTCGCGGTAGATCTCGTTCATGGCCATGAGATCCTCGGAGAGCCTGCTGCTCTTCATCGGTGGCAGGCCGATCCAGACCACGGGGATGTTGCGTTCCTTGAAGGTATCCAGAATGGCATCGACACGCTTCGTGTAGATCTCCTTCCAGCGGTCGGAGAGAAGATCGATCCTGTCCTCGCCCTCCTGCAGGGCTTGGCGGTCGCTCAAGCCCAGCATGACGACGGCGAGTGTCGCTTTCTGTCCGGAATCGAGGGTCGACTTGATGTAATTTGGCCATTCCGCCGAGTCGCTGCGCACGAGATTACTGCCACCCCGGATCTTACCCGCGATGGCCACATCCTGGTTTTCGGCATAGACCGTGTCGAGACCTTGGCGTGCGAACTCGGCGAGCGAGTCGCCGAAGACCACCACATGGTTGGTGGGGTTGATTTTAGGCTTTTCAGGGCGTGCGACAGCAGCTGGCGGGGGAGCCGCCTTGCGCGGCTTGGCGACGGGCTGGCGCGCAGGCGGAGGCGGATCATCCGGAACGCCGAAGAAACGGCGCAGGCTGAAGCCTTGCTGAGGCTGGGCCGGTTGCACGAGTTTGCCGGGATAATAGCCGGGTGGGTAGGCGCGAGGATCACGATAACCCGGCTGCGCCGGCGGCTGCTGATAGTAGTAGCCCTGCGCCATGACCGAAGCCCCGCTCCCCAAGGCGAGAAGCAGGCTTAAAGTCATGAGGCGAAGGATCGTCAGCAAACGCATGGGTGGTTCCACTTCGGTCCGGTCCACCCTGTTATAGAGCCTTCCCCGGACCTGTCAGCGGGCAGTGCGCAATTCGCGCAAGACCGCGTAATCGGCATAGCCGTCGGGAATCAAGCCACGCCGGAGCTGGAAGTTCCGCACGGCCTCCCGGGTCTTGGACCCGAATTTGCCGTCCGGATCGCCCTCGTAGAAGCCGAGCCGGGCCAAGCGTTGCTGCAATTCCTGGCGCTCATCCTTGCCGAGCATGGGCTGGTCCTTGGGCCATGCCCCCTGGATCGGCAGGCCGCCCATGATCCGGTCGCCCAAATGCGCCACGCCCATGGCGTAGGCATCGGACGAGTTGTAGGTCTTGATCACGTCGTAATTGCTGGTGACCAGGAAGGCCGGGCCGTTCGCCCCACCCGGCAGGAACAGAGTCGCCTCGCCTGATCGCGGCATGGCCTTGCCATCGAGCCGGCGAACTCCCAGGGCCTGCCAATGGGCGAAGTTCTGCCTCAGATGACGGAAGTCGAAGCCCTGCGGCAGCTTGACTTCGAAGCCCCAGGGCAGCCCCGGCTCCCAGCCTTGCTCGCGTAGGTAATTGGCGGTGGAGGCCATAGCATCGGGCACCGATGACCAGATGTCGCGCACCCCGTCCCGGTTGCCGTCCACGGCATATTTCATGAAGCTCGAAGGCATGAACTGTGTCTGGCCCATGGCGCCGGCCCAGGAGCCCAGCATCTTGTCCCGGCCGATATGCTCCCGGTTCAGGATCTGGAGCGCAATAAGCAGCTCCTCCTTGAAGAAGTCGCCCCGATAGCCGGTATAGGCCAGCGTCGCGAGCGCCCGCACCGCATAGATCGAGCCGGTGAAGCTACCGAAATTGGTCTCCATGCCCCAGACGCCGAGCACCACGGAGCGCGGGACCCCGTAGGCCTTCTCGATAGCCGCCAGGGTCTTCGACCATTCGGCATTCATCTCACGGCCTCGCTGCAGGCGCTGAGCCGAGATGGAGCCGTTGATATAATCCCAGATCGGGCGGACGAACTCGGATTGCTTCTTGGTGAGCGCAATGATCTTGGGGTCGGGCTGAACGCCCCGGAAGGCCTCGTCGAAGGTAGCGCGCGAGATGCCGCGCGCCTTGGCCGCCGGCCACAGGCTCTGCACGAAGCGCTGGAACCCATCCTCGGAGACCTCCTGCGCCTGTGCGGGGCGAGTCCATCCCTCCATACCACTGGTGACGCTCAGACCGAGAAGGAGGGCTCCGCAGAAGCGGCGCACCGAGAAAAGCGGCAAGGGCATGAAGGTCGCTCACGGAGACAGGGCGGAAGGAACCCTGCCATTGCGACACTAAGAGAGTTAACAGCCGGTTGATAGCTAGCCTTATAGGTAGTCCTTATGCGACCTTCCGCTCCGCCAGAGTGCGCTCCCAGCGCAGGGCCTGATCGACTATTTCCTGTAGGTTATCATGCTGTGGCTGCCAGCCGAGACCGCGGATCTTGTCGACCTTGGCCACGAGCTGAGCCGGATCGCCTGGGCGCCGCGGGCTCAAGCGCACCTCGAAATCGACGCCGGAAACTCGTTTGACCACGTCCACAACTTCCAGAACAGAAGCGCCGTGGCCATAGCCGCAATTCAGAACCGCGCAGTCGCCACCCTCGCGCAGGGACTTCAGGGCCACGAGGTGGGCACGGGCGAGATCGTTCACCTGGATGTAGTCGCGTACGCAGGTGCCGTCGGGCGTCGCGTAATCCGTGCCGAACACGTCGAGACAGGGGCGTTGGCCGAGGGCCGCCTGAGCCGCCACCTTGATGAGGTGGGTGGCCTGAGGTGTCGATTGGCCCGAGCGGCTCTTGGGGTCTGCGCCGGCGACGTTGAAATAGCGCAGAATGGCATAGCGAAGGCCATGGGCCGCGTGGGCGTCCTGGAGCATCCACTCGCTCATGAGCTTGCTGCGTCCGTAAGGATTGATTGGGACTAAGGGCATGTCCTCGGTCAAAAGCGGAGCTTCGGCATTGCCGTAGACGGCGGCCGTCGAGGAGAAGACGAAGTTCTTGATCCCCGTCTGGACGGCCGTCTCGATGAGCGCGCGCGTCTTGACGGTGTTGTTGAAGTAATAGCCCAGCGGGTCGGTGACCGATTCCGGCACCACGATCCGGGCTGCGAAATGCATGACGCTGTCGATTCCGTGCTCCTCGATGACCCTGGTCACCAAGGCCTGATCGCCCACGTCGCCCACGACGAGAGTGGCCTCGGAAGGGACGGCCCAGCGGAAACCGGTGGACAGGTTATCGAGAACCACCACCTGCTCGCCCGCATCCAGAAGCTCGAGCACCATGTGGCTTCCGATATAACCTGCTCCGCCCGTGACCAGTACCGCCATTTTCATCCTCCAATGCCCCAATGGGCAGCTTAACCCAAACGCTTCAGCTTCAATTCAGGTCCAGGGCTCCATAACGATGCGACACCGGTGCAGAGATTAGGCCATTCGGTGTTATAGGTACCTCAAGCTTGACAGTGAGCGGTTTTCTTTTCCTTGTCCTGCCTTAGATTGTCCCCCTCTTCCTGCTCAACCATGGCTCAATCGATGAAGCGCATTCGCAAAGCAGTTCTTCCTGTTGCCGGTCTCGGCACCCGTTTCCTTCCTGCAACCAAGGCAGTGCCGAAGGAGATGCTGTGCGTGGTGGACCGCCCCGTGGTGCAGCATGTGGTGGATGAGGCCCGGGCCGCCGGAATCGAGCATTTCATCTTCGTCACAGGCCGCAACAAGGCCGTGATCGAGGATCATTTCGACATCGCCTATGAGCTGAATCGGACCCTTGAGGCGCGCGGCAAGACGAAGGAGCTGGAGCTTCTGGCCAAGGACCAGCCTCAGGCCGGCCAAACGAGCTTTACCCGCCAGCAGGAGCCGCTGGGCCTGGGCCATGCGCTGTGGTGCGCCCGTGAGCTCGTGGGCGACGAGCCCTTCGCGGTCATTCTGCCGGATATGCTCAGCCGCGGTTCCATGGAGCAGATGATCGCGGCCTACGAAAAGCATGGCGGCAACATCATCGCCGTGGAACAGGTGCCGGACGACCAGACCCATCAATACGGCATCGTCTCGGTGGGTCAGGAATTCGGCCAGACCTTCGAGATCACAGGCATGGTGGAAAAGCCCCCGAAGGGCACGGCTCCCTCGAACTACATCATCTCCGGCCGTTACATCCTGCAGCCTGAGATCTTCGACCTGCTCTCCACTCAGGAGCGCGGCGCAGGCAACGAGATCCAGCTGACCGACTCGATGATCCGCCTGATGAAGGAGCAGAGGTTCTTCGGCATGAAGTACGAGGGCAAGACCTACGATACGGGTTCGAAGATCGGCTTCCTCATGGCCAACGTGGCCTATGCCCTTGAGCGCGAGGATCTGGGCTCCGCCTTCCGCGAGGAGCTGGAAGCCTTCCTGCGCCAAAAGTAATCAGGTTTCAGGGTTACCTATGGCCGCCCCGATATGCTAGACGGGCGGCCATGGCACTTGCACAGACCCAATCCGCTTCGCCCGACCAGGCCGTTACCTCGGCCCTCCGCACGCTCGAAACCGAGCGCGAGGGCCTGACCATCCTGATGAACGCCATCGGCAACGGGCTCGGCCCCCTCTTCACTGGTGCCGTCGAGACGATTGCCGCCGCCAAGGGCCGGGTGATCGTGACCGGCATGGGCAAGTCCGGCCATGTGGGCCGCAAGATCGCCGCCACCTTCGCATCCACCGGCACTCCCGCCCATTACGTTCACCCCGCCGAAGCCAGCCACGGCGATCTCGGCATGGTGCAGGCGGAGGACGTGATTCTGGCGCTGTCCTGGTCCGGCGAGACGACGGAACTGGCCGACATCATTGGTTACGCCAAGCGTTTCCGGGTGCCGTTGATCGCCTTTACCTCGAATGCAGGCTCGACCCTGGGGCAGGCCGCCGACATCTGCCTGGCGCTGCCCAAGGCCAAGGAAGCCTGCCCCAATGGGCTCGCGCCGACCACCTCGACGACCATTCAGCTCGCTTTGGGCGATGCGCTCGCCATTGCGTTGCTCGAAAAACGTGGCTTCACGGCGGAGCATTTCCGCGTGTTCCATCCGGGCGGCAAGCTCGGCGCGCGCCTCAAACTGGTGCGCGACATCATGCACAAGGACGAGCGACTGCCGACCGTCGGCGTTGATGCGCGGATGGATCAGGCCATCGAGGAGATTGGCCGCAAGGGCTTCGGCTCGGTGATCGTGGTGAATGCGGACGGCACGCTCGCCGGCATCGTCACCGACGGCGATTTGCGTCGCAATCTGCGTCCCGATCTCGGCACCTTGCCGGTCACCGCGATCATGACCCGCACGCCGCGCACCATCGCACCGGATGCGCTCCTGGCCACTGCGCTCGAGATCGAAGAGACCGCGCGCATCACGGCGCTGATTGTGGTCGAGAACAACAAGCCCATCGGTCTTGTGCATTATCTCGACCTGCTGCGCGCGGGCGCTGCTTAAGTCTCTTGGCGTCAGTCGCGACCGGGATCCCCGAGCGGAAAGAGCTGACGATAAGGCCGAGCCTCGTCGACCGCTCTCGCAAATGACGGACGGGCGAGCAGTCGTTTGCGATAGGCATGCACGTTGGCATGCTCTGCGCCTATGGGGTGAGCCCAATCCGCATAGAACAACGATGGGGCGGCCGCACAATCCGCCATGCTGAAGGCATCACCTGCCGCCCACTTACGATCAGTCATCGCAAAATCGAGCCATGCATAGGCCGTGTCGAGCATACGCCTTGCTTCGGTAACGCCGTGAGAATCGCGATCCGTCTCCGCCCGGATGCAATCGAGCACGATCTTCTGCATCGGCGTCATGACGTAATTATCGAAAAAGCGGTCCATCATCCGCACGTCGAGAGCCGCGCGCGAATCGTCGGGAACGAGCTTCACGGGTCCGGCATAAGAGAGCCCGAGATGTTCGATGATGATGCTTGCCTCGACCACTGTGTGCTTGCCATCAACCAGAACCGGAAACCGCCTGATGGGCCAGAGAGACGCCAGTTCGGCATTCGCCGGCTCATCGCCGAGCATACGGAATTCGAAGGGAATGTGGTTCTCATAGAGCGCGATGAGAACCTTCTGGCAGTAGGACGAGAAGGGATGCGCATAGAGCTTCAAGGTCATGCCTGCTTTGCCTCCAAGGCTTTTAAGGATCGTCCACGACAAGCGTCGAGCCTTCGATGCGCACGACGCGGACCTTGGCCCCCCTGAAGCGGTCGGCACCCGTGACGCGCCATGAGCTGTCGCCGACCCGAATGCGCCCTTCCCCATCCTTGATCGACGTTTCCAACGTGAACACTTGGCCAACGAGGGCTTGCCCACGCTGATTGAGGTAAGGCTCCGCCTGCTGGGACTGCCCCTTCGAGCGGGTCACAAACCGTCCCAGCACCACCGCCGCGACGGCAAGCAAAGCAAAAACGATAAAGCCTGTCTGCCAGGAGAGATCGAGCGCCGCATCGAGCAGGCCCGTCGCAATGGCGGCGAGCCCGAGCCATAGAAAGAAAATGCCGGGCGCCAGCAACTCGATGCCGATCAGCACGAGGCCGAGAATGATCCAGCTCCAGGCTCCAAGGCTGACGAATGCATCGCGGATCATGAGCGCTCCGCTCCCTTCGTGACGGCCGGCACGCTGCGTATAGCCTTCGAAGCAGCCGCGTTGCCATCGCCACCGAATACGGATTTTGTAAGCTCCGCGATGCCGCCGAGCGTGCCGGCAAGGCCCGCTGCTTCGATGGGCACGATCACGACCTTCTGGTTAGGAGCCGTCGCGAGGCTGCGGATGGCATCGATGTATTTTTCCGCCACGATAAAGTTGGCGGCGGCAAGATCGCCGCGCGTGATTGCATCGCTTACCATGGCGGTAGCCTTCGCTTCGGCTTCGGCCAAGCGCTCCCGCGCTTCGGCATCGCGGAAGGCTGCTTCCTTGCGCCCCTCGGCCGACAGGATCTGCGATTGCTTTTCGCCTTCGGCGCGCAAGATTTCCGCCTGCCGCAAGCCTTCGGCCTCGAGCACGGCGGCACGCTTCTCGCGCTCAGCCTTCATCTGCCGCGCCATGGCGCCGGCAAGATCCTGCGGCGGGAGAATATCCTTGATCTCGACACGGGTGACCTTCGCGCCCCAAGGCGAAGCCGCTGCATCCATCACGCGCAGAAGACGTTCGTTGATCTCGTCGCGATGTGAGAGAAGCTGATCGAGATCCATGGAACCGACCACCGTGCGGATATTGGTCATGGTCAAAACCAGGAGTGCTTGGCTGAGGTCCGAGACCTCGTAGGAGGCACGAGCCGGATCGAGCACCTGGTAAAAAGCAGCGGCATCGATGGTGACGCCAGCATTGTCACGGGTAAAGGCCTCCTGGCTCGGGATGTCGAGCACCTGCTCCATGACATTCACTTTCTTCCCGATCTGGTCAATGTAAGGAACGATCAAAGCAAGGCCGGGAGTCAGCGTGCGCGAATAGCGCCCGAAGCGCTCAACCGTATAGGCATAGCCCTGCGGCACCGTTCTCACCCCCATTGCGATCGTCACCACGACGACGAGAACAAGAACGATCACGAAGATATCGAAACCACCAAACAGCATTCAGACCCCCAGCAACGGAGTTGCAGGGGCCTAAGCTAGCCGAAAGCGAAGAGGCCGCCTAGTAGGACCGAAGTCATCCCAAAAACCCGGCCTGTGTCCCAAAAGACCTCATCTTGAGGAGCAGCCGCAGGCTGCGTCTCGAAAGAGGATCCAGTGCACTCTGGACTCTCCTGCGAGACGGTCGCTGCGCGACCGTCTCAGGATGCAGGGTTGGTGCGCAGCTGTCGGCTTCAGATCCAACCCTGAAGCTCGCGCTCCACGATGTGGTTGATCACGCGCATGCCCTCCGGACTATCGTTGAGGCACGGCAGATAGGCGAATTCCTCGCCGCCATTGTGCATGAAGATATCGCGATTCTCGCCGTTGAGCTCTTCCAGCGTCTCCAGACAATCGGCGGAGAAGCCGGGGGCGACGATCGCCATACGCTTCACGCCGCTTTTCGCCAGTGCTTCGACAGTCTTGTCCGTATAGGGCTGCAGCCATTCCGCCGTGCCGAAGCGCGACTGAAAGCTCATGCGGAACCTGTCCTCAGGCCAGCCGAAGGCTTCGCGCATCAGGCGCCAGGTCTTCACGCATTGGCAGTGATAGGGATCGCCTTTGAGCAGGTATTCTTTCGGCACGCCATGGAAGGAGACGAGGATCACCTCCGGCTCGAAGGTGAGCTTGGCGAGTTCCTGCTTCATCGAAGCGACAACGGATTCGATATAGACCGGGTCGTCGTGATAGGGCGGCGAGACGCGCACCGTCGGCTGCCAGCGCATATCCATCAGCGCGCGGAAGGCCTGATCGCAAGCGGTCGCAGAAGTCGCCGCCGCATATTGCGGATAGAGCGGTACGAGCAGAATGCGGTCGCAGCCCTGATCGAGCAGTGCCTGGATGCGCTCGCGCACCTCGGGCTTGCCGTAGCGCATCGCCCAGTCGACGGTGATCTTGTCGCCGGCGATGCTCTTCAGGTGCGCCGTCACCTTCTCCGCCTGGTTGCGGGTGATGGTCTTGAGCGGACCCTCGTCGAGCTCGTTGTTCCAGATCGAGGCGTAATCGCGGCCCTTGGGCCCGGGGCGCTTGGTGAGAATGATCAGATTGAGGATCGGCCACCACAGGAGGCGCGGCGTCTCGATCACGCGCCGGTCGGAGAGAAACTCCTTCAGGTAGCGCCGCATGGGCCAGTAGGTGGTTCCTTCCGGCGTTCCGAGGTTCATCAAAAGCACGCCGATCCGACCCGCCCTCACGGGCGGGTGGTCCACCGGGCGCATGACCTGGCTCGTTCCGGTCACGTTGACACGTTCGTTCATCGACAAAAGCCCTTGACAGCGGGGTCCGACGTGGAGCCCGCTCGTTGATGGCGCTCTAGATAGTGGCTTTTTGTCTGTTACGCCAATGTGTTCGTGTTTCACATTGATGTAGGTCTAACCCTGACCGTCAGATCGGCGGGCTCAAGTTCGCAGTGGGCTTGAGCGGCGCGTCGATGGCAACACGCAGGCCTGCCGGATCATAATCGACCTCAACCTTGGCATTGAGCTGTGTCGTCAATACCCGGTGCAGCAGACGCGAGCCGAAGCCCTGCCGATCCGGCTGGGACACACTGGGCCCGCCCTGCTCCTGCCAAGCCATCGTGAGACGCTTCTCATCGCCCTCGCCATGCACATCCCACGCCACGGAAACTTTGCCGTTGCGCATGGAGAGAGCGCCGTATTTTGCGGCATTCGTCGTCAGTTCGTGAATGGCCATGCCGATAGGCACAGCGATCTCGGAGGGCAGCTCCACGGTCGGGCCTTCGAGCGTGATCCGTTCACCGCGCGCATCGTTGTAGGGTTTGAGTTCCTTCTCCAGGATCTCGCGAAGCGGCGCGGTCTGCCATAGCGCTTCGGTGAGCAGTGAATGCGTGTTCGCGAGCGAAACGATGCGCCCCACGAAGGCTTTGTAGAACTCGTCGATGTTCGAGGTGGAGCGTGCAGTCGCACCAACCACGGCCTGCACGGTCGCAAGCGTGTTCTTCACCCGGTGATGCAGCTCGCGGATGAGGAACGACTGCTGATTCTGCGCCTGCCTGCGCTCTTCGATCTCGTACTGGGCTTCCTGATAGAGGCGTCCGTTTTCAAGCGCGACGGCCGCCTGGGCGGCGAGGCCTGTCACGAGGCGTTCGGCGCGCTCCGTGAAAGCTCCTGCCCGCTCATGGGCGAAGAGCAGAAGACCCTGGATCTGTCCGTTGCGCGAGGAGACGGGAATCGCCATGACACTGTGCGCCCTGGCGCGATCATGAGAGTGGAGATCGGCGGATGCTGCGCCGAATTCAGGATCGTCAGCGATGTCGTCAAGCCGGATGATCCGGTCCTGCTCGAAGACAGCCGTGCAGATCTGGTCGATGGGGAGTTTTGCAAAGGCCGAGCGGGAGCCTCCGGAAGTGTAGAGGCCATACTCCTCCGCGCGCGTGCCGGCTACCGAGGCATCACCTCGGTTGGAGAAATAGGCACCGGCCTGCGCACCGGTGAGAAGCACCGCCGCCTCGACCACGTTCTCGATCAGTCGGTCCACATCGAGCTCGGCCGCAAGAGCCCGACCCGTCCGGTTCAGCACCTCGAGAGCCGCCGTTTCCGCCTGCAATTCGCTGGTGCGAAGCGCCACCTCCTTCTGCAGGAAAGCCTCCGTGGCGGCCTGCTCCCGGAACTGCTGCGATGCCAGAGCCGTGAGGGCCGCCAGTGCCAGGAACGCGATCAGCGCGAAGGCGCCGTAGAGCTTCATCTGGATGGTCCAGGGACCCCAATAGGCATTATCCGGAATGCTGACATTGATATAGAGCGGCATCTCGCCGACCCGGTGGTAGGCTCCGGTTCGCTCTTGGCCATTGCTGAGGAAGGAATAGATGCCCGCCACGGCATTGCCAGCGATCGCTCTGTCGAGGGCAGCCTTGTCGATGGGAAAGAAAGACAACCCGTCGGAGGATAACGGAAGCTGCGCGACGATCGCCGCATCGGCAGCACGCACCAAGGTAACCCGGCTGCCCTTCGGCAGGCGAAGCTTGCCCCAGTAGGTTTCGAAATAGGACGGAACCACGGTGGCCGAGACGATGCCATGGAAGGCGTTGTCCTGGCCATTGAGGCGACGGCTGATCATGAAAGTCGGCCGCTTCGTGACCCGCCCGATAATCGGCTCCCCGACGAACAACCCCTGATCCGACTTGGCCTGAGCCTTGAAAGCCTCCCGGTCCCCCGCATTCGAGGGTGGTGTCGGAAACCCCGCAGTCGTCAGGCGCAGGCGACCTGTAGCATCGTTGAGCCAGAGATTGTCGAAATACGGAAGTGTTTCCCTGATGGTGACCAGGTGCTGCCAATGGGGCTTGGAAGCCTCGATCAGGTCCCAGTTGTCCCCTTCGACCAGAACCGCTACCTGCTTCAGGGTGAGGTCGGCGACTTCGAGAAGGCGAGCCGTATGATCTGCCAGGAAATAGGCGTTGCTGGCAATCTCCCGCTCGTTGCGCTGGATCAGGCGGTTACGCTGTTCCCAGGCAATGTAGCCGAAGGTGATGAGAATGAAGAAAACGCCGAACCAGCCCATGATCAGGGTCAGGCGGCCGCGTGCCAGCAATTGACGGCGGCGCTTGAAGGATGAGCTGGAATGTTTGGTATGGGGTGAAAACTGCAATGAATAAAGTCGCTTTGATGCTGCGATTCGTTTGAATGGCCGCCAAACATGGCATAGCAGGGGCGAGAGATGGAGAGGGTAAATTATGGCCCCTCCCCTTGAAAAATAAAACGCCGAGACCCGCAGCAGGCCTCGGCGAGTGAGTGATCGGCCGCCGGATCAGCGCAGGACGATGCGTCCCTCAACCTTCGGCGCGATCTTTCCGGCTTTCGCCACATAATTGATCACCTGGCTCGCCATGAGCTGGCTGGCCGAGACGTCGATGAGGGACTTGGCTTCCGTGAACATGCGATAGCCGTCGCCGCCGCGGGCCATGAAGTCGTTGGTGGCGAGCTTGTAGGTCTTGGACGCATCGAGCGGCTCACCGTTGATCTTCAGCGATTTCACGCGGCTGCCTACCGGCTCCTTCAGGTCGACCTCGGCTACGATGCCGGAGACCTGCGGGAAGCGGCCGCCGAGCTCGCGCACTTGGCTCACGCCGTTCTCGAGCGCGGCCTTGATCTGCTCGCCCTTCACGGCCAGCAGAACCGTGGTGTTGCCGAAGGGCATCTCCGCCAGGATATCGCGGCGGGTCAGCTTCTGGCCGGCCTCGTACTGCTTGTCCGCACGGATGCCGCCGCCATTGGTGATGGCCACATCGGCACCGACGGAGCTTTTGAGCGCATCGGCGATCAGGTTGCCCATGGCTGCCTCGCCGCCACGAACAGTGGCGCGACGGCTGTCGAGGGGCGTTTCCGTCACGCCGATATCGATATCGAGCTCCTTGGAGAGCTTGTCCTCATAGCCCTTCACCACGGCCTCGATCTCCGGATCGGGCTTCACCGTCGCGCTGTCGACAATGCGGAAGTTCGGCGCCCAGGTGACGGTGACCTTGCCGTCCTTCTCAGCCTTCTTCACGGCGAGCTCCGTGACGGTGATGTAGTTACCCTGGGACTCGGATTCGGTCAGCGTCACCTTGCCGTCGTAGAAGGCGAGCAGGTGCTCGTCGTGACCGCCGATGATCACATCGACACCGGCGGAGCGGGCGATAATCATATCGACCTCAAGCGGCGTATGCGCGATGGCGACCACGATGTCCGCCCCCTTGCCGCGCAGTTCCTTCGCCTTGGCGCGCGCCGTGTCGATGGTGGAGGAGAACTTGATGTTGCCTGGGCTCGAGGCGATGGGCGTGTCCTCGGTGGTGAGGCCGAAGAAGCCGATCTTGACGCCCTGCACCTCGATCATCTTGTCGGGCTTCGTGTTCTCAGGGAGTCCGTTGCCGTCGATGATGTTGGTGGCCAGCACGTCGAACTTGGCCTCCTTCATGCGAGCGCGGAAGGCGTCGGGACCGAGATCGAACTCGTGGTTGCCCGGCGTCATGGCATCGACGCCCATCCGGTTCAGAATGTCGATGACATGCGCGCCCTTGTCGAAGCCCGACAGGAGCGAGGGGGAGATGGTGTCGCCCGCATGAATGAAGAAGGCATTGCCCTTCGCCTTCTCCTCCTTGATCACTGTGGCCAGCCTAGCGAAACCGCCGCGGCCCTTCTCGGGGCTCATGCGGTCGATATCGTTGGTCTGGACGAAGCGGATGGTCACGGCTTCCTGCGCCAGGGCGGTGCCGGACAAGAGCAGGGACAATCCAAGGAAACCGGCGCGCAGGGCAGCGGAAGATCGGCTAGTCAACATCATCACAAGTCCTCATTTCGGGCGGCGCCCACAGCGAGAGGCGTGGAGCCTAGGCCGGAAACGTGTCACAGAAGTAATATCCTGTCGATGTCCTCCGCGCCGAGATGCTCGGCATGAGGTGATGCCATTTTCATCCATTTGGTCTAGAGACCTTGCAGCGCATCAATGCTGCATCTTTCCATGAGGCGTCGCTTCCCATGTCCGGCCCCATTGCCCAAGCCCTTGCAAAGTTTAGCCGCAACAAGCAGGCCGCCGGTTGGCTCAAGCTGCCCTTCTTCCGGGACGGTAGTGCTGATCGCGTAGCCGAGAGAGTCGATGCGGTTATTGCTGCGGGCGGCCATGTCCTGCCGCCGCCTGATCTCGTCTTTTCAAGTCTGACACTCACTCCTCTCGACAAGGTGAAGGTTGTCATCCTCGGTCAGGACCCCTACCCGACGCCCGGCGATGCCCATGGACTCGCCTTCTCCTATCGCGGCTCGCGACGGCTGCCCGCATCGCTGCGCACGATCCTCGCCGAGATGGCGGCGGATCTGGATGTGCCCATGCCGAAATCCGGCGACCTGACGAAATGGGCCGAGCAAGGCGTGCTGCTTCTCAACACGGCGCTGACCGTGGAGAAGGGCAAGTCCGGCGCGCATATGAAGTTCGGATGGTCGGAACTGGTCGATCAGGCCATTACCGCAATCTCCGAGCAGCAGTCTGCCGTGGTCTTCCTGCTGTGGGGCGGGCCTGCCCGGAAACGTGCCGCACTCGTCGACCGGAAGAAGCATCTCGTCATCGAAGCGGGACATCCCTCCCCGCTCAACCGCCTCAACGATTTCAAAGGCACCCGTCCCTTCAGCCGCGCCAATGCCTGGCTCGTCGAGAAGAGCCTGGAGCCGGTGGATTGGCGGCTCGACACCTGAACGACCTTGCCGGGGGCCTGCCTAAGGGGTTAGGTCTCTCGCGGAACAATGACGCTCTCGCGAGGCACGCGGCCCGCGACGAGCCTGGAGGTCATCATGGTGGAATCACTGTTTGGACGCGTCGAAGCCTTCGCGGGCGATCCGATCCTGTCGCTCAACGACAGCTTCAAGTCCGATCCACGAAGTGAGAAGGTCAATCTCAGCATCGGCGTCTACACGGACGAAAAGGGCCGCATTCCGGTGCTGGGATCGGTGAAAGCTGCTTATGAGCGCATCGGCTTTGCGGAGCGGCCTTATCTTCCGATGGAAGGTCACCCCGGCTATCGTGAGGGCGTGCAGAAGCTGATCTTCGGCGACACGCATCCTGCCCGTGAGACCAAGCGCATCGCCACGATCCAAACCATCGGCGGCACGGGCGCGGTCGGCATCGCAGCCGACTTCCTCGCCAAGCATTGCCCCGGCCGCACCGTTCTCGTCAGCGACCCGACGTGGGAGAACCATCACGGCCTGTTCCAACGCGCAGGCTTCAAGACGACGACCTATCCTTATTGGGACCGCTCAACCAAGTCCGTTGATTTCGACGGTATGGTCAAGGCGCTGGAAGCAGCCGATTCCGGTTCGATCGTGATTCTTCAACCCGTCTGCCACAACCCGACCGGCGTCGATCTCGACGATAAGCAGCAAGTCGCCGTGACCGATGTGCTGGTCGCCAAGCGCCACATCGTCGTATTCGACATGGCCTATCAGGGCTTCGGCACGAGCCTCGAGGCGGATGCCGCTTTCGTGCGCCGCTACGCGGAGCGCGCCAGCTGCCTCGTTGCCAACTCCTTCTCGAAGAACTTCTCGCTCTACGGCGAGCGCTGCGGCGGATTGAGCATCGTCTGCCAGGACAGCGACGAGGCCGAACGCGTGCTGGGCCAGCTGAAGCTCGCCGTGCGCCGCAGCTATTCGAGCCCGCCGATGTTGGGCGGCCTTCTCGTCGCCACCGTTCTCGGCAACGACGATCTTCGCGCTCAATGGACTCGCGAGGTCGATGAGATGCGCACCCGCATGGATTCCGTGCGCAAGCTTCTCGCCGAGCACATCCGCGCCCTGTCCAACGAGGTCGATGTGGGCTTCCTGCTCAATCAGCGCGGCATGTTCAGCTTCACCGGCCTCACCGAGCAGCAAGTCACCGCCATGCGCGAGCGGGACGGTGTCTATCTCGTGGGGTCGGGCCGCATGTGCGTGGCCGGTCTCAATGAGGAGAACGTGCCGAAAGTCGCGAAGAGCTTCGTGGAAGTGAGCTAGGCGCGGGGATAAAGAGCACCCATCCACACTGTCATCACCGGCCTTATGCCGGTGATCCCGATTGTGTGAAACGCGGCGCTTTTCCGAAACGAGATGGCCGGGACGAGCCCGGCCATGACGTGTCTTAAGTCTTACTCCGCCGCAATCGGCAATGGCTGCTGAGGCTCGGCGCGGAATTTGGCAAGCAGTTCCGCCTCTTCCTCCTTCGCCGTTTTCAGGTTCCGCTCCTTGATGTGGCCGAAGCCGCGGATCTTCTGCGGGATGGTGGCGAGGCCAACGGCAATCGCGTGATTGTCCGCGTTGAGCTTCGACACGATCTCGCCGATGCGCCCTTCGAACTCGCGGATGAGCTCACGCTCGGTGCGACGCTCGTGCGTGTAGCCGAAGACATCGAGCGGCGTGCCGCGTAAGCTCTTGAACTTCGCCAGAACCCGCAGGGCCTTCATCATCCACGGGCCGAAGCTCATCTTTTTGGGCAGACCGGTGGTCGGATCCTTCTTTGCCAGAATGGGCGGAGCCATGTGGAACTCGTAGCGCAGGTTCTCGCCCTCGAAGGTCGAGGCGACTTGGCGCTCGAAGTGACCATCCGTGTAGAGCCGGGCCACCTCGTACTCGTCCTTGTAGGCCATGAGCTTGAAGAGCGAGCGCGCCGCCGCATCGGTCAGCGCGGTCGAGTCCGGAACGGCCTTTCCTTCAGCCTCGCGCACACGCTGAACTTGTGTGCGATAACGCTTGCCATAGCGCTTGTTCTGATACTCGCTGAGGAACTTCACGCGCCGCTCGATCACCTCGTCAAGGGTCTCGGAGATCTTCAGCTCGTCGTTCGGTGCCTTCAGCTCGCTCATCATGGTCGCGACCAGCTCAGGCTCTGCGGCCGCGCGGCGGCCCCAGTTGAAGGCGGAAAGATTCATCTTCACCGCTTCGCCGTTGAGTTCGATCGCCTTCTCAATGGCTTGAGCCGACAGCGGCACATGGCCGGTCTGATAGGCATAGCCCAGCATGAACATGTTGGCCGCAATCGAATTGCCGAGAAGCGCAGTGGCAATCGCCGTCGCGTCCACGAACGCTGCACCGCTCTCGCCGGCAGCTCCCATGATCGCGCGCTTCAGGCGCTGGGTCGGCAGCGAGAAGTCGGCATTGCGCGTGAACTCGCCTGGCATCACCTCGGCGGTGTTCACGACAAGCGCCGTTTGCCCCTGCTTCACGGAAGCGAGCACCTTCTTGGTACCCGTCACCACGAGATCGCAACCGAGGACGAGGTGCGCCGATTCCGCGCTGACGCGGATCGCGTGGATGTCTTCCTGTTTATTGGCAAGGCGCACATGGCTGTAGACCGCGCCGCCCTTCTGCGCGAGGCCGGCCATGTCGATCATGCCCATGCCCTTGCCCTCGAGATGCGCCGCCATGCCAAGGATCGCGCCGATGGTCACGACGCCCGTGCCACCCACACCGGTCACGATGACGTTGAAGGTGCGATCAATGGCGGGGATCGCCGGATCGGGCAGCGATGTGAGCGTCACGCCATCCGTCGAGAGCGTCTCCGGCACCGCCTTCTTCACCTTGGCGCCATGCACCGTCACGAAGGACGGGCAGAAGCCCTTCACGCAGGAGAAGTCCTTGTTGCAGTTCGACTGATCGATCTGGCGCTTGCGGCCGAACTCCGTCTGCACCGGCTGCACGGCCACGCAGTTCGACTGCACGGAGCAATCGCCGCAGGCCTCGCAGACGAGATCGTTGATGATCACGCGCTTGTCCGGATCCGGGAACTCGCCGCGCTTGCGGCGGCGGCGCTTCTCGGAAGCGCAGGTCTGATCGTAGATCATCACCGTGACGCCCGTAATCTGCGCCAGCTCGCGCTGCACGGCGTCCAACTCGTCGCGGTGATGGATCGTCATGCCGGCAGGCCAACGGATGTCTTTAGGATATTTGTGCGGCTCGTCGGTGACGAGAGCGATCCGCTCGACACCTTCCTCGCGCACCTGACGAGCGATCATGTCGACGGTCAGGCTGCCCTCATGCTTCTGACCGCCGGTCATGGCAACCGCGTCATTGAAGAGAATCTTGTAGGTGACATTGGTCTTGGTCGCGATCGACCAGCGCAGAGCCAGAATGCCGGAATGGTTGTAAGTGCCATCGCCGAGATTCTGGAACACGTGACCGCGCTTGGAGAACGGCGCTTCGCCGATCCAGTTCGCGCCCTCGCCGCCCATCTGCGTGAAGCCATCGGTGGAGCGGTCCATCCACTGCACCATGTAATGGCAGCCGATGCCCGCATAGGCGCGCATGCCCTCGGGCACCTTGGTCGAGGTGTTGTGCGGGCAGCCGGAGCAGAAATGCGGCACGCGGGTTGCCACGTCATTGGTGGCTTTCAGCACTTCCTGCGCATGGCGAAGACGCGCCACGCGACCGCGCAGGTCGTCGTTGTTGTGGTACTGGAGAAGACGCTCACCGATGACGATGGCGATGTCGTTCGGATCGAGCGCACCCTTCACGGGGAAGAGCCAGTTGCCGTCCTCGTCCTTCTTGCCGATGCAGAGCGGCTGGTTGGCGGTGCCGTAAAGCTCCTCGCGCACCTGCACCTCGATGAGAGAGCGCTTCTCCTCCACCACGATGATCTTGTCGAGGCCGTGCGCGAACTCCAGAAGCTCGCGCTGCGAAAGCGGCCAGGGACACGCGACCTTGTAGAGGCGAAGGCCCATGTCGTTCGCCTTCACCTCGTCGAGGCCGAGTTCGTCGAGCGCCTGGCGCACGTCGAGATAGGACTTGCCGACCGTGATCACGCCGATCTTCGCGTTGCGACCACCCGACAGGATGATGCGGTTGAGGTTGTTCGCGCGCACGAACGCCATCATCGCATCGCGCTTGAAGTCCTGGAGGCGCGCCTCCTGATCGAGCACGCCGTCGCGGCTGCGGATGTTGAGCCCGCCAGGCGGCATGATGAAGTCATCGGGCAGGATGATCTTCACCCGGTCGAGGGAGCCGTCCACGGAGGCGGTGGACTCGATGTTGTCCTTCACGCATTTGAATGCCACCCACGTGCCGCAGAAGCGGCTCATGGCGTAGCCGTAGAGGCCATAATCGAGAATCTCCTGAACGCCCGCAGGATTCAGAATCGGGATCATCACGTCGACGAAGTGGAATTCGGACTGATGCGCGACGGTTGACGACTCGGCCGTGTGGTCGTCGCCCATCAGGGCGAGCACGCCGCCGTGTTTCGAGGAGCCGGCCATGTTGGCGTGGCGAAACACGTCGCCGGAGCGGTCGACACCCGGGCCCTTGCCGTACCAGAGGCCGAACACGCCGTCATACTTGCCGTCGCCACGGATCTCGGCCTGCTGGGAGCCCCAGACGGCGGTGGCAGCCAGTTCCTCGTTGAGGCCAGGCTGGAAAACGATGTTCGAGGCCTCAAGCCACTTCCGGGCCCGCCAGAGGTTCTGGTCCAGGCCACCGATGGGCGAGCCACGATAGCCGGAGACGAAGCCGGCAGTGCTGAGGCCCGACAGCCTGTCCCGCTCGCGCTGCATCAGCAGCATGCGAATCACGGCCTGAGTGCCTGTGATGAACACATGATCCTTGGTGAGATCGTACTTGTCGTCGAGCGTAACGCTACGAAGCGCCACATGACCTTCGGCCATGCCGTTCCTCCTTGGAGCCCTCTCGCCCCGTTCGCCGGTTATCCGGCTCTTGTTGGTTTTTGAATTTATGTCAGTAATGCTGACATAATTGTTGGGTTGCGTCAATCGAGCGGGCTGGCCCTTGGCCTTCGTTTCGCCTCCATTAACCATAAAGCCTCTAGATCTTGGTTCTCTTAGCTTCCACACCCCGGAAGCGCTGCTTTTATAGTTGACGCATGAAACGCCGCCTCGGTCTCACGCTCTGCCTCGCCACCTTGCTGACGGGCTCCAGCCTGCCTGCCTTCGCACATCCCCATGTGTGGATCACCGCCAGGGCGGAGGTGGTCTTCGCCCCCGACGGCAAGGTCACGGGCATCCGCCACCACTGGACCTTCGACGAGGCCTATACGGCCTACGTGACGCAGGGGCTTGACAAGAACAACGACGGCAAGCTCTCCTCGGAGGAGTTGCAGGATCTGGCGAACGAGAACGCCGCCGGACTCACTGAATTCGACTACTTCACGACTCTGAAGGTGAAGGGAAAGCCTCAAGGTTTCGGCGAGCCGCGGGAAGCCCGCATGACCATGGAAAAGCCCCAGCAGGTCGCCCTCTCGTTCCTGCTGCCCTTGAAGGCCCCGGCCTCGGCCTCCGGCAACCTAGCCATCGAGATCGATGACCCGACCTTCTTCGTCTATTTCAGCCTTACGGACCAATCCGCCGTGACGCTAGCCAATGCGCCTCAAGGCTGCCTGACCAGCATCGCCAAGGCCAAGGCGCTCGACGCGACCATGCAGAAAATCCTGCAGGATGAGGGTGCGATCCAAGCCACACCGCCCAGCGCGAATTTCAGCGTCGAGTATTCCAACAAGGCCATCATCGCATGTCCGTGAGCTCGGCTCCCCTGACCTCTCCGGCCGCCGGCCAAGCACGGTTCTGGCAGCGGCTTGGCCTGATGGTTGCGGCGGTCGCTATCATGGCCGCCGCCATGGCGTTGCTCGCACTCTGGATCGGTCCTGTCAGTACGCCCGCACCACGCAGCCCCTTCGGCATGGGAATCCGGGAGGCCGCTCCATCCGGCAATTTCGGTGCCTGGATCCTCTCCATCCAATCCGGCTTCTATGCGAGCCTCCAGGCGAGCGTACGCGCCTTGAAGGAAAGCGGGGCGGCCCTGGGTCCCCTTCTCTTCGTCGGTTTTGCCTATGGCGTCTTCCATGCGGCGGGTCCGGGACACGGCAAGAGCGTGATCTCGGCCTATCTGGTGGCCGATGAGAAGGCGTTGCGCAAAGGCCTGATCTTGAGCTTTGCCGCCGCCCTGGTGCAGGCACTGGTCGCAATTTCCATCGTCGGCACGGTGAGCCTGGTGCTGCGCGCCACGGCTTCCACCATGAACAAGCTCGCCATGAACGTGGAATTGATGAGCTTCATCGCCGTTGCCCTGCTCGGCCTCGCGATCACCTGGCGCAAGAGCGGCAAGGTGCTGGGCGTGCTCGCGCTCGCGCGCAATCCTCTGGCCTCGGCGCAGGACGAGAGCTGCGATCACGTGCACATGCCGCCACCCGAGGAGCTTAAGCGTTTCACCCGCTGGCGCGACATGGCGGGCGTAGCGGTTGCCGCCGGCGTTCGCCCCTGCGCCGGGGCGCTCATCGTGCTCGTCTTCTCACTGGCGCAGGGCCTCTTCGCAGCCGGCATCGCCGCCACCTTCGCCATGGCACTCGGGACGGCGCTCACCACCAGCGCCATCGCGGCGGTTGCGGTCTTTGCCAAGACGGTGGCGCTGAAATTGGCGGGTGGACGTGGAGCGACGGGTGCCATGGCGATTGCGGGCATCGAGCTTCTGGCCGCCGCCTTCGTGCTGGTTCTGGGCGCGAGCCTGCTGATCGGCCTCTGGAGCCAGGGGCTCTAGCTCCCGGAAGGTTGCGCGGGGCGCAAAGCTCTTCGCGCAATCCTTCATCTCCATGCGTTGCGACATCAGGGAGGGATCGTTATAGCTCCGCCGATCAGGCACAGGGGCAAGAGCGTGTCCAATCCTTCCTCACCAAGCGCGCATCGACTTCATGAAGACATCTCGGCCGGACTCACCGGCACTTTGATGGTCGCGCTCGGCGTGACGCTCTACACGAAAGCAACGCTCCTTACCGGCGGCACGGCGGGCCTCGCGCTGCTCCTGCAATACGCCACGCAGCTCGACTTCGGCACCCTGTTCTTTGCCATCAACCTGCCCTTCTATGCGCTCTCCATTCTGCGCATGGGCTGGAAGCTCACTTTGCGCACGTTTCTCGCCGTGTTCCTCGTGTCCTATCTCTCGAAGTTCACGCCCGGCTGGCTTGGGGTCGAGCATCTCGACCCGATCTACGCGGCGGTCATGGGCGGCGTGCTGATGGGTGTGGGCCTCCTCGTTCTCTTCCGGCACCGCACGAGCCTCGGCGGCGTCAACATCCTCGCGCTCTATGCGCAGGAGCGCTACAACATCCGCGCGGGCTATGTGCAGCTCGGCATCGATGCGGTGATCCTGCTCTCGTCGCTCTTCGTGATCGAGTACGACAAGGTCGCGCTCTCGCTCGTCGGTACGGCGGTGCTCAACCTGATCCTCGCGACCAATCACCGGCCTGGTCGCTACATGGGCGTGAGCTGATCGGCTTGAGGCGCGATATCCACGATTACGCCCTCACCAATCATTCCCGCAGTCCAGAAATGAACTACTTTTCCGATTGAGAGCTTGGGTAGCACGTCCGCTGGATAAAGAAACCAAGCCTGAACGCGTCGCTGTTCGCCAGGCTTCATCGGTATATCGCCGATCTCCAGACGACAATCGTGATACGCTTCGTCGATCACAGCTGGGCAACTGAAGATCCCTCTGGGTTGCACTTGCGTCGGATGCCCTTCTCGTGTGCGCCAGAGAGTGAAGTCAATGACAGCCTGCGCTGGTGATTTCATGTGCTGAGTTCCGTGGATAATGACCGTCCTATAGCCCCAGCGAACCGCCATCCGAGCGTGGATCGTGCACGGCTTCGACGCGGCCGTTGCGCGGATGTTTCACCAGCATGCCCGCATGGCCCATCATATCCGCATAAGGCTTGGCCAGCTCCTCGACCGGATGGCCGTAGCCCGAGAGCGCACGCAGCAGGCTCGGATCGAAGCGGCCCTCGACCTTCAGCGTTGCGGAGGGCTCTTTCCATCTCTTGCCGAACAGCCAGCGCGGCGCATCGATGGCATCCGCGAGGGCCATGCCGAAATCCGCATAGCGCGTGAAGATTTGCCCTAAGATCTGCGGCTGTCCCTCGCCGCCCATGGTGCCGTAGGAGAGCACGCGGCCATCGTTGAACACGGCGAGACCGGGCGCCAGCGTGTGGAAAGGTTTCTTCCCGGGCTCCAGGGCTTTCAGGCTCTTCGGATCGAGCGAGAAGCTGAAGCCCCTGTTGTGCCAATGAATGCCCGTCGCCGGCAGCACGCAGCCGGAGCCGAAGGCCCAGAACACCGACTGGATGTAGGAGACGGCCAAGCCATCCTTGTCGATGCAGCCCATCCAGATCGTGTCGCCGTCCGCCGGACGCGGCGGATGGGGCGCGGCGCGACGCGCCTCGATCATCGCCGCCTCTTTCTCGAACACGGCTGGCGTGAGGAACGAGGCCGGATCGAGGGTGAGCTCGTGCGGATCGGTCACGACCTTGTCGCGGATGGCGAAGGCGCGCTTCGCCGCTTCGATCAGCCCATGATGGTGCTCGGGCGTTTCGCCCTGTTTCACATCGAGCCGATGGAACAGGCCGAGCATCAGCAACGTGGCGAGGCCCTGGCTCGGAGGCGGCATGTTGTAGACTGTCGAATGCTTCAGCTCCACGGAGAGCGGCTTCACAACGCGGGCCTGATAGGTCTCGATGTCCTTGCGCGTGATCGGGCTTCCGATGCGCTCAAGATCGGCTGCGATCTCCCGCCCCACATCGCCACGGTAGAAGTCGGCAAGGCCTGTATGGGCGAGCTGTTCGAGGGTGTCGGCCAGCTTGAGCGAGCGGCGCGTCTCGCCTGCAGGCGGGAGCTTGTCCTCTTTCAGAAAAGCTTCGGCGAAGCCGGGAGCGGCAAAGAGCGCCGCCTCCTCCAGCAAGGGATTGCGCCCTTCGGCGGCGCCGATCCTGTAGCCCTCGCGGGCAAGGCGGATGGAATCGGCCAGCAGCATGTCGCGCGGCAGCTGCCCGCCGAGCGCCTTGGCGAGCTCCAGCGCCAAGCCCCAACCGCTCACGGCTCCGGCGACGGTGAGCGCGGCATCGGGCCCGCGTGGGGGAATGCTGTCATAGCCCTTGTCCCGGTAGCGCTTGATGGTGGCGAGCGATCCGGCAGGGCCCGAGGCGTCGAGGGCGTGCACCCGCCCCTTCGGCTCCCGCACCAGCCAGAACCCATCGCCGCCAAGGCCGTTCATGTGCGGATAGACGACGGCGATGGTGGCCGCCATGGCGACCATGGCCTCCACGGCGTTGCCGCCCGCGGCCAGGATGGTCTGGCCGGTCTCGGCGGCAAGCATATGGGGAGCGGCGACGGCGGCGGTCGAGAATACGGGGGTCTCGGACATGTCTCTTCGATGGAGGCGACAGAAGGGATCTTCAGGCAAAACTTGCACCGGAGGGGGCGTTTAGGGTAGTCCCTTCCGGCAAAGAATGGAGTACGTAACCGTGGCTCAGGCGAAAAGCACCAACTGGCGCAACCTCATCACCGTGATCAGCATCATGATTCTGGTCGGTGCGGAGGTGTTCGGCGTGGCGATCTCCGCCGGCTGGGCCATCGCGGGCCTCTTCGAGCTGGGCAATATCGTGGGCTACGCCCTCATGGGCCTTTTCAGCCTGTTCGCCCTCTACATTCTCGTGAACCTCTGGCGCCGCTGCGTCGCCGTCGAGCCCCTGGCCGAGTAAGTTCAAGGGCACGCCCTCATCACGATCGGATCGGCCTGAGGCGGGACATAGGCCTCCATGGGGCGGCATTGCCCCTCGATGCAAATCCGCCAATCCGCCGTCGCGCCCGAGCGGCGCATGACCACCTCCGCCTGAGGTGGCAGGTTCGGCTTCCACGCATAAGATCCATTGACGAGCCGCGCATCCGACGGCGGCTCCATCCCGGCACCCGAGCCTTTCACCCGCGCCTCAACGAGCTCGAGCCCTGCGGACGATGCGCGCCAATCCTCCTCCCAGGCGATCTTTTCGACCGAATGCGTCCAGGCAAGGGTCATCGCGCCTGCCATGAGCGGCGCGACGACCTTGCCTGCGACCAGGCAGATCATGAATGGGCAGCCGTGAGCGATGCCGACGCCTTGCGGGTTTTCCAGATGTGGAAGCCAACGAAGAGTGCCGCCAGCACGAAGCCGATTTCATCGGTGAATGGGATTGCCGCAACGAGGAAGGCGGCTGCGGCAGCTGCCCAGATCCGCTCCCACCAAGCCAGAGGCTTCAGGAAGTAGCCGACAGCGGCAACACCCCACAGAACCATCGCAAGCGACGCCTTGATCACGATGTAGGCCACCGCGAGCCAGTAGCCCGCTCCCTCAAGTCCAGGCACGGGCTGCAGCATCAGGGTGGGATCGTAGACTGCCATGTAGGGTACGATGAAGCCCGGCAATGCGATCTTGACTGCCTGCACGCCGATCTTGAGGCCCGACTCCTTTGCCATCGGCGCTGCCGCGAAGGCTGCGAGCGCCACCGGCGGCGTGAGATCCGCCATGATGCCGAAGTAGAACACGAACATGTGCGAGACGATGAGCGGCACATCAAGCTGCAGCAGAATAGGAGCCGCCAGCGACGAGGTGATGATGTAGTTCGGAATCGTCGGGATGCCCATGCCGAGGATCAGGCTGAAGATCATGGTGAGCACGAGGGCGGTGAAGATGTTGTCCTTGCCAATCGAGATCATCCAGGTGCCGACGATGGTGCCGAGCCCGGTGAGCGTCATGGTGCCGATCACGATGCCGACAACCGCGCAGGCAAGGCCGACAGGCAGTGCCTGACGCGCGCCGTCGGCCATGGCGTCGACGCAGGCCTGAAGCGTCGTGCGGCCGCGTCCCGAGAAAGCGTTCCACAGCGACAGCAGGGCGACGACCGCCACGACGAGCGTCACGCTCGATGCGAGCGAGTAAGCGGAGACGAGCGCGAGACCGACCCAGAACGCAACGCGCAGAGCCGGAACCGCAAGACCAGCCGCGATGGCCGTGCCGAGGATCAGCGCCACGGTGAGCGACAGACCGACGGCACCCGCGAAGAGCGGCGTGTAGCCTGCGAAGAGCAGATAGACGAGAACGCCGAGCGGCGCGATGAGGAACCACTTCGTCTTCAGCTCGGTCCAGGCATTCGGCAGCTCAGACCTCGGAAGTCCCCGCAAGTGGCGCTTGCCGGCTTCGAGATGCACCGCGAGATAGCAGGATGCGAAGTAGAGCAACGCCGGAATGATCGCGGCCTCCACGATCTTCGAGTAAGGCACGTCGATGGTCTCGGCCATGATGAAGGCCACTGCACCCATGACCGGCGGCATGATCTGTCCACCCATCGATGACGTCGCTTCCACGCCGCCTGCGAAGGCCGCCGGAAAACCGAAGCGCTTCATCAGCGGAATCGTGAACTGTCCCGAAGCCACCACGTTGGCGACGCCCGAACCGGAAACGGTGCCCATCAGCGCGGAGGAGGCCACGCAGACCTTGCCGGGGCCGCCCTGCTTGTCGCCGAACACGGCCATCGAGATGTCGTTGAAGAAATCGATGACACCCGCCTTCTCCATGAAGGCGCCGAACAGGATGAAGAGGAAGATGTAGGTCGCCGAAACCAGAGTGGGCGTTGCGTAGATGCCTTCCGTGCCGAACGACATGTGCTCGATCACCTGCTCGAGCGAATATCCGCGATGATCGAGAGGCGCAGGCAGGTAATTGCCGAACAGGCAGTAGGCCAGGAACAAGGCTGCGACGATGGGCAGTGCTGGCCCCATCACGCGCCAGACGAGATAAATGAGGATGGCGAGCGCCGCGATGCCGGTGACGAGATCGCCTGTCGTCAGCTCGCCCGAGCGGATCACCAGTTCATTGTAAAGCGCCCATTGATAGAGACCGACGCCGAAGCCAACGAGGCCGACGATCCAGCCGAATGCATGCGATGCCGACGAGCCCGAGCGGTGATTGGCGATCATCGCGCCGGCGACAAGGCACAGGAAGCCGACATGCAGCGCGCGCACCACCTGGCTTGGAATACTGCCTCCGAACCAGAGAACAAGGCCGAAGGCGACCGCAACGGCAAGCCAGCCGAGAATGCCCTCGACGACGGTGCGCCGACGCGCAGCGAGCACAATAAGCCATGCGGCCCAGGCCACCATCACGACGCCAACGATGTGGAAGAGGCTCGCACCGGCGATGAAGGACTGGTCGAGAGGAATGCCGAAGGATGTGATGATCTGGAACGTGGAGAACGAGACCGCGATCCAGAACAGAAGCCTGCCCCAGAAACCCTCACCGAAACTCTCCGGCAGGCCGTGCTCCGGATTGATGGTCTCGGCAGGAGCCTCCATCTGGGCGAGTTCGGATGTATCAGTGCTCTGGCTCATCGCGCGGTGCCTCCTAAACGACTTCTTGTTCTTGTCATGCAAAAAGCCGGAGCAGTTCACCTGCCCCGGCTTGTTTGTAAATCGGCCGAAGGGTTTAGGAGCCCTGCTTCTTCACGCCCTTCTCATCGAAGTAGCGCTGCGCACCGGGATGCACAGGGACCGGCATGCCGGAAAGCGCATTCTCGAGCTTGATGTCCTTTGCCGCGGCATGCGCTGCCGTCAGATCCGGCAGGCTCTCATAGAGGGCCTTTGTCATCTGGTAGACGGTCTCGTCCTTCATGCCGGAATGCGTAACGAGGTAGTTCACGACAGCAGCCGTCTGCACCGGAGCCGTCTGACCCTCATAGGTGTTCGCCGGGATCGTGGCTTTGATGTAGGGCGTGCCAACCTTGTCCACGA
This sequence comes from Microvirga vignae, assembly GCF_001017175.1. GTDB lineage: Bacteria > Pseudomonadota > Alphaproteobacteria > Rhizobiales > Beijerinckiaceae > Microvirga > Microvirga vignae. The sequence continues at coordinate 9,162 of NZ_LCYG01000086.1, read as the reverse complement.
TAGCGGCGGGGACCTCCACGACGACGATCGGTACGGAGGTGGCGAGATCGCGGATCGAGGACACGCCGAGGCCCGCCGATTGCAGCGTGGCATCGAGCTGGCGGTTTTTCATGAGCTCGACGGACTCGCCGAAGGGCAGATACTCGACCTTGCCGAGATCCTTGTAGGTCAGGCCCGCACCCTGCAGGATCGCGCGGGCATTGAGCTCGGTGCCGGATTTCGGCGCGCCGACGGAAAGGCGCTTTCCTTTAAGATCCGCCAGCGACTTGATGCCGGATTCCTGGGTGGCGACGATCTGGATGTAGTTGGGGTAGATGGCGGTGATGCCGCGCAGCTTGTCGAGCTTGGACTTGAAACCGGCCTCCTCGTCGCCGGCCCAGCCCATGGCGAGGCTGTCGCCGAGAGTGAAGCCGATCTCGCCCTTGCCCTGCTGCAGCAGGGTCAGGTTTTCAACAGAAGCCTTGGTGGCCTGAACGGAAGGCCGCGAGCCCTGGACCTTTTCCGTGAACACCTTGGAGAGGGCGACCCCCAGCGGATAATAGACGCCGGAGGTGCCGCCGGTCAGGATATTGATGAAGTCCTGCGCCTGGGCCGGAAGGCTTGCTCCTGCAATGGCAATGGCTGCCGCTGCGCCGGCGAGGCGGCGCGTGAATGTTTGACGCATGGCGTACTCCCTGTTTTGTGGCGCTGTGACGTTACGGCGCTTGTGTATGGGGCTAGTTTTGACGGCTGACGAAGTTTTCTCAAGAGGCTAAGAGGGACTTAATCCTGCCACCTTGGTCGGTAGGGGTCCGTCTCTCCACAACTAATCAATGCGTCGAACCATGCTCAACCGCCGCCAGTTTCTCCAAACAGCCACCGCCACGGCCGCTCTGGCCGCCCAGGGCTTCTCAAGCCAGGCCATGGCGCAGCAGGGTTTGAAGATGGGAGCACCGTCCCCCTTTTCGTTCGACGACCTGAAGAAGCAGGCAGAGGCGATGGCCCGCACGGCCTATGTGGCCCCGCCGAGCCCCTCGCCGGACATTCTCTACCAGATCGACTACGACGCCCACGGCAAGATCAAGTTCAAGACCGATCTGGCGCTGTGGGCCAACGGCCCCGGCGAGTTCCCGGTCACCTTCTTCCACATGGGCCGCTTCTTCCAGAAGCCGGTGCGCATGCATGTGGTGGAGAACGGCCAGGCTCGGGAGATCATCTACGACACCGAGTATTTCGACATGCCGGCGGACTCGCCTGCCAGGAAACTCCCCGACAACACGGGCTTTGCCGGTTTCCGCTTCCAGGAGCCCCGCAACGGCAAGCTCGACTGGAAGAAGAATGATTGGGTGGCCTTCCTCGGCGCGTCCTATTTCCGCGCCATCGGCGAGCTTTATCAGTATGGCCTCTCCGCTCGCGGCCTCGCTGTCGACGTGGCGGTGCATGGGAAGGCCGAGGAATTCCCTGACTTCACCCATGTCTACTTCGAGACGCCTAGCCCTAACTCCGACACGGTCACGGTCTATGCCCTCCTCGATGGGCCGAGCGTGGCGGGCGCCTATCGTTTCGTGATGAAGCGCGCCGCCGCCGTGATCATGGATCTCGACAGCGCCCTCTTCCTGCGCAGGGACATCCAGCGCCTCGGGATCGCGCCGCTCACCTCTATGTACTGGTACTCGGAGAAGGCGAAGGCCACCGCCATCGACTGGCGCCCGGAAATCCACGATTCCGATGGTCTTGCCATGTGGACCGGCACCGGCGAGCATATCTGGCGCCCCCTCAACAACCCGCCGCGCATCATCACCTCGGCCTTCTCCGACGAGAACCCGAAAGGTTTCGGCCTGCTCCAGCGCGACCGGACCTTCGACCATTATCTCGATGGCGTCTATTACGACCGCCGCCCCTCGCTCTGGATCGAGCCGCAGGGCTCCTGGGGCAAGGGCACCATCCAGCTCGTGGAAATCCCCACCGACGACGAGATTCACGACAACATCGTCGCCATGTGGGTGCCCGCGCACCCGGCCCGTGCAGGTCAGGCGCTCAACTTCCGCTATCGCATGCACTGGTCGGCGGACGAGCCTTATCCGACCCCGCTCGCCCGTGTCATCGCCACCCGCTTCGGCAATGGCGGGCAGGCCGGCACTAACCGGCCCAAGGGTGCGCGCAAGTTCATGGTCGAGTTCATCGGCGAGCCTCTGACGAGGCTGCCGAGCGGCATGATTCCGAAGCCCGTGCTCTCCGCCTCCCGCGGCGAGTTCTCGAACGTCCTCACCGAGGCGGTGCCCAACAACGTGCCCGGACACTGGCGCACCCAGTTCGACCTGACGGCGACCGGCACCGAGCCGGTGGAGATGCGCTGCTATCTCCGCAATGGGGATGAGGTGCTGAGCGAAACCTGGCTCTACCAGTACCATCCGACGTTCTAAGATTTCGCTTGCAAACCATGATATTAACAGGGGAGTATAAAATACTATACGCCCCTGGAAACGGCGACCGATCCGGTCTATGTGTGGAGGCATGTCGCACAGCCACCACCACGGCCATCATCATGGCCATGAGCACCGGGTCCTTGCCGCAGAACCAACCTTTTCGCTGCTTCGCCTCTCGGTCTGGCAGCGACTGGCGGGCGCTGCCGTGCTCTTAGGCGTCCTGTGGCTGATGGTTCTCCAGGTAATGGGGTAAGTCATGCCGAAGCCCTCCACCGCCATCGGTTTCGACGAAGTGACCCTCGGCTATGGCCGCAGGCCCGCCGTGCATCACCTCGACGGGGACATCCCGGCCGGAAGCCTCATGGCCGTGGTCGGCCCCAACGGGGCCGGCAAGTCGACCTTGCTCAAGGGTATCATTGGGACCCTGAAGCCGCTCGAGGGCCATATCCGACTCAACGGCCCCTCCTCCGAGATCGCCTATCTGCCGCAGGCGGCGGAGATCGACCGGTCCTTCCCGCTCTCGGTCTACGATCTCGTCGCCATGGGGCTCTGGTCCCGCTCGGGGCTGTTCGGCGGCATCGCGGCGAAGGATCGCACCAAGGTCGAGGAGGCCCTGGCGGCCGTTGGCCTCATCGGGTTCGAGCGTCGTCCCATCTCCACCCTGTCCGGCGGGCAGATGCAGCGCGCCCTCTTCGCGCGCCTGCTGCTGCAGGATGCACCGGTGATCCTGCTCGACGAGCCGTTCACCGCCATCGATGCCAAGACGACCGCAGACCTGCTCGATCTCGTGCGCCGCTGGCATGACGAATCCCGCACCGTCGTGGCGGTTCTGCACGATCTCGACATGGTCCGGCGTGTGTTCCCCGAGACGCTGCTCATTGCCCGCGAGCCTGTGGCCTGGGGCGAGACGCTCGATGTGTTGAGCGCCGAGAACCTCCTGAAGGCCCGCCGCATGGTCGAGGCGCATGATCCGCATGCGCATGTCTGCCAGCGCGGCGCTGCATAAGGGATCATCCGTGCTCGACCTCCTTTACACCCCCTTCTCCGAATTCGAGTTCATACAGCGCGCCCTCGTGGGCGTGATCGCCATCGCACTCGGCGGCGGCCCCATCGGCGTGTTTCTGATGCTGCGCCGCATGAGTCTCACGGGTGATGCCATGGCGCATGCCATCCTGCCTGGTGCGGCGATCGGCTATCTGCTCGCAGGCCTGTCTCTTCCGGCCATGACCATCGGCGGATTGGCGGCGGGCGTCGTCGTTGCCATGGCGGCAGGCCTCGTCTCACGCTTCACATCTCTGAAGGAAGATGCGTCGCTCGCAGCCTTCTACCTGCTCTCGTTGGCGCTCGGCGTCACCATCGTGTCGCTTCGCGGCTCGAACGTCGATCTGCTGCACGTGCTCTTCGGCACGGTGCTGGCCCTCGACGACAACACGCTGCTGCTGCTCGCTTCCATTTCGACGCTGACGGTTTTGGCGCTCGCCGTGCTCTACCGCCCGCTCGTACTTGAATGCGTGGACCCGATATTTCTGCGCTCCGTGAGTCGTGCCGGAACGCCGACGCATCTCATCTTTCTCGGACTCGTGGTGATGAACCTCGTTGGCGGTTTCCATGCCCTCGGCACGCTGCTGGCAGTCGGCATGATGATGCTGCCCGCCACTGCGGCGCGCTTCTGGACCAGCGACATCACCATGATGATGATCGTCTCCATCCTCATCGGCATCGTTTCAGGCATCGCGGGCCTTCTGCTCTCGTTCCATGCGGAGCTGCCCGCAGGCCCCGCCATCATTCTCTCGGCCGGTGTCGTCTATGTCGCGTCTCTGCTGATTGGCCGCGAAGGCGGCGTGCTGTGGCTCGCATGGCCCGGCAGGCACCTGGAAGCTTAAAACTCAAGTAAGGATCTCATCATGCTGACGAGAAGAATTGCTCTGTCTTGGCTTGCAGGCTCTCTGGCGCTCGCCGGTTCGCTCATGCCGGCCGCGGCGCAGACCTCTGAGAAGCTCAAGGTCGTGGCGACCTTCTCGATCCTCGGCGATCTCGTGCGTCATGTCGGCGGCGAACGCGTGGATCTGACGACCTTCGTCGGCCCAAACGGCGATGCCCATGTCTATTCGCCCACACCCGCCGACGGGCGGCGTCTGACGGAAGCGAAGATCGTCTTCACCAACGGCCTCAAGTTCGAAGGCTGGATCGACCGTCTCGTGAAGTCCTCCGGCACCAAGGCGGCGACGATCGAAGTGTCCAGGGGCCTCAAGCCTCTCGAGGGAGAGGAGGAACACGGCCATAACCACGGACACGATCATGGCCACGAGGGCGTCGATCCTCATGCCTGGCAAAACATCGGCAACGCGAAAATCTACGTGGCCAATATCCGCGACGCCCTGATTGCAGCGGATACCGCCGGCAGTGCCGCTTACGAGGCCAATGCCGCCGACTACCTCGCCAAGCTCGAGGTCCTCGAGGCAGAACTGAAGGATCTCGTCGCCAAGATCCCTGCAGACCGGCGCAAGATCATCACCTCTCACGATGCCTTCCGCTATTTCGAGGACGCCTATGGGATCGACTTCGTCTCCCCGCAGGGCGTCTCGACGGAAGCCGAAGCCTCTGCCAAGGACGTGGCCAGGATCATCCAGCAGATCAAGCGGGAGAAGATCAGCGCTGTTTTCGTGGAGAACGTCTCGGACGCCCGCCTCATGGAGCGGATCGCCAAGGAGACCGGGGCCAAGATCGGCGAGAGGGTCTATTCCGATGCGCTTTCCGACTCGAACGGTCCCGCTGGCACTTACATTGACATGATGAGACACAATATAAGGGCTTTCAGCGCGGCCCTGTCGAGCTGAAAGCCCCTGCTGTCCCTGACCTTTGAGGGACAGCCTTCAAAGAGTTTCCTGGAACCGTCCGATGACCGACAAGATCCCCGTTACCGTCCTCACAGGCTATCTTGGCGCCGGTAAGACCACCCTCCTCAACCGCATCCTCACCGAACCCCACGGCAAGAAATATGCCGTGATCGTCAATGAGTTTGGCGAGATCGGCATCGATAACGAGCTCGTCGTCGGCGCCGACGAGGAAGTGTTCGAGATGAACAACGGGTGCATCTGCTGCACCGTGCGCGGCGACCTGATCCGCATTCTCGACGGCCTGATGAAGCGCAAGGGCAAGTTCGACGCGATCATCGTCGAGACCACGGGCCTTGCAGACCCCGCTCCCGTCGCCCAGACCTTCTTCATGGACCAGGACGTGTCCGACACCGCGCGCCTGGATGCCGTGGTGACGGTGGCTGACGCCAAGTGGCTGTCCGACCGCCTCAAGGACGCGCCCGAGGCCAAGAACCAGATCGCCTTCGCGGATGTGATCATCCTCAACAAGATCGATCTCGTGACGCCGGAAGAGCTCGATGCCGTCGAGGCGCGCATCCGCGCCATCAATCCTTACGCGAAGGTCCATCGCACGCAGAACTGCGCCATCCCTATCGGCGAGGTGCTCGACCGCAAGGCCTTTGATCTCGACCGCATCATCGAGCTCGAGCCTGACTTCCTTGAGGAAGGCCACCACCATCATCATGACGAGGAGATGCAGTCCGTCTCCGTCGCCATCGATGGCGAGGTGGACCCTGAAAAGTTCATGCCGTGGATCTCAAACCTGACCCAGGTCGAGGGTCCGAACATCCTGCGCTGCAAGGGCATCGTGGCCTTCCCGAACGAGCCGAAGCGCTTCGTTTTCCAGGGCGTGCACATGATCCTGGACGGCGATGTGCAGGGCGAGTGGAAGCCCGGCGAGAAGCACACCTCCAAGGTGGTCTTCATCGGCCGCGACCTGAACGAGAAGGCGATCCGCGAGGGCTTCCTCGCCTGCGCGGCCTGAACACGTTTCACTCCAGGGGCAGAACACCTGCCCCTGGAATCACATACGGCTCATGGCGCAAAACCGGCTTTCGTCATGCATTCCTGGACATAGGCCCTGCGGGTCGTCCTGACCTGCTGGAGCCATTGCTCGGAGATGTCTCTGCCGTTCCGGTAAATCAACCGGGCATCCCTCTCGCAGGATGCCTTCTGGGCCGCCCTTTGAGCCGAGGTCTCACCTCCTCCTTGAGCAGGAATCCCGCCCATGGTCTGAGCAGAGGCTCCCATCGAACCGAGCGCCGTCATGACAAAAGCAATCAAGCTCAGAATTCGCATGCCGCAGCTCCCGATCATCAAAAATCCTATGATGGGTCTGCCGCATGGTAATGGCCATGTCTCAAAAGGCGTACCGCCAAGGTGCACGGCAACCCATTGACCGCCTGAACCCTGCCTTGCCTTCCATCCCTGCAACCGTGCTATGGGGAACCCACCTGAAGGGAATGTTTCGATGAGTGCTGGAGCTGCTCCGTCCTTGACCCAAAGCGTGGCGCCTGTTGCTGCAGGCGCGCATGTGACCGCCATCGGCTGGCTGAAGGGCACCGCCGCCTTTGGCCTTGGCGATGGCGGCGTGCTGCTGGTGAAGGATGGCGAGACCCATCGCGTGGATGCCCATCCCGATGCGGGCGTTCTGGTGGGCGCGAGCGACGGCGAGCGCTTCGTCACCGGTGGCGACGACGGTCGCGTAGCCGTGACCGGCGCCGACGGTTCCACGAAGACCCTGGCCGAGGCCAAAGGCGCGTGGGTCGACTCGCTGGCGCTGAGCGCAGGCGGCGCCTTCGCCTATGCTGCGGGCAAGCGCGTCTTCGCTCGCGACAACAAGGGCCGCGAGAAGATGCTGGAAGTGCCCTCCACCGCGCGCGGCCTTGCCTTCGCTCCCAAGGGCTATCGCCTCGCGATCTCGCATTACAACGGCGCGACATTGTGGTTCCCCAATGTGGACGCGAAGCCCGAAGTGCTCGAGTGGAAGGGCTCGCATCTCGACGTGACCTGGTCGCCCGATGCCCGCTTCGTGGTGACCTCCATGCAGGAGAATGCGCTTCACGGCTGGCGGCTCATTCCCGATAAGGGCCACATGCGCATGAGCGGCTATCCGTCCAAGACGCGCTCCTTCTCCTGGTCGCATGACGGCAAATGGCTTGCCACCTCCGGCGCGGAAGCGGCGATCATCTGGCCTTTCGAGTCGAAGGAAGGGCCGATGGGCAAGGCTCCGCGCGAGTGCGGCGTGCGGCCCGCGAAAGTGAGCCGCGTGGCCTTCCACCCCAACACCTATGTGCTGGCGGTCGCTTACGAGGACGGCTGCATCCTGCTTATCCGCCTGAACGATGCTTCCGAGCTTCTCGTGCGCCCTGCCGTCAAGGGCAGCGGCGTCACGGCAATGGCTTGGGACAAGGGCGGCAAGCGCCTGGCCTTCGGCTGCGAGGACGGCCAGGCCGGCATCCTGACCCTGCCCACATGAGATCGCCCGTGGCTTTGTTCGGCGCTTTCTTGAGAGGAACGTTCGGCCTGCCGAAACCGGATCGGGAGGCCATCGAGCGCGTGAAGGAGCTGGCGCGCACGGCGCTCCGGGCCTCACCTGAGACGGCCTTCGCCGTCAACGAGATCGCCTGCAACGATCCCGGCTGTCCCGGCATCGAAACCGTCATTCTGGTGATGGAGCCGGGAAAGAAGACCAGGGCGCTCAAGGTGCAGAAGACCCTCGACGAAGTGACGGAACAAGACATCCGCGCCGCGTTTGACGTTTAGCGAATCGTTCGGAAAAGTGGATCCGGTTTTCCGCACGATGCGCTCCCTGCGGAAGAGAGCATCGGATGGATCCCAAAAGTGGCTTCCATTTTTAGGTCCGATGCTCCAGAGGGTTCGAAACGTGTCACGCATCGTTCGCATCATCGCTTTTGGCCTCGGTCTGCTCGGCGGTGTTGCTGCGTCGCAGGGGCCGGAATATGCCCAGCAATATCGCCAGCGCCTCGGCGGTGCGATCGACGAACTCAAGCGCGTGATCGCACAGTTCGATGCGGATGCGCAGGCCAATGGCGAAACGCAGGACAGCGCCATCGCACGACTGCGCTCGAACCCGGACACTCTCGTCAGCCGACAGGGTGCGGCCGTGCAGGCCAATGTCGAGCGCCTCGAACGGCTTCAGTCGCATCGTGAAGTCATGATGCAGGCAGGCCCCTTCGCGCGCATTGCGCTGATGGTGCGCGAGGGCGACGGGGATGTGATGGAAGCAACCTATCGCGATTTCGAGCCCGCCATGCCCGTGACGGAAGAAGGCGTCATCTCCACCGTCATCGGCTTCATCGTCGTGTGGGGCGGGATTCTCCTCATTGCAGGATTTCTGCGCAGTCTCTTCAGACGACCGCGCCAGCAGGTGAGAGCCTGATCAAATCCCTCCACAGCGATCTCCGACCTCCTCGGGATGAGTTCCGGTGTTAACCCAATCGGTCAGCTTTCTCGTTCCGGCTTTCCGGCGAGCACCACGTAGAAGCCCAAGCCGTCGCTGGCGGGCAGTGTCTGCAACCGGTCGATCCAGCCGCGTTTTTTGGCTTCCAGCAGTGCCTTGCCGATAGGCTGGAAGAGCGTTTCGCCGCCGCCTTCCGGTGGCGGGTCGAGGCGCACGGCGACGGATTTGGCATGCGCGAAGCGGCTGCGCTCCAACATGTCCTGAAGGGAGGCCGAAGCCTGCTCGCGGGATGCACCGCGCAAGTCGAGCACGGCTTCGGCATCCACGACGCCAAGACCACCGCGCAGCTTGTTGGCGTAGAATTCCTCGAAATGAGGCATGGCAATGACTCCATGAATCCTGCACAAACCTACAAACGAACATGGCCGGCTTGAAGGCCGGCCATGCTGTAGAGCGT
>NZ_LCYG01000085.1 GCF_001017175.1 Microvirga vignae | reverse complement strand
AATATCACCTTGTTCACACTGCCCGCCATCGGAGCATCTCCCTTCATCTCTCCCGAACCTTGTTCGGGTCTGCTGCACTCTCCTGCCCGACAGGGGCATCGCCTAATGTTCTATATTTGTTCTTAATAAAATTCAAGAGCAAAGACGTTGAGGCAGAAGGGAGAGAAGGAGGTGAAAAGAAGGGAGAGGGCGTGAGCGCATACAAAAAGAGCGGCGGTTAGAGCGCCGCTCGGGAAAGGTGCAGTTACTCGGCAGCCTGGAGATAGACCACCTTCGATTGTTCACTCTGAACCTCGCGAAGGGTACGGGCCATGTAGGTCAGCTGCTCGATGGCCTTGTCGAGATCGGCCTTCGTGCTGTTGCTGAGATCGTAAGCTTGGCGGCCGCGATAGAGGCGGTTCACCTGGCTTTCCATATTGACGGCAGCCTCGCGGATACGATGGACGAGATTGTCGGCAATCACGTCTGCATTGGCATCGACAACGCAGAACCCGACATCGCTTGCACGGACCTTAGACATGGGCTGAACCTCTTCTTGTTGTTTCCTTCTCAAGCGCGGTCTTGTCGCGAAGCTCACCGTAAAGGCCGAGACGGCGCGCCAGGGAATGCTTCGTCACCGGCCCGATCCCAGGAAGCGTACTTAAAAAGCGAAGCTTGTCGGAGCTTGCGGTGTAGGTGCGAAAGAGCTGCTCGCGCTCACGCCAGATCTGGTCGATCGCCGCAGCCTTGGTCGGATGACGGAAGCCCACACGCGACGTAGAGCCGAACTCGAGCGCACGCATGCAGCGTTCGAATGTGTGGCGTCCAACGCTTGGCGTCACGCTAGCATGGCAGATCGTGGCAATCACACTTTGGGCAAAGCCCTCCGCCGTCTCGGGCACAGAGCACTCCATGTCGGATGCGTCGCGGTGCGGTGTGGTCCAACCAAAGAGAGATTGCTCATTGTGCCTCAAGCTCGGCATGTCCATCATCGTATGTTCCAGGCTGCTTGCAGCAGTCGAACCAGCTTTGTCCCTGTCCTGCGAATCCGATAAGGCGCTTGCCATGCGGGAGACGGATCTCTCTCTATAGTATAGCGAGCGGAGCGGATGCGTGGACTTGTCGAAAAGAGGCGCGCGCCTGTCTGACCGCGCATGCGCCAACTCTCGTCGAGTTTGCGAAAACCCTCATCCTGCAAGGATTTATCGGAAGAACCTGACTGCAGAGAGATAGGGATTCGCACCTCGTTTCGCAAGGCTTGCGACGTCACAGGTGCAGGATTTCGTGAGGTCTGTTTCACCTGTGGCCAAGCTGAAATTTCGCTGCGCGCAACCTTGAAGGTTTGCGCGAGTTCTGCGCCTGTTTCGACGTTGTAAACGGAAGCTGCGCAGGAGAACGCCTCACTGAACGGTGCCATCGCGCACCAGCTCTTCTCGGCCATGTGCAACGGCCAAGTCCACAGGCCGTCCTCACGACGATGGCCAATGCTCTCGCGCTCGATGAAGTAGCCGGTTGTCTTGTGCTCCAGACCTTCTTGCGTCACGAGCCATTCCTCGTTCTCGAAGATCGGGCGCACGTCCATCATGGTGGTCATACCAGCATCCTTCCAGCAAGGAGCTCGCTTGGCTCCTGGGTGTCACGCGTGAAGCAGTACCGACTTGATACGCGAACAAAGCAAGAACATAATGCGGGACCGTAAGGTGTCAAGCAAAGTTCGTTGTATGGGACTGTAATCTTGGAGTAACCAACATTATCTGGAGGTCTGGATGGCAGGATTGAAGAGATGGTCCGCAATCCGGAGCGAAATAAGGCGAAGAAGTTGCGACGAAATATCGCCATCCTAAACTGAAGCTAGACCATTCATCTGCAGCGGAGCCATTTTCGATGACGAGCCTCACACGCCTGGAACCAGATAGCCTCAGGCGTCTCGAAGACCTGCGCAAAACCTTCGACAAGCTGCGGGCGGAGCGCATCCGTGCGGAAGGCGAGGTCGAGCGTCTCACGCGCGATCTCGAGGAGGCGCAGAAGCTCGCCAAGGCTGAGCTCGGTACTGACGACGAGCTGGAGATCCAAAGCCTCATCGAAGCGGCGACTGCGCAAAACGCCAAGCTGATCGAGGAATTCAGTGCGGCCCTGCGTGAGGTGGAAGTGCGCTTGCAGCAGCTCGGAGGAGAGCGTTGATGGACCGCTCCATCGAGCATGATGTCGCTCGCGCGGATGCCTCTCTCGCGCGGCTCGAGGGACGGCGCGATGCGATTGCCTTGCGCGTTTCCGGGCTGACACGCGAGATCGAGCTCGCGAAGGGGCGCCTTGCGGTCAAGGACGAGGTGGAAGCCTTCATCGAGGCGGTGCATGGCAGCGCCAGCCGCCGCAATCTCGCTGCCTTCGAGACATTGCTGACGGCTCTCGTGCAGGAGGTGTTACCTGGCGAGAAACCTGTGGCGCTGGAATTGTCGACGGAGCGCGGCCTCGCTTCACTCGATATCTGCGTGCGCCGTCCGGATGGCACGCTGGAAGACGTGCTGGAGGACAATGGCGGTGCGCTCACCAATGTGATCGGCATGGCGCTGCGCCTGATTGCTGTCGTGAAGGCGGACGTGGCGCGCTTCCTCGCCCTCGACGAGGCCGATTGCTGGATAGCGCCGGATCGTGTCTCGTCCTTCTACAAGGTTCTGGAGGATGGCGCGGCGCGGCTTGGCGTGCAGTGCTTTGCCGTGTCCCATCACGACCTGTCGCAGTTCTCGGACAAGTTCCACATCGCGCGCATCGTTGGTGAGCCGATCTCCGGCGTCACAGTCCAGTCCGCTGATTGCAGTGTGGCGTGGGACGATACGCAGCCGGGCCTGCGTTTTATTCGTCTCATCAATGTGCAGGCCTATAAGGATGCGATGCTGCCCTTAAGCCCCGGCGTGAATGCGCTGATCGGGCCGAACAATCGCGGCAAGTCCACCTTCATCCGCGCGCTGCGCGCAGTCTTCTATGGCGAAGCCCGCGATAGCCTCGTGCGAGCCGGTGCGAGATCCGCAGCCGTCGAGATCGGCGTCGCAGGAAAGCGCACCTTACGCTTCACACGCCAGCCACGTCGCTCGCCGGTGAATATCTGGTCTCTTCACGAGGCCGACGGCTCCGTGGTGGAGGAGAAGGGGATGCGCTACGAGACTGGAGGGCGCAACGTGCCGGATTGGGTGAGCGATCTCTTCCGCATTACCAAAGTGGAAGATCTCGATGTCCATATCGCGCACCAGAAATTCCCGGTATTTCTGCTTGGTGAAACGGCGTCCCGTCGCTCCGCTGTCCTCTCCATCGGGCAGGAGGCGAGCTACATTCGCGACATGCTCGTGATCCATCGCGAACGCTGCGCGAGAGACAGCGTGACCGTTCGCAATGGTGAGCGGGAGCTGGCTGCGCTGCAGGACACACTTGCGACCTTCGAGGAAATTGGGGTTCTCAAAGATAAGCTTGCTGCCATTCGCGGCCAGGCGCAACAGATCAGAGCCGCTTCCGATCGCCTGCAGAGCTTGCAGGATCATGCTGCGCGGCAGGCAAGTCTCAAACAGCAACTTACGAAGGCACAGGCGCGGGTGGGTGCCATGCGCCTGTTGCAGCAGCCGGAGCAGATGGCCGATCTGACACGCCGTGTCGAGCATGCCCGTGAACGCGAGCGCATTGGTCGTCAGGTTCTACACCTCAGCAAGGAGTTGATATCGGGCAAGGCGCGCTTGGCTGCACTTCAGTCCTTGCCGGATGCGGTACCAGTCCTTGAAAGCACGACACCCGCACAAAACATCCTGAAGCGCATCGCTGATCTTCGCAGCGCCGCTCTCATCGCCAAAAGCCGGATGGCGCAGATCGATGAGGGTATGAAATCCGTGCAAGCCGAGATGGCGCGCTTTGTCGAAGAGACTGGCGGGCTTTGCCCAACCTGCGGCTCTCCGGTGAGCCCGGAAAACCTCTTAGACCATCACGCCCACTCTTCTCACTCTTCGCCGTCGGAGCGGCTGACTGCATGATCTTATCCGGTGATCGTCTCCAGCCTGTTGCCTGTAATGGCCTTCTCGTGATCGGTGACCCGCATGTGGGCTCGCGTCGTCCCGGGCGACGCAAGGATGTCATATGGCCGCAGGCGGTGCTCGGAAAGCTCGAGCGTTGTGTCGCCATTGCCAACGAGCGGGGGCTTGCGCCCGTGATCCTTGGCGATCTCTTCGACAGGCCTGTGGAGCCGGATGAAGCGCTGAAGAATCAGCTCATCCGCATTCTCAAAAGTTTTCGCCATCGCCCACTCGTGAATGTGGGCAATCATGATATCCAGCACATGACACTCACCGACAGCGATACGCTGGCGCTGCTGGGCTTGTGCGATGTGGTCGATGTGGTGGCCGCTTCCGCGCCCGTGGTCGAGTTCCATATCGGTACGCGGCGTCTCGGGGTAGGCATGACGCCTTATGGGCAAGCGATCCCCACTAATGCGTGCGGCTCCTTCACTGGGGTTGATCTCCATGCCTGGTTCACGCATCACGATATCGCTTTCGATGGCGGCTATCCGGGGGCAGTGCCTCCCTTCGCAGTGGAAGGCTGCGACGTGCTTATCAACGGGCACATCCACAAGACGCAGAAGGCGGTCATGGCCGGGCGCACGCGCTGGCTCAATCCCGGCAACATCAACCGTCAATCGGTCGATCTGGCGGATCACGTTCCGCGTGCCTGGATCCTCGATGCAAGTGGTGAGCTTGAGGCGCGGGAACTGCCCCATGAACGCAACGTGTTCGATCTCACGGGGCGCATCGTTGAAGCGGCCGACGGCGGTGTGGTGGCGCGTGAGGTGGAGAGCGCGTTCGTCACACTGCTGCAGGCGGAATCCTCAACGGAACTGAAACGCAGCGGCGACGGTTCCATCGTGCGCGATGAGATCGAAGCAAGGTTTGCTGAAGATAATACGCCCGATGCGGTGCGCGCCATCGTCCGCTCGCTCCTGAGCGAAGCGGTGGAGCGGCACGCTCAGTCCTAGCGCATCGTGCGGAGCCGGAGGTCTGCGTCAGTGAAAAGTGGACGCGGTTTTCCTCTTTCAACGATGCTCTGCTTGAAAGAGGAAGCATCGGATGGGTCCCAAAAGTGCAAGTCCACTTTCGAGGCCGATGCTCTAGAACGAGAAGGGGTCCGTGAAGGGCAGGCGGCGGCGACGCACCTGCGTTTCCGGCAGGATCGGGCGGCTGATGTCGATTGCGATCAAACCCTCGCAGGCGAGCGCCAGAACGGCGGCCACTCCGTCCTGCGTGTTCATGACGGCACCAGCGCAGTCAACGAGGCGCATGGTGCCGACCTCATCGAGTTGGTGAAGGATGCGCACTCGGTCACCGGCCGTCACAGGCGTACGCCTGCAGGCCATGATGAGGCGCACCGTCATGAAGCGCGGCTCCGCGCGGATGCTGGCTGCGGTCTCGATAGAGAAGTGGCGACCGTCTTCCGCAGCGAGGCCGTGGATCGCAGCCGTGCGGAGCGGATGCGTCAGCAGGTCCTCGTCCGTCAGCACATCGACGAGAAAGGATTGGCCGTCCCGCACGATCTCGAAATCGGCAATGTGCTCGATGGTGCAATCCCCAACCCGGAATTCAGCTGGGTCGGCTGGCGCGCGCAGGGACTCGATTTCGGGGTCAAGTTCGCAGATGGTGAGGAAATCGGCAATCAGCGTGTTGCGCGTGAGCGGCGTCGCTGGCCGCTTCTTGGTCCGAGGCGTCCCTTGGCGACGTTCCGAGCGTCGGTCGGACAAGTCGAGGATTGCTGTTGCTGACATCGGGCCTCCTGGATGAATGAGGATCGCGCCAGACGAGGCAATCAGCGCGTTTGCGATAGATCAAATCTTGCTCTTTGAATAAGAACAAATACGGAACAAACGCCCAAAAGTCAAATCAGAAAGAGGTAGGCGGTCCTTCGGAAGCTTTGCCGTGAATGCTCCTCAAATCCATCGTTGGGACAAAATGACGCTGAATATAACCTATTGTAAAATAAAGGATTTGATGTGCTTTGGGCTGCCTCGTCATTGGACCTAAGGGGTGTAATCTGGTATAGAACAAATAACGAACACGCCTGCCTTGGAAGGAGGCTTGGAGAAGAGCGTAAAGGCCGGTTTTTGCGGGCATTATGAGAGATAGGAACGAGATGAATACAGCAGACAAGAAAATCGCCGAGGTGCTTGCAAAATTCGACGAGCCGATGGCCGGCAATGTCTGGCGCGTCCAGGGCACGGCGGTGATCTACCACAAGACGCTGGAGCGCATTGCCGCCCAGGCTAAGATCATCTTCGACGAGCCGAAGATCATTCGCGCCGAGCGCGATGAGGCTGTGATCCAGGTGACCGGACGCATGGGCG
Organism: Microvirga vignae; assembly: GCF_001017175.1. Lineage (GTDB taxonomy): Bacteria > Pseudomonadota > Alphaproteobacteria > Rhizobiales > Beijerinckiaceae > Microvirga > Microvirga vignae. Next base: position 14,701 of record NZ_LCYG01000085.1, on the reverse strand, counting down.
AGCGTATCGAATGGTCGATTGGTGAAGCCCTCGTCGGCGTGAATTATCGCGTCTCCGGCAAGCAGGCCGCCTATGTCTACGCCATGGCCGAGAAGCGCGCGAAGGACCGCGTCATTCTCAAACTCATCGAGCTTCACGGCTTCGTCTATTCGGAGGAAGAGGCCGACGAGTTCAAGCAGAGCCGCCCGGGCTATGCGGAGCACGCTGTCGAGGCCGAACGCACCGAGCCTGAGAAGACCAAGGTCGAAGTGACGACTGGCGGCAATGTGGAAGAGGAACTGAAGCAGAAAATCAAGAAGGCGAAGACCATCAATGCTGTGACGGATCTGATGCTGCATGCTGATACCCAGAAGCTGCTCTCCTCTCTGCCGGAGGGCATCCGTGACGAGATCCGCGATTTCGCCAAGGCCCGCCTTGTCGAGCTCGGCTGGCCCACCAAAAAGGCAGCTGCGGCCTAATTTTCTCTCCCCGGCGAGGCGGCATCAGCCGCCTCGTTTTTTATGGGAAGCTCGGTTATGATGACCGTCCTGGCGAAAGACCTTGGAGCCTCGATGAGCATCGGCACGGAACAACCCACTATATCGGAGCGTCGGACGGGGTTGGCTCTCGTCGGTGCCGCCATCCTGTGTCTCATGGCTTCCGGTGGCTTGCTCTGGTGGCATTACGGCGGCGCGATCTTCAACGACATGGTCCTGGCCACATTGGCATGGTGCTTCTGAAGCATGCCTGAGCGCGAGCTCCGCGCATGGCCATGGCTGGTTTTGTTCCATTGAAAGGGTGCGGTGACGAGTTCCCATAACCCTTGCCATGCGGCAATGCTGACAAGCACGTAATAGAGTGGAAGCAGGCCGACCCAGGGAAGAAGCCGCCACAAGCGCCGTCGCTGCAGAGCCACCAAGGCTGGAATGAAGAGCGAGGCCATACCGGAGAAAAACAGCGTCAGGCTTCCAGTTCTCCAAAGCGCATTCCAGGTCGCATCCGTCGACAAAGGTTTCTCCGAAAGCCAAAGGATCACGAAGAGCACTGTGCAGAAGGGATAGATGAGCGCGCTCAGCGCCGTTCCTCCCGTCAGAGCCACAGCAGCATAAAACCGCCAGAAGCCGAGCTGCGACCATCCTTCGGCGGGCTTGCGGGAATGAGAGATGCTGGTTTGCATAAAACCTTTCATCCACCGCGTCCGCTGCCGCATCCAGGCCTTGGGCGTGATGGGTGCTTCCTCGAGGGTCGAGGAGGGGAGGTCGGCAACGCAATAGCCTAGGCGTGCTAGGCGGATCCCGAGATCCGCATCCTCCGTCACGTTCCATGCGTCCCAACCATGAATCTCTCTGAGAATTGTGGTGCGGAAGTGATTGGACGTTCCGCCGAGCGGAATGGGGCTGCCGATCTCCGCAAGGCCCGGATTGAACACATCGAACAAGGCTGCATACTCGATGGTAAAAAGCCGTGTGAGCCAGGAATCGTCCGTGTTGTCGATGGTCAGTCGGGCCTGAAGACAGGCCACATCCCGTGGCATTCGCGCGAAAGTGGAAACAGCCAGGCGCAGTTGCGCCGGATCAGGTATATCCTCTGCATCATAGACAACCGTGAAGTGCCCACGCGCGAGAGGGAGAGCGACATTCAACGCGCGCGGCTTCGTGCGCGGCTCCCCAGACGGGGCGACGATGATTTCGATATTGCCTGGAAGACGAAGGGCCTTGAGTGCCCCTTGAGTATCGTGATCGTCCGCTTCGAGCACGAGTTTGATATCGAGCTTGACCGCCGGGTAATCGAGGCCCTTGAGAGCGGCGATCAAACGGGGGGCAATACGACGCTCCCGATACAGTGCAACGATGATCGTATAGATGGGCAAAGCCGCATCGCTCACATGATGCTGGGGAGCAACTGCTCGGAGCGGATTGCTCAGGAGAGAGGTCGCTAGTCTTAAAACGATAATGCAGAGGAAGAGCGGGCTTAAGATCGAGGCCAGCAGGATCGTCGCAAGGTCCAAAGCTGCAACACCGCAGAAGGATGCGACCAATGCAATCAGGGTTGCTCCTGCAATCTGGACGATGCTAGCGCCTCCGAAGCTGGAGAGGGTCGGCGCCGCATAGGGCAGCTCGAAGGCTGCACGGTGGGCGATCATGCGACTTTGGGTTCTGAAAACCGCCTTCGACAGGAGAGACGGTGCCGTGATGGCAAGCGCATGTGCCGGGCGAAGTCCTTTGAGGAGGCGAGCCAAGGTTTGACCTTTGGGGGCCATCACGAAGCCGCTGCCATTCGTTAATGGCGCAAGTCCCGTCAGGACACTCTCAGGGTAACGGGCGTCCAGCGACAGACGAGGGGCGGAGAGGAAGGGGAGGCGAAGTTCGGTGGCAAGGGCCCGGTAGAATTCCGTCTCCTCGATAAGTCCATGCTTCAATAGCACCTCATCGGCCGAAACGCCGGTCAATTCGGCAATCATGGCTGCATCGCGCAAAGTCTCTGGCGGGTAACCGTGATGGGCCAGAAAGCCGATCCCAACTGGCAGCGCAGTTGACTGTCTGCCTTCCTCCGCTAGACCCTGCCTCATGCGCGATGAACGCTCCTGAGGCGGGTTCGTGGGTGATGCAGAGCAACTGGCAAGAGAGTATCGTCTTCACATGCGTTATATCATAACAACTGTTGCTTGTTTTGTGCGCAAGATCAAGCCGTCCTGGTTGCTGGGGGGCATCCCATTCCTTCCTCTCTTGGTCGGAGCCGCCCATGCCCAAACCGTCATGATCCCGAATTTCTGGGATCCGAAGGCACAGCTCGAACGCCCTGAAATCCCGGCCTCGAGGACAATCCGCTTCCTCGTCGATGACGATTTCCCGCCCCTGCATTTCCCAGGGGTCGATGGCACGCCCACCGGCTTTTCGGTCGAGCTTGCGCGGGCGGCGTGCGAGAGGTTGGGGCTGACCTGCACCATCCAGGTTCGCCGGTTCGATACTTTGCTCAACGCGCTCAGCGAAAAGCAGGGCGATGTGGTGGCTGCCGCCGTTCCGGTCACGTCCGATCTACGCCAACGCTTTGCCGTCACAGCCCCTTACTTCAAGATCCCGGCGCGGCTCGTCACGAAGCCTACTCAGAGCAAGGACACCCCGGCGTTTACGCCCAAGCTACTTGAAGGCAAGACCATCGGTGTTGTCGAGGGCACGGCTCATGAGGCCTTCGCCAAGGCCTTCATGCAGGGTTCCACCCTTAAGCCCTATCCCGAACTGACGGCGGGTGAGGCTGCTCTCAAGGGCGGTGCAGTCGACTATATCTTTGCTGATGGCTTAAGCCTCGCCCTCTGGATCGGCGGCGAGGATGCTGAAAGGTGCTGCGTCTTTGTGGGCGGCCCGTATCTGGAGAGCCGCTTCTTCGGGGAGGGGGTCGGCTTCATCGCGCGAGCCGAGGATGACGCCTTACGCCGCGCCTTGGATTATGCCCTGCAGCAACTCTGGAGAGAGGGCAAATACGCCGAGCTTTATCTCAGGTTCTTCCCCGTCAGCCCTTTCTAAGGCCGGATTTAAGGTCTCTGGGGGCCTCTACCGCATTGACCCTTGAGGGTCTCGTCCTTTGCGCATGGTGCGGAAAAGTGGCCCCGGTTTTCCGCAATCAACGATGCGCTGACTGAGAAAAATGAGCATCAGATGGGTCCCAAAAGTGCATTTCACTTTTGGGTCCGATGCTCTAGTGTGCCGCGCTTCTGGAAGCATTTTTCCGTGAAGCATAGGCCCATGTCTCGAACCCTTTCTCTCGATCCCGCCCTTATTGAAGCCGCTCTGACCGCGACCGCTTGGCCTTTCGAAGAGGCCCGCAAGCTTGTTGAACGGCTCAAACGGACGGGCAAGAAGGAGGCTCTGTTCGAGACCGGCTATGGCCCCTCGGGCTTGCCGCATATCGGCACCTTCGGCGAGGTGGCCCGCACCAGCATGGTGCGCCATGCCTTCCGGATCCTGACGGGCGACACCATCCCGACCCACCTCATTGCCTTCTCGGACGACATGGACGGTTTGCGCAAGGTGCCGGACAACATCCCGAACAAGGAATTGGTGGCAGCCTCCCTCGGCAAGCCACTGACCCAGGTGCCGGACCCGTTCGGCACCCATGAGAGCTTCGCGCACCACAACAACGCGCGCCTTCGCGAATTCCTCGATGCCTTCGGCTTCGATTACGAGTTCAAGTCGGCGACCGAGTGCTACAAGTCGGGCATCTTTGACAAGACGCTGCTCACCGTGCTCGGGCGCTACGATGCGGTGATGGCGATCATGCTGCCCTCGCTGCGCGAGGAGCGCCAGCAATCCTACTCGCCGTTCCTGCCGATCCACCCGAAGACGGGCATCGTGATGCAGGTGGCTATTGAAGAGTGCAAGCTGGACGCCGGCACCATCGTCTGGCGCGATCCTGAAACGGGCGAGCGCTTCGAGACGCCGGTCACGGGCGGACACGCCAAGCTGCAATGGAAGCCCGACTGGGCCATGCGCTGGGTGGCGCTCGGCGTCGATTACGAGATGGCGGGCAAGGACCTCATCGACAGCGTGAAGCTCTCGGGCGAGATCGCCAAGGCGCTCGGCGGTCTGCCTCCGGAGGGCTTCAACTACGAACTCTTCCTTGATGAGAAGGGCCAGAAGATCTCCAAGTCCAAGGGCAACGGCCTCACCATCGACGAGTGGCTCACCTACGGCACGCCCGACAGCCTCGCCCTCTTCATGTTCAACAAGCCGCGCGAAGCGAAGAAGCTCTATTTCGACGTGATCCCGCGCCAAGTGGACGATTACCTTACCTTCCTTGAGAAGTACCCGCAGCAGGATGCCAAGGCGCGCCTGATGAATCCGGTTTGGCATATTCATGCGGGCGAGCCGCCGGCTCCCGAGCTGGTGTCGTCCGGTGGTGCCAACCAGCCTGGCACGACGATTTCTTTCTCGATGCTGCTCAACTTGGTGGCAGTGGCGAACTCGGAAGATCCGGCGGTGCTCTGGGGCTTTATTCGCCGTTATGCGCCGGGCGTTTCGCCCCAGACGCATCCGCGCCTCGACAGTCTCGTGAAGCGCGCGGTGCGCTACTTCGAGGATTTCGTGAAGCCGCAGAAGACATATCGTCTGGCGGACGAGGTCGAGGCTGCTTCCCTGAAGCGTCTGAGCGGCGTGCTGGCCTCGTTCGAAACCGGCGAGCGTCCTGCGACTGCAGAGGCGATCCAGGAAGAGATCTACAATGTCGGCCGCGCCGAGCCGCGCTATCAGGACCTCAAGGCCAAGGGCGCCACGCCTGAGCGTCCGGGTGTGTCCATCGAGTGGTTCAACACAATTTATCAGGTGCTGCTGGGCGAGCCGCGCGGTCCCCGCTTCGGCTCGTTTGTCGCGCTCTATGGCGTGAAGGAAACCCGGGCGCTCATCGCAAGGGCTTTGGCCGGTGACCTCGTGCGTGAGCACGAGGCTTTCCTGAAGTCGCGTGCGGCTTAGAGCATCGGACCCAAAAATGGAATGCACTTTCGGGATTAATTCGATGCGTTATTGAATCCTTACTGACGCGCCCACATGATGCGGGCGATCCAGGCGATCTCCTCAGCGGGGATCGCCTTTTCCTCGCTGTCCTTGGTGAGGGCGGCCAATTCTAAGGTCTTGGCCGAGCGGCGCTTGAGCTCCTGCGCGAAAATCTCTCCCTTCGTGGTGCATACGACCACGCGGTCGCCCTTACGTGGGCTTGCCGTCGGCGAGACGATGAGAACGTCACCATCGCGATAGAGCGGCGCCATGGTGTCGCCCGTCACTTCCAGAGCAAAAACCTTCTCCTGGCCAAAATCGGGGAACTCGATCTCATCCCAACCCGGGCCGCCTGCCGGAAGGCCTTCATCGGTCAGGATCTTGCCGGCGCTGGCCTGCGCCATGCCGATCATGGGGATCATGGAGCGGCGCAAGGAGCCCGAGGGCTCGACGAGGCGCAGGAAATCCTCCAACGTCGCTCCCGTGGCACGTAGGATCTTTGAAATGGATTCCGTCGAGGGCCAGCGCTCCCGACCTTCGGGGCTGACCCGCTTCGACTTGTTGAAACTTGTGGCATCGAGGCCGGCTTTTCGTGCCAGCCCGGATGCGGTCATTCCATGGCGGGTGGCAAGTGCATCGATAGCGGCCCAAACGCGCTCGTGAGATAACATTGTACCGACCTTCGCAAAGGAGCGAAAAATAGCTGAAGGCGAACTTATGCCTAGGAATTAAGGTTGTTCTATGGCTCGTGCAACATGCAAGACTTCTATGGGGCAATATGTCTAGTCAGAGTTGCTCCAGAAGCAGCGACTAGTTATCGGTACTTCATGCACATCATCTACAAAATATGCCCTGAAACCCTCTGGCATGAGGCAAGAAAGGTGAATTCCTTTACGGGAGCACCCATCGATGTACAGGATGGATACCTCCATTTTTCCATGGAAAAACAGGTGAAAGAGACGGCCAACAAACACTTCGCCGGACAAACGGATCTCCTGTTGATCGCTATCGATGCTGATAGGCTTGGTCCAGCTTTACGATATGAGCCGTCGCGGGGAGGTGACCTCTTTCCCCATCTTTATGCGCCGCTTGCCTTGTCTGCCGTCCTGTGGGTAAAGCCGCTGCCACTCGGCCCTGATGGCCGCCACGTTTTTCCGGATCTCGATTCATGATCGGCACGCTTTTCTCCCTCGCGAAACCTGCATTGCACGCGCTCGATGCGGAGACGGCGCACCAGCTGACGATCCGCAGCCTGTCCCTGATGCCGATTACGCCTGCGCCGAGGGACGATGCGCGTTTGGCGGTAGATGTCTTCGGCCGTCGTTTTCCCAATCCCGTGGGGCTTGCTGCCGGCTTCGACAAGCAGTGTGAGGTGCCCGACCAGCTTCTGTCCCTTGGCTTCGGTTTCGTGGAACTCGGTGGCGTCGTGCCCAAGCCTCAAGCTGGTAATCCACGTCCACGTGTCTTCCGGCTCACGCAGGACGAGGCCATCATCAATCGCTTCGGCCTCAACAGCGATGGGTTGGAGATCGCGCGTCAGCGTCTTTCTCGTCGGCGCGGGCGCCCCGGCATTGTCGGCGTGAATATCGGTGCAAACAAGGAAACATCTGATCGTATTGCTGATTACGTCAACTGCATTCAGGGCCTCTGCGGCCTCGTCGACTTTCTCACGGTCAACGTGTCTTCCCCTAACACGCCGGGCTTGCGTGACTTACAGGGAGAGGCATTTCTCGATGATCTGCTCGCCCGCAGCCTCGATGCGCGCAACAAGGCTGATGAGGGGCGTAAGAAAACGACCATCCTGCTGAAGATAGCGCCCGACATCTCACTCGAGACCCTCGATGCCATTGTGGCAACGGCCCTCAAGCGCGGCATCGATGGCCTCACTGTTTCCAACACAACCATCGCTCGGCCCGAGATTTTGAAAGAGAAGGCTCTTGCCAACGAGACCGGCGGTCTCTCCGGAAGGCCGCTCTTCGTGCCGTCGACCAAACTGCTGGCCGAGACGTATCTTCGCATAGAGCGCAAGCTCCCGCTCATTGGTGTCGGCGGCGTCGATTCAGCCGAGGCCGCCTGGGCGAAGATCCGCGCGGGCGCAAGCCTCGTGCAGCTTTACTCCGCGATGGTCTATAAAGGTCCCGGCCTGATTGGCGACATCAAACGCGGATTGCTGCAAAAGATGGAGCGGGAGAGGACATCGCTCGCGCAAGTTATCGGACGAGATGCGGCTGCCATCGCGCAGGGGCAGTTCTAAACACCTCTAGTGAGGCTGGCGAATGTCTTCTTCGCCAGCCGCGGATAAAGCACTGCTTGGCCGATGCCGCGTGTGCTCAGGAAGATGAGCAGCGCGATCCAAAGCGCTGTATTGCCGAGAGTGCCGGCTGCCATCAGGATGGCTGCATAGATGGCGAAGGCGATGACCATGAGATCGCGCATCGCCTTTGTCCAAGTCGCACCCGTATAGATTCCGTCGAAGGCAAAGGCGACAGCGCCGAAGAACGGCGTGAGGGCTGCAAATATCAGATACTCACGCGCATAGACACGCACGTCGGGATTGGTCGATACGAAGTCGACGAACACTCCACCGCCGGTCAGGAAGATTGCTGAAACGGCAAGGCCGAACCCTAGGCTCCAGCCGAGGCTCAAGTGAATGGCGCGGCGGAAGCCACGCTCGTCATGCGCGCCGATGCTCTGGCCGCACAGGGTCTCGGCTGCTGTGGCGAAACCGTCGAGGAAATATCCGCCGATCAGGAACATGTTGTAGAGCACCGCATTCGCGGCAAGCGTCACATCGCCTGAGCGGGCACCGAGCGCGCTGAAGATCGAGAAGGCCAGGATCAATGCCACGTTACGGATCATGATGTCCCGGTTCATGGCGAGCGTCTGCAGGATCGCAGTGCGGTTCAGCACCTCGGTCCAGGTCACGGCAAGCGGATTCGAACCAAGACGGCGCAGCACAAGGATGCCGAGACCCGCGCCCAAAACCTCCGCCATTGCTGTGCCGATGGCGGCGCCTGCGATGCCGAGCTTGAAGATCAGCACGAGGCCTGCTGTCAGCAGAATATTCGCAAGGTTGATGGCGACCTGCAGCAACAGACCGAGATCCGTGCGTCCGCGTCCAAGTGTCGAACCGAGAACGACGTAGTTGGCGAGGGTAAAAGGTGCAGCCCAGATGCGGATGAAGAAGTAGGTGGAGAGAGCCCCCGTCACCGCCTCGCTTGCTCCGGCGGCGTAAAAGGAGAGGGCCCCGATAGGCCATTGCAGCAGGATCAGCAGGAAACCCGTAATTCCGGCCACCAGGAAGGCGCGGGCGAGCGTCAGATCGATCTCATGCTTGTTGCCGGCGCCGGTCGCCTGGGCGGTGAGGCCGGCGGTTGCCATGCGCAGCGAGCCGAAGCTCCAGAACACGAAATCGAAGATCACGGCTCCTAAAGCCACCGCACCCAGGAGTTGGGCTTCACCGAGCCGACCGATGACCGTTGCATCGACGAAACCCAGCAGGGGTGTCGTCACATGCGACAGGGTCATCGGCAGGGCGAGGGCCAGGATGCGCCGGTGAGAAACCTCGGGGCGCTGGGCGTTCAAGGAGCCATGCATGGATCCGTGACCCGATCAGCGCTGGCTGAAAAGACGGGAAATGAGCCAGAGCGGCACCACGATCACCGCGCCATAGACGATCCAGAGGCCAACCTCCTTCACGGTTTCCAGGCTGAGATCCAGAACGGAGCTGATCCAGTTGAACAAACTCTCGATCAGTCCGATGGGTGTGATGTCGAGGAAGGCCATGAAGGCACCGACGAGAAGCGACAGGAAAATGAGCTTGGCGAGCACCGAGCCGGGCGAGCCGCCGAGAAACCGGGTCAGGTTGGACATATCCTCAATCTCGTCTGAAAGCGTAACTGGACGTGCGTATTCGCGTGTGCTTCATCGCAAGGGCTGATGATGAACGCAACCCTGTCGAGCCTCACATGATCGATCCCGCTCTCTTCGACCCCTCCGCAATCAGCGAGGAAATCCGCGCCCAGAATGCGGACATCGTGGCCAAGCTCGCGGCTCTTCCCGACCCCATGTCCGTGCCTCCGGCGCTCGTGCGGGAGCGTCGCCGCCAAGGCCTCGGGCCGTTCCCACTGATGGCTCTAAGCCCCAAGGCCAAGGTGATCGAGATCGATGGACCAGCCGGGCCGATCCCGTTGCGGATCATTGCCCCTGAGAAGCCGCGGGGCGTCTATTTCCACATTCATGGCGGTGGTTGGACCTGGGGCAGCTCGGATGAGCAGGACCCCTGGCTCGACCGTCTGGCGGATCGCTGCGGTCTCGCTGTGGTTTCGGTGGAATACCGCCTTGCCCCCGAGAATCCCTATCCCGCAGGGCCGGACGATTGCGAGGCGGCGGCCCTCTGGGTCATCCGCGAGGCCGAGAGCCGCTTCGGCACCTCTCGCCTCTTCATCGGCGGTGAGTCGGCAGGCGCGCATCTCTCGGCCGTGACCATCCTGCGTCTGCGCGACAGGCATGGCCTCAAGCCTTTCCGGGGCGCGAACCTGTTTGCGGGCTGCTATGACCTCGACCTCAGCCCAAGCGTCCGGCATTGGGGGGCAGAGCGACTGATCCTCAACACGAATGACGTGAAGGTTTTCGCCGACAACTTCGTCGGCCATGTGAGCGACCGGACCAATCCGGATGTCTCGCCCCTTTACGCGGACCTCAAGGGCCTGCCGCCGGCTTTGTTCTCCGTAGGGACGAAGGACATGCTGCTGGATGATACGCTCTTCATGGCCTCCCGCTATACGGCGGCCGGCAATAAGGCGGATCTCGCCATCTGGCCGGGAGGCTGCCACGTGTTCATCCGCTTCGACAGCGCCATGAGCGAGCAGGCGCTGTCGCGGATCGATGCCTTCGTGGAGGCTCTCTAGCGCATCGTGCGAAAAAGCGGACCCGGTTTTCGCTCTGGACGATGCGCTGCTCTAGGCCCTCAGCTAAAAGAAAACCCTCACCCGATGCTCAGATGCGGGTTTTTGATATCAAGAGAATGGAAGCGGCCCTATTCAGCACCAGCCGGGGAGGGGCGCTGGGTCACGCCGATCTTGGATGCCGCGATCACGGCCTGGGTGCGACTGTCGACGCCGAGCTTGTCGAGAATGGCGGAAACGTGGGCTTTCACCGTGGCCTCTGAGACACCGAGCTCGTAGGCGATCTGCTTGTTGAGCAGGCCTTCCGAGAGCATGGTCAGCACGCGAACCTGCTGGGGAGTGAGGGTGCCGAGACGCCGCACGAGATCGGTAGTCTCCACGTCCTCGGCGGCCGAGAGGTCCACATCCGGCGGGGTCCAGGTATCGCCTGCGAGCACGGCCTGGATGGCACCGCCGATATTGTCGATGTCGATGGATTTCGGAATGAAGCCCGAGGCGCCGAAATCCATGGCCCGACGGATCACGTTGGGCTCCTCCGTGGCGGAGACGATCACGACCGGAAGCTCGGGATATTGCGCCCTCAAGGACATGAGCCCCGAGAAGCCCTGCACGCCCGGCATCGTCAGATCGAGGAGGATCAGGTCGACGTCTCGCTCCTGACCGAGCGCGGCATTGAGGTCGTCCATGCCGCTGGCCTCGACGACCCGGGCCTGGGGCATGATGGACGCGACGGCCTGTCTCAGCGCGCCGCGAAACAGCGGGTGGTCATCGGCGATGATGATCGTGGTGTTTTGACCCTGCACTGCTGCCTTCTCCCACGAGAGCTTTTGTGAGCCTTAGCCGCATCTCTCATGAAATAGCAAGGCGGCAATCAAAGGCCACGGCCATTCTACCGGGAAAGATGGGCGGATAATATACGGAAACATACGGGGATGTGGATTATGCTCCGATCAGGTGGAGGACGATATCCCTCCGGTGGGGCCTGTCCCGATGCTCGGCCAGATACAGCCCCTGCCAAGTGCCGAGGGCCATCTGCCCCTCCATGACAGGGATACTGAGCGACACGCCCGAAAGAACCGTGCGGATATGGGCCGGCATGTCGTCCGGGCCTTCCGTTGCGTGAATGTAGCCTGCGTCCCGAGGCGCCAGCCTGTCGAAGGCGACCATCAGGTCGAGGCGCACATCCGGGTCGGCATTCTCCTGGATCAGCAGGGAGGCCGAGGTATGGCGGCAGAAGACCGTCAAAAGTCCATGCAGGATGCCGGTGCCGAACACCCAGCGGGAGACGGCCTCGGTGATCTCCACAAGGCCCTGACCGTCGGTATCGACCTGGAGCCGCCCATTGACCTGCTGGGTCACGCTGCCCTCGGAGAGGGTTTCCACATTCAGCATCGTCAGGCCTCCTGATCCTTCAACGGGTGAATCTCCTTTTCACCCCGCTCAAGAATCTTTTCCAGGGTCTCGATCCGGTCGGCTTCCGCCGCAGGCTTGTCCCAGCGGATGCGGTTGATGCGGGGAAAGCGCATGGCGACGCCGGATTTGTGACGGCTCGAGCGCTGCAGTCCCTCGAAGGCGACTTCCAGCACGAGCCCGCGATCCTTGCCGTATTCCACTTCCCGCACGGGGCCGAAGCGGTTGACCGTGTGGTTGCGGACATAACGATCGAGTTTCACCAACTCCTCGTCGGTAAAGCCGTGATAGGCCTTGCCGACAGGCACCAGCTCCTCGCCGCTGGGCCCGTCGCGCCAGACGCCGAAGGTGTAGTCGGAATAGAAGGACGAGCGTTTTCCGTGCCCGCGCTGGCCATACATCATCACCGCATCGACGAGATAAGGATCGCGCTTCCACTTGTACCAATAACCCTTGGGGCGGCCGGGAAGATAGGGGCTGCTCGCCCGCTTGATCATGCAGCCCTCGATGGCATCCGCATCAGGTCCTGCGCCGACGGAAGCAGGGTCGGCCCGTGCAGCGGCAAGGTCTTCCCAGGTCTCGAACGGCACCATGGGCGAGAGATCGATACGTGGATCATCGATGCGCGCCACGAGCTCTTCGAGACGCTTGCGCCGTTCGACAAAGGGAAGATCACGCAGATCTTCGTCGCCTTCGGTGAGAATGTCATAGACGCGTAAGAGCACCGGAAATTCCGCAATGAGCTTCGGCGTCACGGCTTTGCGGTTGAGGCGCTGCTGCAGCACGTTGAAGCTCTGCACACGGCCTTCGCGCACGATCAGCAATTCGCCGTCAATGGCGCCTTCGAAGGTGAGCGCTTCCACGAGATCGGGAAAGGCGCGCGAGACATCCTCACCCGTACGCGAATAGATGCGCCGCACGGGGCGTCCATGACTGTCGTGACCGGAAACGGCCTGCAGGCGAATCCCGTCCCATTTCCATTCGGCGACAAAGTCGGGCGCCTCGAGCTTCTCGAAATCCTCTTCCTCCAAGGGATGCGAGAGCATCGGCGGGCGAAACGGCGCGGGATTGCCGGATTCAGGCTTGGGACCGTGCCCTTCGACCCAGGCAAAGAGATCATCGTAAGGCGCTTCCAGCCCGTGCCAGATCAGCTCCACTTCATCAGGCTCGATGCCGCCGAGCTGCGCCACTGCCGTTTTCGCCAGCCTTGCCGAGACACCCACGCGCAGCTCGCGCGTGATGAGCTTGAGCAAAGCCCAGCGCCCTTTCTCGTCGAGCGCATCGAGCCAGCCTGCGACCTTCGCAGGCAGGTCGCTCTTGCTCGCGGTGGCGAGCGTCTCCACCACTTCCGTGAGCGTGGGCACATGCGGCGGCGGATTGTTGTGGCCGATGGCCGGCGTGCCGCCTGAAACAGGCGCAACGCTCTCGTGTCCCGGCGCAGGCCAGATCAGCGCGACCGTTTCAGCGAGATCGCCGACATAGTGATAGGACATGCGAAACAGCTCAGGATCCGTCCGCTCCTCCACGAGGCCGCGGATCAGGCCGGGTTTGGCCTCCTTGAACATCAGCGCATTCGTCATGGCGGCGAGCGCATAGCCGCGCTCGGGATCGGGCGTATGGCGAAAGTAGTCCATGATGAGCCGCAGCTTCGCATTGCGGCGAGGTTCGTATGCCAGGCGGTCGAGGAGAGCGGCGAAGCGGTTCATGCCCCGCCTCCTGCCGGCGGGGTTTCCTCCACCTCGCCCTCATCGCCATAGCCCAGCATGTGCAGAGGCCGCGCGCGAATGCCATGCGTCGTGCACCAATGAACCAGCGCGTCCTCCTGGCCATGCGTGACCCAGACTTCCCCGGCGCCGGTTTCACGGATCGTGCGGCAGAGATCATCCCAATCGGAATGATCGGAAATCACGAGCGGCAGTTCCACACCCTTCTGCCGGGCGCGCGCCCGCACACGCATCCAGCCGGAGGCGAAGCACGTCACAGGATCGGGAAAGCGACGAGACCAGAGATCCTGGATGGAGGAGGGTGGACAGATGACGATGGCGCCTCCGAGCTTCGAGCGTTCGGAGGCGACGACCTTTGGCGTTTCGCCCAAGGGCACGCCCTCGGACTTGTAGAGCTCCGTCAGGCGCTCCATGGCACCGTGCAGATAGATTGGCCTGTCGTAGCCTTCCTCACGCAGCAGCGCCATGACGCGCTGCGCCTTGCCGAGGGCATAGGCTCCGACGATGTGGGTGCGCTCGGGGAAGAGAGCGAGGGAATCGAGGAGCTTGCGTATTTCGGCCCGTGTATCGGGATGACGGAACACGGGGAGGCCAAAGGTGGCTTCCGTGATGAACACGTCGCAGGGCACGACTTCATAGGGGAGGCAGGTGGGGTCCTCGGCGCGCTTGTAGTCGCCCGAGACCACGACACGGGTGCCGCCCGCCTCGATGGAAATTTGAGCCGAGCCCAGCACATGGCCAGCAGGCGTGAAGCGCACGGTCACGTTGTCAAGCTGCATGCTCTCGCCAAGCGTAGCCTCCTGGGTCGAGCCTGCAAAATCCTCGCCATAGCGCACGCCCATGATGCGCAGGGTCTCCCGCGTCGCCAGGACGGCCCTGTGGCCGGAGCGGGCATGATCGGAATGGCCATGGGTGATGAGCGCCCGCTTCACGGGCCGGACCGGGTCGATATGGAAGTCGCCTAAGGGGCAGTAGAGCCCTTGCGGGGTCTGGGTGAGGATGTCGGTGGAGCGCAACGCCATGAGAGGAATATAGGGTCGGGCAGGGGGATGTCAGGCTCGGGAGCGGAGCTTTGCGTCTCCCATTTGGGCGTCCGATGAAAAGGGCAAGCGTTATCGGCCTCGGGGCTTGAGGGCCTGCGAGGGGAGCATCCGGCGAGGGAGGCGCGGGACGCGTTCGGCTTCGCAGGCCCCGGCGG
>NZ_LCYG01000084.1 GCF_001017175.1 Microvirga vignae | reverse complement strand
ACCAGGCGTGCCATCGATTTCCATGAGGGCGACACGATGGACGAAGAGGCGTTGAAGGCGCTCATCCGCGCCGCCGTGGCACTCAACACGTCCTCGGATTCCCCACGGCCGAGAAGCCCGTCGGCGCGCTCCAGCGCGACTTATTCGAAAAGTTCGTCCTAGGCCTTCTTACAAACTTGCATAGCGTAGGCATATGCGGATAGCAACAATATGAAGTGCCTCGGTGAAGAAGCGGGCGAGCTTGTCATATCGCGTGGCGATAGCGCGATTGATCTTCAGGTGACCAATCAGGCGCTCGATGTGGTTGCACTCGCGATACAGCTGCCGATCCAGGAGTGTCGGCCGAGGGTGGACACCCTCGCAAGGCGAAAACCTCCCTCTGTCAGATCTCGCAGGATGCTGTCAGCATCGAAAAGCATCATATTCCCTGAAGGCAAGACGCTCATCTTCGCACCCGCCTTCAGCATCTCCCGTTGCTGCGGCTGCAGGATGCAGCGCCGTGCACGTTCCCTTTTAGGCATCCGCCCGATTGGGAGGTCTGAAGGTCTGCAAGCTAAGGCAGTTTAGGCAATGTAATTCCATGCCCTGCAGCTTAAAGACAGGGAGCATTAGGAGGTGGATATGAGCAATTGGAGTGTCTGGGCGACAGGGCGAATGACGATCCTATTCCTTGTTCTCGTCTTGGCGATCGACATTGGCGGCGCTGGAAGCATGCTTGCGATCGGGGCGGCTAAGGCACACGGGCAGAAGATTGATATTCTCTCTGGGCCCTGAAGTCCGTGAGCGCTCCGGTACCAATACCGGTGTGACGATGAACAAGCCCAGGGCAGCCTTCCATCCTGCCCTGGACAATCTATCGGCGGTGATGAGGAGTCATTCCAATGCTGCTCTCTTGAACGGTCGCAGCAGAGAGTGTGACAATCCCTCATGCAATCACTTAGCGTGAGGTGCCCCCGGCGACAGTAACTGGCACACCTCGTGCCCTGTGCCATTCCATGCCGGCAAACCGCCCTGACGCTGATCCAGCTCTCAAGGCTTCATTGGAGCGTGGGAGAGCCAGACGGCGGAACGATGCAGGCGCAGTCTTCTATTTTCTGCTGGAATATCGCGCGGCCGACAAGACCAAAGCCTGTAAAATCTGACAGACGCTTGATTTAGGCTCGATAAGTTAAGAGATGTTTTAGGTATGACTAGTCTTACAAGCAGAGGCTGGGCAATGGAGCCGCAGATCGTAGACAATGATCCAGAGGGTAGACAATGATCCAGAGGATTGCAGCCCGAGTGTCGAATCCAAGGACCCACACTTTCTTCGTGTACTCGGCCCGGGTCTAATCACGGGAGCGTCCGACGACGACCCGAGTGGAATTGCCACGTACAGTCAGGCAGGCGCTCAGTTCGGCTACATGCTGGCTTGGACGATTCTGCTCAGCTATCCACTCGTGGCAGCGGTCCAGATGATCAGCGCCCGACTGGGGCGCACGACTGGTCATGGGATTGCCGGCGTTCTCCGACTGCACTACCCGAACTGGTTCCTCCAGGTGATCGTGATGCTGCTGCTGGTCGCCAACATCGCGAATATCGGCGCGGATCTGGGAGCTATGGCCGACGCCACCCACCTGCTTCTCCCTGGCCCGCGAGGATTCTATATCCTCTTCTTTGCCGGGCTTTGCGTCTATATGCAGGTGTTTCTGCGATACGAGCAGTATGTTGCAGCCCTAAAGTGGCTGACGCTGGCTCTCTTCGCTTATTTTGCGGCAGTGGTCACGACCCATGTTGACTGGACGGAACTCGCGTCCGGTCTATTTCTTCCAACCATCCGATGGGAGAAGGACTATTTCACGACTATCGTTGCGATATTCGGCACAACAATCAGCCCATATCTGTTCTTTTGGCAGTCCGCAGAGGAGGTGGAGGATATTGGCGCACACCCACGCCGACGCGAGCTGATCGATGTCCCAGCTCAGGGTAACGCTGCTCTGCATCGTATTAGAATTGACACTCTGATCGGCATGGCCCTCGCTAACCTCGTTGCACTTGCGATCATCGTCATGGCAGCGGCAACCCTGAAGGCGAACGGGATCACCGACATCCAGACATCCGCTCAGGCTGCCGAGGCATTGCGGCCAATCGCAGGGCAGTTTTCGTTCATCGTATTTGCACTCGGTATCGTCGGCACGGGTCTGCTCGCGGTCCCTGTTCTCGCCGGTTCGGCTGCATATGCTATTGGAGAGGCCCGCGGCTGGCCTGTTGGTTTCTCCCGCCGACCGATGCAGGCGAAGGCGTTCTATGGCACAGTGGCCCTAGCGACCGCGATCGGAGTTCTTATCGACTTCAGCGGTATCAACCCTATCAGGGCTTTGTTCTGGAGTGCTGTGATCAATGGAGTGATCGCGGTTCCGGTCATGGCGGCCATGATGCTTGTCACACGCCGCTCAGATATCATGGGGCCCTTCGCTGTCACAGGGGGGCTACAGGCAATCGGTTGGACAGCCATGGGTGTGATGGCCATCGCTGCCGCGGCCATGTTCATCATGTCTTTCTGAGGCACGTTCGAGATGAAAGCTGACGCCTCTGGGATCCGTCGTAAGCTCGGGACCGAAATCCAGGGGCATCCATGCCCTGACGGACGCTCTCGTGCACATCTTTACAGAGATCACTTGGGGAACTGGTCCCGAAAAACATCTTTATCGGCGCTGGGTCCGCCGTGGCCCTTGCAGCTTCGACGATCGCATTAACGACGCCTGCTTCGGCTTTGCCTCCCCGGATCACCCCAGCCATCATAGGTGCAGGTCGCAGCGAATTAGGTGATGGCGCTGAAGCGGGTCCAGCCAACGCTTGGACGACAGGAATGATTGGATTTCCTCCTGTAGCAGTTCCACCAGCGGCCCAGTACCACGCCCCATGCTACCACGTGGAGCGCCTGTTATCTGGCCCGTGAACGGGGCAGTGGCGGCTGGCGGCATGTCGAGATCTATTGATAAGAAATGAAGTTGGAACAGAACAGCCACTGGGTAGCATTGTGTCACCCAGCGGCGGTCTGATTATTTCTTTCTGTCATTAGAGATAGTGGGGATCCACTACGAATACAAAATTGAGTCAAAGCTCGAACAGCATGGCGCCTCAGTTAACCTTGACGCCCCGCTTCCTCATCTCGGGGAAGCGGGCAGGGAGAGAAGCTCCTTGACTCTTGATGATCATGCTATCCCACGCTTCCCGTGCTGACTGCAACAAAATGTGTACCCTGCTGGCTCTGGACACGCAGAAGGACGATTTTCTTTCCTTCCTTTTGCGCCCTTATGAACTCGGCCCTCACCTCCGCTGGGCTCGATATGGCTTGGCCTCCAACCTCGACAATCACATCCCCAACCTCAATGTCCTTGGCGGCGGCGGCGCCCGAGGGGTCGACATCAACCACGATAACGCCCTTATCACCGGCACCGGGAACAGAAGACGCAGGCGCAAGCCGCAGCCCAAGCTGTGAACCATGATCTAGATGAGTTTCGGCCTGGGCTGTTTTCCCCTCCGGTTGGGTTCCGATCTGAACGCTTGTTGTCTGCTGCTTGCCATTGCGGAAATATGTCAATTCGGCCTTGCTGCCGGGCCCGAGCGCCGCGATCTTACGCGACATTTCGCGAGCATCGGCAATCGCTTCGCCATTGATCGCCGTGATCACGTCTCCAGGCTTCAGACCCGCGTTGGCGGCCGGAGTGCCATCCTCCGTGTCATCGACCAAGGCACCCTTGTCCATCGATAATCCGAGGCCATCGGCCATCTCTTTGGAAAGCGGCTGGATATGCACGCCGAGATAGCCACGTGTAACCTTGCCGCCTTTCTCAAGCTGCGCGATCACGGACTGCACGGTGTCTGACGGGATTGCGAACGCGAGGCCGACGCTTCCACCCGAAGGTGAGTAGATAGCCGTGTTCACCCCCACGACTTTGCCATCGAGGTTGAATGTTGGACCACCCGAGTTACCCTTGTTGATGGGGGCATCGATTTGTAGGAAATCGTCATACTGACTCTCACCGATGTCGCGACCACGGGCCGAGACAATACCCGCGGTCACGGTACCACCGAGCCCGAATGGATTGCCGATGGCAACTACCCATTCACCGACACGCGGTGTTGCCTCGGCGAGATGCACATAGGGATAGTTGCCGCTCTCCACGACCTTAAGAAGCGCGAGGTCGGTCTTCGGATCAGTGCCAATCACCTTTGCGTCGAGAGTGCGGCCGTCATCCGTCACGACTTGGACATCTCCGCTCTGCTCGACGACGTGGTTGTTCGTCACGACATAGCCGTCAGCTGAGATGAAGAAGCCAGAACCCAATACCATGCCTGAGCGATGCTGCCTGTTCTCGCCGAAGCGGCGGAACAACTCACGCAGTTGCGGCGGAAGTTGTTCCAAGTTCTGCGAGGGGAGGGTGCCCTCGCTCGAGGCGACGTCCTCTATTTTCACCCGCACAGCGACGACAGCTGGCTTCACATTATCCACCACATCGGCGAAAGTAGCCGGGAGCAGATCGCGCGGCCCAGCTTGGGCGGGAGGAACGGGAGAGTTCGGCGCAGTTTGCGCGGAGGCCGGCGCCCAGGATTCGACACCCGCTGTGGCCCCGAGAACGCTCGATGTGATAATGGCAATGGCAGCAACGGAGGTGAACACCTGTCGGGAACGCCGACGAGATGTGACAGGACTAAGATTTGGCATGACACCAACTCCTTGAACGAGCCCGACCGCAACAGCGGCGTAATCTCAACAAACATGGGTTGACCTCATGGTGATGTCAGCCTGTGAGATCTGACAGAGACCCCATCGCACAGCGTTCGCCGCCATCCGCTCGAACTGGCCTGCTCATATAAGCGGACGCTCTCCGAGGCGGTGGCTCAGCCCTCGCGTTTCAGGCGAGCCACGCTGAACGCGCGATATGCCAACTGATCGTCTGCTCCCTTCCGCCAAATTCAAGATCGAGTTGTCACCTTGTCAGAACTCGCAGGCTGATTGGCAGACGAGGATCCCCAATCGCTGACGAGTGTTGAATCGGGTGCCGGTTGAGTGTGTATCCGATCCGGACTTGGCGGATCGACTCGCTCCGAAAGAGATCGTCGTCGTCTCAGGGGCGCCGTCGCCAAGTCCGCTTTGAGTGAACTTGTTCTGGGCTCCGCGTATTTTCGGCTTTTATCTGGTCAATATCATCCTGTTTAGCCGGATGGCCGAGCAACTAGGCCTCGGCTGCTTGATGGCAATCGGCAAGTCGCAGCCGAAGGTCTATATCGAGACCGACACAAAGGTCACTCTCAAGGATGTGGTTGGCGTTGATGAGGCGAAGTTCGAACTGCAGAGGGTCGTGGCCTTCTCAAGGATCGGGGAGCCTACTTCCGGCCAAGCGCGGGTTCCGAGAGGAATCCTTCTGACGGGCCCGCTTGGGGCAGGAAAGGCACGTCTCATGCGAAACGCCGTTCAGATCCTGCTTGGTCGCTGATCGGATTTCCGGTGAGAGGTGGGCACGTTCAAGTCGCCTCATTCACGGTCGGGAAAGCGATCTGGCGAAAAGTTCAAACGAGAGCGCCAGCGTCGGCTGATGCTGAGTGCTAGGCAACGCTCCGCGATGCTTCGTAATGGGCCGCGGATCGAGTGGCAGGGGATCAAAAAAGCTATCTGGCGGTACTTCCGCCTTTATCACTCTTCAAAGCCGTATCGAGGCACTGGAGCAAGATTTGCTCGTCGAATGGCTTGCTCAGGAAGCAAGTCGCTCCAGCCCCCAGCAATTGGGCCCGGATTCTCTCATCGGGAAAGGCCGTGATGAAAATAATCGGCGTGCGTTGACCTTGTGCAATCAAGAGGCGTTGCAGCTCGATCCCGCTCATACCCGGCATGTGGATATCTGTAATGAGGCACGATGTATCGTCCGTATAAGAGGACTGCAAGAAATCCTCAGCGGACCCAAACATGTGTACGATCAAGCCAAGCGAGTTCAGGAGACTCTTCATCGCAACACGAACGGCCTCATCGTCATCGATAATGGAAATGACAGGAACCTTGGGCAAGTCGCCCGCCTCCTGCATGTGGGGAACCAAAACATTCCGCTGTGAAGGCGCGGAAATGCAAAGAGTATGATCCGAATTCAGCCCAGCGATATCATACTTAGGTTTATGGACGCTGCGGATGAGTGCATATCTCAGCAATGCTGACTGCTTCCGACAAGTTGGCCAAACTTAGCCGTTAACCCAGGCTGCAATGCCGAAGGCGTGGATGGCGGGAGGAAATCCATGACGGGAAACATACTCAGGCTGCATCTCGCAGCGATCCACCTTGTATAGTTTCGATGGTAGATCCCGCTCTGACTCAAACGGCCCAGCTGTCAGGTTCAACCGCTCCAGCTTTCGGGCGGATGAGAACAAGTAATTGGATAGCCGAAAAGAACCAGGGCAGTGGCGTGCTACCACGCGCAATGGCTCAGATGTTCTCACCGAGAACAATGAACAGTTCGACGGTGACAGTCAAATGTTCGTGGACAACAGCGGTAAGATTCAAGTTGTGTGTTTCGGCGCTAGCGGCTTCAGGGACGTGCGACTTGATGACCGGCCTAAAGTTCTGGGCTCACGTTCTGGAGACGTGCCCAGATTGCCTCGGCAGCCTTGGTGTAATCCCCATCAAAATGGTGGCCACCTTCAAGGGCGATCCGCTGTGCTTGGCCGAGTTCAGGAGCGGTACAGGAGGTTTCGTTGTCCTCCGCTTCGTCCTTGCCGTAGATGCACTGCGTCCGTTCGAGCGGCAGTTGGGCGAGCAAGGGAGGCAGAGGCGCACTCTCAGTCGACGCCGCACCAACGAAGCCCTCGACCGTCACCTCGAAATCTGCATTCGTGCCAAGGCCCAGGAGAGAAACGAGGGAGACGCGGTCCTTCACACTCTTCGGCAACATAGGCCAAACATTTGGCATGATATCGGCGCCAAACGAGTACCCGATGATAGTATAATGGTTGGTAGCGAACTCGGTACCGTAATGGTTTAAAAGCAGAGCCAGGTCAGCCGCCACTTCGCCAGGACTTCTCTTTGACCAGAAGTAGCGCAGCGAGTCCATTCCGACGACCGCGATTCCTCGGTCGGCGAGCCACTCACCGATGGACTTGTCGATGTCGCGCCAGCCGCCATCGCCTGACACAATGAGCGCGAGCCCCTTCACTCGGCCATCCGGTTTGATGATCGAGACAGGCAGTTGTGAATAGCCGTGCTCGCCTGTCTGGCTGAGTTGGCTTGCGCTCTCAACCAAGGCTTGCCGCGTCGAGGCGTCGTCCTGCGCCGGCACGAATTCCGCGTTTTCCTCGGGCTTCTGAAAGGCCTCTACGCGCTGACGCTCGCTTTCGGGCGCGATGACCCGCCAGGGGCCGGGCAGATCTTCCTCGCTGGGAAGAGCGAAGAGACCGTCTCCAGCTGGATCCAGCCATGGATCGAAGCAATAGGTCCGGTCGGACCGTAGAACCGGCTGGAAACCGATGCTGATCGCGCCGCCTAATGTATTCGCGGGAGCCTGAGCCAGAGCAGCATAGGCGAAAGCCGAGCCGTCACCACGACCTGCGAGAACGGGGAAGAAGTAGTGCTGGAGACCGAGTTTGCGTTGCACAGCTTGGGCAAGATCCTTCATGTCGTCGGAGACATAGTGGCACTCATCCGAGGGAGGAGACTTGGCGAGCTCTGCGCGAAAATTCTCGAAATTGAACGAAACTGCAATCAACCCGCTCTTCGCGAGAGCGATTGCATCCTGCTGACGCGTCTGCGCATGTGGCGCGTCCTCCACCAGGATCACGAGACCGCGTGCGGGCCGGTCGGAACGAACCACATCGACAGTGCCGAACTCGTCAATTTCGATAGAGGCGGTGGATATGCTGGGCGTCGCTACAGCCGACCACGTGGAGCGGCCGAGGAGAACCCCTCCGAGTGCGAGAGTACTCAGTGCCGCTACGATGATGAGGCCGCGGAATGTGATCGTTGCCTTCATGATTTCGCTTCCCTAGTCATGCTTCTGGCCGGGCTGCCCGAGATGAGACTCGTCACGTCGAGCAGGATCTGCGGAAGCACCCATCCACCGGGACAGGCGAGATAGCGCGGTTCCCAGACAGGTCCGAATTTCTCCTTGTAGGCCCGAAGCCCCCCGAAGCCATAGAAGTTCTCGCCGTTACGGGCCACGAAGGCTGCGATCTTATGCCAGCTCGGAGCAAGGCGGTGGCCCGACAGGCCTGAAAGGGGAGCCATGCCGAGATTGAACCAACGATAGCCGCGGCACTTTCCCTCCTGCATTAGGCTGACGAACAGAAAATCCATGATACCGGGGATATGGGGCAGGTGGCGCATAAGATCGACTGTGATCTCGCCGCTTCGTTGGCCGTACCAGATGTTGGCGAAGGCAAGGATTCTGCCCTCGCGTTGAACCACTGCGACATCGAAGCGGGAGAGATACTTCTCGGACCAGAAGCCCATGGAAAAGCCTTTCTCCACAGCATTTCTGTCCGCAAGCCACGCATCGGACACCCCTCTGAGCTTGAAGAGATGGGCTGGCACCTCGACAGCCGGGATGATGGTGAATTCAAGGTTTTCGCGCTTGGCGCGGTTGAGCGCAGCGCGCCAATCCCTGCCAGCCTTACCCTCAATGGTGAACGTGGTGAGATCGACACGAGCCTCTTCTCCGAGTTTGACAAGCGAGAGACCTCCGTCGAGATAGAGTGGCAGATAGGCTAGGCTTACCTGGTAGAACACCGGCCAGCCATCATGCCGATCGACCTCCTCCAGGAACCGCCACATGAGGTCTGCCGCATGCTCGGGATTGCCGATTGGGTCGCCCATGGCGATCCAGCTCTTGCCACGTACCGCGTACATGAGAAAGGCGTCACCTTCCTCATGAAGGAGGAAGCGCTTGTCCTCAAGCAACGCGAGGTACGCATCCGACCGCTCGGCATGAGCCAGAGCGGGCGCGAGGACGTCAGGATTGAGAGGCTCGGCTTCGTGCATAGGCGCCGAGCCGTGGATCATCGCATAGAGCGAGACGCCAGCTCCCGCAATTACTGCGACGAGGCTGCTGCGCAGGAATCGTGATGCATCGTCATGCCAGCTGAACTGCCACCAAAGGTCATGGCTGTAGGCAACGTCATGAAATGCTGTGAAGCCGAGCCAGATCGTGCAGCCGACAATGAATGCGATGGCGATGTGCCAGCGGGGCTCGAGAGGTTCCGCGAAGATGCCAGCCTTGCGGTAGAATGCCGGGCGATGGGTCAGGAGAAGGAGCAGCACCGAGCCGAGAACCAAGGCTTCCTCCCAATCGAAGCCTTTGGCGAACGACACCACCATTCCAGCGCCAATGACGATCACGGCAAGAATCCACGCGCTCTCGAGACGGCGCATCAGGCCGCGGGAGAGAATGAGAAGCGCTACTCCGGCAGTACTGCCAACAAGGTGTGACACCTCAGCGAAGGGCAGCGGCACGAGATGCCTCAGCGCCCGGATGCGCGAGTAGTCGCTTGGCAGGGCGCCGGAGGTGAGGAGCACAAGACCACCGAGAAAGGTCAGTGCCGCGAGGGCCATCGGCACAAACGGCAGCATCAGCCGCCGAATGCGCCGGACAGCCTTGGCCAGCTTCGTGTCCGTACGGCGCAGTTCGTGCGTGACGAAAAGCGTAATAGCGAGCAGGAAGGGGACTAAGGTATAGGTGAACCGCCAGATGAGCAGCGCTGAGAGCAATTCCGCGGTCGGGACACCCGGACATGCAAAGAACACCGCTGCCTCGAAAGAGCCAAGCCCGGCGGGGACATGACTTGCCACCGCAAGCACGATGGCGCCAGCGAAGATCGCCGTGAAAGCCGGGAACCCGAAGGTGATCTGAGAGGGCAGGAGAACCCAGAGGGAGGCTGCGGCCGCAGACACGTCGATCAGCCCGAGACCTATCTGGACGAGAGCGGCTTTGCCGCCCGGAAGGCGGACCCGTGCCTCGCCGCTCCCGATCTCACGGCCGCCTTGGCGGCTCCACAGCAGCCAGACGGCGAGGGCGGCAATAAGGGCAACGCCAATACCCTGATTGAGGCGAGCAGGAAACCGGTCGAGAGCGGCGAGCGCCTGCGGCTCCAGCAAAGCGCCGAGGCCTAAAACCGCGGCCATACCAATCCAAAGCGTAAGCCCCGCGACCGCTGTCAGCTTCGCCACCTCGGTGAGCGATAACCCGGCGGAGCCATAGATGCGCCAGCGCACAGCGCCTGCCGTCACCAAGGGGAAGCCAAGGCTGTGGCCGATGGCATAGCTCGTAAAGGAGCCGAGAGCGATCTGTCCAAGCGGCACGGATTTCTCCGTTACCACTCGGAGCGCGAGGGCATCGTAGCCGATAAGCGCAGCGTAGCTGAGAGCGCTGAAGAGAAGCGATAGCTCGATCAATGAAGGCGGTTTGCTTACGGAACTCTCCATCACGGCCTGCACATCAAAGCCAGTGGCGATTTTAACGAGCAAAGCTGCAAGGCCCATGAGGATAATCAGGGGCAGCGCAGGAACTGCCCAACGTTTGAGAGAGTGGCGGAGCGTGTCGGACATCGCTGAAGACATCTTCATGCTCCAGGACGACGGAGGCGTGTTCTCCGCCTGAGCGGCCGTCGCGGTTCGGAGGGCATGGGACGACATGGCAGCAATCTCTTATCCGTCGGAGAGGCTGGAATGGATTAGGTCAGTCTGTCGCAAAATGCTGCTCGCTAATTGTGGGCAGCAATCTAGCAATTCACGTTGCTGACCATAGAACCGATGCTCTAGGCTTGTGGCAGCAGGTCTCTAAATCAGCGTACAGAACGCTTGCTACTTCGAGCGAGCGATGATCCCAGTCCATCGCTGTCTCCTGTTTGTTGATCCGGCATCAATAGTGTGAGTAGAGTTGCGTGGTGTCAGCCTGTGAGAACTGACAGGGGCTCGGCCGCACAGCCTGTCTCATGGAGATCTCCGAACGTCCCTGCTGCAACAGACAGTTGATAGAGATGAGCCAGGTGCCGAACGTAAGGCTCTCGGTTGTGCTGATGGCGCTGCTCGAGCTCCTCCGCAAGCCGATGCCGAATAGGATCAGGGTAGATTAGGAGGCTCCCAAGCTTCATGTCATACCAGTGATCTATCTCGCTAAGAGCCGCCAAATCATCTTGGATTGCGAGCTCAAGATTTGGGAAGGATACTTCGCACTTTTGAAGATCTGAGGGTAGTTGGATCATGCTCGTTTCTCTGTTGCCCCGGAGGCAGCCCTATGCATCCCTGAGGGTCCGGGTAGGGGAAGCCCGCGTAACCCCTGGTCGGCCGGAACCGTTAAATCATCTGCATGCATCTAATTTAAATGCGCGCACGGCTCTCCTGTCAGATCTTGCAGGCTGACACTTCTGATTCCGAGCGAGAGTGATTCAGAACGAGCCGTGGAGATCAACCCCAACATTCTGAACGGGGTCTGCCGGAACTGCTGAGCTGAGCCATTGACTCTGCAGAAGCCAGTCCATGCGATCTGCTTATGCACGGAAGGGACGGCGAGCGGTAGATACTGGAAATGGTTATCCTTGTCTGCCCGGCTGCGAGGGATCTCGCCTGTTGGGAGTGGAAGCACGGCATATAGGCGGTTCCAGTTGGGCATTCTCGGCAAGATTGCTGATGCGGTATTTCGCACGCTCCCAGCAGGCATGAAGCTATCTGAACGTTGGCAAGCCGCTCGGATCCGCAACTGTGGCGGCCGCTTTCCCGGTAGTCATAGCTTAGGTGGGAGCCGCTCAAAACTGTAACAGAACCATCGAGGCTGCCGCGCATGTCATCAATGAGACTTTACGGTGAGATTCTCGGCGGGCCAGTCTTCTGCCGCAAGACCGGCCCGCCGGTGCTCACCAATTATAGCGTGGTGCTATTTATTGGCACTTGCAAGAGCTTTTGCCTTGGCCTTTGCCTCTCGCATCTCCTCGATAGCTTCGTCGTGCTGGATGAGCTCGACCTTGTAGCCATCGGGATCCTCGATGAATGCGATCGTTGTCCTACCGAATTTCACCGGGCCTGCTTCGCGGGTGACCTTTCCGCCGAGGCGGCGTACGTGATCGCAGGTAGCCGCGACGTCTTCCACACCAATTGCAAGATGTCCGAAGCCGGTTCCGACCTCGTAACCGTCATTCTTGCCCCAGTTGTAGGTCAACTCGATGGTGGCTTCCGATTCTTCATCGCCATAGCCCACGAACACCAGCGTGTACTCGCCCTCGGGCACCTCAATGCGTCGCAGCACGTTCATGCCGAGGGCTTTGG
The DNA here is from genome assembly GCF_001017175.1 of Microvirga vignae. Taxonomy (GTDB): domain Bacteria; phylum Pseudomonadota; class Alphaproteobacteria; order Rhizobiales; family Beijerinckiaceae; genus Microvirga; species Microvirga vignae. The sequence goes on along the minus strand of NZ_LCYG01000084.1, from coordinate 45,357 downwards.
TGTAGAAGTCGACGCTCTTGGGGAGATCCTTTACTCGGATCATCGTGTGCATATAACGCTGCTTCGCCTCTGTCATCTCAAACCTCCGTTGACATGAGTTTTCGGTTTTCTGTCCAGCGGCCGGAAGCTGGAGCCAGTGTATGGCCCCTAGTGCTTGCGAGCCTACTCGTGCCGGGTTGGCGCTCCGCGAAACGCCGGCGGTTCGCGCGGCGGCGGAGAGCGTGACTGGCCACGAAAATTGCGATGGTGATACCGGTGATCATCGAGGAGACCGCCGCAATTGTCGGGCTAATATAGAGCTGCATCGTCTGCCACATCCGCACTGGCAGGGTGGTTTCGCCGGGGCCCGCCAAAAAGAGTGCGATGATGAACTCGTCGAAGGACACCATGAAGGCGAACAGAGCACCCGACAGGATACCCGGACGAATGATCGGCACGGTGATGCGGAAGAAGGTCGTGGCCGGGCCTGCTCCCAGTGAGCTAGCCGCCCGCTCAAGGGTCGCCGGATAGCCCTGCAGGCTCGCATGAACGTTCAGAACAGTGAACGGGATGGCGAGGATCACCTGGCCGAGAACGACGGCAGTCCAAGTGCCCACCATTTGCAGGCGCGCGAAGAAGAAGTACAGCGCCAGGGCGAGAACGACGGTCGGCACCATTAGGGGCGACATCATCAGACCCAGTAGGATCTTCTTGCTCGCGCCTGTCATGCGGTGCAGCGCCAGTGCCGCAAGAGTGCCCAGCGTCGTGGCAATCGCCATCACCGCCAAAGCGGTTACAAGGCTGATCCAAGCCGAATGCAGCCACTGCTCATTCGACCAGAAGTCCTCGTACCAGCGCAGCGAGAAATCCCGCGGCGGGAAGCGAAGATATTGGTCGCCGTTGAAAGAGATCGGAACCACCAGAAGCGTAGGAACGACCATAAAGCCGATTACTGCGTGGGCGAACCAAGCCGTCCAGGGCGCCACCCGGGGAGTATTCGATGCTGTGTTCATGACGATGCCGGGACAAGGTTTTCGAGGCGGGCGAAACGGCTGTATACGAAGAGAAGAATGATCGTAGCCGCGAGCAGCATGATTGACAGGAGAGAGGCCGAATTCCAATCACCCAGAAGCACAACCTGCTGCTGGATCAGGGTCCCGACCATCATGTCGCGCCGTCCGCCCAAAAGAGCCGGTGTGACGAAGAAGCCGAGCCCCATGATAAACAGCAGGAGGCAGGCAGCTGACAGCCCGGGGAGGCTCAGAGGGAAGAACACGTGCCAGAAGGCGCGAACCGGGCTGGCGCCGAGAACCTGCGCCGTCTGGGACAAGCGCGGCTTGATGCCGACCATGACCGAGTACATGGTAACGATCGCATAGGGAAGCAGGATCTGGACCATGCCGATGGCGACGCTTCCGCTGTTGTAAAGGAGACGGACGGGATTGCTGATGAGATTCGTGCTCATCAGGGTGGAATTGATGACACCCGCATCCTGAAGCAGTGCGATCCAGGCGTAAGTGCGAACGAGAAGGCTCGTCCACAGCGGAAACATGATCAGCAGCATGTACTTGCCCACCTTCTCGGAGGGCAGACGGGAGAGATAGTACGCTGTCGGGTAGCCGAGCAAGACCGCCACAACGGTGACGACGAGCGCCGTTCTGAACGTCGTCATCATCACACGCTGGTAGCTCGGCTCAACCAGAGCCTCACCCAATGAGGCGATGCCGGAGCCGACGCCGTTCTGGAAGGGCGAATAGAGCATGATAAGCGCCGGCGTGACATACATGACCAGCATGTACGCAAGACATGGTGCCATGAGCCAGCTGCTTTTCCGCAACATTCCGCCCTCCCGCATTTGGTGCCGTCAGCTTACTTCGTCAGCCACGCGCTGTACTTCTTGTACGCGTCCGCCATGTTCGTCGACCACCAGCCGATATTGGACAGCATAGTCTTGCTCAGATCTTCCGGCTTCGGCTGATACTTGAGAGAGGCGGGCTCGATGAGTTCCTGTGCCTTCGCGTTCGGCGGCAGAGTGCCGAGCCTGCTCGCGATCTTGGCTTGGACTTCCGGGCGCATTGCGAAGGCGATCAGCTTCATGGCAGCCTTCGGGTTCTTTGCACCCTTCATGACCGTGAAATAGTCCTGATGTACGATCGCCTGATTCCAGACACGGGCGACAGGCTGCCCTGCCTTCTCAGCTGCCGTCACGCGGCTCGTCCAAGCCGTCCCCAGACAGGCTGAACCATCAGCGACGAGTTGGATCGACTGCGCGCCACTGTCCCAGAAGGTGACGACCTTGGGCTGGATCTTGTCGAGCTGCTCGTAGGCGAGCTTCAGATCGACAGGATAAACCTTGTCGATCGGCATACCTGCCGACAAGACGGCCGCTTCCAGGTTGTCGATGGGGACGTTACGCATGACGCGCGGGCAGTTGTACTTGGCAGTGTCCCACCACTCGGCCCAGCTCTTCGGCGGATCCTTGATGAGATTAGTATTGTAGGTCATCACCAGGGCATAACGGCTGGAGGGAGCCGCGTAGGTCTGGGCTACTTCAGGAGATAGGCCTTCCTTTGGCACGACATTCCAGTCGATCGGCATCAGGATACCATCCTGCGTCGCCTGGGCCACGTCCGTGTCACCGGTGATGAAGACGTCCCAGACGACGTTGCCGGAGCGGCTCATGGCCTGCGCCTTGCCGATGGCGGTCGTGTGGTCGGCGATCACCTTGATCCCCGTCTCCTTTTCGAAGGGCTCATACAGCGCTGCCGCGAGCGCCTCGGCCTGCGCGCCGCCGGCATCCGCGACCACCACGGTTTCCTGCGCGACAGCCGGCGCGGCCGCCAGCAACAGCGCACCTGCGGCTCCAGCGATGAGCGCCGAGCGAACCGTGAGCGTGGTCGATTCTCTGGTTTGACTGGTGAACAATTTCATCCTCCACTCCTCTGTAGGTCGTGCGATGTGAGAGCGCTTGCCGATGCGCTCGGCGAAGATCGGACGGTTGTTGCGAACCGGTCCAATCGTCGCTCATTCGGCCGCTTCGATGACGGCTTCTGGGCGTTTGTCGTTGGGGAGAAGCACCATGTCGCGTGTCTCCCAAACAAGGTGAATCTGCTGGTTGGGGCTCAAGGATACGCTGCGGGAAGGGATGCGAGCGGTGACGATCTGCCCGCTCGGGAGAATGGCCTGGAGGCTGCTGCTTTCCCCGCGATAGATGATATCCCGGATCGTGGCCTGAAAGGCGACCTCTGTGGTCTGCGGCTGAACGGATGTGGGCTCGACCCGGATGTGCTCGGGCCTGACCACCGCAATCGCTTCGCCATGGACCGGCAGATCGCGCTCGCTCTTCACTCGAACCGATGCGGAGTTGAGGAACCCGAGCACGTATGTGTTGTCCGGTGTGTCGCTCTTCCGGGTCAGAACGCGGCACTCCAGGAAGTTGGACTCGCCCACGAAACCGGCGACGAAGACATTGCTCGGCTTCTCATAGATGCTGGATGGAGTGCCGATCTGTACGATCTCTCCCTCGTTGAACACGCAGATGCGATCGGACATCGTCAGAGCCTCGCTCTGGTCGTGAGTGACGTAGAGCGTGGTGATGCCCATCTCGCGCTGGATCTGCTTAATTTCGAGCTGAAGGCGATCCCGCAGGAGGCGGTCGAGAGCTCCGAGCGGCTCGTCCATGAGAAGGATCGCCGGCCGGTAAACGATCGCGCGGGCAATGGCGACCCGCTGCTGCTGACCGCCGCTGAGTTGCACCGGAAGGCGATGCCCGAAGCCGCTCAAGCCGACGATCTCCAGGGCCTCGCCCACCCGAGACGTAATGTTTTTCTTGGACATTCCACGCATGCGCAGAGGAAAGGCGACATTCTCCTCGACCGTCATGTGAGGGAAAAGGGAGTAGTCCTGGAAGACCATGCCGATGTTGCGCTGGTGCGGAGGAACATGAGTAATGTCCTTGCCGCCGACTTCGATGCGTCCACTGCTGGGCAGGATGAAGCCTGCGACCATCGACAGCGTGGTCGTCTTGCCTGAGCCGCTTGGACCAAGAAAGGTCACGAACTCGCCGCGCTCGATTTCGAGAAAGACATTGCGGACGGCAGGTGCCGAGGAGGCATAAGTCTTTTCGACATCGATGAGGGACAGGTATGACATGCACATCTCGTCTGGAAAGAGCGCTGGTTGGGAGGTCTTCGGGCGGCCGTCAGAACCCGGCCTTCGGCTTTGGACGGGACCCGTCGATAAAGCGGGAGTAGCGGAAGGGTGTTGGATCCACGATCGGAGCATCGCCTGCGACGAGGTCCGCCGCGAGCTTGCCCGCGCCTGGGCCAAGGCCGAAGCCGTGGCCTGAAAATCCGGTATTCAAGAAAAGGCCCGGCAGGGCTTCAACCTTCGAGATTACCGGCACTGCGTCGGGCGTGATGTCGATCAGCCCCGCCCATCTCTGAGCGATCTTTGCCTGAGAGAATGCCGGAAAAGTCTCGATCAGGCTGCGGTGGGCGCGGCTCAGGAATAGGTCGGTGGCCGGAGGGTCCAGGACGCGCAGCTTCTCGAACGGAGAAACCTGATCAGGCGACCAGTGTCTTGGGCGGCGCCACTCGCGGAGCGCTCGGCTGCCGAACTTCGGCCGCAGCCGCTTCCAGGACTTTTGCAGCATCGGGAGGTAGTCGAATGCATAGCGGAAACTGTCTGGGGTGAACTCGGTCTTGGTGTGGAAGGGATCGCCGATGTTGTAGCCACCATCCAGGCGCTTCCGGAGCGAGAACTTGTCGGCATAGATTGTAGGGCCGACCGGGCCATCCATCGGCTCGGTTCGCATCGCTGAGGCCTGGACGAGTAGTTGCGGCAGGCGGATATCAAGGTTGCCGCAAAAGATGGTCGACCAGCCGCCGCCCGCGAGCACGACTGCATCGCAAGCGATGCGGCCACGTTCTGTGATGACGCCCGCAACTTTTCCCGCCTGGATGTCGATGCCGCGAACCGCGCAATGGGTGAATATCTTGGCGCCGCGCTTTCTGGCGCCTTCCGCGATTGCCGAAGCTGCCTTCTGCGGTTCGGCGCGGCCGTCGTTGGGAGCGTAGAGAGCCCCCTTGAACTGCCTGCTGGCACCAGGAGCCAGTTCCGCAATCTCTCCCCGGTCCAGGAACTTGGCCTGAATCTGAAGGAGTTTAGCTTCGCTCAGCCACTCCTCTCCAATCGCAAGGTTTTCTTCCGTGTCGTACAGCCGAAGAGAGCCGAGGCGTCGGTAGCCGGTCTCGGCACCGATGAACTCATTCATGTCTTTCCAGAGGCGCGCGCTTTCGAGGCAAAGCGGCAGTTCGCGCATGTCGCGACCGCGCGCGGTCACCCAGCCCCAGTTCCGGCTCGACTGTTCACCGGCAATATGCCCCTTTTCGCAGAGGGCCACCGAGATCCCCTTATCGGCGAGAAAGAGGGCTGTGCTGGAGCCAGCAATACCGCCGCCGATGACAACGACACCCGTTCTTTCCGGCAGGCGCTCGTCCGAACAAACGGGATCAACAATAGGTCCCACGGTCCTCTCCATCGATCTTTTGACTGCGCTCGGCTCGGCCATGATGCGTAATCATGTCCCTCATCGTTGCCCCAAGGTTGTGATCAATCTTTCTATGTGTCAACGAAAAAGTTTACATGCGTAAAAGTTATATGCAAGACTACCTCAGTTACATCTTGCCGCTCGATAATTTTCAGTAGGGGAACTATATTGCGTCAAAAGGGCGAGCGATTAGAAGAGTGGGGCGGGGAGACCGAGTTCCTCATATCCACAGGTGTGGGGGAGGAGGGTACCGACGCATGAGCAATCGCAAGATCAGGAACATGGAAGAGTTTGCGCAGGCGACAGGGATCTCCCGTCCAACTCTGTCCAAATACTTCGACAACCCGCAGGCTGTCAGAAAGTCGACCCGCGAGCGAATCGAGCAGGCATTGGAAATCTACCAGTACCGCCCGAGCATCTTCGCCGTGAACATGAACCGGAAGCACCCGCGCAACATTGGGATTGTCGTTCCGCTCATTTCAGACCCGTTCTATACCGAGATCGTGCGGCAGATTGAGATGCGTTGCCTTGAGCAGGGGTATTGGGCCGTCGTCCTTAGCTCGCACGGCGACCCGCAGCTCGAGGCGCGAGCCATTCAGACCCTGATGTCTCTCAAGATTGCCGGAGCCATAATCGCGCCTCTCGGTTTCCAGTCGAACGTTGCCTTGATCCAAGATCTTCAGGCGCGTGTCCCATTACTGTATTTCGACTCTCGCCTGGAGGACCTCACGCCCTTCGTTGGCTCCGACAACCATCAGAGCGTATCGATCATGACGGAGTATCTCTGTCGAACCGGGGCGCACCCGACCTATCTTGGAATTCCACCAGTGAATCTGAATGCGCAGGAGCGGCAGGATAGCTATGTCGCCACGATGGAGAGATTGGGGCTTGAGCCAATTGTTGTCGAGACCGACGTCAGAACCTGGGACTTTGAGGAGTTCGGCTTCAGTCAGATCATGCGCATGATCGATCAGAAGGCCTTCCCGACGCAGACAATTCTTTGTGCCAGTGATCGGGTTGCATTTGGGGCTATGGCTGCAGCCTACCAGAGGGGACTCAAGGTCGGTCGTGGGCCGGACTGCGATTTGCGCATTGCCGGACACGATGATCACCCCTTGAGCAAATATATGTGCCCGCCGCTTACAACGGTCGCGCAGGATTACCAAAGGATGGCTGCGACGAGCTTCGAACGCCTGCTCGCCAAGATCAACATCGACAACGAGATCTCGAATGATCAGCAGTACGAGGGTGTGACCCTGCTCGAGGCCAAGCTGGTCATGCGCGACTCCGCGTAAGGGTTCTGTCGCAAATCGTGACTGAAGCTGGAGAGATGAAAACGAACTTCGCTCCACGTCATGCGGCGAGGATCTCGAACTGTTCCTGGACAAAGCCTACATCAAGGTCCGCGGGCGCTGGATGTATCTCTACCGGACCATCGACAGCCATGGCGACACGGTTGAATTCTGGTTCAGTGAGCAGCGAAATCTCACAGCCGCCAAGCGGTTCCTACGCAAGGCGCTCAAGCGGCACGGCCAGCCCGGAAGGATCGTCATCGACGGGAGCCAGACCAATCGAGAGGCGACCGCATCCTGCGATACGACAAATCGGTTGCAGGATCGATCACGACGAAAGCACACACCGATCCACATCCGCCGGAGCGCCTATCTCGACAATCGGATCGAGCAGGACCATCGTAGTATCAAACGCCGGGTCCTGCCGATGCTCGGCTTCAGGTCGATGGATGCTGCTCGCACTGTGCTGAGCGGCATCGAAACGGTCCACATGATGCGCAAGAGGCAGGCAAAGCATGCCTGCAACTCGAGCCTCCCGCTCGCAGAGTAGTTCGAGCGGCTCGCCGCATGAGCGGATACGAACCGCCCTGAGATCTTTCTGTCCACGGTCGGAAATTGCGACAGAGCCCAGGTTCGGACTCGATTTCGCAGATTGCCGGACAGATACCGGAATGCAGGCGCAGCGGTAGCGGGAGAGCTCTGGGTGGCGGCTCCCCCGGTTGATAACGGGATCAGCCTTTGAGGGCAGTGACGACCACCTCGATCAGGGCGCCGCCCCCCAGATCCGCAACGCCGACGGTGGCACGCGCCGGGAGATTGTCGCCGAAGAACTCGGTCCAGACCGCGTCCATCTCCTTCTTCTTCGACAGGTCAGTGACAAAGATCGATGCAGACACGACCTTCGTCGGATCGCTGCCGGCTTCCTTCAGGTATCCGGCGATCTTGCCCAGGATGTTGCGGGTCTGCTCGCCCATCGAAACACTTGTGTCATCAGCGATTGTACCGCCGATATAGACGAAGCCGTTTGCCTCGACGGCACGATGCATGATCGGCGTACGGATATTTCTCTGGATTGTCATGTCGTCCTCTCTTGGGTTGAAAGAAAATCAGGTGGCGAAGCGCTCGATGCCTAGTCCATCGATTGGCGTATTCGTGTTACCGGCGGCAATGAGTTCGGCCATCACTGCGCCAGCTCCTGGCCCCAGCTGAAAGCCGTGAGCCGAGAAGCCGAACTGGTGAAAGATGCCTTGGTGAATGCGACTTTTCCCGAAGACCGGAAGATCATCTGGCATGCGGGCTTCAATTCCCGCCCAGGCACGCACGATCGCGGCTCCGCGCATAATCGGAAACAGATCCCAGACAGTTTTGGCGCTCTCGGCGAGCTTCACCCAGTCGAGAACGGTGATGTTCTGGTCCCGCAAGGCTCGCCCGAGATGACCGCCGCCGATCAGGACTGTGCCATTCGCGAACTGTTTGAACGATAACTTGCGGCTGCGCAGGATGACCACCGGCTTGATGAAGTGCTCCACTCTTGCGGTGATCATCAGCATCGGCGCGATAACCTCGAGTGGCACGGGCTCCCCAAGGCAGGCCGCAATGCGGTCGGCCCATGCTCCGGCCGCGTTGACGACGTTGGCGGCACGGGCAGTTCCAGCATCCGTAGTCACCATCCAGGCGGATCCGTCAGCCTTGATGCCCGTCACACGAACGCCTTCACAGAAGCGCACCCCCAAGGACTCGGCCTTGCGTCGGAACGCCTGCGTCGTCTTGAACGGAATCGCCGCGCCGTCGCGACGGGAGACGATCCCTCCGGGACAAGTTTCCGAAACGGCGGGGACCAGGCTGCGAAGCTCTTTAGCGTCGATTAACTCCTCATGCGAGAAGCCGAGACTGTTCAGTTGGGTCACACGGGCCCGGAAACTGTCATACTCTTCCTCACTCTCGGCCACGAGGACCTGTCCGTCCGAGGTGAAACCGCAATCGTCATCGACGAGATCCGCGATGCGGTGCCATAGCCCCATGGAATAGGTCGAGAGCGGAATTTCGGCCACGTGCCGCGCCAACTGACGGACGCCTCCGGCATTCACACCGGAGGAATGACGCCCTGCGTGGTCCTTCTCGATAACGAGGACCTTAAGCCCGCGCTTAGCACAATGCAGGGCCGTCGAGCACCCATGGATGCCCGCCCCAATAACGATCACATCGGGAGATTCTTCCCCGAACACACCGCTCACCGCTCGACTGCCTTGATGGCGGCTGGTGTTTTCGGCAGCGCGGCCAATTCACCCAGGGTAATCGGCTTGATTGGTGGGCGAAGCCGATAGCCGCCGACCTCGCCGGGCGAGACACCCCGCGCGTCGGCGATCAGCTCGGTCACCGTCAGCCCACAAAGCCGTCCTTGGCACGGCCCCATTCCGCAGCGGAGAAACGACTTCATCTGATTAGGGCCGCTCACGCCCAAGGCTACAGTTTCACGCAGCTTCCCGGCCGTCACCTCTTCGCACCGACAGACAATCGTGTCATCTGCGGTTGGGACACGGAATGCCTTGGCCGGCTGGTAGAGCACGTCAAGGAAGCGCCGTCCTCGGCTCGCGCGTATCAGCTGAGCCCGGACCGGGGCAGCCGTCCGGTCGCGTTCTTGAGCCGAGAGGCGTCCGAGACGATGCCCGGCACCAAGCGCGGCGAGACGTCCGCGCAGCGCGGCGCCCTCGGCGCCAGCAATTCCTGCGCCATCACCAGCGATTGTGAATCCCTTCACAGACGTCTCATACCAGTCGTCGGTCTGTGGCACCCACGTGAGTTGGTCCTCGTCCCAGTCGAGAGCGCAACCGACCGCATTCGCGAGGTTGATATTGGGAACCACACCTTGATGCAGCAGTAGAACGTCACACGGAAGCTCTTCCTCCTTTGATCCATGGCGGAATCGCACACTCGTGACCTGGTTGTCGCCATGAGCCGAGATCGCTTTGACGCCGCGCACGATGCGCATGCCTCGATTTGCTCCCAGGAGAAGCTTGAGACCCTTGCTCAGGTAGGGCGAACGCAGGAAGTCCGGTGCGTGTCGGATCGCACGCCCCCAGTTTTCGAGCGGGGTCGTGTCGAGCATCACGGAGATCTTCGCTCCAGCCGCCCGCAACTGAGCGGTCAGGAGGTACAGGAGCGGCCCCGATCCGGCCACCACGACCTTCCCGTCCGGGACAAGACCCGACGTCTTCAAGGCAATCTGAGCGCCTCCTGCGGTCATGACTCCTGGCAAGGTCCAGCCAGGAACGGGGAACGGACGCTCCAGAGCACCTGTCGCCGCGATGACCTGCCGCGCCTGAATCACACGCGCAGCTCCGTTTATGGAGACGCCTACCTCCATACCGCCGGTCGCATCCGGGCTGTCGGGCGCCGGACCAACGCTCCACACCGTTGCTCCGGGCGCATATGAGGCTTTACTGGCCTCCAACGAACGCACGAGATCCGTTCCGCGCCAGTAATCGGCGCCGAGGGTCTCTTTTGCCGTCACCGGAGTTGTGGTGATGCCGCGATAGATCTGGCCGCCGGGCGCCGGATTCTCATCGACGAGCACGGCTGAGAGCCCCAGCTCAGCGCCGGTTGCGGCCGCAGCCAAACCGGCAGGTCCGGCTCCGATGATGAGAAGATCGTAGCACTCGGACAAAGCGGCAACATCTTTGATTGTTTTCATGCTGCGTCTCCCTTGGCCGGCAATTCCGACGCAATCGAACGAGCACCCTTCTGGGTTTCGACCACCATGCCTTCAGCCACGGGGATCAGGCAGCCTTGCCGGTTGCCGATACCATTGATCGTGACAAGACACTCAAAGCACACTCCCATCATGCAATAGGGCGCGCGTGGCGCTCCCGAGACGGGTGTAGTCCGGCAGCTTTGTATGCCGGATGCGAGCAGAGCCGCCGCAACCGTATCGCCCAGCCGTGCAGTGGCTGGATGGCCATCGATCGTAAAGGTGACGGTCTCGCCGCCAAGGTCAGGCAGCCGACGAAACATGGAACCTCCGGGAGCTAAATGCTTCGAGGGACGCAGGAAGCGTCCCCTCGAGAATATGATGGGCGAGAGTGAGAGCATGGTTGGCCGCCAGCGTCACGCCTGAATGGCAGGTCACGACAAAGGCACCGGGATAGCTCTGGGACTGGTCGTAAATAGGAAAGCCATCGGGACTCATGACTCTCAGTGCCGACCACGTTCGCACTACGTTGAGTCCAGCGAGCAGCGGAAACATGCGTACGGCGCGCTGCGCCATGAGGGAGATGACGGGCGGTGTGACAACGGTGTCGAAGCCGAGGTCCTCCTGACTATCGCCAATCATGACGCCGCCCTCGTCGGTCTGCCGCACCGTCACGATGGGGTGATGCAGGAAAGGCGCGGCCTTCTCGGTCACGATGACCTGCCCCTTGCTCGGCCGTACTGGGGCGTGAAGCCCGACCATGGGTCCGAGCCGCGCATTGCCGAGACCGGCCGCCAGCACCACCTTTTGGACGCGTACCTGCCCCCACGGGCCGTCGATCAGGAAGCCATCGCGATCCGGCTTGATGGATTCCACGTGCGAGTTCGGGCGGTAGCTGACTCCAGACCGCGCCATTGCCAAGTGGAGAGCGCGAAACAGACGCAACGAGTTGACGTGACCGTCCAGGGGACAGAATACCGAGCCGACGACATCGGGACCAATGGCCGGCAGGCGCCGTTTGGTCTCGTCGTGGTCCAGGATTTCGTACGGGTACTGCACCATTCTGGGCTGATTGTGCAGGCGGCGCATCGCGTTGATGCGAGCCTCCAGCTCGGCCTCAGAGAGGCACAGCATGAAACCGCCCGGTTGGTGATGGGCCACGTCGATATCTGTCTCATCCCGCAGGGACTTCGCCAACGTGCTCCACTGTTCGGCCGAGGTTTTGGTCCAGGCCGCATACTCCGACATACCAAGCCCTTTGGACTGGACCCACACCAGAGCGAAGTTTCCGCGGGAAGCGCGGTAGGCGATGTCACCCTCGTCAAGCACGAGCACGCGGGCGCCACGCTGAGCGAGGCCGTAGGCCGTGGCCGATCCGACCAGGCCACCCCCGATGACAGCGATCTCGGCTTCGGAAACGGTTTTGCTGTTCTGTGTCATGGCTCTAGCTCTTGGCGCTCCCGAGGAAGAGACGATCGAGACCGAACAGTCGATCGAGCACGATCATCACGACCGCTGTCATCAGAATCAGGGACGCCGAGACGGAGCTGACGAGCGGATCGATGTTGTCCTGAATGTATAGGAACAACCGGACAGGGAGCGTTGTGGTCGACGGCGAGGCGATAAACACGGTCATGGTCACCTCGTCGAATGAGTTGATAAAGGCCAGCACCCATCCCGACACCACACCAGGCATGATGAGCGGCAGTGTCACACGGCGGAAGGTGACGAACGAGTTGGCGCCGAGGGATATGGCGGCATGCTCGATACGCTGATCGATCCCGTAGGAGGCCGCCAGCACCAAGCGCAAGGCGAACGGTAGGACGACGATGATATGGCTCAGGATCAATCCCAGGAAAGAGCCACTCAAGCCGATCTGCGAGAAGAACCGGAGGAATGCAATGCCAAGAACAACGTGTGGGATCATCAACGGCGACAGAAACAATGCCGTGATGGCTTCTCGCCCAAGAAAGCGATAGCGGGCGATCGCCAGAGCCGCCGGGACTGCAAGCCCTATCGCAATTGTCGATGAAAGCGCGGCAAGCCACAGACTGTCCCGGAAGGCCCGGAGAAACTCCGGATAATTCCAAATGGCTTTGAACCACCGGAGGCTGAACCCCTTCGTGGGCAGCGACAGATAACTTTCTGGAGTGAAGGCCACCGCACACACCACAACGATCGGCGCGAGGATGAATACGACGAAGATTGCATGAAAGGCCAGAGCGAGAGGACCGTTGCGGCTCATTCGAACACCTGTGCGTAGCGCCGTTCGATCAGGCGGTTTGATCCGACAATGATGGCAATGAGCGCAACGAGGAGGATCATCGCAATCGCCGCGCCGAGGGGCCAGTTCAGCGTGTTAAGGAACTCGTCATACGCCAGAGTGGCCGCGACCTTCAAACGCCGCCCTCCGATGATCGCGGGCGTCGCGAAAGCGCTTGCGGCGAGCGCGAACACGATCACCGAACCGGAGAGGACTCCAGGAATGATTTGGGGCAGGACCACCCGTCGCCAAACTGTAAACGCGGGGGCTCCGAGCGACATCGCGGCATTTTCAACGTCGGAGTTGAGACGCTGCAGGGCCGCCAGCACTGCCAGAACCATGAAGGGGACTAGAACGTGCGTGAGTGCAATGATCACGCCGGTTTCAGTGAACATCAAATCGACCGGCTCGCGCGTGAGCCCCAGTGTGAGCAACGCTTGGCCGATCAATCCGGTCGACCCGAACAAAAGAGCCCATCCCAATGTCCGGGCGACCACGGATATGAGCAGCGGCCCGATGACAACCAGGAGAAACACACCTCGCCACCGGGGCGTCATTCGGTTCAGGATATAGGCTTCGGGTACGCCGATCAGGACGGCGATCAGTGTGACGAACAACGCGATCCGCAATGTTCGACCAAAGATCTCGTAATAGTAGTCGTCGACGAGAACTTCGTGCCAGTTCTTGACGGTGAACTCGGCAACGATCCCTTTGTACTGCCCCCAATCGTAGAACGAGAGGAGTGCCGTCATCACGAGCGGCGCGATCACAAGGCCGATGAAGACGAGGAGGGCCGGACCGCTGAGGAGCAGCGGGGCGAGCTTAGGGTTCGCCGTCATCACATCGCTCCTGAGGTTGCGATCAGAAGATCGTTCTCACCCCAAGCTAGACGAACATTTTCACCCTCCGACGGCACCGCCACACCATCGTTTTGGCGAAGAACAATAAGAGCGCCAAGCTCCGTTTCAATGTGGAACAGCCAATGCGTCCCTTGAAAAACCCGCGTGTGAACGCGACCTTGCACGCCAGGCGCCGGATCATCAACAAATGCAATCCGCTCCGGGCGAACAGTTACGGTCACCGCTCCGGACAGGGATCGGTTCGGGACCGGCAGGCGAAAGCCCGCCATGTCGACAACCTGTCGGTTGCCCTCGTTCACCACTTTTGCCGAAAGAACATTCGTTTTGCCAAGGAAGTTTGCGACGAATGCGCTGGCTGGCCGGGCGTAAGCCTCGTCCGGTCGTGCGATTTGCTCGACCCGCCCCTTGTTCATGATCACGATCCGGTCCGACAAAGCCATGGCCTCACCCTGATCATGCGTCACCAGAATTGTCGTCGTCCCAACGGAACGCTGAATGGTCCGAAGCTCGGTTTGCATCTCCTCCCGCAGTTTGGCGTCGAGGTTGGAGAGGGGCTCATCCAGCAGCAGGATCGCAGGTTGGATCACCAACGCGCGGGCTAGCGCCACACGCTGCTGTTGACCGCCCGACATGCGGCGTGGGTACCGGTCAGCCATTCCCGTCAGCCCGACGAGATCGAGGGTCTGCTTGACACGCTGCTCGCGCTCGGCGCGAGGCACGCCTCGCATCTCAAGACCGAAAGCTACGTTCTCCGCGACTGTTACATGCGGAAATAGAGCATAGCTTTGAAACACGACTCCGAGCCCACGTTTGTTGGGCCTGACACCAAAGAGATCGGTGCCGTCGAGCATTGCACGACCTGAGGTTGGCTCGACAAACCCCGCGATCATCTGCAAGGTGGTGGTCTTGCCACAACCTGACGGTCCGAGGAGCGAGATGAACTCGCCCCTCACGACCGTCAGGTCGAGAGCGTCGACGGCCAACACGCTGCCGTAAGCCTTGGTCAGCCGCTCGAGCGCCAGATAGGACATCGGTCAAATCCTTTTGAAGATGAGGTCTGGAGCGTGTTTACCGCTCGATCTCGCGAGTCCAGCGCTTGTTCCAGTCCTCGCGGTGCTGGTTGACAACATCCCAGTCGACGGCCCGCAGGTTCTTTGCCTGTTCCCCGTAAGGGATGCCCTTCTGCTCGTCGGGTGAGAGCGTTACGGTCTGGTTGACGGGCCCGAAGCCAGCGCTCTTAGCCAGAATGCGCTGCACCTCTGGGGAAACCAGGTACTGCACGAAAGCCTGAGCTTCCTTGTTGTTCTTTGATCCCGCAATCGTGCAGGCTGCGGTGCCAAGCGCGATCCCGCCCTCCTTCGGGTAGACGAACTCCGCCGGGAAGCCCGTATCGGCCAGCGCCTTCGCGCGCCCTGATCCCCAGACTGCAATTACAGCCTGTCCGTTCTGGAACAATTCCGTCATTTTCGCGGGCGACGGCTCATAGGCCAGCACGTTCGGGCCGATCTCATTTTTGAAGGCCTGGAAGCCGGGCTCGATGTTCGTCTCACCGCCGCCCTTCAGGGCAGCCTCGGCAACAAGAGCATGCACCCCATAGGTATTGTTCAGTGGGGGAACCACAAGCTTCTTTTTGAACTTGGGATCCTTCAGGTCCGCCCATGACGTAGGAGCAGCCCACTTGTTTTCTTCAAAAGCTTTCTTGTTATACATGAGCCCCGTCGCGACGAGGCCGACACCGATAGCCTTATTCGACTTGAACTTCACGACCGGATAGACGTCCTTGTAGACGTCAGCTGGTTCCAGGTCCCCGCAGAATCCAAGCGCCACAGCCTGATAGGCCGGTCCATCGTCAACCACAATTACATCGATCTGCTGATTGCCACGCTGTGCTTGGAGTTTGGCCAATGTATCTGTCGAGTTGCCCGCAACGTACTCGATTTTGACACCGTGCTTGGCCTCGAATGGTGGAATGATTTCCTTGCGAACCGCCTGTTCGAAGGAGCCGCCGTAAGAAGCAAAATACAGAACTTTTTGCTGAGCCTGGGCTTGGCTCATGGCGAGCACGCTGATCCCGGCAAGGCACACAGCGCGTGCCACACTCTTCCTCGTCATTTTATTCTCCCCTCCGCGTCTCGAACGATCTTTTGCGGATACTTGCCAGGGTTCCAGAGCACGTTCATAACGTCAAATCAGAAGTTGACATGCGTCCATGCCAAATCCTTATGGAGGCGCTCGTTGCCTAATATTAACCTCCGCCAAGTGGAAGCCTTCCGGGCTGTCATGCTGACGGGCGGCATGACCGCTGCCGCGGAACTGCTCGGGATCACCCAACCGGCGGTTAGCCGGCTGGTGCGGGAATTTGAGACCTCCTCCGGTTTGTCCTTGTTCGAGCGTCGGGGGAACCAAATTACGCCAACACCCGACGCCGTGACGCTTCTGGCCGAGGTTGAACGCTCGTTCGCCGGTCTTTCGCGGATCGCTGATCTGGCCCAAGCCATCCGAGCCCAGGCGGCCGGAAGTCTCCGCATCGCCGCTCTCCCGGCCCTGGCCTCCGGTGCGCTGCCACGATTCCTTGGGCGGTTCTTGAGGGATCGCCCGCAGGTCCATGCATCAGTTCTTGGAATGCCATCTCACCTCGTGGTCGAGGCGGTCGCTGCGGGCCAAGCAGAATTCGGCTATGCGGCCGGGCCTCTTGAGAGGCCCGGCTTTTTGGTCGACCCAATTCCGTCTGCGGCCGTTGTTGCCCTTCCCAAAGGCCACAGGCTCGAAAGCCAGACGATCATTCAACCACGAGACCTCGCTGGCGAGCGCCTCATCGGGATTGCGTCGGGAACTCTGTTTCGGTCCAGGATCGATACTGCACTGGCCGAGGTGGACTACAGCACGCTCATCGAGACGCCTTTATCCTATACGGCTTGTGTTCTTGTGGCAGAGGGTGCGGGAGTGAGCATCGTCGATGCGTTTTCCGCTGGCGAATTCATCGATCGCGGCGTTGTCGTGCGCCCATTCAAACCTCGGATTGAGAGCGGGATTGTCCAACTCAGGTCGCGCCAGCGTCCGCTGACGCCCTTGGCGCAATCCTTTATCGAGGCTTTCGCAGCATTTCTTTCGGATCTGTCGCAAACCGATCGGTAGCTGAGTTCGGCCTACGCCTCCAGTCAACTCCGGAGGTGCATGATGTTCAAAGGCCGCGATTTCGGTCGATCAGTGATCCTGCTCTGTGTGCGGTGGTATCTGGCGTATAGCCTGAGCCTGCGGAACCTCGAAGAGATGATGGCCGAGCGCGGCATCTCCGTCGACCACGCGACCGTGCATCGCTGGGTTGTTCGCTACGCGCCCGAACTGCTGGAGCGCTTCAACTCACGTAAGCCCCCCGTCACCAGCAAATGGCACGTGGACGAAACATACATCAAAGTTCGTGGATAATGGCGGTATCTCTATCGTGCCATCGACAGCAATGGGGCTCTGTCGCAAACTCGTTCCTTACTTGCCAATACCAGCCGATCCGCGCTGAACGGTTCCTGCAGAATCAAGGAGTTAATGTCCTGCCATCGTCGCGAAATGGCGCGAAATGGCCAAGAACATTCCGTCTCCTGGTAGCCTGATCCAAACCAAGGGATCTCCGCGCTCAAATGCTCTGACCTAGCGCGGTGAGAGTCCGGCCAGAGAAATGCAGGCGAACTTGCAGGCAACTGTTTTGTTGCGATTTCCTGAGAAACAGCAACAAGGAGGGAGTAGATGGCGATGGAAACCACCTGGACTCCTCAGCAGAACGCTTCACATGGGCATGCCTTCGAGAGACGGAGGTGAGTGCGATAGGAGTAACCCACATGACTTGGTCCGAGTGGGCTAAAGGATGATCACCTAATGTGAGCTGCCATGAGAGAATGCTGGTGCGCCAGAGTTCTCGGAGAAGACCTCGCCCGCAGCAAACGACCAAGCCGTTTCAGCCTTCAAAGAGGCATCAAGTATTTTCAACCGATTCATTGAGGAGGGACTGTCATGCCCAAATCAGTGCTTTACTTCAACGCGACCACAGAAGAGCACGGAGCAGAATTCTATTATCTCCCTCGTGGGGGCACCAGGGCAACTCTGATTGATCTTGTGCCGGGGCCAGATGGATCAAACCCTACCGGCTTCATTGCACTGAAAGATCAAATCTATTTTTCGGCCTATGCCCCGGGACACGGCTATGAACTTCATCGCCTCGCTCCTGGAAACTCTAAACCCACATTGATCGAAATCGAGCAGGGTCAGGGGGGCTCATATCCGCACAGTCTCACCGTGTATGGAGGTCAGCTTTACTTCGCCGCCACCACGGCAGCTACTGGCACTGAACTCTACCGCCTCTCTCCTGAGAGCGACGAACCGACCCTGATCGACATCAATCCTATCCCAAGCGGACCTAACCCGCATATCGTGGGCTCGGCCCCGAAGAACTTCCTTACTTACAAGGGGGAGCTCTACTTCACCGCCTTCACGGATGAGAGGGGGGAGGAACTCTACCGGATCTCTCCTAGGGACGATGCACCGACCCTGATCGACATCAATCCAGGTGCGGGGAGCTCGATCCCAGGCATCTTCGGTGATTTTACAGAGTACAAGGGAGAGCTCTATTTCACCGCTGATACAGCAGAGAGCGGAATCGAATTGTATAGACTCTCTCCCGGCAGCGCAAACCCCACTCTGATCGACCTCACTCCTGGTCCGATGGGCTCATTTACGAACTACTTTAGCGGTTTCGAGGAGTTTGAGGACCAACTCTATTTTGCCGGTTTCACGGCAGAGACGGGGACGGAGCTCTTTCGCCTCACAGCTGGAAGCACCACGCCTGCCGTGATGGATATCAACCAAGGTGCAGCCTATTCCTTCCCGAGCAACCTCACTGCCTTTCAAGGGAGCCTCTATTTCACTGCCTCGACGGAAGAGCATGGCACCGAACTCTATCGCCTCTCTCGTGGTAGCGATGAACCAACCCTGATCGACATCAATCCAGGCTCCGCCGACTCAGCCCCATTTAACCTGACCATCTTCAGGGGGTGTCTCTACTTCTCAGCCAGCTCAAAGGAGCATGGCACCGAACTCTACCGGATCTGTCCCGGCAGGAATGAGCCAACCCTGATCGACATCAATCCAGGTGTGGAGAGTTCTTTCCCGTCAGACTTCACCACGTTCGAGGGTAAACTTTACTTCACGGCCCGCTCGCAAGATGAAGGTCGTGCGCTCTATGAGCTCTCTCGCGGCAGTCAGAAGCCGAGCATCATTGACATCAGTGCCGGCGTGGCAGACTCATATCCTCATGAATACTTCACGCTGTGAGGATCAGGCTTTCTAAGTCTCTCTATTATAGAAACCAGCCGCCCAACCGGTTTTGATTTCGATTGATATTTAATCAAGCCGCTGCCCGCGATGTCACCTGCTGACGATCCCTCGAGCCTCTCTGCCCCGAGGTCCATAATCCACGCCGATTGGAACCACCCTCTTCATTCCGTCTTCAATCGCGAGAGCATCGCTCGCCGCGACCACGCAAAGAACTATGGCCATTCTTCGCCGTCGCGATGCTGGTCCTTCTCGCCATGAGCTATATACCGACGTTGACCATCTATTGAGTGCGGCGGGAGCCAACCGAGCGCCATCACTCGGTTCGCTCGAGCTATCTCAGCTTGTCCAGGCGATGTCACATTAACTCGAACATGAAAGTGAGCCGTGTAGATGAGCTGGCATGATCAAGTCTGTCCGCTGCACACGCCATCGCTTTCCAGCCGATATCATCGCCCACGCGGTGTGGCTTTACTTCAGGTTTCCATTGAGCTTGCCTTGGTTAAGGAGATGCTGCTTGAGCGCGGCATGGTCGTGTCCTATGAGACCGTTCAGCGACGGACTCGGAAGTTCGGACCCGATTACGCCCGCCGACTCAAGCGCAAGAGGCCGAGCCGCCATGACATTTGGCAGTTCGACGAGGTCGTGGTGACGATCGCTGGCCAGAAGCACTGATGCCGGCAGTCGAGCACCGCTCGCACAAGGGCCTCAACAACCAGGCAGAGAACTCGCATCTCCCACTGCGAAAGCGTGAATGGATAATGCAGGGCTTTCGATCACCGGGCGGCTTACAGAGGTTCACCACGGTGTTTTCCATGGTCAGGAAACTCTTCGTTCCACCCCGCTCTCGCCACTCTGCCCTTGCCACCCATCTGCATTGCCTCAGCGCTATGGCAAAGTGGAAAATCGCCGCCTGTGTCGCTGCTTGAATTCGCAATGCACCCGAATTGGCCTCATTGCGCTCAGCGGGAGTTAATGTCACAACGCCCCGGCGACAGAACCGTTCTGGGCCGCCTGTCGAAGCGCTGAAACAGCTGCCTGCGATCCTTGTTGGGGAGCATTGGGTTTTGTGGGGCAGTCGATCGGCAGGCTGAAATCTGAAGGGAGATCGCCCATGGCCACCAATTGCTTTTCAACCTGACACCCCCTTCGACCGAGCAGCAGCATAAGCTGCAACCTCCTCATGAGGAGCAAGACGCAATAGGCGAGATCCGATCGACGATCTCGAAAGGGGTCTGGCTCAGGACAACTCTCTGGTCGATCGACCAAGCTCTCTCCTAATCCCGAGTTTGCCCACGATCATCGTGGCAAGATCCGCCTTCAGTAGAACCGGTATGGCAGCCCAGGCCTGCCAGTACGAATTCCGTCATCTGGTCCAGGGATGGACCGGGTTCTCCGGCGCACTGCACGAGGAGCGCTGGATGACAGAAGCGGATCAGAGCAACCTGAACACACCGTGATGCAACCACCGGATCGGCCGACGTGAACTCACCGGCGGCGATCCCCTCCTCAACGACCCGCTGGAAAATCGCGCTCTTGCGCTCGAGGTGATCATGCACGACCTGCCAGCTCTCGCTCAGTGCCCGCTCCACCATTTCGTGCATGCGTAGCTCATCGGTATACAAGACTGCAGTCATCCGGTGCATGGTCGCGATCATGTCCCGCAGCCGGTCCGCCGCCGGGGCCTTTCGGCACGCGATCGCTTCGATTGCGCCTTCGACCTCGTGCATCAGGCGCTCGGCGACCGCTTCGTTGATCGCTTTCTTGGACTCGAAAAAGCGGTACACGTTCGCCGGGCTCATCCGGAGCGCCTTGGCGATATCCGCTACAGTGGTTTTCTGATAGCCGATCTGCCGGAATAACCGCTCGGCCGTCTCTACGATACGGCTACGGGTGTCGGGCTCAACCGAGGTGATGGCAGCGTCAGCATCCATAAGCTAAACCTATGATAAAATTCATCATTCGTCAATGAACGGCCGTGTTTTGCTTGGTCCACGAGTTCTGCTCTATGGATCAAACCTACTCCGCGGCGAGGGGGAGCGAGAACTGCCCGTCCATATCTTTTGGTCGGCCTGTCCCAGGCTCCTCCACGGAGCGGGTTCCGGAGCCGCGCTCGTCGAGGCGCTTGCGGAACCACAGCGCATAGAGCGCCGGCAGAAAGAGCAGGGTCAGGAAGGTCGCAACGAACAGACCTCCCATGATGGTGAAGGCCATGGGGCCCCAGAACGCCGATGAGGAGAGGGGGATCATCGCCAGGATCGCTGCCAGACCGGTGAGCACCACCGGACGGGCCCGCCGCACCGTTGCTTCCACGATCGCCTCGCGCCGGCTCGCACCCTGTGCCACGTCGGTCTCGATCTGATCAACCAGAATCACGGTGTTGCGCATGATCATGCCGGCAAGAGCGATCAGGCCGAGCAGCGCGACAAAGCCGAACGGCCGGTTGGCCAGGTTGAGCGCGAGCGATGCGCCGATCAGACCAAGCGGCGCGGTCAGGAAGACGAGCAGCAGGCGGGAGAAGCTCTGCAGCTGGATCATCAGCAGCGTCAGCATCACCCCGATCATCAGCGGGAAGAGCGCATAGATAGAGGCATTGCCTTTCGCCGATTCCTCTACCGCACCGCTGATCTCGAGGCGGTAGCCCGGCTCGAGCCGGTCACGGATCTGGGCCAGGGTCGGCCAGATCTGGTTCGTCACATCCGGTGGCTGAACCCCGTCGACCACGTCGGCGCGGACCGTGAGCGACAGATCGCGGTTGCGCCGCCAGAGGATCGGCTCCTCATGGGCATATTCGATGCGGCCAACCTGGGCGAGCGGCACTGCAAGCCCATTGCGCGACATCACGGTGAGGTCGCCGATGCGGCCGAGATCGAGGCGCTCCTGCGCCACTGCACGGGCGACGACCTCGACCCGTTCGGTGCCGTCGCGAACGGTGGTGACAGGGACGCCGGAGAGAAGCGTCTGCAGGGCCTGCGACACGGTCTGCGGATCGAGCCCGAGTGCACGGGCGCGCTCCTGGTCCACCACCAGCCGCACCGAGGGAGCCATCTCGTTCCACTCGAGGTGCGGATCGACCACGTTGATGTTGGCCCGCATAACCTCGCGGACGTCGGATGCAATGTGGCGCACCGTCATTGCGTCCGGGCCGATGACACGGAATTGAACCGGGAATCCGACGGGCGGACCGAAATTGAAGCGGTCGACCCGCACCCGTGCCGCCGCGAGGGCACCTTGCGCCACCGCTTTTTCGATGCGTGCCTTGATGCGCTCACGCGCCGGCACATCCCTGGCAACAATCACGATCTCCACAAACGCTTCGTTCGGGAGCTGGGGGTTGAGGCCGAGCCAGAACCGTGGCGAGCCCTGGCCGATATAGGTCGTATGGGTCAGGATATCGGGATCATCGCCGAGGATCGCCTCCGCCTGCCGGGCCGTCTCGGTCGTAACGCCAATGGCCGTGCCCTCGGGCAGGCGCATCTGGAAGAAGAGCTCCGGCCGCTCGGACAATGGGAAGAACTGCTGCTGAACTTGGCCGAACGCCACGATGGAGGCCACGAAGATGCCGATCGTGGCGAGCACCGTGAGGCCGCGCCGGTTCACGCAGGCCTGCACGATCCGGCGCAGGCCGCGATAGATGCGAGTCTCGTAAATCTCGTGCGGATTCGCATGCGTGTGTCCAGAAAGCGCTTGCGGCAAGAGCTTGACCCCAAGGTAAGGGGTGAAGATCACGGCTACGAGCCAGGATGCGACCAGCGCAATCGCGACGACCCAGAAGATGCCGCCGGCATATTCGCCGACTGCGGAATTGGCGAAGCCGACCGGAAGGAAGCCTGCGGCCGTCACCAGCGTCCCGGTGAGCATTGGAAAGGCCGTCGAGGTCCAGGCAAACGCAGCTGCGCGCATGCGGTCCCAGCCCTGCTCGATCTTCACCGTCATCATCTCGACCGCGATGATCGCGTCATCAACCAGCAGGCCGAGGGCGATGATCAGCGCGCCAAGGGTGATGCGGTGGAGGTCGAGACCGAGCAAGCTCATCACGGCAAACGTGATCGCGAGGACGAGGGGAACGGAGAGCGCCACCACGATGCCGGTGCGCCAGCCCAGCGACACGAACGAGACGAGAAGCACGATGCCGAGGGCTTCGATGAAGGAGTGCTCGAATTCCCGGATAGCGTGGTCGACCACCTTCGGCTGGTCGGCGACCTGCTCGATGTCGATGCCCTGCGGCACCGCCTGCATGAAACCATTCGTCGCAGCATTCACATCCCGGCCGAACGCTAGGATGTTCGCCCCCTTGGCCATGACGACACCCAGGCCAAGCGCCGGCTGGCCGCGCTGGCGAACCAGGTAGTCGGACGGATCTTCGAAGCCACGGGTGACGGTTGCGATATCCCCGAGACGGAACACGCGCCCACCTGCCTCGACCGGGGTTTCGGCCACGGCCTTCGCCCCGTCGAGCGCCCCCGTAACACGCACGGGGATCCGTTGGGCCCCCGTCTCGACCGTGCCGGCGGGGACGACCGCATTCTGCCGTTGCAGCGACTCGAACAGAGCCTGCGGTGGGATACCCAAGGTGGCCAGCTTGGCGTGGCTGAACTCAACGTAGATGCGCTCGTCCTGCACGCCGTAGAGATTGACCTTCGTAACGCCTGGCACCTTGAGGAGCTGCTGACGCAAGCCCTCGGCGACCTTCTTGAGCTGCGCGAAGTCGGCGCCGTCGCCGGTCAGCATGTAGAGAATGGAATCGACATCCCCATACTCGTCGTTCACGTTAGGTCCGATGAGATCGTTGGGAAGCTGCCCCCGGATGTCGTCGAGCTTTTTTCGCAGCTGATAGAAGAGCTGCGGCACCTCTCGGGCTGGCGTGTTGTCGCGAAAGCCGACATTCATCGCCGCAAAACCGGGTTTGCTGTAGGTGATAACCTTGTCGAACCATGGCAGCTCCTGCAGTTTCTTCTCGATCGGATCCGCAACTTGGTCCTGCATCTCCTGTGTCGTTGCGCCCGGCCAAGCGACCGTAATGATCGCATTCTTGATGGTGAAGTTCGGGTCTTCCGCGCGCCCGAGCGAGCGGAAGGAGAGAAGGCCGCCGACGCTGATAGCCAGGATGAGAAACAGGATAAGCGCCGGGTGATGCACGGCCCATTCGGACAGGTTGAACCGCTTCATGGCTGGGCTCCCAACCTTTAGAACTGCAGCGCTTCGACGATACGGATCCGCTGGCCCGGATCGAGCTTCTGCGCGCCCAAGATGACGACGTGGTCGCCGTCGCGCAGCCCCTGGGTGATCAGGACATCGCGGGACTGGTAGGCCGCGACCGTGACCGGCCGCAGAACTGGCCGCCCGTCGGCACCGATCACCCAAACCGCCGGGCCGCCACCCTGGTTGTGGAGTGAGGACAATGGCAGGCGCACCACTTCCGCCGCGGCCGTCTCGCCGATCGTGACAGTCGCGGTCATGCCGAACTGCACCGGCTCGTCTGCGGCTGGGATCGAAAACCGGGCCAGATACGTGCGGGTGGCCGGGTCGGCTGACGGCGAGAATTCGCGGAGCGTGACCTGATAATGCTTGTCCGGATTGGACCAGAGGGAGAGGGAGGCGACACCGGTCCGGACCGCGGCGATTTGGGCCTCAGGGACGGCGATCACGGCCTCCTTCTCCGACAGGCGCGTGATGCGGATGGCGACCTTATCGGTGCTGACCACCTGCCCCGGCTCGATCTGTGTCGCGGTGACCACTCCTTCGATGTCGGCCACGAGGGTGGCATAGGAAAGGGCATTCTCAGCGAGGAGCAGGGCGCGCTCGGCGCGAGTCAGGCGACCTCGCGCCTCCTCGGTGACGGCCGTCTGCCGGTCGAAGGTTGCGGTGGTGGACCAGCCTTGTCTCCTCAGAGTGACAATGCGCTGGAGCTCGGCCTCGGCCTGTTGGAATGCAGCGGATGCAGCCTTCAACTCGGCCTCCGCCTGTTCGCGCTGGAGGCGCAGGTCGGTTGCATCGAGGACGGCCAGGGGCTGGCCGACCTTGACCATATCACCAACAGTAACGAGGCGCCGGGCGACCTTACCCGGAACCCGGAACCCGAGATCGCTTTCGACGCGGGGGCGGATGGTCGCGACAAAGGTCCGTTCCGGAGCACGGGGCTCGAAAGCCACCGATTGCACCAGGACGGGTCGATCGAGTTTGGCCGTCTCCTGAGGTTTTGCTTCGCAGGCGGCGAGCGTCAGGGCGATACCAAGGATGAGCATGGGCAGGGATGCGGGCATGGCATTCACCTCCAGCCAAAGTCTTCTCCCGGTTGTGATGCTGGCTTGTGAGCGGATCCAAGCCAGCGCAACGCCAAAGCCCCCGCTTTCCTTTCACTCAGGCGAAACCTGACGCCTGACGAATATCGATTTTCGTCAGTTTATACTCGTCATAAGAGCGAATGATCTGTGCGCCAGAGCACGCGGAGGAGTTCCCCAACACGGTCTGCAGTTCCGCCGCACCTGTGTGTTCTTGTCTCGCAAGCGTGGCCTAGTGCTCTTCGACAACACCATCAATGGCAAATACGGCGAGTAAGAATTAGAACGCTCGAAACATTTCGATAACATATGTTATCGAACCCACTAACATCGCCTGCGTTCTGGCGTCATAACACCGTGACTTACAATCAGGACAGGCCCATGAACCAGAACAATGACTTTGACATTTCTCTAGACGGCGCCCCCATGGCTACATCAACTACGACCGGCGCTCTATCACTTCGGCGTGCATCGATTCTATTCGCTGCGTTCCTGAGCGGGTTCATCGGGGCAAGCCTTCTGCTGGCCAGCATCTGACGGAGCCGGATTTCTCTTTTTCAATCCATTCGGGACCGAACTCGCAGAGAGGGGAGCACCATGAGCAGCCCCACCTTCGACCCTCAAGCCCAGTTGAGAGATATCGAGGCCCGGCTCGCCCGGATTGAGAGAGGGATCAGCATAACTTCGGCCTGTGCGCTCACACTCACATTGTTAGCCTATGTGACACTGCCTGGGATACATCTGTAGGCAGTTCACGAAGCCGGAAGAATGTCCATCGGGATTGCAGTCGGCGAGAGCGCAGGAGCAGAAACCCCGCCCGGGGTAGAGCCGAGCAGGATTCTGTTCTGGAGGCTTGATAGGCAACGCAGCCTACGTCTCGTGTAACGGCAGAGAGTAGTGAGGCATTGGCCGTTCTCCAGATATCGAGAGAGCCGAGAAACGGAGAGGCTTGAGCAGGTCCGGTCTTGTCTTAAAGAGGCCTAGTGGGCCCAAGACAGCGCCCTACCTTCTCCCGGCAGGAACAGCAGGGAGCATCCAGATGTCTGACCATATCTATAAGGTGGTTGAACTCGTCGGCTCATCGACGGACAGCATTGAGGATGCGATCCAAACCGCTCTTAGGCGCGCGGATCAGACTCTCAGAAATCTGCGCTGGTTCGAGGTCGTGCAGACCCGTGGACAGGTCGAGAACGGTGAGGTCCGCCATTATCAAGTCGTCTTGAAGGCTGGCTTTACGCTGGAGGGTGAGTATCCGTAACGCCGGAACCAGCGTCGGACAGCAGGTCCAGCCTCTACCGAAGCCTCGTGAGCGGCTTCCTGCGAGGCAGGCGAGGGAATGGATATGACCCGTGACCACGTAGAAGTCCTATCGTCTCTAAACGCTTCAGTGCTTCAATCCTTGGGGCACGAGGCGGAGCTTAAGGACAGGCGAGAAAATCCGGCAGGCTGGATGTTCGTGCGCCTTGTGGACCAGATCAAAGCCTTTGAGGATCGACTGGACCCCACCGAGGAGATAGGCGGCTATCTCCCGACCGGGGTTGGGGCAGACGCCTTTCATATTCTCGGCGTGGCCTACTCGAACCCGGACCTTTTGATTTTCTCAGGCTTGAACCAGCATGGACGCCCCGTTCACTTGATCCAGCACTACACACAGCTGAGTCTTCTCCTCACGGCCCTTCCAAAGCTGAAGGAAGAGGAAGAGCCCCGCCGCATTGGCTTCCTCTTGGAGCAGAACGTGGGACAGGCGAAAAAATGACAGGCTCGAAGCGCGTCCAACGCCTCAAACGTCGTGCCCACGCCGTCGAGCCCGCCCGCAATATGGCCTGGTTTTACTCCATGGCTGTTGAGCGGGACCTATTCGGTAATGTTGTCCTGGCCGGGCGTTGAGGTCAGATCGGCACAGCAGGCAAGACCCGCTTGGACGAACATAGGGGAGAAGGCGAGGTTCTGGATTGGCAACAATGTCTTGCTTGGGATGCTCAGTCGAGCGTCTGGCGAAATCGCAGGACGGCGACAGTCATAGCCGCAAGCGTGAAGGCAGCGAGCGCCAGCACGTCAGCCTGGAGGTCCACAAAGCCCGCCCCCTTCAGCATGATGCCACGCACGATGCGCAGATAGTGGGTCAGTGGCAGGATCTCGCCGATCGCCTGCGCCCAGCCCGGCATGCCACGGAACGGGAACATGAATCCCGAGAGCAGAATGTTCGGCAGGAAGAAGAAGAACGACATCTGCATCGCTTGAAGCTGGCTCGTGGCAATTGTCGAGAAGGTGTAGCCAACCGACAGGTTCGCCAGGATGAACAGTAGCGTTAGTGCCACGAGCAGTACGAGACTGCCGATGATCGGCACACCGAAGAGGAGCTTGGCGGCCCCGAGGATCAACCCCGCTTGGAGGCCGCCGATCGCCAGATAGGGAGCGATCTTGCCCAGCATGATCTCGACAGGGCGGATCGGCATCGCGAGTAGGCTCTCCATGGTGCCGCGCTCCACCTCCCGGGTGACAGAGAGCGCCGTGAAGATCAGCATGGTGAGCGTCAGAATCGTGCCCATGAGGCCCGGCACGATGTTGAGACGCGTCTCGCCCGTCGGATTGTAGCGGCGGTGGATGCGCAATTCGTAGGGCAGGGCCTTCGGTGCGAGATCGGCCACCGGCCCGGTAAGTTCACGGGAGAAGACGCTCGACGACAGGCCTTGTAAAGCCGATACCGCGCCCCCGGTCGCCACGGGATCGCTCGCATCCGCGATCACCAGCACGCTGGGACGTTCGCCGCGGATCAGGTCTCGGCCGAAATGGGCCGGGATTTGTACGCCAAACTGCACCCGGCCGGACAGGATCAGGTGATCGAGTTCGGCCTCGGTCGTGGCGCTCGTCCGGATATCGAAATACTCGCTCACCCGCATAGCCGCGAGGAAGGAGCGCGCAAAGGCGCTCTCGTCCTGGATCAGCACGGCGGTGGGCAGGTGCTTGGGATCGGTGTTGATGGCGTAGCCGAACAGGAAGAGCTGGAAGAGCGGGATGACGATCATCGTCGCGAAGGTGATGCGGTCGCGGCGAAGCTGCAGCAATTCTTTGATGAAGGTAGCGTAGATGCGGCCCATCGAGGCTCTGAGGCCTTGTGTGCGCCGCTCGATGACCGGTCCGGCGCTCATGCGAAATTATCCTTCGTGCGGCTCATCAGATCGATGAACACGTCCTCGAGGCTCGCATGGCCCGGTGTCCAGACCTGGGGCCCGCTCTTGCGCAAGTCCCGCGTCGCCGTATCGAGCGCGTCCGGATCGCGCCCGCTCACGTGCAGCGCTGTGCCGAACGGTGCCACCATATCGATGCCGGACAGAGTCTTCAGGTGCTCCGCCAGATCCGCGAGTCCTGGCCCCGTAACGGTGTAGGTGGCCAGATGGGCGTTCGCGATTACCTCCTCGACCGACCCTTGCATGAGCAAGTCCCCGTAGGCGATGTAGGCGATCTCGTGACAGCGCTCGGCCTCGTCCATGTAGTGGGTCGAGACCAGCACCGTGATGCCCTCGTAGGCCAGTGCGTGGATCTCATCCCAGAAATCGCGTCGGGCTTTCGGGTCGACACCGGCAGTCGGCTCGTCGAGGAGGAGAAGTCGCGGGCCCGGCAAAATGCAGGCGCCGAGCGCCAAGCGCTGCTTCCAGCCGCCCGAGAGTTCGCCCGCGAGCTGCTCGGCGCGGTTCTCGAGCCCAAGCCGCCGGATCGCGTCCCAGGCCGCCGCGCGCGGGTCGGCAATGTTATGGACGCGGGCGACGAATTCGAGATTCTCGCGGATCGAGAGATCCGCATAGAGCGAGAAGCGCTGAGTCATATAACCCACATGGCGCTTGATCTCGGATGATTGCGTGCGGATGTCAT
Source organism: Microvirga vignae (assembly GCF_001017175.1). Lineage (GTDB taxonomy): Bacteria > Pseudomonadota > Alphaproteobacteria > Rhizobiales > Beijerinckiaceae > Microvirga > Microvirga vignae. Next base: position 16,254 of record NZ_LCYG01000084.1, on the reverse strand, counting down.
AGCCCAGGCAGGTGCCGCTTCCGCCGTCCGGCGTCAGCAGCCCGCAAAGCATGCGCAGCGTCGTGGTCTTGCCGCTGCCGTTGGGGCCGAGGAAGCCGTAGATCAGGCTGCGATGGACCTGCATGGATAGGTTTCGCACCACCGTCCGGCCGCCGAACGATTTGGTGAGGCCTTGCACGTCGATGACGATGTCGGTGGCGGGCCCAGGAATGCCGGCTGGGGTGGCACTCATGATCCTGCCTCCTGTCCGATAGGGGTGACGGTCACGGGCAGGCCGATCGGCAGTTCGGCGCTGTCGAGGGGCCGCGCCTCGACCCGGAAGACAAGCTTGGCGCGCTCCTCCTCGCTGAAGATGACAGGTGGGGTGAACTCGGCCTCGCGGGCGATGAAGCTGATCCGCGCCTGAAGACCAACCGGGCAACTGTCGCAGGAGAGCCCGACGAGGGTGCCCAGCGCTAGAGTGGAGAGGCGCGGCTCTGGCACATAGAAGCGGATGCGCCGGTTCTCCGGCGGCAGCAGTGCGAGGACAGGCTGACCGGGATTCACCGTCTCGCCGGCCCGGAAATAGACGTCCTGGACCTGGGCCGTGGCGGGCGCGACCACCCGGCGGCGGGCAAGACGTGTCTCGGCCTGGCGCAGGCCCGCCTCGGCAGCCTGCACGGAGGCTTCGGCGGCCCTGATCTCGGCGGTCCGGCCGGCGATCTGTCCGGCCTCAATCTGGCGCTGCGCCTCCTCCACAGCCGCCCTGTCGCGCTCGAAGGCGGTGCGGGCTTGGTCAAACTGGGCCTTTGCGGCAATCCCGCGCTCGAAAAGGGTCTGCTGCCTGTCGAGTTCGGCCCGCGAGAGGGTGAGCTGCGCCTTCGCCCGCTCCTCCTGGGCCTTCAGGATGGCAATCTGCTCCGGACGCTGCAGGGCAGCCTGGAGATCGGCCAGCTGGGCCTTGGCTTGGTGCAGCCGCGCCTCGGCCTCGTTGCGTTGGGCGACCTGCATTGAGGATTCGAGCTCGAAGAGCAGCTGGCCCTGCGTGACCCGGTCGGCGGAATCGACCGCGAGGCGTTCGATGCGCCCGCCATCCTCAGGTGCCATAAAGATCAAGTAGCCCTCCACGTAGCCCTGGAAGTCGGCATCGATCTCCTGCGGGCGCATTACAAACCAGGCACCGGTCCCACCCGCTATGAGCAGGATCGCAAGGGCGGCGACAACCAGCCTGCGTTTCATGACGGGGGTCCTTTCAGCGCCTTCATCATCAGGGCGAGATGCGCCTCCAGCATCGCCCCGACATCGATCGGCTCGAGGCGCTGGAACAGGCTCGTCCAGAGGAGCGCCACCAGCCCTGGCGCGATGGCGAGCTGGGGAAACCGCACCAGCTCGTCCGAATGGAACTCGCCGCAGGCGACACCGCGCTCGGCGATAGTGCGCAGGAGCCCCAGGCCCCGGCTGATGACCTCCCGATGGTAGATTTCCGCGAGTTCGGGGAAGCGCGACGCCTCCCGCAGCAGCAGGCGCACGATGTCGACGCGGCGGGTGCCGAGCACCTCTCGGCGCAGAAAGGCAAAGAGAGCCTTGAGCTGCTCCTCGGCCGAGGTGTCGAGGGCAAGAACCTTTTGCTCGATCGTTCCGATGGCGCCACCGATCCCGGATTTCACCAGCGCCTCGAACAAGGCCTGCTTGGACGGCACGTAGAGATAGATCGTGCCCTTGGCGACGCCTGCCTGCGCGGCAACGTCGTCGAGGCGAGCCTCTGCGAAACCTTTTTCGAGAAAGACGTCGAGCGCGGCGTCGAGGATCACCTGAAGCTTGGCCTTGCGGCCGCTCTCCCTTCGAACGGGGGTTTTCTTCGATGGGTTCCGCTTCGTCGCCATTCTCGCTGCCCAGTAATATGACTGACCAGTCAGTCATATTACTCTCGCCCAAGGGCTGTGTCGAGGTTGAACGGACGAAGTGAGCAATGGCCAAGGAGATTGGGAGCGTCTCATCTTGGCACATCCCAGGCCGAAGCCAAAAAGCAGGTAACCTGATCTAAGCGGAAGTTCGAAAGGGCAGTGAACTTCAGTGTCTGGCCCAAAGCTGCCAGGGTGGGAAGCAGACTTTTCGGCTGATCAGATCACAGTGCCCATGGAGATGACTTGACGTTGAAGGTAGGTAACTTGACGTTGATGCGCTGAACTGTTGCGCGCCATGCGGAGGAAACGTTCAGAGTTCATGCACAAGGTAGTCATCCACAAGGCCGGAGGTTACGAGCAACTGAAGCTCGAAACCCATCCAATGCCAAAGCCTGGCGATCGTCAGGTTCTGATCCGCACCCACTCTGTTGGAGTGAATTACGCCGACATCTGTGTCCGGCTGGGCGTCTATGAGTCCGCGCGCCGCTTCGTAGGTTGGCCGATCACGCCGGGTTTCGAATATTCCGGCTGGGTGGAAGAGGTTGGTCGTGCGGTCAGGCATCTCAAGCCCGGCGATCCGGTGTTCGGGGTCACCTTCTTCAACGGCTACTCCACGCATGTGTGTGTTCCGGTTGATCTCGTTTGGCCCAAGCCTCAAGAATTGGACTTTGACGCCGCCGCGGGTTTCCTGGCTGTCCATCTGACGGCCTATCACGGATTGCTGCAGAACGTGGTGATCCGGCCCAGCATGAAGGTCCTCGTGCATTCGGCCGGCGGTGGAGTGGGCTCGGCGCTGGTCCAACTGTGTCGGTTGCACGACCTGCAGGTGACTGGAGTGGTGGGGGCAAGCCATAAGGTCGAGTATGTGCGCCAGCTCGGTGCAAACGCGGTGATCGACAAATCGACCCAGCCGCTCTGGGATGAGGCTCGGCGTCTCTGCCCCGAGGGCTACGATCTGGTTTTTGATGCGAACGGCCCGGAAACCCTGTCGCAGAGCTATGCGCATCTGAAGCCTACAGGAAAGCTGATGGTCTACGGCTTTCATACGTTGCTGCCCAAATACGGTGGGCGGATCAGCCATCTGAAAGCGGCCCTTGAATTGCTGAAAATGCCGCGTTTCAATCCTTTGTCGATGACAACAGACAACAAAGGCGTTGTGGCGTTCAATCTGTCGTTTCTCTTCGGCCGTACCGATCTTCTACAGGCTGCCGTGAACGATCTCACGACGTGGGTGGAGGCAGGCCACGTTCAGATGCCGAGGGTCCGGTCCTTTGCGTTGGCGGAAGTGGCGAAAGCACACCGAGCACTGGAGTCGGGTGAGACCACGGGCAAGCTGGTCTTGCGGACAGCGCCACTGTCTCCGAGCGAATTGTCGGGTTGATGACCAGACCGGAACTCACGCAAGGGGCTTGGTGGGCCGAAGCGGTGTTTGAGGATGCTGCCATCTGCACGCAGATCAAATGGTGCCTTGATGAGGCCGTGATCAGCATCGCAGGCCCGAAGCACTGGCTGTGGCGAGCTGTCGATCAGCACGGGGCCGTGCTCGACATCCTAATCCAGGGCCGGCGCAACGCGAAGACAGCCAAACGTCTGCTGCGAAAATTGCTCAAGAAGCAGGGCATAGCTCCTCGTGTGATGCCAAGCATTGAGCACCGGCAGCACAGGGGTCTGAACAACCGCGCCGAGAACAGTCATCAGCCCATCCGGCGGGAGAGCATCATGAAGCGCTTCAAGTCCGTCGGTCAGGCCCAACGCTTTCTCTCGGGTCATGATCAGATTGGAAATCTCTTCCGCCCACCACCAACACCAACGCCGCCGATCATCACAAATCTCGAATTCAGGCCTTCATGGCTTGGGCGGAGGTGACTGGCATCGCGGCTGGTGCCTGAACCGCCGATTTGGCGGACCTCCGCAACCGCAGCTCATTAACCTGGCGATGCTGTGAAGGCAGCTAGATCAACTGCAGCGACGCTGCCGGAATACCGAACATTCGGTGGAACGTCCGGCTGAAGTGGGCCGAGTCCGCAAAGCCGGCCTCGTGTGCGGCCACTGTGAGGGATGTCCCAGCGGAGATCCGCTCGACCGCGAGCATGAGCCGCCGCCAGAGCAGATAGGTCCGAAAGGGCAGGCCGACCTCGGCGGCGAAGAGGTGGCTGAAGCGGCTCTCCGACAGACAAGCGATGGCTGCGGCCTCGGCAAGCCCAACACCCTCACTTATGCGCGACGTGAGCCAGTCGAGAGTGCGCGCGATCCGCAGATCGAGGGTGCTCGCCGGAAGGACCTCGCCAACAGCCTCCTGCACGAGGGACCTGCCCAGGGCTTCGACAACTCCGTCATCGGACTGCGCATCGATCCAGAGATCCGCAAGCTTGGTTGGTGCATGCCCGAGCCGGGCGTCCAACTTGGCCACCAATGCACCCGCCATCCCCTGCATCAGCGCCTGGCCGGCTCGGCTTTCGGGCTCCACGAAGAGCAGCGCGACCTTACCCTCCGGCTCGAACGCATGGGGTACATCCGGAGCGATGACGACGACGGGGCCATCCATCCGCCCATCCCCGGTCCGTATACAAAAGCGGCCGCCCGCGGAGAGAGTGATCTGAATGGCATGGTGGGCGTGCAGACGGGTCGACGCTTGGCCGTCGGGCGCGGGCGGCACGTCGAACGCCCAGAGGCTGGCGCCCTCCCACAACACGATCCGGCCGCGCCCCACGATCCGCATGTGTTCTGTTCTCAGCTCCCTTACCGTGCGTACCTCAAGTTATGCGGAACAGTGCGAGAAGTCAGCAGCTTCGTTCAAGCGCCGCGTCCGTCGTCGGCGCATAGCTGGCGCGCTTTCACGCTGCGCCGCAATGGACCGGAAAGGAACCGACGACCATGCTGACCCTCACCTCACGCCGTATGCTTCTGTTCGGCATCTCCGCACTTGTTCTCGCTGCCGGCATCGCTGCCGCCGGCGCAATGATGCGCTCCGTTCCCGACAACCTTGATCTCGCACTTGAGAAGCCGACTGCAGCGGGTCTTTACAAGGCCGCCATTGCGCCGGAGGCTGCCTCTATCGTGGTCGGGTCGATGCATGCCTGGACGGCGACTGTCCGAACCCCATCCGGCTCTCCCGTGAAGGCGGCCAGGATCGGGATCAACGGCGGCATGCCCCGGCATGGCCACGGCCTGCCGACATCCCCACAGGTGACCAGGAGCCTTGGCGACGGCCGCTACCTGATCGAGGGCATGAAGTTCAACATGCGCGGCTGGTGGACGCTCGACCTCGCCATCGACGGCCCCAAGGGACCTGACACCGTCACCTTCAACCTAGTGCTCTGAGGAGGCCGCGATGCGCACGGCGGCCGCCATCATCCCATCCATCCTGCTCGGTGCCGGCCTTCTGGCAGCCGGGCTGCATGCCGCCTCCGCGCCTGGCGCGCGGTGGACGGAGGAGGAGCGCGCGACCATCCAGTCTCTCTCGCTTGAGGCCCTGCCGCCGCTGCCGGAGGACCCGTCGAACAAGGTCGCCGACGATCCCAGAGCGGCGGAGCTCGGACGCGCCCTGTTCTTCGACACCCGGCTGAGCGTCAACGGCGAGGTTGCCTGTGCGAGCTGCCACTTGCCCGAGCGCCAGTTCCAGGACGACGTGCCGCTGGCGCGCGGCGTCGGCACAACCGCCCGGCGCACGATGCCGATTGCCGGCATGGCCCGCAGCCCGTTCCTGTTTTGGGATGGCCGCAAGGACAGCCTGTGGTCGCAAGCGTTGGGACCACTGGAGAGCGCCGTCGAGCATGGCGGCAGCCGCACCCAGTACGCCCATGTCGTCGCCGCGCATTACCGCACTTCCTACGAGGCCGTGTTCGGGCCGCTCCCTAAGGTGAACCAACTGCCGGTCCAAGCCGGTCCTGTCGATGATCCGGAGTCCACCAGAGCCTGGGCGGCGATGCCGGAAATCGACCGCGAGGCGGTGAACCAGGTGTTCGCCAACATCGGCAAGGCCATTGCGGCCTACGAGCGCACGATCCAGCCGGCGCCGACACGGTTCGATGCCTATGCGTCTGCTCTCGGCTCCGGCGGTGCTGGGAACCTCACCGACGACGAGATTGCCGGGCTGCGCCTGTTCGTCGGTAAGGGCCAGTGCGTCAACTGCCACAACGGCCCGCTGCTGACCGACAACCACTTTCACAACACGGGCGTGCCGGCAGCAGCCGGGCTGCCAGAGGATCAGGGCCGGGCATTCGGCGCGAAGCTGGTGCGGGAGGACCCGTTCAATTGCCTTGGCAAGTACAGCGACGCGGGCGAGGGCGACTGCTCCGAGCTGCGGTTCATGGTGACGGACGGGCATGAGTTGCTGCGCGCCTTTAAGACCCCATCGCTGCGGGGAGCCGCCGGGCGCCCACCGTACATGCACGCCGGCCAGATCGCGACGCTGGCTGAAGTGGTGGCGCACTACAGCGCCGCGCCAGAGGCTCCGGCCGGGCACAGCGAGCTTCGTCCCATCAACCTGAGCGAGATGGAGCGGCGGCAGCTGATCGCGTTCCTCGCAACCCTGAACCCGAAACCGGACAGCGCGGGCAGCAAAGGCTTCTGAACGCCATCCAAGAGGCCGCAGCAGCCCGACGACAGACCGGGTTCCAACCAGTGACCGGCAATAAGGGGCCGGGATGATGATACCCTTCGACGTCGTCCGATGAATCGGACAAGGAGCATGGTTATGAACGACAGAACATTCAGCCCGCGTACGTCGCTGCGCCTTTCGGCATGGCTGCTGCTCGTGGGACAACTCCTGTACATCGTGGTCACCCAGTTTCACGCCGGTGGGGACGCCAATAACCATCCCGCCATCTTCGCTGAATATGCCGGCAACGGGATCTGGACGGCCGTGCACCTCAGCCAGTTCGCGAGCATGGCGATCCTGCTCGCGGGGCTGCTCGCTCTGTTCTTCGCTCTGGACGTTCAGGCTGGAACGGCGAGATGGGCGGGTCGATTCGGTGCCGCTTCGACGGCGGCGACGCTGGCGCTGTACGGCGTCCTCCAGGCGGTGGACGGGGTCGCCCTCAAGCAGGCCGTGAACGCGTGGGCGAGCGCCCCGGATGCCGAGAAGGCGGCGCGCTTTGCGAGCGCCGAGGCAATCCGCTGGCTTGAGTGGGGGGTGAGGAGCTACCAGGACTTCGCGCTGGGCCTCGCTTTGCTCCTGTTCGCAGTCGCTGTGGTGCGGACGGCTTGGGTCCCGCGACCGATAGCCTACCTGATGGGCCTCTCCGGCCTCACCTACCTGGTGCAGGGCTGGGTGGTCGGCTCCGAGGGCTTCTCGTCAACGCAGTCGATTGCAATCGTGCTGGCCTGGGTCCTGAGTCTGGTGTGGATGATCTGGCTGGTAGTCGTCGCTTGGCGCATGCAGGGCTCGGAGCTAACCTGTAAAGGCGGGGGTCTCCCCGCCGCCATCTAGCTATCCTGCGGCGGATTCTCGGTGGGGCCCGATCCCGACCACTCATGTTGGTGAGGTGAGAAAGGTCTCCTCCTGGCACAAGGCTGACGTTGCTCAAACTTCTGCAAAGCAGCAAAGAGCGGACCTTCACCCGTGTGTCGGCCCTTGCCATTGCTGGTCCAAGATTGCTGGTCCAAGTCCGATCGCGCCAATCAAGTTCGAGGAAGCAAGCTGCCGAGCCGAACGGTTTGCAGAAAACGTGGTGCAACGACCAGGGCAGCTGCCGCAATGCATGGCGCATCACTTCCCAAGGATCGAGCATCCCATCGTTGATTGTGCCTATCTCCTTGATCTCACCGGAGCGGCCGCTTACCGGTACCAGATGTCGACCGGAGCACTACGGACTCGCAAGACGCGAGGACTGGCGGGTCGGAAGGCATTGATGAGAGACAGGTCGCTTGCCATATCGCGAGCCTTCACCGTGAGGAGCTCACTGGTGACGATGCCGCAGCCCAGTTCACGCGTGACACCCTGGAGGCGGCTGGCCGTGTTGACGGTGTCGCCCACGCCCGCGAAGGCCGTCGTGCGCTCCGAGCCGACGTCACCTATGACGACCGGAACGTAGTGGATGCCGATCCCGATAGAGGCTTGGCCGTCGCGCGAACGCTCGTCGTCCCACTTCTCGACCTCGGCCGGCATCGCTTCGGTGCAGGCGAGGGCCCGTGGGTTGTCATGGCGCCTGAGGACCTCGACATGCTCGAGCGCAATCGCCTTCACGTCCGCGCCTGCCCGGTCCCGGTCCCGCCACAGGGCGACGAGTTCCGCGATTTGCTCGACGGAGAAGCCCAGGTCGCGGGCACGGCGAATGAAACCGAGCGTGGCGACGTCGCTTCCTGAATACATCCGGTACCCGGCCTCGGTCCGGACGGTCTTAGGGACCAGCCCGGTAGACTCGTAGGAGCGGATCATCTTGGCCGAGACGCCCGAGGCTTCCGCCGCCTGTCCGATGTTCATGGTCTGCCTCCATCATCAACCTGGCAAAGGTGCTAGGCCTTCCAATCCTGGGAAGGTCGAGCGGCCGGGCTGTGGATGGGCAGCCGGTCGTAAGTCTCGCAACGGGAACGGGTGCGGTTATGATCCTGGTATGCGAGCACCAGACTTGATTCCCGCTGTCATTCGCAGCTCCGCGATCGAGCGCCCTCTCGGGCGCGGCGAGATGCTGTTCCGTCGGGATGATCGGCCCCACGGTCTCTATTACCTGGAGCAAGGGGAGGTTCGCCTGACCCGCACGGATGTGGATGGTCGCGAGATTATCCTGTTCCGCGCCCTGCCGGGCGACACCTTCGCGGAGGCCTCGCTCTTCTCCGAGACGTACCATTGCGATGCGGTGGCCAGCGTCCCCAGCATCGTGCGCCTCTATCCCAAGGCGGCCGTGCTCGCCGCCTTCGCCGCAGATCCGGCCATCGCCGAAGCCTTCATGGCCAGCCTAGCGCGTCAGGTGATGACCCTGCGGACGCGGCTGGAGAACAGAAACCTGCGCACGGCCCGCGAGCGCGTTCTCCATCACCTGGGCCTCCAGGCCAGCGGCATCGATCGCATCGTTCGAGTTGACGGTGATCTCAAGACCATGGCGTCGGAGCTGGGGCTCACGCACGAGAGCCTGTATCGCACGCTCGCCACCCTTGAGGCCGAGGGCGTGATCACGCGGACCAAGAAAGAAATCAGGCTGTCGGCTCCGCCTGTATGATCGCGGTCATACGGGCACGGCAGGACGCGGGCTATCATGCGTGCATCAGCAACCGTGGAGTGTCCGATGCCCCTGACCCATACCACAGGCCTTGCCCTGCTTCTTGCAATGCCATTCGTTCCTGCCATGGCCCGACACCAGCATGTCCCGCCGATGTCACCCTATGCAGGGCATGAGAAACGGGCGGTGAAGGCGCTTTCGGACGAGCAGATCGCGGACCTGCGGGCTGGACGAGGCATCGGATACGCGCTTACGGCCGAGTTGAACGGATATCCCGGGCCGAGGCACGTCCTCGAGCTGGCGGGGCAGCTCGGGCTGACTGAGGCTCAGCGGCGCCGGATGCAGGAACTGTTCGATGCCATGAAGGCTGAGACGATCCCGATCGGCGAGCGACTGATCGCCCAGGAGACTGCGCTGGATCGCGAGTTCTCCAGACGTACCGTCACGACCGCGAGCATCACTACGGCGGCGGCCGCGATCGGCGCCGCGCAGGCGGAGCTTCGGGCGGCTCACCTGCGGTACCATCTCGCCGCCGTCGGGATCATGACGCCAGAGCAGGTTCGGCGGTACGGGGAATTGCGCGGCTACTTACGAGGCAAATAGGAGATCACAGCGGAGCGTTGCGCCCGGGATGTCGGGAAGGTTCGAAAGTGGCACGAAGCAGAAGTAAGCCGAACTTCAGGAATGCAGCGGTGAGCAGACGTTCACAAGGCACAGCGGAGCTTAGGTGGTGATTGGAAAGAAAGGATTGCGACAGTACCCGACGTGGAGCATCGCGATCTTAGGGCTGCGGCGCTTCGACACGACTTTGTTCGCCGTCAGGAACGTACTCGTTCCGCCTCTTTCGCACGATTTGAGTTCGCCACTCACATTCACCATCTAGGGCAATAGCACCGTGAAAAGTCGCTATGAGTGTTTTTGCTTGGAAACAGCGAGGCAGCGTTTCCTGCCACCTGTCAGATAAAACAGGCGGTGCAATAGATTCTCTACTGGCCGCGGTACAGCAATCAGATCGTTAGCTCATTCTTCGATTGACTGCCAGGCTTTGCTCAGGCACCATTTCGATGCTGTCCAACGGCGTTTGCTGAAGGAGCCGCCCTGATGAGATTACCATGGGCATTTGCAGCACTCTTTCTCGCCGCATCTCCTAGCTTAGCGACTACTGTACTTGCGCTGAAGTTCGAGGAGATGATCCGAATGGCCGACGGTGTAGTGCTCGGTACCGTCGAACGGGTTATCTCAAGGCGAGACGAGCGCAACGATATCGCCACGTACGTGACGTTGGCCAACCTCGAGTCGCTGACGGGGAGCTATCAGGAAAGATCACTGACGCTACGCTTCTCTGGTGGTGCGGTCGGGAATGAGATCGTCGAAGTCGAGGGCAGCCCGCGCTTTCGCGAGGGGGAACGGGTTATCCTGTTCGTCGACGGAAACGGTCAGCAGCTTGTGCCAATCTTGGGCTGGAGCCAAGGTGTGTTCCGTGTGGTTCGCGACCCGCGGGGCGGTCCGGAAGTCATCAGCGATAGTGTCGGAAACCGCGTCTTCGGGATTAGAGATGGCCAAGTGATCAAGGAGCGCCGCGTCGCCTCAGAGATAGAGCTCTTTGGTGAGCGGCCAAGCGGCATCAACGAGTCTGCGCCACCGCAGGGCGGTTTCGGACGAACTGAGGATGGCGAACAGATCGGCCTCCCCGCTCCATCAAGAGACCAGCGTGGGACACAAGCAGAGAGTGATACGAGGGCATTGGCAGAAGCTGGGGAAGTGATGCGACTTGACCAGTTTGCGGCCGAGGTGCGCCGGATCGCTGCAATGGCTGGCGTAAGGGGCGAACCAATTCGCTCTATCCAGGAGGGCCAAGCGGCCGCCCTCGATGACAAAGATGGAACACCCAAGGACACGACAACCGCCGAGCCAACTCGACAGGCTCCACCGGAGCGTGGTGAGTTCCCACGCCCGATTGAGAGGGAAACAAGCAGAGATCCCAATCTCAGATAGCGATGTCGCTGCTCGCAGATTGTTCCGGACCGAGTGTCATCAGGCGCTGGAGGTGACAAGCTATGACTAGGAGAGCAAGCCACAGAATGATGCTATCCCTCAAAGGGATCGCGACAGGTCTTCTGACGATGCTCGCCGTCTCACACGCCGAGGCTTACACCTACCGTACCTGCGGGGGGCACACCATCCGCTGGAACAGGCAGTGGGACAACAGGTGGATCAGTACGACTTCGTTCCCGGCTGGAAGTGTATGGGACGCACGTTACCAGAATGCCATGTGGCACTGGAACAACGTCAAGAGATCCGCTTTCGACTTCTTTGTCATGCGGGATACCGATGGAACACACAATCAATGGAACGGCCGCAGCGAGGTTTATCTCGACAACAGTCTCTCACTGCCAACCCTGGCTGTTACTATCGTGAGATATCACTGCTTCTGGTTCTTCGGGTGGCATTACGAGCTCGATGAAACCGATATGGGCTTCAATAACAACGTCACCTGGAATCTCAATCCGCTTGACTACAGTAACCTCGGCTTACCTTTCAGCTTCGAAGGCGTGGCGTTGCATGAGTTAGGACATGCTCTGGGTCTCAACCACGAGGACCGCTGGCTCGCCACACTGAACTCGAATTATCCCGCGGCCGGAACGATGGGTCATTGGCGGGAGTGGGATCCGACTGGCGATGACCGTGAGGGCGCGCGCTTCATGTATCCCGACCGCACATCGGAGGTCGACATAGCCGGATCTGTCTTCACTAGCATCGGTGGTGGTAGTTCAGCTCTGGTTACGAGCCCTGTATCAGCGGCGCGAGGATCGACAATCAGGATCCAGTTCACGTTCAGCAATCTGAGCACTTCCACCCAAACCTTCGATATCGGCTTCTATCTTTCCTCCAACGATTTCATCAGCAAGTTCGATCGCCTCCTCGGCACGAATTCTGGGGCTTGGGGCAATCCAGGCTTTACCGGGAGTTTCTTTCGCTCACTGACTATTCCGGCCGATGTGGCGCCCGGGCAGTACTGGCTTGGTTTCATTGTCGACAACGCAGAGGGCGTGGGTGAAGCAAACGAAGTGAACAACAACATGGAAATGCCTCGTCCCATTCAGATCAATTGAACAGGACGACGCCGATCTAGTCGGCAGTCGGTGATTTGATGAGAACGTCACGACAGGTGAGGGGAGTGAGCACGAACCGGCCTACCCGCGGGGCCGGGAAGATGAACAGACTATTCTCGGCAAAAGCGTAGACCATGCCGCTCGGTCCAATAGCCGGTGGCGATTGCCCTCCGGCTTTCCAACTGAAGCGAGCCATCTCCGCCAGGGAACGCGCGTCAAGTGTCACAAGACTTGAGACCGTGGAGACAAATAAGTGGGTGCAGGATGCTGCAACTGGTGCGATCGTTTCCGCCCCAAGACCGACACTTCCGATTACTGTTCGATTTGGCGAAGTGCTCACCGCCCGAACGGTTCCGTCACGAGCGACTGAAATAATGCGCCCATCATTCGTCAAGGCTGGCGTTGCCCTCGCCCGCGGGATGACCACCTCCGTCCAGTTCTGGGGGCTTGGGCCACCAGACAGAAGCCATCCTTCATCCCCGTAGTTCGCTGAGATAACGGAATGGCCACTCTGCAGCAATGTCGGCGACGACATCCGAATTTGACCAGTGGCTAAGTGCTTGCGAAAGAGCTCGGTAAACCCACCGGTTGGAGAAAAGTTGTAGCCAATGAGATGTTGGTTATTATCCGCAACGACAACCACCGGATTGGGATCTCTAGACACACCGACGCTGGGGAGAGGCGTTTCCGCCTCCACGGGAAGTTCGTTCGCGCCAGGGATCGGAACGGTGGGTGTCAAACCGAACAGGTCGTTGAGGCTGTAGCAGAATATGTAAAGGCACCACCAGTGCAAATCGCTGTCGCCAGTCACGTCGCCCAGCGTAACCTGCGTCACGAGTTGGTCGAACATGAGACTGCCGTCGTGCGAAAAGGCCAGAAGGTGCAGTTCGGTGGTGCTGAATGCCCGGTAAATTGCCGGGATCATCACGAATTCAGCGCCTTCGGAGCGCCAGAGCATAGGTGCCGCGGAGGTTGTTCCAGTGCCGTATTGTTCCGGATGGTGAGCCGGAAAGGATGTCACGGAGAGCAGAGTACCGGCCGGGCTGAAGCGGATTAGTCGCGAGTCATAGCGCAGTACAGTCTCGCCGCCACGATGATCGCGGGCAACCTGCCCGCCGACCACGTAAATTGTACCGTCTGTTCCGACCGCCGGCGAAGCCTGAAATGTAAGGATTGCAGGCGGCGATCCTGTCCATTTCAGATCACCGTGCGGAGTAAAAGCGTGAAGCTTGCCGCCACTAGTGGCTAGATAGACGGTACCATCGGACGCAAAGACCGGTCCTGAACCAGGGGCGATTTGGCCCAAGCCTTCAATTTTGCGGATGGGAAGATCGGCAGGCTTCGTGCGAACATCCACGAAGCCGGTGTTCGCCGAGTCCGCATGGGCTTGGTTCCAAACTTGCGCAGTTTGAGCTCTGACTTGAGCCGAACAGGCAACAATCGCGAGGGCTGCCATGGCCAGCGTCCATGCCGCTGCCCGATGCCTAAGATCGCATGCGATGTTTCGTGCATTGCGGCAAAGGCCAACCATGCTTCACCCCCGTAAACTGAGTGTGTGCAGGCTCTCGCCAGTATACGCTTGTCAGGCGCTACCGTCGATGCAATTCATGAGCGCTTCATCGCAGCAATCCGCAGAGTACCTCTAAAGATTTTGTCTCAAAAATCCTGTCACGTTAAGGCTGTATGAATTAAGGCCAATTCGACTGGCCCAGTGGCTAAGCAGCGAGGCAGGCCGCGTTTCTCCATTCCGCCATGCCTTTGAGGCGGTGATGGAAGGACTCGCATGGTCCGCTCCCGCCAGCGCAAGGGCAGAGGAGAACCTACGCTCAGTCGTTGAGGCTTTTGTTCGACCGGTCTTCGCCCGCTGGCACGATCCAGCGGCGGCAACGCGCGGAAAGCCCGCTTGTTGGATAGAAGCGGAGCTTCCCAGAAGTCGGCCAACTTCCGGGTTTGACCCGGATCGGGGTGCTGGCTTCTGCATTTGGGGGCGTAGGTTGTCGGCACAACTTAGATGCGGAGGTCAAGCGAGCAGCAGGATGGAACTCGACAAATCCTTCTGTCTCCCTCAGAAGCAGATATTCAACGCGCTGTGCGAGATCCAAATGGCCCATCACCACCTTGCCGCATCCCCTGAGACTTGCCATTGGGGCTACTTCGACGCCCAACAGCCATCTGTCTTGACAATCCGCAGTGGCGATCGAGTCACCATCGACACTGTTAGTGGCGGCCCCGATGTTCTGCCGACACAAGACTTTCATGTGCCACCTGAGCTTCTTGCCATCCACGCGGCTGAATCGGGACTGCCCTTCGGTCCACATATTCTGACCGGCCCTGTTGCTGTCGAAGAAGCAGCATCTGGCGATGTGTTGGAGATCCGAATATTGGACGTAAAGCTCCGCCAGGATTGGGGCTATAACTTCAGTGGCCCGCTTGCCGGCACGTTACGGGACGACTTCGCAGCCCATCACCTCATGCACATTCCCCTTGATCAGGATCGTCTGGTCGCGCGTCTCCCTTGGGGCCTCGAGCTTCCGCTACGCCCCTTCTTCGGGGTGATGGGCGTGGCACCGCCGCCAGCGTGGAAACGGTGCACATCGGTCGTCCCACGCGCATTCGGCGGCAATCTGGACAATAAGGAACTAACTCCCGGCACAACGTTGTTCCTTCCAGTCTTCGTAGCCGGTGCCCTGTTCTCCTGCGGTGATGGTCATGCCGCGCAAGGGGATGGTGAAGTTAACGACACGGCTATCGAGACTGCATTGTCCGGCACGTTCGAAATCCTAGTCCGCAAGGATCTGCGCTATACCTATCCGTGTGCCGAAACGCCGACCCACGTCCTGACGTTTGGCATGGATCCAGATCTTGACAGATGTGTCGAGAGGGCGCTGCGAAACATGATCGCCCTTATTGTGGAGTGCTGTGGCATTTCCCGCGAGGATGCCTATGCGCTGTGCAGTATTGCAGCCGATCTGCGGGTGACACAGATGGTCAATCAGCACAAGGGCGTGCACTGCATGCTGGAAAAGCGGTTCCTGAAGAGGTGAAGCGGCACCATGTAAGCAGTGCGATCATCGCGCCTGCGGCGCCCACTCGTGGGCCGGTCTGACAACATGAAGTCAATCAATTGTCCATTCTTGTCGACTGCACGGAAGAGATACTTCTAGCGCCCGCCGACCCGGACATATGTCCCGTCTACACGCCATGAGCCGGAACGGAAACCCTGATATGAGCGGACTCACTTCTCGATCTCCGGGGCGTAGCGCTGGACGCAACGGAAGAAGGTGCTTGAACAGAGACAACTGAGCGGCTTCCTGATAGGCCGTCCCTCCTTGTCCCACCAAGGTAAATGCAACGAAGTCCTTCAGGGTCTTGAATAAACCGAGGAGTTAGGTTGGCTGGACTTGCCTAACTAGGCAGCAATTTCATATCTCACCCCTCTCCGCCCTGAAGTGAGTCTTGGTCTGAAATGTCGGGTTCGGACTGCTTCCTTCGGATGCTGTCTATGACAGACCGAAGCTCACGGCGGAGGCGTTCCAGATCGCGCTGTAATTGCTCAATCCGTTCGACCAGTGCGGCATCAGTCGAGGTCGCAGGGACATCACTCTTTGTCCAACCCTGATGATCCCGAATGATAGCCTCCAACTCCGTGAGCAAAGTCTGGCCGACGCCCGGTGCTGTGAGCCACCTTCGGGGTGGGATGCTCGCCACTTCCTGAAGGGTAGGATGGCGCCCCTGAAACTCGGCCAAGATTGCCGACCTCAAGCGACTGGAACAACGCTCTAGCGGAAAGGGGTCGCTTGGCTGCATCGGGCTCCATCACAGGTGAGTGAACGAGAACTCAACTGTAGCACTAAACCGTAGCCGTAGTAGGATTGCTATCCTGTTTATCCATGACCGTAGCCTGAAGGTTGGCCTAGCTGCGCCGAGGTACGACAAAAGGGTCTTGCCGAGGCTTCAGAAACGGTTTGGGCATGTCACGTCAACGGGGAATACTGCCCTATACTCGTCAGAAAAAATCTCGCGCCGACGGAAATCTGCGGATCCGTCGCAAACTCCTTGTTGTAGAGCTTCATCTGCCGCTCTCCCGGTTCACGGACGGAG
>NZ_LCYG01000083.1 GCF_001017175.1 Microvirga vignae | reverse complement strand
TCTTGAGGCGCACCTGATCAAAGCGTCTGATGCCGTAATTGGGAGCAGACACCACGATCCCCACCGAATGTATCGCTTGATGCAGTAAGATCGCGGACCAGAGCATCCGCCGGATCGACGTCCGGCTTGGTCCAAGGCGGTTCTCTTGGTCCAAGGCGGTTCTTAAGTGCAGCCTTGAAATGGTCCGCTCACCGCACGAACGCAGACGTTCCTCTACTTCCGCTTCGTGCCAAGAACGGACATTTGCGCCCGCCCCATCATGCCTTCGGCCGCGGGATCCGCACCAGCCAGGTGATCGACACGAAGGCACCAACCCAGGAACCAAGGGCCGCGAAGGCGACGTAGACCGCATGCTCCGTGTAGCTGATCACCGCGAAGGCCGAGAGCAGGTACCAGATGGCGCTCCAGTTCGCTGCCCTGACCCGGTGCCGGGCCACCACGGCCGCGTTGAAGAACACGTAGGCAGCATCAGTCGTGGCGGTGGCCAGCACCACGCCCAAGGCGATCAGGGGATCGATCTCTAAGATCATCGGCATCCCTCCCAATTGGCCATGCCGGTCCCGGACCTGCTCCCCGGCGTCGACGCACCAGTCTTGGAGTGGTCCGCCCAAATGCGCCAGTGCGATTGGAGAGCTCAGGGGACCAAACCCCGTTGAATCAGACAGGCCGGCCCTGACCGGATCAGCCGACGAGCAACACATGGGGCCGCAGAGGACGGAGTTGTCCTCTCACCCGCCTCAGGTAGCCTTCGATCGCCCGCCTTCGGTCCATGAGCCGGCTCAACTCATTCAGCAACATCCGCTCCTCCTCCGCGGCCTCTGCGGTATTACCAGGGTCTTGGGCGAACTTCTGTCGCTGGGCCGCGTACGCTATCCGCCGGTCGAGCCTGTCGCATTCACTGGCAAGCTGATGAAGATGCGCGATGAGCTCCGGCTCAGTCATTAGGTCCAAGCTAGGCATGGTCCGAGA
Organism: Microvirga vignae; assembly: GCF_001017175.1. Classification (GTDB taxonomy): domain Bacteria; phylum Pseudomonadota; class Alphaproteobacteria; order Rhizobiales; family Beijerinckiaceae; genus Microvirga; species Microvirga vignae. The sequence goes on along the minus strand of NZ_LCYG01000083.1, from coordinate 24,312 downwards.
ACCTCGTCAGCGGTCTCCGAGCAATTCCTGCCACAAAGGCCGGCGGGCGCTCCCTTGCACCCGCCACGGCGGGCGAACGCCGCATCGGGGGCGATGCCGAACATTGGTGGCGTTTCGGCGTTGTCGGGCAATTTCCATGGAGACCTCCCCTTAGCCCGCCGTTCCCGATGGTGCTCGCCGCGGCTCCATTCGTTATCGGTTCGCCGGTCCCGCATGCCCATGACTGGTATCCGGTCTTCTGCTGCAGCGACCGCGATTACCATCCCCTGATTGAGGAGAATGGCGAGACAGTCACGGACTCGGCCGGCGGCTCTGGATAGCCGAACAATCGCGCGGGCATGGCCCGGCTGTCGCCGGACCAGCGCTTTCATCTGTGCGAGTCGCCCGCCGAGCGGATCATCTGCTTCTTCGCCCCTCCGGGGCAGCCTGAGCTCAAATGGGTTGCCTGACGGGGTTCCGCTCAGCCTCAGGAATGCAGAGCACCGGACTGGCTGTGCTGGCCGCCCGGCTGTGAGATGCCGGCCATCGCGGCGCCCACCTTGGCGGCCTTGTCCTTCATAGCCAAGTCGCCGAGCGAGATAATGCCGACTAGGCGCTTGTCGCGGTTGAGCACCGGCAGGCGCCGGACCTTGATGTCGGCCATGTTGCGCTCTACCGCGTCGGTATCGTCATCCTCGAAGCAGTACAGGACCTCATCCGTCATCGCCTCGCGGATCGGGGTGTCGGGTCCCCTGCCCTGGGCCACGGCCCGGATGGCGATATCGCGGTCGGTAATCATGCCGACAAGCCGGTCGCCGTCGCGCACCGGCAGGATGCCGGCATCCAGGTCGGCCATCAGCCGGGCCGCCTCGCGGATGGTCTGGGTCGGCTCGATGAGCCGCACATCCCGTGTCATGAGTTCGCTGACTTTCATGAGTTCCTCCTCTTAGGCCCCCATCAGACCTGTCGTCGTCATCTCCCCCGTCTTCTCCCAGACGGGAACCCATGCGACGCGCGCCGGCTCCGGCGCCATCGCCCTATGACCTAGCGAACCCTCCATCATCTCGCGGATGTGCCGCACGATGGTGGCGCCGCGATAAGGCTTTGGAACGAAGTGCCCGTCGTCCGGGATTTCGTCGGGACGCGGCCGCGCATAGCCGGAGGAGATCAGCAGCAGGATGTGAGGCCAGCGCCGGTGGACCTCATCGGCCAGCGCCAAGCCGTCCATTGCACCGGGCATGTCCACGTCCGTGAACAATACCTGCACCTCGGCTGAGCGCGCTTCCAACACTATCAAGGCCACATCAGCATTCGCGGCTTCCAGAACCTGAAAGCCTGCCTCCTCCAGCTCATCGGCGGCGGTCATGCGCACCAGCGGCTCATCCTCGACCACGAGGACCACGGTAGCCCCTTGCAAGTCGTTGAGCATCATACCCGTCGAACGGAATTAACCTATGTTAGTTCCTAATGCCCAGGTTCCTTTTGCGCCGAGGCTTTCCGCGGCCATCCAACGGACATGCACAAGACTGTTTCGAGTCAAGGCCCGAGGCGAACTATAGAGCCGACCGCCCCGCTGACGGGGCACCAGGCTACACCGATTGCTCTTTTCGGGTTTGCTGAGCGCCTTCACCGGCGTGCTGTCGTTCTCGAATTAGTGCCGCTTTTCCCCCATCAATAAGAATCTCTGCCGGCGTCGCATGACTCAAGAACTCAATAGGGCTTGCCGTCAAACCATATGCACCCGACTGCAATATTGCGATGAGATCTCCGGCCTTTAGATCGGGTAGATGCACCTGTCGTGCAAGTGTATCGAGAGGTGTGCAGAGCGGGCCCACGATAGTACACGGGAGCAGATCTACGACATCCATCCGTGCCGGCGCTACAATTGGAAAATCGCGCTTGACGATCTGCCCGAGATTGCCGGATGCCGCTAAATGGTGGTGCATCCCACCATCGGTAATCAGAAAGCGCGAACCGCGCGACGTCTTCACGGCGCGGACGCGAGCAAGATAGATGCCACAAGGTCCAACCAGATATCGGCCAGGCTCAATAACGATCTGTGCAGTGCAAAGCCGCCCGTCGGAACGGACAAGCCGAGAGAGTGCCGAAATTTGCGATTTGATTTGGCTTAGGTCAAGCCGAACCTCACCCGAGAAATAGGGGATGCCTAGCCCGCCGCCGAGGTCGACGGAGGCGACTGGCCGAGCGAGGAGATCTGACATGTGTCTCGCTAGCGCAAGTGCGTGGGACCACTGTGGAATCAAAACATCAGGGTCTAGAATCTGTGTACCAGCGAATAGATGAATGCCACATAGATCGAGGCTAGGTCGGCTACGCAGCGCATCTACTATATTGACGAGATCCTCTTCGTCAAAGCCGAAAGGAACTGGCTTGCCTCCCATCCGCATGGCACCGCCTTGGGCCGAGGCAGCTGGATTGACACGAACGCCACCCGTACAAGCCGGTTGAGTCTCTCCCCAATCGCCGCGACCTTATCTATTTCATCATAGCTTTCCAGGTGGATCTCGCCAATTCCCTGACCGATCACAAGCTCAAGTTCATCCTCCCCCTTGCCAGGGCCAGCGAAATAAATGCTTTGCGGTCTCGCACCAGCTGCCCGTGCGCGCAGATACTCGCCACCAGAAGCGATCTCCGGTCCGGCACCTTCTTCTACAAATACACGCAGGATGGCTGGATTGGGATTCGCTTTTACACTGTAGAAGACCCCGCAAAACCCGGCGAGTGTGTTCCTCAGCTCCCGGTATGCACGCCGCATCGCGGCGGCATCGTAGACGAACAGGGGCGTTCCATAGACCGCAGCTAGCGACTTGACTGCAAGGCCATCAACGAGCAGGTCAGCACCAGCGATCGAGAAGGTCTGCTGGGCAATGTCATGTCCAAAGCTGATTGGCTCAGTTCCCGGCATCGCCAATACGCTCCCGTACAAGGGTTTTATAGTCGACCTTGCTGTTCGGTGAGAATGGCAGTTCCTCTACGAGTTCGATCGAGCGGGGCACCATATACCGCGCGAGACATTCAGCTACACTCGCAAGGATCGGCTCAGCGACAAAGGTTTAAGGGCTTGTGGCTACGCCTACAGCATGGACCTTTTGGCCCATGATGGGATCAGGCAAGCCGATCACGGCGACCTGCCGGAAGGAACCTGTCGCCATGAGAACCTCCTCCACTTCAGTCGGGCTGATTCGGTATCCGCATGACTTGATCATCGCGTCGTCACGGCCGATGAAATCAAGGAAGCCATCTTCATCCATCCTGACGAGATCTCCCGAGTAGCAGACGATTTCTCCACCGTTGACCGCCGGCACAAACGGGTGCTGTCGGAGTACGCGTGCAGTATCCTCGACTCTGTTCCAGTAGCCGCGGGAAAACCGTTGGTCCGCGATGGACGAGAGTACCGGGCTCACCCGGACGCGCCCTTCGCCCCTCAGGAGTGACGACAAAAACTTGCGTTTCAGGAGTCGCCTTACCAATCGAGTTTGGCCGACGGTCGATCTCCTCGGGCGGCAGGTAAGTCGAGCGAAATGCCTCTGTTAGTCGATACATCAGGTAGATCTGAGTAGTGGGGAGCAGGTCTCCTAGCCGACGCACAGTCTTCGTCGCAACAGAGCATCCAGAATTGGTTATGTAGCGCAGACGCGGCAATAATGATGTACGCGATAGACTTGGAGCTGCGTGTGCTAGAATGGCCCAGATCGTCGGCACGCCGGCGAGCCCTGTGATTGCGTAGCGATCCAAGGCTTGGACGATCTCATCGCCAAAGCGGAAGGAGAGGAGCACAATCGTCGCTCCGAGGCGGCGGATCCGGTCTTTCCAGGACCGGACCGGCTGATCAGGGAAGCCGCGCGAGAGCAGCTCTATAGCTTGCTCAAGCAAATTTTCCGTTATTGGACGTATAAGGAGACCATGACTCGCAGTCATAGGAGTGTTCCTTTACGGTTGTGTTTATCTACCTATAACTTATCGTTCTTACGGGCACCGTTGAACGTACTGGTGCGGCAAATGCTTACAATGCGAAGCCTTCAATGAAGCTAACTGGAACATCCCAATTAGATTTTCTCTTGTGAGTTATGCTTATTTATAAACAGTTGACCCGCGAGTTCTCTATTAGGAGTAGCCTCTCTGTTAGGGGTAGCGCGTTTGGGGTTCCGCGGTTCAACCGCAACACTCCGTTTTGTCCGCCCAGCTGAAATTTGTGCGTTACGGCCTCCCGAAAAGTTCTCTCGCTGCGCCGATCGAGTGGGCTTTCCGTTGATTCGCATATTCCAATTTGAAGACGTGTCTCTAGGTCCGCTCCGGGTCAGCAGCAGTCCTTAAGCGCGACGATGTAAAGGTCCGCTTCTCGCGCAGACGCGGACATTTGGTCTACTTCTGCTTTGTGCCGGAAGCAGACCTTTGTCTCAGACGAGAGTCATCACCTGAGATGGAGCCGATCCATCTCGACTGCCGCGTCGGCAGCTTCCGCGTGGCCATGCCTGTCGGAATGCCGGACGCTTCCGTCCGGCTTGGCTAATCCCGCTCAATGATCTCGCGGATCCGAACGGCCAAGTCTTCCATGCCAAAAGGTTTCGTGATCATCTCCATGCCTGGGGCCAGGAACCCGGTAGCCATGGCAGCCTGCTCGGCATACCCGGTGATGAAGAGGACCTTGAGATTGGGTCTTATCAGACGTGCATAGTCTGCGAGTTGGCGGCCGTTCAATCCCGGCAGGCCGACATCGGTCACAAGCAGGTCCACGCGCTGCTTCGACTCCAGGATCTTGAGACCCGACGGACCATCCACCGCTTCGAGAGCCTGGTAGCCAAGATCAGCCAGGACCTCCAAGATCAGAGAGCGAACGACACGTTCATCCTCCACCACCAGAACGGTTTCACCAACCTCCGCCCGATGCATCTCGCTGAGCCCCGTTGCGGCGACAGATTCCGCAAGCTCGCCCTCGTGGACCGGCAGATACAGCTTGACGGTCGTCCCCTTGTCGACCTCGCTGTAAATCCGAACATGACCCTCCGACTGCTTCGTAAAACCGTACACCATGGAAAGACCAAGGCCTGTTCCCTCTCCGATCGGCTTGGTCGTGAAGAATGGATCGAAGGCTTGTGCCAGAACATCGGCCGGCATGCCGGTACCCGTGTCGGATACACTGATCGTAATGTAGCGGCCAGGAGCGATATCCTGCCGAGCCGATACATTGGCGCCGTCCAGGTGCGACATCCCGGTTTCGATAATGAGCGCGCCGCCGTCGGGCATGGCATCCCGGGCATTGATTGCAAGATTCAGGATAGCGCTTTCCAGCTGATTGGGATCGCACAACGTCAGCGGCAAGCCTTCAGACGTCGCGAACCTGAGCTCGATGGATTCAGAGATGGTTCGCCGGAGAAGATCCTCCATGGACGTGACGAGTTGATTGACATCGACAGGCCTCGGATCGAGCGGCTGTCGCCTCGCGAAGGCAAGAAGACGATGCGTCAAGGCAGCAGCACGGTTGGCCGACGACGTGGCTGCCGCAAGATAACGATCAAGATGCTCAAGCCGCCCTTGCGCCATGCGCGTCTTCAGGAGATCGAGCGAACCGACTATGCCGGTCAGAAGGTTGTTGAAGTCGTGTGCGATGCCTCCAGTCAGCTGCCCGACGGCTTCCATCTTCTGCGCCTGGCGCAGCGCCGCTTCGGTCTGCTTCAGATCGGTAATGTCACGTCCTTCAGCCACAAGGAAAATGGGCTTGCCCGCTTCATCCAGGACAGGTTTCATTGAGAAGTCGAAAGTACGGTTACCGCTTGGCAGCATGAGTTCCGACTCGTAGCGCACGAACTCGCCAGCCGCGACCCGCGCGACGCCCTCACGCACCCTCTGAGACTCATATGGAGAATGCACCCACCAGGGAGCATCCCATATCTTCATGCCGGCAACTTGACTCCGCGCGGCTCCTGCAGCCTGCAGGGCGGCGTTGTTGACGACCAGAATAGTGCCGTCCAGCGCACTCAGTCCCATGAGCTGGAATGTCGTGTTAAAGATTGCCCGGAAACGGCGTTCGCTCTCGGCAAGTTCAGCCGTGCGTTCAGCGACACGGCTCTCAAGCCTCTCGTTGAGCTCCCGAAGTCTCTCTTCGGCCTGCTTCGCCGTCGTAATGTCATAGATGACACCGATGAACCGCAGGCCTGCCGTTTCGGTATCGCGGACATACTCACCTCTGCGGGCCAACCAGCGGAGTTCTCTGTTGTCCGCCCGTTGAATCCGGCACTCGGCATGAACCGTACCTTCGGAGCCCGAACTCTGCTCGACAAGGGCGGGGTCTTCCGGCACGACGAGGGTGTTGATCGTGCTGACGGGCAGGACATTGGTCGGATGGAGTCCAACCAACCGGCAAAACTCCTCCGAAACGCTGACGGTTGCAAAGCCGTCCACGTATTCGAACGTTCCGACTCCGCCGGCGCTCTGCGCAATCCGCAAGCGCTCCTCGATATGCTTCTGCTCGGTAACGTCGAGAATGGCACCAGTAAACCGAAGAGGTCGATCATCGTCGCCGAAGTGGCAGCGTCCCCGTGCATGAACCCAACGCACCGATCCATCGGAAGAAAGAAGCCGATATTCCTTGGAATAGATTTCCGCCCCGTTGAGAATACCGGCAACTGCAAGGCGGATTCTCACGCGGTCTTCAGGGTGAATGGCTCTGAAGAAGGCCTCGGTCGGCAGGCCTTTCGCTGCATCTGCTGGATCAAGACCATGTAGCGCTGCGAAACGCGCGTCAGCGGTGAAGCGCTCGTGAGGAATGTCCCAATCCCAGGATCCACCCGTTCCGGCGACAGTCAGCGTCTGCCGGAGCCGCTCGTTGGTACGGTCGAGCTCCCGCTTGTTTGTCTGGAGGGCAGCCCGCATCTCGTCCGCCTGATGCGACTGCGTGACATCAACCTGCGTCGACAGGAAGAAGAGAGGCTCACCGTCCTCGCTGCTGACGGGAGTGATGAAGAGATGATTCCAGAAGCGGCTTCCATCTTTGCGCCGGTTCAGGATTTCAATCGAGATGGCCCTCCCTTCCTTAACTGCCTCGCGGATCTGCCGAACGGCTTCTTCATCGGTATCCGGCGACTGAAGGAAGCGGCAGTTGCGGCCAATTGCCTCCTCGGCTGAATACCCCGTCGTTCGACAGAACGCCTCATTCGCGAAGACGATTGGGTTATCAGGCAGGCGCGGATTCGTTGCCACCATCGATAGCCCCGAGCGCTCCAGGGCAGAAAAGATCGGACCTGCAATGCGGCGCAGCTCTTCCAGCGCTACCTCAGTCGTCTTATCGACCGTCTCGTATGGGAGAGTTCGCGCCATCATGCCGACAGTGTCTTCGTTGAGGTGATACGGTAAGAGGACATGGCCTAAGCCTCGTCTCCGATCACCCGATGGATGAAGCTCGCAATGAGTTCCTTCAGCGCGGCAAGCGAAGGCAGATCCATGAGCATGGCGATATAGCCCCGGATGTCTCTATTGCGCACAGAGAAGTTGATGTACAGGAAGAGCACCAAGCCATCATCCGCACGCGGTTGCACGAGTCTGAACAGCCGGGAGCCATCACCCCGGACGACCTCCGGCAAGGAGATGCTGAGCGAGCGTTTCAACATGTTCGCCATTGTGGCAAGGCAGCCGTTCAAGATCACGTTGCCCGTTTCAGCCAGGGCCTCCTGCTCCATTTCGGAAATCTGATCGGGAGGCACGTCTCCGCCGATGATGGCACGAACGAGGTCCACGCTGATCGACTGGGGGAAGATCAGAAGGGCCTGTCCGGAAAAGGCGCCCTCGAACTGCTGCTGAATGGCGACGAGTTCGTCCGTCTCGCGCTCTCCAATCAATCGGACGGCATCCTGCGGGGCCATGATCTCGATTGACGGAACGGAGAGGAGCACCTCCTCGCCAATCATTTTGCGCAGGCTCGAGGCGGCCCGGCTGACCCCAATGTTAACAAGTTCTGTCAGAGCATCACGTTCGAGTTCGGAAAGAGCGACATCCTGTGCCATGAACATCATGCGCCGCCCGTCCGCAGGCGCAGTGCCGCTCCCGAGATGAAACCTCGCAGGCCCTCCTCGGTCAAAGGCTTGCTAACGAAAGTGGCATTCACCTCACGCGCCCGGGCGATCACCTCATCCTGGATATTGGCCGTAATCACCGCGATCGGCATCGTCGGATGGCTTGAGCGAATTTCGGCGGCGAGATCGAGGCCGTCTTTCTCCGGCATATTGAAGTCGATCATAGCCACATCGATCTTCCGGTCGCCGAGAACGCTGAGGGCCTCCTGGGCATTGCCAGCCTCGACCTTCTCCCACTCCGGCTGCAGCGAGGCCAAGGCCTTGCTTGCGACAATGCGTGCCAGCTTACTGTCGTCCACGATCAGAACAGTTATCGCCACTCAGGTACTCCGCTAGGGATCGGCTGCCCGGAACGACCGGAACGGTATGGAAGGGAACGGTTATCAGCCTCTTTTAGAGTACGCTTGGAGAATGACAACCGCTCAGCCCGTCTGTGGTGCCATGCTGACGGGCTTCCGATCAGATAAAGCTGGGGTAATCCAGTCTCGAAGGAACGCGTCCTTGGCGGCTCCCCTTAAACCGGGCTTAAGAGCCATCAGAACCTGAAGCACGGCAGCATGGAGATGTTCGGCGTCTGACAGATCAATGATGCGACCCGGGTCAGCCTGAAGCCAGCGGAGCAAGGGCTCCGCATCGTCAACACGACAGATCCCTTCCAAGACAATGATAGTACCATCCAGACGCACGCTCATCCGATCAGCTCCGGGATATCAAGGATCATGAGAACGCTGCCATCGCCGAGCAGAGCCGTTCCCATGACACCGGGCATACCTGCAAGAATACCGGACATCGGGCGCATCAGAACGTCCATTCTCTCGGCAAATGCGTCCACGGAGATTCCAACCGGTCCGTCGTCCAGGGCCATCACCACAACCTTCATTCCTAGGGGCGGCTCCGCCGGGCGCGGGATCTCCAGAAGGTCGGAGAGCCTGACCAGAGGGAGCGTCCGGTCGCGCAGTACGAAGGCTTCAGCTTCCTGAACCGGAACGACGCGCGAGGCGGGCACGAAGGCCGTCTCGATCACGCCATCGAGGGGAATGCCGTAGAGTTCATGCCCGACTCTGACGGCCATCACCCTCGCCATGACAATGGTGAGGGGCAGGGAAAGGCGAATTGTCGTGCCGTGGCCCTGCAGGCTCTGAACGGTGACTTGCCCGCCCAATCTCTCAACTGCGGAATGTACGGCATCCATGCCGACCCCCCTGCCCGACAGGTCGGTCACCTCCGAAGCCGTCGAGAAGCCTGGGGCAAAGATCAGATTGACGATCTCGGCGTCGCTCATTCGCTCAAGCTCGTCTGCTGGCGCGATTCCGCGCTCGCAGGCGACCTGCCGAATAGCAGCCGGATCAATTCCGCGTCCGTCATCCTGGACCTCAATCAAGACGCGATCGCCCTCACGACGAGCCCGGAGCATAACTCTGGTCCTCGCCGGTTTCCCGGCCTCCAGACGGAGTTGTTCAGGTTCGGCGCCATGACCGATGGCATTGCGCAGGACGTGGAGCAGAGGCTCAAATAAACCCTCCACGATGGACTTGTCCGCCTCGACATCTTCCCCTTCCATGGAGAAATCGACAGCCTTTGCCAGAGGACCCGCTATGTCGCGCACCGCGCGTGGAAAGCGCCGGAAGATGTCCCGCATAGGCATCATGCGGACATCCATGACAGCCCTGTGCAACTCTGCCACGATACGGTCGATGGCGGCTTGGCTCACGAGCAGGCCCTGAGCCAAATCCTTCCGGTCCAGCCTGTCTCTGACTTGGCCCGCCAGATGCGCCAGGGCATTTTTCGCGACAACCATTTCGCCGACGAGATCGGCCAGATGGTCGATCCGTGCTGCATCGACGCGAAGCGTCCGCGCGCGAGCTCCTCCGGCCCCATCCGTCACAGTGCTCTCGGCTCCACTGCCGGGTCCTGCCGCGTCAGCATGGTCCGCTACGCTGCGCGCGACCTCATGGATCGTCACTTGGTCCGGCACGAAACGGAAGACCGCCTTTACCGCATCGAGCCCACCTCCGGAGAGCGCCTCGATCCTGAGATTGCAGGCAAAGGGATCGATCTCCGTGGTAGGCGGCCAAGGATCCCGGCTCGAGAGACGGACAGACACGAGATCCGGGACCGAGCGCAGGAGCGCAACCGGATCGTCGCCGGCGAAGAAGCAGTCGGCGCGCGGCGTGTACCGGATCGCCACAAGAGGTTTTGTCTGCGCCTTCATGGCCGCCGGATCAGGGTTCTGGGCCATCAAATCCTCGACCCAGCCAAGATCGATCGGAGTATCCGCGGGAGTTGCGCGAGCCACGCCTTCGTCGACCTGTGAGCGCAAGACCCGTGCCAGACGGTAACCTTCCTCAGCCGCATCTGGTGGCAGTTGCCCTGTTCGCTCGATCTCGCCGACCCAACGCTCCGTCTGGCCGATGCATTCGAGGAGAGTGTCGACCACGTTGGCATCTATCCTTGCCCGCCCCTCCTTAAGGGCGCCCAGCAGGTCCTCGGCGGCATGGAGCGCAAAGCCCATGGGAGCCAAGTCAAACAGACCGACGGATCCTTTGAGCGTGTGCACGGCCCGGAAGGCGCTATCCATCGGCGCCACTGCCTTGGGATCGCGCTCAAGGGCCAAAAGGTCGTCTGTGGCCTGCTGGATCAACTCGCGCGCCTCGACGATGAAGTGTTGGAGGAGATCATCCATCGCGGTCGCTCCCCGGTCGCTGATAGACGATCGCATCCTCGAACCGACGCAAGTCGAAGCGCTTCGAGATCCGTGTCATCGACTCGGTGTGGCCGAGACAGATGTATCCTTCTGGATGCAAGGCGTTGAAGAGATTGTTGACAGCCAGAAGACGCGAAGCATCGTCGAAATAGATCAGGACGTTGCGGCAGAAGATGACATCGAACCGCCCCTGCGCTGCCACCGATGCAGCGTCGATGAGATTAGCCGCCGTGAACTTCACTGACTCCCGCAAGTCCTGGATCAGTCTGCGCTGCCCGTCCCGAGGCGGCTCGAAGTAGCGCTCGACCACGTCCCGAGGCAGGCGGGCAAGGGCACGTTCTCCGTAATCTCCATCCTCTGCTTCGAACAGAACGCGTGTATCGATGTCCGAGCCGACGATCTCGATGTGGTAGGCGTCGACCATCGGCCAGTTCTCCAGTAGCCAGATCGCGACGGAATACGGCTCCTCTCCTGTGGAGCACGGCACCGACCAGATCCGTACGAGATCTCCCGGCTGCCTATTCTCCACGATCGCCGGCAGCAGGGAGCGGCTGAGGCACCGCAGCTGATGCTCCTCACGGTAGAAATAGGTTTCGTTGACCGTGAAGATGTTGATTAGATGTTCGACTTCGCCCCCGTTGGATTCGATATATGCGAAGTAGGCTGGGAAAGTGTGCGTTCCGGTCGCGGCCATGCGGTCGGCGACCCGCCTCTCGATATAATAGCGCTTGCTCTCTCCAAAAATCATCCCGGTATGGCGGTAGAGAAACGCGCAAAGTCGGCGGATCTCATCGGCAGTCAGCGCCTGTGCCTTGCGCGGTCTGCTCATGATTGCTCCACCAAATCGATGACCCGGTCGGCGATCTGCTCCAAGGGCACGACGATCTCGGCGCCCCCGCGTCGAACTAGCTCGCCGGGCATGCCCCAGACGACAGCACTCTCTTCCGCCTCGGCAATAGTCCGGCCACCCTGGGCTCTCAGACGCGCCATAGTCTCAGCCCCATCGCTGCCCATCCCGGTCATCAGCACACCGATGAGGCTTCCGGGTGCAAAGTGCTGCATAGCACTGTCCACCATGCGGTCGACGCTCGGGTGCCAGCGATGCTCCGGCAAGGAAGGCGCAGCCATCACGACGGGGCCATCCGGTCGTACACCCAGTATGATGTCCGCGTCGCCCTTGCCGATATAGACATTGCCGGGTTCGAGCGGCATCGGGTGGATGGTTTCCGTGACCGTGAGGGCGCACAGTTTGTCGAGCCGGCGTGCCAGGGGACCGGTGAACGAGCCAGGCATGTGCTGGGCCACTACGATCGGCCAGGGGAAGTCCGGAGGCAGTCGGGACAGAAGAGCATCCAGCGCCGGCGGCCCTCCCGTCGATGTGCCGATCAGCACAACCCCATGTGCGGGTAAATCCTTGATCCGGCGTCGTACTGGCGAGGCGATCACCGGCCTTCGTGGCGCAGCAGCTGGCGCCTGATATCCCAAGCCGCTGCGCAACCGCACCCGTTCGGCCAGCCTCAGACTGCCGGGCAGCCGCGCCCGCGATGCGGCGCGGACCTTCTCGACCAGCTGGGGCGCGAGGGTCTCCATTTCGAGCGAGATCGCGCGGTCAGGCTTTGTGATGAAATCAACGGCTCCAAGCCCTAGGGCCTCCAATGTGACGCTCGCGCCTGCGTCCGTAAGGGATGAAACCATCACCACTGGGCACGGGCGCTCCAGCATGATGCGATCGAGACAGGCGAGGCCATCCATCTCGGGCATGTTCACGTCGAGTGTGATCACGTCCGGGCTGAAAGCGCTCAGCTGCTCCAATGCCTCCACGCCGTTGCGGGCGAACGCGATTTCGAAGTCGCCTTCGGCCGTGAAGACACCGCCGAGGAGACGTCGCATCAGAGGGGAATCATCGACGATGAGCAGCCGGATCACGTGGCAGATCGCTTCGGATGATCGTTGGCCATTGCGGCAAGCAGATCCTTCTCGGCCCTATCCAGCAGTTCGCGCGGGTCGAGCAGAAGGATCATTCGCCCCTCGACCTCGATATTGGCGATGCGATCGATAACTTGGCTCCCGTCCGCTGCCAGATCGGGAGTCGGGCGAAGCTGCGCTTGAGAAATTTTGAGAACCTCTGACACGGTGTCGACGACGAAGCCGGCCTGCATGTGGTCAATCCTGACGACGACGATGCGTTCCCGTCGTTTCTCCCCCTGCGTTTCAAACCTGAAGCGCCGCCGCTGATCGATGACCGGAACGACGCGGCCGCGCAGGTTCATGACTCCTTCAATGAAAGCGGGAGCTTTGGGCAGCCGCGTCAGCGCCTCAGGCACGCGCACGACTTCATCGACCGCTTCAATGGGCAATCCGTACTCCTCGCCACCCAGCTGAAAGACGATGAACTGTTCGTCGTCATGGGAGGGTCCGTCCTCTGTACCCATGTCGTGGTTCTTCTCCGTTTGGGAGGAAATCTGCTCGACCAGGGCCTGATCGCGGAACAGATGGTCCGACGACAGGATCGAGACCAGCCGTTGTCCGCCTTCGAGCCGGCAGATCCCCTGGATCTGGGCCTCCGCGTCACCTCGGGTCAGGATCGCCGGAACGGGATCGATCATATCCGAGGAAATCCGGAGGATCTCTTTCATGCCATCGATGGCGAGACCCACCAGTCCCTCGCCGATCCGGGCCACCACGACCCGGGCTGTGCCGCCTCCATGACTGGCGGTACGGAGGCCAAGGAGTCCCCGAAGGGAAACCAGCGGCAGCAGTTGTCCGCGGAGGGACAGCACGCCCAGCATGACGGCATCCGCCTGGGGGACCACCGCCACATGGTCCGGAAGGGCCACAACCTCGTGAACGGAGGTCAGCGGCAGCGCAAAATCCTGCCCCGCCACGGCAAACCAAACCAGAGCAACCGTGTCCCGGTCTGCAGCCTGCTCCTGGAGCACCCGTGGGGCGGAGACCTGCCTACCCTGTGTCCGACGCGTGAAGCTGCCGAAGTCTTTGGCGAGCAGCGCATCCAGGTCGATCAGCCGCGCCTGCGCGCTGTCGCCCGGCGCCTCCCCCGCTGCTGATCCGAGCGACGCCACCCTGTCAATGGCAAGCCCGACAGGAGCGCCGCGGTCGATCACGACGACCCGCGCGTTCGCGGGAGGTGTTCCCTTCTGCCCAAGGAGACTGTGCAGCGACACAACGGGTATCACCGCACCCCGGAGATTGGCCACTCCAAGCAGGCTTGAAGGTCCAAGCGGCACGCGGGTTATGGCCGGACGACGGATCACCTCGGCAACATCGGCCGCAGGAAGGGCAAAGCGCTCGCCTCCCACTTCAACTGTCAGGAACGACTGTGTGACAGACGCAAGGGCCGCCTTGGCCATCACATTACGACTCCACGATCTGGAGTTCGTCGGCGAGGGAGGCAATCTCCTCGATCGCGGCCGCCAGATCCTCGGCTCCTCGCGCCTGCTGGCGCGCCGCGCTTGCAGCTTGTGCGGCAGCGCTTCCGGCCTGCTCGGCAACTGCAGCGATCTGCTGGGTGCCGAGCCGAACTTCGCGTACGGCCGTCAGAATGGTCTCCGAGCCCGCGAGGATCGCGGCGCTGCCCTGACGGATCGCGTCGACGCCGGCCTCCACGGCGCCCAATCTCTCGGCCGTCAGGGTGTTCTTGGCCACCTCCGCCTCCGCAATGGCGGCGCTCTGCTCCAGATCACGGCGAACGACGGCGATCTGGTCACGGATCTGGCGAATGACGTCCTTGATGCGGTCGGCATTTTCGGAAGCATCGCGAGCCAGGTTGCGGATATCCCCGGAAACAATTGCAAAGCCGCGTCCAGCATCGCCGGTTCGTGCAGCCTCGATGGAGCCACTCACGGCCAGCATGTTGGTCTGGACCGCCACGAGAGCGATGCTATCGACGATCTTCTCAATGCGCCGGCCGGACTCGTCCAGCCCACTCATCAGTTCAATCACAGCTCGGGTTTCCTTGAGACCACCCTCGACCCCCGCTGCCAGGCGCATGGTTGCGGAACGGTTCTCCTGGATAGCTGAGGCAAGAGCCTGGATGCGCTCGACCGATGCGTCCGCGACGTCTCGCGAGACGCTGGTGGCCCGCTCGATCTGCCCCATCGCCACATTGGCCTGCTGGGTCGCCGCGGCCTGCATCTGGGCTCCTCGACTGATCTGATCGACCGCCGTCATGATCTCACCCGCGGCGCCTGAGATCTCCTGGATTGCGGCCGAGAGCTCTTCGGCCGCCGACCCGACCTGCTCGGCGCTGGCCGAGCCCGCTGCGTCCGCCTGCAGATTATCGGCGAGTACCGCCAGTGCCTGCGCGGTCTGCTGGCTCTGGTCGAGTGCGGTGCTCTGCTGCTGAACAGCCCGCTGGGCCTCCGCCGCCGCAGCAGCCTGCTCCTCGGCGGCGCTGGCGACCTGCTCGGCCCCGCGTTGCGCCTCACGAACCGCCGCCTCCGCCTCAACGGCGGCGACGAGAATGGACTGGCTGCCTTCGGCCAGAAGAGAGATATCCGATCGGATCTTGTCCAGCGCGGCAACGATGCTGCGACCGGATTGCGCCTCGCTCGAGGCCGTCTCCGCCGCTGTCCTGATCCTCTCGGCAACGGAACGGATTTCGCCGACGATCACCTCCGCCAGTCCTTGGATGTCTTGCGCGCTCTTCTCCGAGGCTCCGGCCAGGGCCCGCACCTCGTCGGCGACCACAGCAAAGCCGCGGCCACTCTCCCCTGCTCGCGCGGCTTCGATCGCCGCGTTGAGAGCCAGAAGGTTGGTCTGGTCAGAGGTGTCGCCCACCACGCGGGTGATCTCCCCGATGGTGGCGGCCTGCCGCTCCAGGAGTGAGATGATATCGACCATAGCTCTCTGGCGGGTGGCGTTCGCCTCGACGGACGCCACGGATGCATCGATCTGGGCGGCGGTCTCGATCAAAAGGCTCTGAAGGTCAGCCGTCTTCGTGCGTGCGGCTTCCGCGTGTTTCCTGGCCTCCGAGAACGAGGCGCCGAGGCTCACGATGGCGGAGAGCGACTGCTGCGATGCGCCTGCAGCTTCCTCGGCTCCGGTGGCAATCTGCTCCATGGAACGCCGGAGTTCCTCCGCCGCTGCAGACGCCTCGGCCACTCCGCTCGCCAGTTCCTCCGTTGCGGCGCCAATGCGCTCGGCGGCCTGCTGCTTCCGCGCCCTAACCCGCCCGAGTATCCGACGCTGGGACGTCGCTCCCCGGGCGGAGGGAGAAGACACATTCGCAGCAGGCGTTTCATCGTCCACCGGACGTGGGTTGCCCTTGTCCGGGAGTGCGGACGTCTTGACCAATGCCATTGAGGCCCCTTGGGGTTTGTAGACGGTATTCGGCCGCCCGCCCTGACCGGCAAGCCACCCGATGGCTCCGTCAACACGGGATCGAGGAAGCCTAACTTTTATAGTTGCAGATCTTATCCGAGCAAGGCATCGCTTGGATTCATTCCAGGCAAAAGAACTCGGAAAAAGAACTCGATGGAACGCCTCAGCCTTGCCAAGGCTGCTTCGCCCCTGCCCCGTTTAGTGACGTCTGGATTGGGTTAGACTCTGAAATCTCCCTGCCCATCAGGAACGTCCGGTGTTCCCGCCTTCAGCGGACATTCGGCCCACTTCCGAGATGCGCCAGAAGCGGTCCTTCCACGGTGCACGCATGCTCAGCAAAGTAATCAAATTGCAGTCATTGCTTTCTGCTCAGATCAAATCACCCGCCGTTCTACACCATTCTCCCATCGGCAGCGTTGATTCGCTGCAGGTGCAGTCGTCGTGGGACCTGCGCCATCGGTGGAGGATGCCGTCGCGCCGATTGAACAGACGCCTTCGCTGAGTGGAGCAGCCCTTGACGTCAACCTTCGCGGCAAGACGGTGTCTCCGGTAGTAGACAAGTTGAAGCTCCAGAACGTCCCGTTTCTCTTTGTCACGGGCTACAACGAGCAAGGCCTCTCAGCTCGTCATGGATAGTCCCCCGCCTTGAAAGGGCGACCGAGCCCTGTGCCACTGCCTGTGCCATTGTGAGAGCTCTCGCCCGGTTGGTGTTGGCGACGTAAGGAGAACTTGCGAGAAGTTGCCTACCCTCTCTTAACCCCAGACTTGTTGTGGCGCGTGCATAATGGATCGAGGGAGGTCCCTCGAACCGCGCAGCTTCCGTAAACCGCGATCACGGACCGCTCACGTATGTACCACCAAGATTTTAACCTTGGCCGCACTTCTGCTAAACAAAGGAGCAAAGTAAGAGGCCTGAAAGGAATACGACCGTGATCTCCCGGCTGATCCGCAGGTTGGAGCGGTATGACTTCCTCTCAGACGAGGAAAAGCAGGTTCTCAAAGGTGCGGTGGCCCGGACCAAAGAGGTCCCGGCGGATGAGGATCTGGTGCGGGAGGGCGACCGCCCGACCGACAGCACGCTGCTCCTGGACGGCTTTGCCGCCCGCTACAAGCTGCTGCGGAACGGCAAGCGCCAGATCACGGCGCTGCACGTCCCAGGCGACTTCGTTGATTTACACAGCTTCCTGCAAAAGCGGATGGATCACGGCGTCGTGGCGTTCACGCCCTGTCGGATCGGCCTAGTCCCCCACAGCACCCTGCGCAAGATCACCGACCAGCACCTCCACCTGAGCCGGCTGCTGTGGCTGACAACTCTCATTGATGCTGCCACGCACCGGGAGTGGCTGGTGGCGATGGGGCGGCGTCCGGCGTTCAACCAGATTGCGCACCTGCTCTGCGAGCTGTTCCTGCGGCTGCAAACGGTGGGGCTCACCCAGGAGATGAGTTTCGAGCTGCCTCTGACCCAGGCAGAGCTAGGAGACGTGCTGGGGCTCTCGACCGTTCACGTCAACCGGATCATCAAGGAGCTTCGCACCAAGGAACTGGTCACCTGGCGTGGTGACACCGTCACCATCGAGGATTGGCTGCGGCTGCAAGGGGTCGCCGAGTTCGATCCAACCTTCCTGAACCTCGAGAACGAGCCACGCTGACCGGAGCGGGTCCTCCGCCGGATCGTGGTCTTGAACCATGGAAATCGCACAGGGTCATTATTGGAACACGGCCCTCGGCTCGACATTGAGCCTGAAAGTCCCGCGAGCAGGCATTGTCATGACGACCGACGATGATCCTCTGATCCGGCGCGCCGAGAAGATCGTGGCAGAGACGGCTCCGTCAGAGCCTGCTCGAGGCGCAGGAGCAGATCCAGCACCAAGTTCGGGAAATGGCCCGGATCGGGGCCGAGCTGGATCAGCTCCTGCCGCACCCGGCCGAGGAGCTTCGAAGGGTCAGGGAGCTTCTGGCCCAGGAGCCGGATCCTGGTGAGGTCGAGACGCGGACCGTTCGTGCCGGGCGATGGTCTCCAGGATGAGCTGGCGGTGCTCCTGCCAGAGCGCAAGAGTTTGCTCCAGCAACCGCAGCAGGTCCGTGGCCACGGCCGTGTTGTAGCCTTTCATGGTCATCCACTGAATCAAGGCGATCTGGTCGGCAATCCGCCGCTCGCCCTGGGCAAGGTGCCGATCCGCCTGGATCAGGTCGTCCCGTTCCTGTTGCAGATCGGTCATGGCGGCACCTTGCAGGCGTAGGCGTGAGCTCGGGTTTCTCTCGGCCACCAGCGCCTTACGCGTTCGGACCTGGCGACGATGATCACACGATAAGCCTCATGACTGAGATCTGCTCGCGAACTTGGTCATCAGCGTGACGTCTCGGATGTATCGCTCTTCTTTCCGGCAGGTTTGGGAAGTGCGGCTGCGTCGCTTGATGACAGCAGCTCCCGCGAACGGTGAATTGCTTGCCACGAGCGGCGCAGCAACTCGTCGACCGTCATCAGACTTCCATGCGCCCGCTGCACCCTCCGCATCGCGGCGGCTGCCCGTGGTTCGACGTCGTGCCCAAGTGCTGCGGGAGCCTGCCCGTCGAAGATATGGCTCCGGACGCGGTGCAGGATGATTGCGTCGGCCGTTGTCCGTGCCGCCCGCTCCAGAGCGCGCAGAGTAGGATTGGTCATCGGACGTGGTCGGTCGAAGTGCGTCGACAGCACCCCGACGAGAGCGCCACTGGTGGACACAAGAGGCAGAGACAGAACCGATCGGAAGCCGGCGCGGCAGGCGGCCACGCGGAAGGGGCTGAAATCCCGGTCTGCCATGACATCCTCGATCAAGACCGCCTCGCGCCGGCGCAGCACCCGTCCACAGGCCGTGCCGTCGCCGGCTGTGACGCGCGCAAAGCATTGTAGGAACTCTTCGTCAAAGCCCCGCTGGGCTTCGAGCGTGAGATAACCCACGGTCCAGTCGATAAGCTGAATGTTGCCCAGGCGAGCGTCGCTCACCTCCAGGCCCTCTGCCAACGCGCACTCCAGCGCCGCAGGGAGGCCAGCACAGTCGCGCAGGCGTTGGCCAAGAGTCGGCGCCATCGGCTTACCCTCAAGGAACGGTGCCTTGACCCGACCTATTCTCCGCCCCGGTGGAGAGAACTGCAAGGCCTTGTTCCTGCGAGTGGCTATGGCTGGCGAACAACCTCTCCCGAGCAGAAGCCCCTCTATGGGATGGGGCTGAGGAGTGTTAACCTCCTGCAAGGCTGAGAGGCTTGGCACCCTCGCTTGGTTGGTGGTTCAGCAGGGGGCGTCAGGTGCGACAGAACCATGACCGCCAGGGATGAAGAGGCTGGCGCCGCCCTCGGTCGCTTGCGCGTGATCGGCAGGGGTCCACCGACAATCCCGAGTGTGAGGACATATGCGAGGTGGCGCCGACGCGTGGGAAATCTCCGCAAACTTGTCCAGATGCCGCAGCAGGAATTGGCCCGGGTGCTTGGTAAACTCCAAATTGGTTGCCGTCGGCTGCTCCATCCGAATGACCACAACGGGTCAGACTCTGAAATTCGCCGAGCTGTCGCAAATGTCCACTTTGACCATACGGGCAGACTAAAGCGCTACTTCCGAGAAGTGCCAGAACGAGACGTTCAGGCTCGTCGCATCGCCAAGTATGCGTTGCAGCCACCGAGCCTCACCATCCTATTCTACCGCGGACTTCTCGGAGCTGATACGTTCGATCACGTGCCGCGCTGCAGCCGGCGTCGCCTCCTCGCCACCTGAGACCTGCACCGTCGGAAAGGCGAACCGGATGCCGTTCTCGTCGAAGGCTTGCTTGATACGAGCGAAGGCCTTGCGGCGGATCACGAACTGCTCGCCCGGTTTCGTCGTCAGCTTGCATCGGGTCTGAATGGCATACTCCCCAAACTGCTCAACGCCCTGCATCTTGAGCGGCTCGATGATGTGCCGGGCGTATTCAGGATCTTCCGCCAGCTCCTGCCTGATCTTCTTGATCAGCTTGCGTGCCTTCTCCAGGTCGGTGTCGTAGGTGACGCCGATCTGGAACTTGTCGATCACCCAGTCGCGGCTCATGTTCTGCACCGCCCCGAGCTGGCCGAACGGCACGGTGCAGATGGGCCCGCGGTGGTGCCTCAACTTGACCGAGCGAAGGGAGAAGGACTCGACCATGCCCTTGTAGCTGCCGCTCTGGATGTATTCCCCGACCCGGAACGCATCATCGAGCAGGTAGAAGATCCTGCTGATCACGTCCTTCACCAGCGTCTGGGCGCCGAAGCCCACGGCCACCCCGAATACACCAGCTCCGGCGATGAGCGGACCGATCTCCACCCCTAACGCCGCCAGTGCCGTGAGTCCTGCCAGTACCACGATCAGCACCAGGAGGATGTTGCGGAAGATCGGCAGCAGCGTGCGAAGCCGCGCCTGGCGCACCGCGGCCTCCGTTCCCGGCTCCGTCGGATCTTCCGCATTGGCAATCCCGGCATTCACGGCCATTTTAGTGACCTGCCATAGGAAATCGGCCACGAGGATCACGACAACGCTCCCGAGAACTCCGCGCAGGAGACGGGTGCAGGAGACGGGTCAGGAGCGTATCCCGGGCGGTCAGCTCGATCAGGTCGATGCCCCACGCATCCGCCAGCCACAGGGCCGCACCCACGATGAGCAGGGCGCGCAAGCCTCGCTCCAGGCACACCTCCAGAACACCACGGTGGATGCTCGGCCCTTCCCCCTCTTCCCCTGTTGGCCGCAGCAGATGCGAGACCATGTCTCTGCCGACCGCGACGGCCTTCGGCAGCAGCACGGCGATGACGGCAAGCCAGAAGACCCCCTTCAGGCCCGCGACCCACAGCAGCCAGAGCACCACGCCATAGGCCGTGAGAACGACCCTCACAGCGGTACGCCCAAGCCTCGCGTGGGGATGATCCGCTTCCGTGGATGGACGTCGCCAGACCGCCTCGATGGCGATCGCGAGCAGGCTTAGGGCGAGCAGGTAGGCGGCCGCCACACGCGTCTCGGGCGAGAAGCCGAGCGGAGACAACAGGCCGATCGTGAACCAGCCGAACGCGAAGTAGCCGATGAACAGGGCGAGTCGACGGTGCCAGTAGCGAGTCCGCGCGGCCGTCATCGACACCACTCTGTATCTCTCCGGCTCCTCCAGCTCCACTCCACCCGGCGCGAGGGCGACGCGGACCAGGATCAGTGCGAAGCGCACGACCAGCACGGCGAGCAGGTAGCCGAGGACAAGCTCATTCAGGAGGGGCGGCCACTCGATCGGCAGGAAGGCACCGACGCTGCCAAGGCCCAAGATCGCCACGAGCGTCACCCAAAGGCAAGGCGAAGTCCGATCATACGCAGACGCTGCGGGACGGTCGTCATCGGGTGCGAGCCGATCCAAGCGCGCATGCGCGCTGTTGCCCACCAGAACAGGAACTCGGAGCCGCAGCCGAGAATTAGGAAGACGACGAACAGGAGGATAGTGCCGAACAGACCGGGCCCTCGCATATCCTGATGCAGATTGGCGGAAGCGCGGGCGGCCTTGTCCGGCAGGCGCGGCAAGGCGGCGGCGATGGTGCGCAGTGCTCCCGTACTCTGGAGACTCGCTCCGCCAGCCCGGCGAAGCAGTGCCTTCGCGCGAAGGAGCAGGAGTTGTGGGAGGAGCGGCGACGGCTCCTGCCTTCTCAATCCACGCTCGAACGGCCGGGTCTTCCAGCAGACGGACCAGGTCATGCACGGCAGGCGGTGGCGGGCTAGGCGAAGTTTCCTGCGCGGATGACGGACCGGCGCAGGCTAACCCCTTCCCCAAAGGCCAACGGCGAGCCAGACGACTGCAACACGCGCTGCAACACGCATGGGCAGCGCTCCTGCGTCAGCCCCACCGTAGCACGTCCCTACCCACTAGCAGAGACATGGAAGTTCGGGGATCGATAGGCAGCTTGCGGCGGTCGCCGAGGTCAATCGGGCCGGATCCTACGAGTCGCCATCATCGCTGGGCGAATGCCCCGGTTTCGGCTATCACCCGTTAACCTGATCGAAGGCCCGGCCCGCCCGCAGCTTGCGATCATGATCATCGGTGTTCAACACAGCCAGCCCCCTGCGGGTGCCGTGCTCGCACCCGTGAAGGTCTGAAAATGGGTCATAGCGGAAGTTCCCTTACCCTTTTTGAACGTCCGCTTACCGCTCTAAAGCTGACTGTGGCGTAATATCCGCAGCGTGCAGGCAGCGGACTTTCGGACGGTTGATGTGTCACTAAGCTCACGACTTGAGCGGACGAAGCCTTCACTATCAGCATTGCCTTCTGGAATCTATTTAGTTGGCATCGGACAGCTGAAGCACCTTCACTGGAGAGCCTGTGTCCGGTGCCTGGTTGGGTTACCTCTTGGGTGCAGGCGCAGGGAGATGAAGGCCTGTGCTACTATCTCACTCCGCCAACAGTTTAGGCGCCACGAGCAGGAGGCCAACATGGTTCCTGGCAGTGTAACCTCCTTCTGGGCAGGCGGACTGGCCGCCGCTCTGCTCTTGCTAACGGAGCTGATCCTGCCGCCGGCGGTGGCGCAAACTCCGCCCTCGACACCTTCCGTCAAACAGGCCGCACCAGCCCGGGACCCGAATACAATCGGGATTGTCGCAGGGGGACCTGAAGGGGGCACCGTTCCACTGATCAATGAGATCGCGAGAGTCCTTGCAGGCGGGCAGGAGACTGGCCCGCGAGGAGAGCTGGCCTTGCGCGTTCTCCCGATCGTCGGTCGTGGCGGGATTCACGATATCCAGGATGTTCTCGCACTTCCCGGCGTAGATATGACGATCACGCGGGAGCACCTGCTCATGCGTTTGCAGGAGGGCAAGGAACTCGGAGATCTCAGGAGTAAGCTGGTCTATGTCACTAAGCTGTTCAACGAAGAGGTTCACCTGATCGCGCGAGAAGACATCCGGCAGATCTCGGACCTTGTCGGCAAGCCCGTCAATTTCGGGAGTCACGGCGGCAGTGTCGAGGACATCGCACGAGACCTCTTCAGGATGCTCGGCCTTGAGGTTTCGGAGGTCCACTTGGAACTGAATGAGGCCATTGAAGAGATGCGGCAGGGCAGGATTGCCGCGACAATCTTCCTAGCCCCGAAGCCGGCCGCAATTGTGGACCACCTCACACGCGGTGGCGGATTTCGTCTTGTTCAAATTCCTTACCTGGCACAAGCAACACCCTATCTACCGGCTTCACTGCACCACGAGGACTACCCGAGCCTCATTCCGACAGGAGAGAGGGTGGAGACCATCGCCTTGGGGACGGTCCTCATTGCCTATAACTGGCCGGAAAAGAGCGGCCGCTACCAACTGCTCAGTAACTTCGTCGACGCATTTTTCTCCCGCTTCTCTGAGCTCCAGGCTGCTCGACAACACCCCAAGTGGCAGGACGTGAACTTAGCCGCTGTTCTGCCGGGCTGGAGTCGATTTAGGCCCGCCGAGCGCTGGCTTCAGACTTGGCAGGCGCAACAGGCAGGCATTGCCTCTACCGGATCGGTCTCACGATCCGACAGGCCCAGAAGGCTGGCGCCCGAAGGTCGGGATACCGAAATGGAGCGTCTGTTTGAAGAATTTCTGCAATGGCGTGAGCAGCGAGGGAAACGTTGACGAAGGTCTTCTCGTATGGGGCGCTCTGAGCCTGAAGGATGTTGGCCATGAAGAAGCAGTTAGCTGCCGTGGGTGTGCTGGCGGTTTTAACCACTTCGGCTGTTGAGGCCCAAACGTCTCTAGGGCCGCCACCCCGCGGCTTTAAGCGAGTCAGCGATCTCGTTAAAATCCCACGCTTCCTGCCTGGGCTGGGCGTTCTCTACGTCCGGCCCGAGACGCTGCCCGCAGGACCATTCCTCGCCTATGACCGTCGGGGGCGGCGGGTGAGCACGATCTACATGATCCCGGTCGAAGATATCGGAAACCGGAAGAAGTTCGATCTGACAGGTTTCGCCGGCCGGAACGATCACGTCTCCATGTACTTCAACGAGGGCCATCCTGGTGTCGAGATGCCCCACTACCATGTCGTGATCTGGCATGTGAACAAGGCGGGTGAGGCACGAGTAGCGAAGTAGGATGCCACGTTCATAGTTCAGGCGGCGGAGGACTTCCGCTTCCGATGAGGCATCCATCAAGCCCGGCCGCGCGAAGGTCCGCTCACCCTTCCTGAAGCGGAAGTTCAGCCAGCTTCCGCGAAGTGCCATGTGTGGACGGCTCCC
>NZ_LCYG01000082.1:2500-5562 GCF_001017175.1 Microvirga vignae | reverse complement strand
TGCTCTTTGACAAGTGAAGAAAGAAAGAGAAGCGTAGGCGGCGGTGTCCTTGCGCTGGTCTTCGGACCAGACGGAACAAGACATCGACCTGTTCTATGCTTTGGTGAGTACACCGCTTCGGCTTTGGCCGGAGTGAGATGGACTCTGTCAATTTGCGTAGAGTGACAGTCGAGATCGAATTCTCTTGAAACTTGAGAGTTTGATCCTGGCTCAGAACGAACGCTGGCGGCAGGCTTAACACATGCAAGTCGAACGGGCCCTTCGGGGTCAGTGGCAGACGGGTGAGTAACGCGTGGGAACGTGCCCTTCAGTTCGGAATAACCCAGGGAAACTTGGGCTAATACCGGATACGTCCGTAAGGAGAAAGATTTATCGCTGAAGGATCGGCCCGCGTCTGATTAGCTGGTTGGTAGGGTAATGGCCTACCAAGGCGACGATCAGTAGCTGGTCTGAGAGGATGATCAGCCACATTGGGACTGAGACACGGCCCAAACTCCTACGGGAGGCAGCAGTGGGGAATATTGGACAATGGGCGCAAGCCTGATCCAGCCATGCCGCGTGAGTGATGACGGCCTTAGGGTTGTAAAGCTCTTTCGGCGGGGACGATAATGACGGTACCCGCAGAAGAAGCCCCGGCTAACTTCGTGCCAGCAGCCGCGGTAATACGAAGGGGGCTAGCGTTGTTCGGAATCACTGGGCGTAAAGGGCGCGTAGGCGGCTTTGTAAGTCGGGGGTGAAAGCCTGTGGCTCAACCACAGAATTGCCTTCGATACTGCATGGCTTGAGACCGGAAGAGGTAAGTGGAACTGCGAGTGTAGAGGTGAAATTCGTAGATATTCGCAAGAACACCAGTGGCGAAGGCGGCTTACTGGTCCGGTTCTGACGCTGAGGCGCGAAAGCGTGGGGAGCAAACAGGATTAGATACCCTGGTAGTCCACGCCGTAAACGATGAATGCCAGCCGTTGGCGAGCTTGCTCGTCAGTGGCGCAGCTAACGCTTTAAGCATTCCGCCTGGGGAGTACGGTCGCAAGATTAAAACTCAAAGGAATTGACGGGGGCCCGCACAAGCGGTGGAGCATGTGGTTTAATTCGAAGCAACGCGCAGAACCTTACCAGCCTTTGACATGTCCCGTGTGGATCCTGGAGACAGGATCCTTCAGTTCGGCTGGCGGGAACACAGGTGCTGCATGGCTGTCGTCAGCTCGTGTCGTGAGATGTTGGGTTAAGTCCCGCAACGAGCGCAACCCTCGCCCCTAGTTGCCATCATTGAGTTGGGCACTCTAGGGGGACTGCCGGTGATAAGCCGCGAGGAAGGTGGGGATGACGTCAAGTCCTCATGGCCCTTACGGGCTGGGCTACACACGTGCTACAATGGCGGTGACAATGGGCAGCCAACCCGCGAGGGTGCGCTAATCCCAAAAAGCCGTCTCAGTTCAGATTGCACTCTGCAACTCGAGTGCATGAAGGCGGAATCGCTAGTAATCGTGGATCAGAACGCCACGGTGAATACGTTCCCGGGCCTTGTACACACCGCCCGTCACACCATGGGAGTTGGTCTTACCCGACGGCGCTGCGCCAACCGCAAGGAGGCAGGCGACCACGGTAGGGTCAGCGACTGGGGTGAAGTCGTAACAAGGTAGCCGTAGGGGAACCTGCGGCTGGATCACCTCCTTTCTAAGGATGTTCTCTTATGAGATGGCACCTGCCCTCTCTATCGGAACTCTTCAGAACAATCAGGGCCAGTCAGGCCCTAAGATGCGGGACGCTGCCGTCTTCGTTTCTCTTTCTTCTCCGGATACAGTGATCAGGTCACGGGGAGTGGAAACACTGGGTGGAAACACTGGGTGGAAACACTGGGTGACTTGGGATGCGGTTCGGGCCTGTAGCTCAGGTGGTTAGAGCGCACCCCTGATAAGGGTGAGGTCGGACGTTCGAGTCGTCCCAGGCCCACCATTATCGTGTTGCCCTTCGGGCACGGGGCCTTAGCTCAGCTGGGAGAGCGGTAGCTTTGCAAGCTTCAGGTCGTCGGTTCGATCCCGACAGGCTCCACCATTATCCCTTGATCGTTCCGGATGTCCATTGAGCGCCTTGGCGCTCTGGATCTTGTCTGAGGTTCGCGCCTCCCCTCTCGTGGGTGGGATGCGCGGATGTTTGAAATCGTAAAGAGGCGGCATATTCGGCAAGCGGGCGACCTAGTCCCGCGAACCAGCCACGGCCCGCAGCCGTGAGCGCCGGATATGCCTGGCAAGCAAAAATATGTTCTTGGAGCAATCCAAGAACAGGTCTTTCTTGAGATCATGTCCGGTCTTTGCCGAGCGGACATCGATCATGAGAGTAATCAAGTGTCGTAAGAGCATCTGGTGGATGCCTTGGCGCTGAGAGGCGATGAAGGACGTGGTACGCTGCGATAAGTCTTGGGGAGCTGCGAACGAGCGTTGATCCAAGAATCTCCGAATGGGGAAACCCACCTTCGACCCTTTGTACTGTAAGTGCAGGAGCGATCCTGTGTTTGCACTACGAGGGGTCAGATGAAGGTATTAGACCCTGAATCCATAGGGGTTTAAAGCGAACCCAGGGAACTGAAACATCTAAGTACCTGGAGGAAAGGACATCAATTGAGACTCCGTTAGTAGTGGCGAGCGAACGCGGACCAGGCCCATGCCAACCTGATCGTCATCGGAACTGTGTGGAAAAGCAGGCACCACGGGTGATAGCCCCGTACGAGACGGCGTGAGGGTTGGATGTGAGTAGGGCGGGACACGTGCAATCCTGTCTGAACATGGGGGGACCACCCTCCAAGCCTAAGTACTCCTCAGCGACCGATAGTGAACCAGTACCGTGAGGGAAAGGTGAAAAGCACCCCGACGAGGGGAGTGAAACAGTACCTGAAACCGGATGCTTACAAACAGTCGGAGCCCAAGGTTCGTCCTGGGTGACGGCGTACCTTTTGTATAATGGGTCAGCGACTTAAAGTAACGAGCAAGCTTAAGCCGATAGGTGGAGGCGCAGCGAAAGCGAGTCTGAACAGGGCGTTTTTAAGTTCGTTGCTTTAGACCCGAAAC
>NZ_LCYG01000081.1:14598-44097 GCF_001017175.1 Microvirga vignae | reverse complement strand
TCCGCCTGTCCCGTGCTGTCGATCGAACTCGATCCAACGTCTCTTTTGGGTCAGGGACGGTCCTTTAAGCGTGACTGTGTAAAGGTCAGCTCGTAGCCACATTGCAGACGTTTGGCTGCCCAGCGCAAAGTGCGTCGAGGCCGTTGGATGCTCGAAGTTCGTCCGTTGTTGCCCGTGGCGTTACCCGAAAGAAAAGAAGGCGCGGGAGGGCGGACGCAGGAAAGTTACGAAACCCTTGCCGGTTAAGGGTTCGAGGTGGTGAGCGCGCTGGGACTCGAACCCAGGACCCTCTGATTAAAAGTCAGGTGTCGCTGGTTTCCTCACGTATCCTGACGATGCCTGCAGTGCCTTAAGTGGCTAATATGACTGGCTTATTCCAGGTAGCCAAGCGAGGAAGCCGCATCAGCCGTCTCAAGCTGACCAAGAGCACCATCGATCGCCTGCCCTCCGGACCCAAGGAGATGATCTGATGGGACAGCGAGCTGAAGGGCTTCGGCCTCAAGGTCTTCCTTGTGCAGTACCGCCCTGCTGGAGACCGACGCAAAGATCGGGCATCCGTTCGGCAGCATCGTGCAGATACTTGCGCTCACAGCCCAGCGGCGGGACGAGGTCGGGTGGCTGACCTGGAGCCAGCTGGATCTGGAAAAGGCCGTCTGGGTCATGCCGCCCGAGCACGCTAAGAACGGCAAGCCGCACATCGTGCATCTGAACGAGCCGGTGCGGGATCTGCTCCGGAGCACGCCTAGGCGGGGCGAGCTGGTGTTCTCAGGTGACGGTACGACCCTGTTCCAGGGCTACTCGAAAGCCAAGGCCCGGCTCGACCGCCTGTCGGGGGTGCACGACTGGACCCTGCACGATCTGCGCCGGACGGTAGTGTCGGGCATGGCTCGGCTCGGGATCGCGCCGCATGTGGCCGACAAGATCCTCAACCATCAGGGCGGCACCATCTCGGGCATGGCGGCCGTCTATCAGCGCCACGAGGTCCTGGAGGAGCGGAAGATGGCTTTAGACACTTGGGGCGAGTTCATCTCCTCGCTCGATACTCCAAAGAAAACTGCGAAGGATCCTAATGCCGAGGAAAAAGCTGCCGCTTGAGCGCAAGGACTACGTCGAGACAGATCCAGCGTCAGGTACGACCATCCGTCGTACGGTCTATCAGCGCGGATTGCTTCGAACAGAGGCGATCCAGTACGAGGACCCATCTGTCGATCTGCTCGCACTTTCAAAGAAGGAGATGCGCAAGAAGTTCGAAGACCTTCGGATGCGTGCGCAAGCGGTTCTTCGCGAGGCGGAGCTTCCTACAGATGAGGACAGCGGCAAAACCCGGATGCCTAAAGAAATTGCAAAAAACGGAAAGATAAAAGCTCAGGATTTTGTCACTGTCATCAGCTTCAAGGATTGGCCGACGATCGTTGAGGAGAGAACAGAGCCTCTTTCGCGAGAGAGATCTGCGATGCTGCTCATCAAGGGGATCAGTATGATCCTGAAGCAGGACCTCGACCAGGACGCGCTCAGGCACATCTGGTTCCTTATGCACGTACATCACCGTTTCGAGATGTTAGTCCATGGGATCAACGAGGCGGCTGTTTCCGCTCACGAAGCAGGAAAGGCGCTTCAGAAGGGTCCGCAGGCGCGAGCGGCTAAGGGGCAGCGCACGGAGGACATCGTTCGGAAATTAGTGACAGCTCACTGGAAGAGCGTGCCACTCCGCCGTGGAAAACAGGCCCGAACAGTCGATGCAATCAGAGGTGAGCTAAACACTCGTCTGGAAGCCAAGGGGCTCAAGTCGATTGGGCAAAGCCAAATCACGAACTATGTGCGCGATATAATCCGCGATTCGGCAAAACAAGAAGGCTGAAATCGCTTGTTAAGAATCAATAATGGCCAATCCTGATTCAGGATTGGCCATTATTGATGGTCAGGTCGGGAATACCTGCAACTGCTCATAGCCTCCCTGCATTGCCTGGATTGGCAGGCAGAGCGAAGAGGTTTCCCTGTGCAACTCAAACAATATCTAAACCCAGTCGAAGCATCCGGATACGTCAGTGTGTCCTCCTCCTGGCTGGCGAAGCTGCGCCTCCATGGCGGCGGCCTTGGCTACTCAAAGATAGGCCGGACCATTCGCTACTCGACGGACGAACTTGATGCTTGGCTGACCTGCAATCTTCAGGCTTCGACGTCGGAGACTGGTCACTCCCGCTCCACGAGCAATGAGTGACCGGAGATAATCAGCCAAGCCCGCTAGTATACTGAAGCCCTCAAAGCCCGCTTATTCCACCCTGCCCTGTCGCAAAAGAAGACCCCCGAACGAGGCTCTCGCGCGGGGCTCAAGGATGTTTGTTATGAAAACCCTCCATATCATAAAGCGCATTTCGCGAAAAGCGAAGTCGCGTCTGCCCGACCTGTTCGACTGGGCCCGTCAGAATGAGCTACACGCCCACACTGCCATTCGAGCGATCACCCGCCGCACTGGAGTCAGCCCAGCCTTGGCACTGGTCATCGCAGAGCTCGCAGGTCTCACCACACAGGTGCGCCATGGCTGATCCGCGCTAGGATGGATCTGGGCAGCCGAGCCATTTGCCTCTGAGTGAGGCAGCAGCCGCCCAGTTCAAGGCCTATGTGGTGGAGATCAGGGTAAGGGCGAAGTCAGCATCCGGACTGCTCAATGGTGCTCTCGGCAAGGTGCCGGGCCACGTGCTGCGCTTGGCGCTGGTGCCGGAGTATCTCGGCTGGTCCGAGGCTGGATTCCGGACTGAGCCGGTGAAGATCGGTGAGGCCACCATGCTGTCGGCGATCGGTCTGGTGGACGGCTACTTCCTGCCCATGGCGCGGCGGGTGTTCGGGGAGGCTGCCATTCCGGAGCAGGACCGCCGGGCGATGCTGCTGGCCCGCTGGATTGACGAGACCAAGCCTGCGCGCTTCAACGCTCGCGACACGCGGCGAAGCATTGGCGGTCTTCTGCGCGATCCCAGGCACATGGAGCATCCCTGCGAGGCGCTGGTGCAGGCCGCGTGGATCCGTCCCGCGGGAGTGCGCGTGGGCCCGCGTGCTGGACGGATTTCCTCCGATTACGAGGTGAACCCGACCCTGCTTGCCACTGCGAGGGCGGCATAAGCACTTGGCTGGCAAAGGCTCTGGCGGCGCGGGCTCAGCCTGCGCATGCCGGCTCGGAAGCGTGTGCCAATTGTGCCAATAGGGCCAAAACTCCAGCCGATGCGATGCTGGAGGAGGGTCTTGGCACAAACGGCACAATTGGCACAGCATGCGGAGTTCCGGCAGACGAGATCCGGATGCGCTTCAAGTGGATCGCGCACCGGCTCGCGGAGGAGCACGGACGCGATGCGGAGCGCGCGAGGAGCGATGCTGGCGTGATCCTCAATATCGAGTTGCTGAACGATGTGCGGCTTGCGCCTGTGCAGACGGACACCCATCGCTGCTTTGTCTGCGATGAGTCGATCGGCTTGGTCGCGTGCTGGTGCCGGTGCTGACTGCCCGGCCTGACACTCCTCTGTGGCTGCATCTTGAACCCTGCCACGATGAGCATCGCAGACGCCGATCAACTATGGGAGACGGGCTTCTCCGCTCCGCTCTCGATCTGATTGGCAGGCCTTCTCTGGTGCGCACAAGATGACGGCGATGACGTTACCTGCCACCCCACCCCTTCGGGTTCCTCTGAGAGGGGCGTCTCAGCGGGAGAGCGCAGCCTGGCCCCACGCTAGTTCCAGCACTCGTTTGCGAGGTCCGCAATTCGCAGCGGCAGAACCGATCGGGAGGGGCGGCGTCAAAAGTCTATGCGAGTTGGGAAGGATAAACCGGCCGTGGGGCCAGGCAGAGATTTTGCCCCAGCGTTTGGTTTTTATTAGGTCAAGGTCGGATTGAGCGCGCGCTCAAGGATGTTTCAACCCATGTCGAAAGCAGTTTCGCCGTTCGCAGAAGCATCGTTGCAATTGACTGCTCTGATCTTTCCCAGGATGCCCAATCGCGCTGCTCATGGAGACCGATCTTTGCGAGCTCGATTCAGCCCGGTTCATCTCCAAGACCCAAAGACGCTACTGGCATAGGCAGACATCAAGAGAACGTCATGAAGATCGAGACCTCTTCAATTGCCGCTGGAAAACTACCCGGCACCTTTCAGGCTGAGGATCTAGAACCATCGCGTCAACTGCGGGTACAGGCAGCCCTCGAAAGAGGCCGCCCCGCTCGCTTAAATCATAAAACGAAGTCCGTCACCACGAGACTTGTTACATTCACCAAGGTGGCAACCAGGATTGGATCCTTCTCCAGATTGCTCCCATCGGCGTCATACCATAGACGTCGAGTGTCCGTTTCGAAGATGAAAACCGGGCCTGCTGCACTTGCATTCGAGTCGAGGCCCTGTTCGAGGGTAGGCACGCCTCCTTGGACGACGAGTTTATCGCCTTCCGTGCGATTGAAATCGGTGATGATATCTGCGGGCCATTTACCATTAGTGAGAGAGAGGTCCAGCACAAAGCGATCTGCCCCCGCGCCGCCTGTGAGCACATCGCTGCCGAGGCCGCCATCCAAAGTGTCGTTACCATCCCGCCCGTTCAAAACATCTCCGCCATCACGTCCTTCAAAATAATTCGCTGTGCTGTCCCCGAGGAGAACATCGTCCCAGTTGGTCCCGATAAATTTCTCGATCTCGGAGAACCGATCATTGTGAGCAATACCAGCGTTCGTCGCCTGATTTTCGAGATCGACATAGGCAGAACGGCCGGAAGGGAGTTTGGAAACGGCAAACTCGACTGTATCGGTGCCGGCTCCCCCGTGGATCTCATCGGCAGCCCCCTGGTCATCAGCAATGTCAAACCTGTCGGTGCCATCGCCACCGCGGAGCGTATCACGGCCAGCGTCGTTATAGAGAGTATCGTCGCCTGCGCTGCCATTCAGATCGTCATCGCCATCCCCGCCACGCAGCGTGTCGTTACCCCCTCCGCCATCGATAGTATCAGCACCTGCGCCACCATCGAGTGTGTCGCTCCCCAACTCGCCGTGGAGCGTATCGTCACCGTCGTTGCCGAAAACTTCATCATCGCCATTGCCGCCATCCAGCGTGTCTCTTCCGACGCCGCCGAAAAGACTGTCATCTCCGCCCAATCCGCGAAGGTGGTCGGAGCCGCCACCGCCTGTTAGCGTGTCATTAAGAGCATATCCTGTGATCGCATCAGCGAAGTTACTTCCGATGATGCGATAGATCTCGATACTCGTCACCGAGAAGCCGCCGGGAGCGGAATAGGTGGAGAGATCGTCTGCAGCGGTAAAGGTCAGCGCAGTTCCTAACGTGGAATAATCGGCTAAAAGGGTATCGATGCCTATTCCGCCGTCGACCGCGTCTCCAAGCATCTCGCTCACGCTGCCGACATTGATGAGGTCGTCCCCTAGCCCGCCGTGCTGCAGATCCTTCCCGGCACCTCCTATGAGGGTATCATCGCCTGAATCGCCCTGGAGAACGTCGTCCCCACTCTCCCCATAGAGCATGTCGTTATTGTAGCCGCCCAACAGCGTGTCGTTCCATGCCCCGCCGTATAAGGTGTCATTACCCCACTCGCCGAAGAGAACATCACGTCCGGATGCGCCAGCCCAATCGCCATACCGAGTTGAGCTAGGTTCACTAGCGTCCCCATATAGGGTGTCGTCCCCATAACCTCCGAAGAGGTGATCGTCTCCCCCATTCCCGACGAGCGTATCTGCCCCGTATCCACCGATGAGAGTGTCGTTTCCGGAGCCACCTACAAAAGGATCTCCTCCAGGAGTTCCTGGAGGTGAGTCCAAAACGTCTCCAAGAATGTTGTTTGCCGAGAGCACTATGTGCCCCTTCAGTGAGACCTGGAAATCGGCCTTGCGGTCACCATTGAGGTCGCCCTCGACTACCGTGATGCGCGTGCCGTCGCTTGAGACCGTATGATAGTAGTGCAGCTCCGGCCTGCCACTCCCCGTGAAATCTCCGGTTAGGGCGAAGCGGGTGCTGATGCTTCGCAAGTCCAGCACATCGGCGGCTGTGAAATCCGTAATCAGATCCCGCCGGCTCTCTCCGACACCGCTTTCTGCGGCGCTCCGGAATACGAAGATGTCTGCACTCGAACCGCCGGTCAGCGTATCACGTCCGACGCCTCCCTGAAGCACATCGGATCCCGAACCGCCGCTCAGCCAATCATGACCACCCCCACCCTGGAGTGTGTTCGAGAGGCTGTTGCCGACGATTACGTCATTGTAGTTTGAGCCCACCACGCGCTCGATGCCGGACAACCTGTCGCCGGTCGCATGCCCACCCGAACCTGTTCCCGTGGACAGATTGACGCTCACACGCGCATTCGATCCCACATAGCTTACGGTGTCGATACCTGCGCCGCCGGAGATCGTGTCGGCTCCAGCCCCACCTGTGACGGTATCGTGACCATCGTCCCCGAAGAGGGCATCATTTCCGAATCCACCATCCAGGCCATCATTCCCGATGCCCCCATACAGACGGTCTGTGCCCTCCATGCCAAAAAGTCGGTCACTTCCGGTATCTCCGAAGAGCGCATCATTTCCGGATCCGCCGTCCAGGCTGTCATTTCCGGAGCCCCCATTCAGGAAGTCCGCGCCACCGAGACCAAAAAGTCGATCGTTTCCGGTCACGCCAGAGATTGCGTCGTCGAGGCTTGAGCCTGTGATGACATCATTGCCCCTTACGAAGAGGCTGAGCGGGAGGCGCGAGACATTCTGAACATAGACCGGATCATTGGTGCTGACGGAAAGCCGTGTCTGACCATTCTTCAGGAGCACCAAGGAAGAGATGTCGCCCGTCAGAGTTGCTTTGAACTTATTGAATGCAAGTGCGCCCCCGACTTGAATCGAGAAGGTCGAGAAGTAGGAGCCGCCTTTGATCAGCGGGGTCGAAAAAGTGGAAGACGTATAGGACTTGGTGGTCAGTTGCGACCAATAGCTATTAAGTTCTGAAATGTTGCCAGCCGCATCCATCCGGAGTCGAAATCCGGGACTTGCCGTAATCTGTGCCACGTTGTTCCCCCCTGCCCAGAGGGTATTGTTCCTAGACTGTGAAGATCTAGCAACCGTGATGGCCCAGTCTTCCTTAACCCTTCCGGGGTGTTATTTGATCTCTTTCTGGCTAATACCGGCGGGCGCGGTAACTTCAACTGCTATGACCGCCATTCGATCTGGCTGGTGATGACGTTGTCTCCAACACCTGAGCTTCGGCCCACTGTCTGGCGGCGGCGCGGCACTGGGCGGAGGCGATCACGGATGAACTGGCAGCCCTGTTCATCCGTTTTCTTCGGGAGCTCTCTGGCAGGAGAGAACCCATGATCAACCGCAGGCTGCTGCTTAGTCTTCTCGCTCTTGGGGCCATGCTGCCCGAAGCGGCTCTGGCTCAGACCGATCAAATCCTTCGCAATCCGGACGGAACAGTCGTTGACCCAGTGCTGCGCTATCCAGACGGAACCCCCGTCCCAGCGACCGCCCCAATCGCGCCACGAGAGGTCAATGTGACAATCGTGCCGCGAGATGTCGACGTGACTGGCACAGTTCTCCCGGCACTCCCGCAGCGGGTTGATCGTCCTGGCTGCGCGGTTCAAAGCTATGTCGTCGGTCCGAACCAGCGGGTTCGTGTCCATCGATGCTGAGGACTGGCTGGTTCCATGTGATGAGAGCGGGGCCGACCGCGGATGTGCCGGCGGCTCCGTCTCTTAAAGCACACAGCCGCAGCGTGCCCCCCTGCCGTATGTGAGCAGTTCAGGCCGGGTATGCGGGTGCGACCGGACGAAGGCGTCGATCATGCGCTCGGTCTCCTCCGGGAAAGCTGTGTGCCAGTGACCGAGCCCATGAAGCGCGCTTTCCTGGCACGCGACCGAATCCATCTGAAGAATGGCGTCCATTGTCTCCAAAGCTGCCGCATGCAATGCGCGGCGGTCTTTCTCTTGCGGGCCACCATGGACCGGCATGATATCCCACCACATGTAGCACACCGCATTAAGCGGGGACGATCCGGGCTCGTCGCGATGGGACAGATGCGGCGAGCATCGGGGCAGGAAGAGCTGGCGGAACAGACTCTCGCACGACCGGACGCAGCGCAGCCGTGCCTGGATCTCCACGGAAGGATCATCGAGGCAGACCATATGCTCCCCAAGACCCGGACTGATCAGATAATTCAGTCCCATGTTCACTTCGGCATCGGTGAACCCAGTGAGCGCCGGGAGGGGATCCTCGAACAGTCTCGTCACATATTCGGTGGCTCGCCAGGCCGGCGCGTCCCAGTAGGGCGCATCCTCCGCCCAGTACCACTCCGGCCCCGTGGCCGGGTGATCGAAGACGAAGTCGATCCATTCTTCAAAGGACAACGACAAAAGGGCGGTCACCGGTTAACTCCTGTCCGGAAGCGTAACCCAGTGGTGCGCGCCGTCCAACTCCTTGATGTGCCTACTGGCAACTCAATGATGGCGAGCTTGGACGAGGTAGGCTGAAATGGTGGTCTCCCCCAATGCCTTGCTGGCTTCGAGCCGATGAAGCCCTTCAACAAGGACAAAGCGCCCTTCGTCCGGTCGCACGAGGATAGGTGCCTCCTGACCTTTGGCGAGGATACTCTCCGCCAGTGCCTCAACCTTCTTCGGATCCAGCGTGTGGCGTCGCTTCACCGGCACATAGACATCCTGGATGGCAATCGTCTGCTTTTTCAACATCGTCCTATGCTCCATCAGCGGAATGAAATTTCCATCAGAACCGAGGAAAGGGCAATCCGGAGCCCCGAAGAGATCCCCCGAACCGCGCTACATTGGCACCGGTTAGACCAAGCGTGTGTGCTCGCACCTCGGGTTAGCCGACGCTCCGTTGCGCCTTGATGGCTGTTCACCATTGCCGGCCTTCTATGGGTTGTCGTGTAGGCGCGGTTCGCAAGCCTTCCGGCGACGTGTCACCCCAGCCGGGCTGGTGAAGATGGTCCCACACCCAGCTCAACATAGCCATAATTTACGATTGCGGGGCCATCGTGCTGTCATCTCGCGTCGCTGAGTTCAGGATGTTCAAGCGATAGAGGAAGGATAAAGGCGAGAGACGGGTGAGGCAAAACGCAAAAGGAGCTCAGGACCTATGACGGTGTACCACCACACCAGCACTCTGCGGACAAACTAACTATGGATGACTGGGCGCATCCTGCCCGAGGAGCAACAAGGCCTTGCACTTCATTCGCAGCTTGGAGAGATCCGGAGCGATGCACTTTTCGCTCCCCTTCCTCATGGCTTCAATGTCCCCGATATGTGAGAGCCACTGAGGAGAGACAAACGCTTGCGACATGCAGGATGGCTGTGCCACCCTCACGCATTCGCGATTATCTCAGATGCCTTTTCCCTTACGAGAATTTAATGCCGTTTCTGCCAAAAGCTGACATTGTCCTCACGAATGGTCGCGTGTTTCGTGGACTGTCTGAAGGAGTGACGGAAGCGATTGCCGTCTGGGCCGGGCATGTCCTGGCTGCAGGATCATCGGCGGACATGGAGCCCTTGGTTGGTCCATCGACACGCGTGATTGATCTCGCTGGCCGCCTTGCGACCGCTGGCCTGTGCGACTCGCATATGCACCTTCTCCCCTATGGCGTGAACATGGGCCATGTCGACCTGCGCCCGGCATCCGCGCCGACTCTCGCGGCGTTGCTCGAGCGGATCAAAGAAAGGGCTGCGGTGACGCCCCCGGGCCAATGGGTTCAGGCCCGAGGGTATGACCAGTTTGCCCTGGACGTGGGGCGCCACCCGCTGCGGGAGGAGCTTGACGCCGTTGCTCCTGAACATCCCGTCGCTGTTGTGCGGGCCTGCGGGCATGTGACCATCTGCAACTCACGGGCGCTGGCCCTCGCCGGGATAGACGAAACAACACCCGTCCCGCAGGGTGGAGCCATCGAGCGGCGCAACGGCAGACTGACAGGTCTTGTTGCCGAAACAGGACGCGACCGGCTGAAAGCCGTCCTGCCGGAGCCGACGGATCAGGAACTTGTCCAAGCCATTGACGATGCAGGCCGGGCGTGCCTGTCCTACGGCATTACGAGCGTGATGGATGCAGGCGTGGGGATGCGGGCCGGCTACCGGGAGGTTGCAGCCTACCGCACAGCCGAACGTCTGGGGCGTCTGCCGGTGCGCACCACCCAATGCCTGCTCGGCGGTCCGGGCGGTATCGTGG
The DNA here is from genome assembly GCF_001017175.1 of Microvirga vignae. GTDB lineage: Bacteria > Pseudomonadota > Alphaproteobacteria > Rhizobiales > Beijerinckiaceae > Microvirga > Microvirga vignae. The sequence continues at coordinate 33,915 of NZ_LCYG01000081.1, read as the reverse complement.
AGCAGGCTTATGCCGATGGGGTTGTCACCGGCGCAGGGGACTCCATGCTGCGCGTTGGTCCAGTCAAGATCTTTACCGATGGCAGCGCTGGTGGGCGAACGGCCGCGATGACGGAGCCGTATCTCGGTGCGCCTGAAACCAAGGGGCTGTTGCTCCTGCGCGACAACGAGATGAATGATCTCGTGCAGGACTATCACGCCAAAGGGTACCAACTGGCAGTCCATGCCATTGGCGATGCCGCCATCGATCAAACGCTCAACGCATATGAACGGGCACTCAACGCCATGCCGGATCCCGACCGGCGTCATCGGATCGAGCATGCCGGCTACGCACGGGCCGATCAGAATGCCCGCATGGCGCGGCTCGGGGTCCAGCCCGTGCCACAGCCGGTGTTCATCTACGATTTTGGTGATCTGTACACCTCTGTGCTCGGCGAGAAGCGGGCGCACCCTTCCTACCCATTGAAGACCTGGATTGATCTCGGCTTCAAGCCTGCGGCCGGTAGTGACGCTCCGGTGTGCGATATCAATCCGTTCCCCAATTTCTTTACAATGCTCACCCGCAAGACCTCCCAAGGCACGGTCATGAGCGAACGAGAGAGGGTCTCGATCGCAGAGGCCATTGCAGCCTTCACCGAGTTCGGTGCTTACGTGAACAAAGCGGAGCAGGAGTGGGGCCGCCTGGTGCCCGGGCTCGCGGCCGATATTGCGGTGTTCTCTCGCGATCTCCTGTCGGCGTCTCCGGAGGAGATCCTGCACGACACCCGGTGCGATCTGACGATCAGAGGCGGTGAAGTCGTCTTCGATCGTGTGGGGGAAGTGCGTTGATGACGAGCCATGCTGATCAGGCGGCGTCGGTGAGCGGCTGCACGGGCGTTTCAGCTGCCGGATGACGGAGGGTCAGACAACGTAGATTGGAGGCGCCGATCCGGGAACGTCAACGCTCTTCACCACGCTGCGCTCTGTCTAATCGACACTGTCGTGCCGCGATTAAAGAGCCTCCGCCAATGGGGGCAAAAGTCTGGGATTCTCGGTCTCGGACCGGCGCCGTCCCTTGCCTTGCAATTTTGCTCCTAAAAAAGTTTCGCTCTTTCCTCACCGCCCCCTGACAGGATGCGCCACAAGGCCCTTGGCTCTGCGGAACACGAAGATCGGGTTGATTCCTGCCTCAGATCCGATGCTCCGGTGTCACCGGCGGCAGCTCAGGTTTCGGCTCGGCTGTCCTCCCGTTTGGGACAGCCTGGTTTGGCTGGGGAATTGTCGGTTCGGGCGCCAAGCGTTTCTCGAGAGCCGCAATCTGCCGCGCCAGGTTGTCGATGGCCGCCTTCAACGCCAGAACGTCCGCGGCATCTGGGATGGTGGAGACGGGACCTGCCACTTGGGGTTCAGCCAGTTTAGTACGGCTAGGACGAGGCTCCGGTACCGCCTCTGGTGAGGGCTCTCGCCTCCTCCGACGGGATGACAGCATCCTTCGGAGAGCCTGCACAATCAGCCAGAGAACGCAGAAAGCGAGGAAGAGGGTGAGCAGCGTCGAAGGCAGGGTGTCGAACATGGTTGTTGCTGTTCCTGAATGAGCCGATCAAGGCCTGAGGCAATGCAACAAGGATGTCCCGCGTTCCGGAGCCTTCAAGGCCCGCTATCACGCTGGATCCGAACTTTTCATCGCAACTGGATTGCTACAGCATCGGGACAAGGAGATCGTTGACGAGCATTACAATCTCGCCAGCAGCCTGGACGCTGCCAACCTGTTTGGCCAATGGGATCAACAGCATCGCAGGAGCCTGATGTGAGACGGGCAAGGGACAGCCCTTGCCCTTCCAAAATGTCCGCTTCAAGCTTCTGACCTGACCAAGGCCTTTCCGAGAAGTGCCATGACCAGACCTTCCTGTTTCACAGATTCAAGTTCGCGGAAGCCGTGAGGACATATTTCTCGGGCTGCGAATGAGCGGGCGCGATTGCCCTTGTGATCAACAACATCAAGGATTGATGGTGCCAATTGGCGGGAAGAGCGCATGTGTCGGCTCGTCCGCCAACCTTCCAAGCGAATCGTCCTATACATGATAGGTCCCTCCTGTGCCGACTCAGGCCGGAGCCAGTGATCGCCCACTCTTCCTTGCTGCTCCAGGAACGAATGGGCTGGTTTTTCGACTCTTGCCTTGAGATCGCCCGAGTCGGTGTGTCAGGTCTTGTCGGGACAACCTTAACGGCACGGGGGGTTGATGCGGGACCCTTTCCTCAAACGTTTGAATGCTCGGCCTTTCATTGATGGCTGGCTTTATCCGACGCCCCTGGCCTTGGCTCTGATGCTGATTGGCGGCCGATCTGAAGCGCAAACGATTGCCGCCCTGCCCTCCCCATCCAGGCCTGTCGCTACAAGGAACCATCCCGTCGCACCGGTCCCGGGTTGGACCCGCTTCTGTCGGCAAAGGCCCGACCAATGCAGGTAGAGTCCGCTGACAAAGCCGCTTCGCCCCTCGACCGTAACGGCGCACCAACTGCCGGAATCCTCGCAATCACCCATGTCGACGGCGGTGCCTTCCGGAAGGGTCCGGATGGAGGAGAAACTCGTCCCCGGCCCGGAGCGGAAGTTGACGCTGGAGGTGGTCACGCCCGGAGCAGCGGGCGCCGGCGTTGTGGCGATGATTGGAACAAGCGCGAGCGCGATGACCTGACGCATCAGAAATTACTCCTGCAACGCCCGGCATCGGTACGTTCCCGGCGCCGGGAAGTCTCTATGGTTCAAGCCCTGCGGACCGGATGCGTCGAACGATCGTCGGCGCGACGGATGCCTGTCGGCGCGAGAGGATCACTGCACGGCGCTGCGGGCACGCCCTCCGGAGGTGCGGCGGGAGCATCCGGCCCCAACCGGCGCCGAACTGGTCAAAGCGCAGGTTCGGACCGGGGTCGCATAGTATCCACCAGCAGCCGAAGGCCTATGGGCATGCCTCAGAACGGCGCCCCCTGCGCCCTGCGGAGGTAGCTCACGTTCGGATAGCCGGCTGCCGTGCATAATGGCGGTCCTTGCCAACATCTCAGCCCTTCTACCGGGCCAGCATAGGCGCTCCCGTAGTATGGATAGCTCCCGTAGTATGGATAGCTGTCGCCGGAATACGGATAGTCGTAGCCATAGCCGTAGTACGGATAGCTGAGGGCGCCGAGCGTCAGGCCAGCGGCCAGTGCCCCGCCATAGTAGGGATAACGCCGATAATACCCGCCATAGTACGGATAGCCTCGGCCGTAGTAGCCGCGGTAATAAGGGGCGCGGACTCCGTATCCACCAAAGCCGGGACGACCAATCGCCGTCGTGCGAAAGCCCCCAGTGCCGGGCCGGGCTGCAATCGCGCCGCCGCGGAAACCACCGCCACCCCGAGGAATGTACATCCTGGGGCCTCCCCAAAGCCACCGCCGCTCATGCGGGGGCTTGCGCCGCTAAAGCCACCGCCGCGGCCGCGCTGGGCCTCAGCCATATCCGGGATCAGAAGAGCGCCCGCTGCGAGAGCGATAAGAGTCAAGAGAGTCCTGTTCATCGCCATTCTCCTTGTCGCCGCCAGGTGCACGGCACGAGACAGGCTGTCATGCGAATTATCGTGATCCTGTTGGGAGAACTTGCTTGATCGACTGAGACAAGCGCTTGGCATTTTGAGACGAAAGGCCCTGCCATCTCGACGCTTGCTGTTTCGGCCGCCGCGATAGCCGATTTTAGGTCGGCTGATCCCTGCTGCCCTTGACGCCGGGTTCAAACTTCATCGCCCGGGGGCAGTTCGACCTGCGGTAGATCGCGACGATCGCTCCGCGGATGGGAGCGGGCGCATGCTCTCGTGGCGAACGAGCATCCCCCAAAGGTGGTGGTGCCCCTCAGCCAGGACGTGAACCGCTGCTTGCGTCCCAATTTGCCAATTGGCTGACCCAAACGATCAAGCGAGAAGCTCGATTGATGCAATACTGAAGCCTGCCGGAAAAAAGCCATGCCGGGGCCGCGGGTCCGCCGCTGCACGCGACCACCCCCAGCGACGTTCCTGGCGCCTACGGCTTGGCTGGGAGATCCCAATGCCTCGGCGGAGAAACGAACGAGCGACATCATGAGAGATCATTCGCGCAACGACGGCGACCGCCAACCGACCCGAGTCACCCTCTTCCTGTTCGCGACCGGCATCGAGAACAGCTATCCCATGATCCAGAACGGCCGCGTGCGCCGGGACCAGATGGAGGAATGCGGTCACTACCGTCAGTGGCAGCGTGACTTCGAACTCCTGGGGGATCTGAACATCCGCTTCCTGCGGTACGGTCCTCCACTGCACAAGACCTTCCTCGGTCCGGGGCGGTACGATTGGGAGTTCGCGGACCTGACATTCGCCTGGCTGAAGGAGCGCGATGTCGTCCCCATCGTCGACCTGTGCCACTTCGGCGTGCCGGACTGGATCGGCGACTTCCAGAACCCCGATTTCCCGACGCTGTTTGCCGAGTACGCCAGGGCCTTCGCGCACCGCTTCCCCTGGGTCCAGTTCTACACTCCCGTCAACGAGATGTTCATCTGCGCCCAGTTCTCGGCCGCCTTCGGCTGGTGGAACGAGCAGTTGAAAACTGATCGGGCTTTCGTGACCGCGCTCAAGCACATGGCCAAGGCAAACGTGCTGGCCATGTACGCCATCCTGGAGGAGCGTCCCGACGCGATCTTCATCCAAAGCGAGTCGACCGAGTATTTCCATGCCGACAATCCCAAGGCGATCAAGTCTGCGGAGTTTTACAACGCCCGGCGGTTCCTCTCGCTCGATCTAAACTACGGGTATCCGGTCAACTCGCACATGCACGAGTACCTGCTGGATAACGGCATGACACGGGAGGAATACCATTTCTTCCTGGACAACACCCTGCGCCACCACTGCATCATGGGCAACGACTTCTATCACTCCAACGAGCACCGCGTGCGCGCCGACGGCGGAATCCGACCCGCCGGGGAGGTGTTCGGCTATGACGAGATCACGCGCCAGTATCACGACCGCTACGGCCTGCCCGTCATGCACACCGAGACCAACTTCGACCAGGGCCACGAGGGCGACGAGGCAGTTGACTGGCTGTGGAAGCAATGGGCCAACGTCCTGCGGGTGCGCAACAATCGTGTGCCCATCGTCGGCTTCACCTGGTATTCGCTCACGGACCAGATCGATTGGGACATTGCCCTCCGCGAGCAGCGAGGGCGGGTAAACCCACGTGGGCTGTATGATCTCGACCGTAACATCCGACCCGTGGGGGAAGCCTTCAAGAAACTTCTGTCCCAGTGGCGCGAGGTCTTGCCGACGCAGAGCGTCTGCCTGTTCGTGCCGGTCATGCTGCCGAGCGAGTACGACGAACCGGTGGCGGCCCGCCGGCGCGAGGGATGGCGACGGTACTTGCGCCACGAATTGAAGACCAAGCCCGAACTCAGGAGCTAGTTGACCGTCGTTTCCTTTAACGGCGCTCCCGGGCCACGGAACCCGACGGCCGGAAACCGGAGAACCTCGAATGACCAGCTCCGACGATGTGCAGAAGACAATCCTCCGCAACAAACTCCTCGGCCGATGGGCCGCGGAGAAATTGGGCATCACCGGCCGGGACGCCGATGCCTATTCGGATGCCCTTGCCAGGGACACGGCCAATCCCGTGCGGAACGACGTGTTCAGCAGGATCCGCCAGGACTTCGACGCTGCGGGCGTGGCCGAGTCGGACGAGCGGATCCGGCACGTCATGACCGAGCTCATGCTCAAGGCCGGAAACCTGATGCCAACCGCCCAGGGTAACTCCGTCGATGCCGCAGCGGTGATGATCGCGCGCAATCTCATGACGCGATGAGATCGAATGATGGAGGGCCTCATCCGGATCAATGGATCTTCATCACCACGCGCCCGTCGATCTTGTTATTGCGCATCCGGCCGAAGATGTCGTTGATCGCCTCCAGCGGTTCGAGAGAGCAGTGGACCTTGACCTTGCCGTCGCCCGCGAATTGCAGGCATTCGGCGAGATCCAATCGGGTTCCAACAATCGAGCCACGGATGGTCTTGCGCATCAGAACCGTCTCAGATGTCGAGCGCGAACGAGCCGGGCCGCAGTCCGACGAGGGACATGGTGCCTCCCTTCGCGAGCATGCCCAATCCCTGGCTGAAGGCCTGGGGCGATACCGCTGTCACGAGCACGCCCTGCGCGCCACCGCAAAGTTTCTTGACCTCGGCGACCGGATCGGTCGTCTTCGCGTTGATGGCCGCGTCCGCTCCCATCTGGCGGGCGAGAGCCATCTTCTCGCCGGAGATATCGACGGCGATCACGTTGAGCCCCATGGCCTTCGCGTATTGCACGGCGACATGGCCGAGCCCGCCAATGCCGGAGATCACGACGGTGTCGCCCGGCTTGGTGTCGGTTTCCTTCAATCCCTTGTAGACCGTGACCCCGGCACAGAGGATTGGGGCGGCTCTGCCCGCCGAGCTCAGGTGAACAGCATCAGGCTTCAAACTGCGGCAGTCATACGCTCCGATTCCGTGACGATAGCCTCAAGGCTCTGAACAACGTGATCGGCAACGTCTATGGCATCCTCGGCGAGACGACGGCGACGCTCATTTGCGGAGCGGTCGAAGGGCATTCTCGGCGGATCAAGTGCATCGATAGATTGGGCGGAGCGAACGGCTTCCGCATAAGCTGAAATCTGGTTGCGCAGAATCTCTTCCTCAATGAGGATATCTGGCCTCATGAACATGAGGAACAGGGCGCAATCCGAGAGAGGATCCGGTTTGAGAGCACTGCCGCACAGGAGCCCGAACATCTGAACAGCGATGGCTAAGGCAGAACCCTTGTGCCCTCCCCACACGGTGAACGCCCCTTCGAGCCCGTTTGCAGGATCTTTCGTGGGGAATCCATCGGCATCATAGGCGACACCGTCAGCCAATTCCTGCCCAAGACGCTTCGCCAGCGTCGCCTCGCTGATCATCACAGAGGAGAGGCCCGCATCTATGATGATCGGGTCCCCTGACGAGGGAAATCCGAAGGCAATAGGGTTCGTGCCGAACCGCGCCTGATTGCTGCCAGCAGGGGCGACCCGCCAATCAGAGGCGCCGGCCGCCATGCCGACCAGCCCCTCCTTTGTCGCCATCTCCATGTAATAGGCGAACATGCCTGTATACCATGTGTTGTGCATGCCCGCGACGGCGATGCCATTTGCCTTCGCCTTCTCGATTCCCATCACAGTTGCGCGGTGCCCAACGAGATAGCCTGCCTGATCGCCACCATCGAGGAGCACTGAGACGGGGGTTTCTCTGACAACGGAAATCGGGCGGCGGCCCTCCGGACGTTTTCGGATGCGCTCGACCACCGACAGCGCCCTAGCAAGTCCTCCATACCCGATTCCTCGGAGTTCACAATCGATCAGATGGTCTGCGATGATTCCTGCCTCTTTCTCCGAATGGCCCACCGCCCTCATCGCTTGGAAAGCAAGAGCGTGAGCCTCTCTGACGGTCAGTTCCATGGGATGTCCTCCATCAACTTGATGCGCAAGGAAGCAATAGAGAAACGCAAATCATTTCTAAAAACCCATGTTGACTGTAAATCAACAAACTGTCTACAGTTGTCATATCGAGGAGACGCGGCCTTGGAACAGGGATACCTTTCAACGCGGTTCGGCCAAATCCACTACACTGCCGCTGGAAATGGCAGCATTGTCCTGCTGATCCATCAATCCGGCCGTTCGTCACGGATGTTTCTGGAACTCATTGGCGTGCTGAGCGATCGTTTTCGGGCCGTCGCCATCGATCTCCCAGGCTTTGGAAACTCCGCGCCCGCGGAGGCCGGCATCACCATCGAGGACCTCGCTGACCTTTGCGCCGAGGTCATTGTTGCTCTCGGCGCAGACGCGGCTCATGTCTATGGGCATCATTCGGGAAACAAAATAGCGGCAGCTCTCGCCGGACGCCACCCCGACAGAGTCAAGCGTCTTGTGTTGGCCGGACAAAGTCACAGCATCATCCCGGATCAGGTCGCCCGAAACAAGGCCATCGACAAGTTTGTAAGGCCCTACCGCCAGAGCGCTGAGATGTGCGATGCACGAGCCCTCAAGGCTGAGAAATGGGCGCGGACCTACCGGACCATAGCATCAGCTTGGTGGCAGCCTGAGATTCTCAGCGATGCTACGCCTCATGCAGAGGCTCTTGCCCACGCACTGGTCCTCGACACGCTCCAAGCGGCGGACGGATCAGCGAAACTCTATGCCGCGAACCTTAATTACGATCTCGCTTCAGGTTACCGCGCAATCCCCGTCGAGACGCTCGTCCTCGAAATCGTCACGCCTGAAGAGGATGCCCTCATCGGCAGACAAGGTGGTGCGGTATGCGCCCTGATCCGAAATTCGGAGCTGGCGGAGATTGAGCACGAGGATGGTGACGGCATCACCCTTGAAGGGAGCGCCCGCGAGCTTGCAGAAATTCTTATCCCGTTCCTTTCAGACAATCGACCCTCGCAGATCAAAGGAGCTGTCCAATATTGACCGCCGCCACTCTGGCCATGGCGACATCCGCGCATCTTGCCGGCGCATCTCTCGCGCCTCGATTCGCGGCGACTATCGTTGATTGTCTGCCTCACTGGCTCTTCGGAGCAAGCTGCGGTTGATCGAGAACTCGCTCCTCCGAGATCCGGCGCCAGGGAGCGAGATCAAAAAGCGCCAGAACACTGGAGATGCTAGCTGTCAACGCAGGTTTGCGACGATCTCAAGCATCGAAACAACGATCAGGAGGAACGAAATGAAACTTTCGAATCTAGTATCCGGTGCATTTGCGCTGACCATGACCGCTATCGCCTTTTCTGGCGCCGCGAGTGCGCAGGACGACATCAAGAGGATGAACCTGCGGTGGGCGCATTTTGCACCGCCGACATGGGGGTCCGCGCAGGCCGAACAGCTCTTCGCCAAAGAAATCGAGAAGCGCACTAACGGCAAGGTCAAGATCCAGTTCTTCTGGTCCGGCGCTCTCGGTGGCCCAAGCGAATTGATGGACCTTGTTGCAAGCGGCGCGGTCGATTTCGCCAGTTTCCCGCCCACCTACTATCCAGCTCAGTGGCCGATGATGGGCCTGATCAACAGCTTGCCCATGACTTGGCAGGACCCGAAGCTCGCGATGGACATCCAAGAATATCAGATCGCGAACAACAAGGCGATTCAGGATGAACTGGCTAAGAACAAGCTGAAGGTCGTCCTGATACACGGGCTTCCCCCCTACAGGCTTCAGTGCACCACGCCTGTTAAGACCATGGAAGATCTGAAGGGCAAGCGCATCCGCACCTTCGGCGACTGGCCTCCTTATGTGATGCAGAAGATCGGCGCGGTGCCGGTCAACGTCCCGCTCGGCGAGATTTACGAGGGCTTGCAGCGCGGCAGTCTGGACTGCGGTTACAATCCTAATGAAAACTCGGGCTTCCTGAAACTCTATGAAGTCGCCAAGAACTGGAGCGACATCAACTTCGGTGCGATCGCCGCCTATTCGTCCTTCGCCAATGCAGAAAAGTTCGCAGCTTATCCGGAAAGCCTGAAGAAAATCTTCAAGGACGCCTATGACGTTGCGGTTGCCTGGGAGAAGGAAAATTTCGACGTCGCTGAGAAGAAGCACCTGGCCGACGCCGAAAAGGCCGGCGCCAAGGTCGTTCACTTCGAAGAGCAGGACAAGCTTAACGCAACCTTCCCAGACATGCTGAAGACCTGGGAAGAAACAATGTGCAGCAAGAATCTTTGCGAGCAGGCCAAGAGCGTGGTTGCTGATACCCGAAAGGTCATGGAGGCTGCCAAATGAGCAATGCCTCCGGCTCCCATCATCTTGACAATAGCATCCTCCCCGCGGCTCCACAGCCGCGGGGACTCGCTGCCGCGATCGATCACGTAACCGGCGGGCTGTGCTTTATTGCCATGGTGATCGCGAGTATCTGTGTCGCGCTCATCATCATTATCGGCACCATCGACACTTTCGGCCGTGCCGTCATGAATAGTCCGATGATGGGCGCGGTCGAACTGACCGAGTCCTTGTTAGCAACGACTATCTTTCTCGCTCTGCCGTATGCGCAGCGACATGCTCAGCATGTCGTCGTCGATATTGTGGTCCATAGCTTCTCAACCCGCTGGCAGTTTATCACTTACTTCTTCGCACTTGTCTTCACCTTCCTGTCTTTCCTGTTACTTGCGGTTGAGGCCGTCGATGGTGCACACGCCGCCTGGCTTGCCTCGGAAGTATCCGCCGGTTACGTGCCGGTGCCCATCTGGCTCGCCAAGCTCCTGTCGGCTGCCGGTTTGATTATTGCCGTTATCGAAACCGCTCGTCAGATCGTTTGGACTATCCTCTGGCCGAAAGATGCCCTGTCGCATCGCGGCGCAGCGAGCGCAGAAGCTGTTCATCTGGAGCAAGACTGATGGATCCTTTTACAATCGCTTGCCTGTGCATCGGCGGAATGCTCCTGATGATGGCTATCGGACTGCCTGTCGCAGTCGCGATGATCACGGCTTCCGCCGTGGGGATGTATGTCACCGCCGGCCTTGGCTTCACGCTCACCACCTTCCGTACGCTCCCCTTCGCCACTGCCAGCTCCTACACCTTCTCGGCCGTTCCCATGTTCGTAGCCATGGGCGTGATTGCCGGATCGTCGGGTATCGTTGCTGACGTCTATCGCTCGGCCGACATGTGGCTTGCCCGAGTGAGAGGCGGTCTCTACATGGCGACGACCTGCGCCTCGGCGGCATTCGGCGCGGTCAATGGCTCCACAATCGTCGGTGCGGCGCTGTTCACGCGCATCGCCTTGCCTGAGATGATCAAGCTCGGCTACAATCGAGCAGCCTCGGCTGGCTGCATCGCAGCCGCCGGCACCTTCGCGGCCATGATCCCGCCGTCGATCACCATGGTGCTCTATGGCGTGCTCACGAACGAGTCCATTGGGCAGATCCTGATCGCGGGCATCGTCCCAGGCATTCTCACTGCCTTGGTCTATATCGTGGGCATCGCTATCTTCGTGCGTATTTGGCCGGATTGGGCACCGCCTACAGAGCGTCACTTTCCGCTTAAAATGCGGATTGCAAGCCTGAAGTCCGTCTGGCCAATTGCCTTTATCGCACTCATCGTGGTCGGCGGGATCTATTCCGGATTGGTGTCTCCTTCGGCGGCTGGCGCGGTTGGTGCAGTCGGAGCCATCGTCGTCATCATGGTGACTGGCCGCATGAACCGGCACACGATCACCAGCAGCATGTCCGAGGCCGCCACCACCACTGCGGTGATGTTCTTCATCGTGATCGGAGGTCTTGCGTTTTCCCGCCTGCTGCTCGTCACCGGTTTCATCGGTGACACACTGGGCGTGATCCAGGACCTTGGACTACCGGCCTGGGTGCTGCTGATGGCTTTGGTGGCGCTTTACATCGTGCTCGGCATGCTGATGGACCCGATCTCCATGATGGTCATGACCGTGCCGGTGGTGCATCCCATCGTCACTGGGCTCGGATATGACCCAATCTGGTTTGCCATCATCATGGTGAAACTGATCGAGCTGTCCTGCATTACGCCGCCGGTGGGGCTCAACCTCTTTGTCGTTGCCGGGGCAGGAAAGGGAAAGGTGACCACCAGACAGGTCTATACAGGCGCTATTCCTTTCGTCTTCCTGGAACTGATCACGCTAGGCCTGCTGCTGGCCTACCCGGAGATCACCCTATGGTTACCGACCGTCATGATGCGCTGATACCCAGCCGGATCTGCTCACAGGATGCAGATCCGGCTGCGCACTTCACTTCCGCAGGGTAACAAGGAAGATGGGCACATGAGCACACCAGAGCCTTATGAAGTCTATGCGATACGCTACGCCACGAGCCCGTATCGGATGCGGTTCCACAACTGCCTGTTTTGTCATGGCAAGGACGTTCATGAGGCTCCGATGCCGATGGACTTCTTTGTCTGGGTTATCCGCAACAGGCAACGCATCATTGTTATCGATACCGGATCCCGTGATTGGAAATGCACGCAGCGCGGACATGAATTCATTCGTTGTCCAACCAAAGGTCTAGAGGCAATCGGCATTGATCCTGCGAGCGTGGAGGATGTGATCATCACCCATATGCACTGGGATCATGCTGGCAACATAGACAAGTTCATCAATGCCAAGGTGCATCTGCAGGTCGCCGAGATGCGCAATGTCACTAGCCAGGACATGGGCATACCCGCGCTTAATAACTTTTTCCTGGTCGACGACGTCTGCACGGTCGTGAAACGCTTGTTCGAAGGCAGCGTCACCTTTCATGAGAAGTCGAGCGAGATCGCGCCAGGCGTCAGCATTCATGAGGTCGGCGGACATTCAGCCGGCATGCAAGTGGTGCGTGTCTACACCCGGCGCGGTTGGGTCGTGCTGGCGTCCGATGCCTCACATTTCTACGTCAACTTCCAGCAGAACAACCCTTTTCCGGTGCTCTATAACTTCCAGGACACGGTGCGTGGCTACCAGACGTGCCTCTCGCTTGCCGATAGTCCAGATCATGTGATTCCCGGCCACGATCCACTGGTCCTCAAGCGCTATCCCGCGGTGTCCAGCAGTCTAGAGGGCGATGTCGTGCGTCTTGATGTCGATCCCACTGCCGACTGACCGCCGTAAGATCAACAGGATTCAAGTACCATGCTGATGAAAGCTGCTGTTCTCTTCGAGCAAGGATTGCCGCAACCCTATGAAAAATCGCTCCCACTCCGCATCCAGGAGGTCAAGCTCGATCCTCCCGGCGGGGGCGAAGTTCTGATCGAGGTGGAGGCGGCCGGACTCTGCCATTCCGATCTGTCGACCATTGAGGGGCTGCGCCCGCGCAGGGTTCCGACTGTGATGGGGCACGAAGCGGCTGGCATCGTGCGGGAAGTCGGGGCAGGTGTGCGCCGGTTCAGCCCTGGCGATCATGTCGTGGCCGTCTTTGTCGCCAGCTGCGGCGAGTGCCGCTACTGCTCCAATAGCCGCCCCAATCTCTGCACACGGTCCTGGCAGGCGCGCGCGGAAGGAACGCTCCAGTCCGGGGCGCGGCGCATCTCGTGCGACGGTGCCGAAATCCACCACTATAGCGGGCTTTCGACTTTCGCGGAGTATGCTGTCGTTGCGGAAAACTCACTCGTCAAGATCGACAAGGCCGTGCCGCTGGAAGTGGCAGCGCTGTTCGGTTGCGCCGTAGTGACTGGCGTCGGCGCCGTGATGAATACGGGCAGGGTTCGCCCGGGCGACAGCGCGGCGGTGGTGGGGCTCGGAGGTGTCGGGTTGAACGCATTGATCGGCCTTGTCGCCTCCGGAGCCTATCCGATCATTGCCGTAGACCTCAGCATCGAGAAGCTGGAGCTGGCGATATCGCTCGGCGCCACCCACGCTGTCCTCGCCGGCACGGACAGGACGGTGGATGAGGTGCGGGATCTAACCGACGGAGGCGTCGATTTCGCCTTTGAAATGGCAGGCTCGATTCCGGCGATGGAGACCGCCTATGCCATCACGGGCCGAGGCGGCACGACCATCAGCGCCGGCCTGCCCAATCCGACGAAGACAGTTGCCTACGCGCATGCACCGATGGTGTCTGACGAGCGGACCATCAAGGGCAGCTACATGGGGAGTTGTGTCCCACAGCGCGATATCCCTCGGTTCATGGAGCTCTATCTGGCGGGACGCCTTCCCGTCGACCGACTCCGTAGCGGCGATGTCAGTTTTTCCACCCTCAACAGGGGGTTCGATCTCCTCTCAGCCGGAAAGGTCGTTCGTCAGACCTTGCGGCCGAAAATCGCGGCCTGAACACGTCATCAGGCTCCATCCACGCTCAGACTTTGACACAGGAAGGCAACGGCCATGGCTACGACTTATGATCTCTTCATCAACAACGAACGGGTGAGGACCGGAAACCAGGAGTATTTCCCCGCCGTAAATCCGTACACGCGCGAAGAGTGGGCATCGGTTCCCCAGGCGAGCGCTGCCCAGGTGGCTGATGCCATTGCCGCCGCGCGGCATGCCTATGACACCGTCTGGAGCAAGACCTCCGGTTATGATCGTGCCAAGCTCCTTCACAGGCTCGCCGACATTCTGGATGCGAATGCCGAGCGCATGGCCATCATGGAAACCACCGACAACGGCAAGGTAATCCGTGAAACCTACAGCCAGATGGGATTTGCGGCGCGCGCATACCGTTTCTTCGCCGGCTGCGCCGACAAGATCTTCGGCGACACCATTCCGCTCGACCAGCGGAATGTATTCGACTTCACCCGTCGTGAGCCGGTGGGCGTCGCCGTGCTCATCACGGCGTGGAATTCGCCGATGGGCCTTCTGTCCAACAAGCTCGCACCGGCGCTCGCTGCAGGCAACTGCGTGGTCATCAAGCCATCTGAGCACGCCTCGGTCACCACGCTTGAATTCGCCAACTTCATCAAGGAAGCCGGATTCCCACCGGGTGTCGTTAACGTCGTCACGGGCGATTACCGTGCGGGCCAGGCACTTCTGACGAGCGGCCGCGTCGACCGCGTAAGTTTCACCGGAAGTCCGGCTGTCGGTCGCCAGATCGCGGCCGATGCGGGAAAAGCCCTGGTTCCGGTGACTCTGGAGCTGGGCGGCAAGTCCCCAAACATCATCTTCGACGATGCCGATCTCGACCGGGCTGTCGTCGGCGCGCTAGCTGGGATCTTTGCGGCGACGGGGCAGACCTGTATCGCTGGGTCGCGGCTACTCGTACAGCGTGGCGTCTCTAAGCACGTATCTGAACGGCTTGTGGAACGGGCGAGAAAAATCAAGCTGGGCAATCCGCTCGACAAGAGCACTGAAATGGGCACCGCCGCCAATGAGCCCCAGTTCAAGCGGATCCTCGGCTCGATCGACAACGCCGTAAAAGAGGGCGCGACCCTCGCCTGTGGAGGAAAAGCTGCGACCGGCGAAAACCTCGCGAACGGCTTCTTTATCGAGCCGACGATATTCACCGATGTTCGCAACTCCATGACGCTCGCTCAAGAGGAGGTATTCGGTCCGGTACTTTCGATCATTCCGTTCGACACGGAGGAGGAGGCTATCAGCATTGCAAACGACACGAAGTACGGTCTCGCATCGGGCGTCTGGACAACAAACCTTTCTCGTGCGCTGCGCATGTCCCGCGCGATTCATGCCGGAACGGTTTGGGTGAACACCTATCGTGCGGCATCGGTGATGGCGCCGTTCGGCGGGTTCAAGGACTCCGGCTATGGAAAGGAACGCGGCGTTATTGCGATGGAAG
Source organism: Microvirga vignae (assembly GCF_001017175.1). Classification (GTDB taxonomy): domain Bacteria; phylum Pseudomonadota; class Alphaproteobacteria; order Rhizobiales; family Beijerinckiaceae; genus Microvirga; species Microvirga vignae. Next base: position 18,681 of record NZ_LCYG01000081.1, on the reverse strand, counting down.
AGTTCCTCCAGACGAAGAACGTCATGATCGACTTTTCGGACGAGGAGCGCGATCCCTTCGCCATCAAGGTCTGATCCCAGCACTTCCCCGAAAAGGCAGTGCCCGAACGCGGTTCGGGCACTGCGAAAGGAAAAACGCAAGAACAAGGACTCAGCGTGGGAGGACGCCCAATGGACATCTCGGCCAACGACTATTTTGAAATCATGCAGCTCTACGCACGCTACGCGAGGGCGATCGACTCGGGCGACGGTCGCGGCTGGGCACAATGCTATGCGGAGAATGGGCGGTATCTCTCGTCCACGTTTGGCGAGTGCAATGGCCGAGCCGAACTGGAGGTCTTCGCAGTGGACCATTTCAAGCGTTGGAGTGACAAGGGGATCCAGACACGACACTGGAACAACCAGGTGCTTGTCGAACGCAACGGCGACGGGACGGTTTCCAGCTCCGTTTATCTCTTGCTGGCGGGAGTGAGCAAGGGAGAAGCCCCCAAACTATACCTGCAAACCGTCTATACCGACACGCTGATCCAGGAGGAAGGCCGCTGGGTCCTTAAAGAGCGCCAATCGAACGCGGACATGCGCCCCGATCCGTCCCAGCTCGGGTTCACCCGTTGGGAAACGAAAGCGTGAGCAACCTTTATCACAGAGGACACCATGATACGGACATATGATGTCATAGTTGCCGGTTGCGGGATCGCCGGCTTGTCAGCGGCGGTCTCGGCGGCCCAAGGGGGTGCGAAGGTGGCGGTGCTTGAGCGCGCGCCTTTCGAAGAACGTGGCGGCAACACGCGCTGGACCGAGGCATTCTTGCGGATGAAAAACGAGCACGAGGTGTCGGACGACTTTGAGGAGCACTTCATGGCGAACTCGGGTTTCCACCTCGATCCGAGCTTGGTCCAGGAAACGGCGAGCCCTTATGAACAATGGCCATCCATTGTGAAATCGCTGTCGTTCACTGATCCCGAGATCGTCGCGACCCTTGCTGCGCAAGCAGGGCCGACACTGCAATGGATGAAGCAGTTCGGGGTCACTTATTCGGACATGGCGAGCTACCTGATCACGCAGTCAACGACACGCATTAGCCCGGTCGGTGGCGGGTGGGCTTTGCTGGAGGCACTTGCAAAAGGAGCCGACGAACTCGGAGTCGAGTTCTTCTACGAAACGACGGCGGAGGAATTGATTCAGAACGAGGACGGTCGGATTGTAGGTTTGCGTGCAACATCGCGCGAGAGCCGCAATCACCGCTTCATGGGGGCCGTCGTGCTTGCATGCGGTGGCTTCGAGGGCAACGCTGAGATGCAGGCCCGTTATCTAGGCCCGGCATCGCGCTATGTTCGGCCGGTGGCGCGCGGCGGATACTACAACAGGGGCGAAGGAATACGGATGGGGCTTGCCGTCGGCGCAGCACCATGCGGCGACTTCACTGAGTACCACGCGGAGCCGATCGATCCGCGATCCGGCGTCTCCGAGCCAATCGTGTTCATGTTCCCCTACGGCATTCTCGTCGATCAGAACGGCAGACGCTTCATCGACGAAGCCTCGGACGCCGTCGACGCGATTTACGAGAACATCTCACGGGTCATCAATCGCCTGCCGGGCGGTATCGCGTACGCCATCTGCGACGCGGGTCTCGACGATGTGCCAAACTGGCAGCGAACAGTCAGAACTGACGAGAAACCCTATCAGGCGGATACGCTGGCTCAACTCGCTGGGCAGATCGGCGTGTCTGCCGACAACCTGGAACGAACGGTAGCAGAGTTCAACGCCGCGACCGCGTCAGGCGAGTTCAAGCCGCTGGAGAAAGATGGGCTTGCGACCCGCGGTCTACAGCCACCCAAATCCAACTGGGCCCGTCCCATCGCGAAGCCGCCCTACCGCGCATGGCCGATCAGCTCCGCCAACTGCTTCACATTCGGCGGACTTCGCTGCAACACCTCGGCGCAGGTCGTTGACCATGATGGGCGTGTGATACCCGGCCTGTACGCAGCCGGCGAGACCATGGGCATCTACTACGGCCGGTACACGGGCGCCACGTCGGTATTGCGCGGCGCCGTCTATGGTCGCATCGCGGGCATTCACGCGGCTGAGAACTGCAAAGCCCAAAGCGCAGCGATTCCTGAAGCCCTTCCGTAAGCGTGCGGACAGGAGTGGCAACAAACAGCTTCTTCAAGAGAACAAGATGGCGAGAACACCAAACTATTTCAAAGGAAAGACAATCGCGATAACGGGAGCCGCAAGCGGTCTCGGTCGGGCTGCGGCTGTGATCTTCGCTCGCGAGGGCGCACGAGTCGTTTGCGGCGATATCAATGATGCGGGCGGCGCTGAGACCGTGCAGGCTATCGAGGCCGAAGGAAGCGAGGCGATTTTCATCAAGACCGACGTAACCAAGCGCACGGACGTCCGAAACTTCGTTCAAGCGGGCGTGGAACGTTTCGGACGCATTCACTTCCTCTTCAACTCGGCAGGATCGGCATTGAAGCGCTGTGGCTTCCTTGAAATCGACGACGGGCTGTTTGATTTAAGCTTCGATCTGAACGTGAAAGGCACTTTCTACGGCATGCAGGAGGTGCTTCCGCACATGCTGGAGAATGGCGGCGGTACCATCGTGAATGTGGCGAGCATGGCGCACAAGCGGGGTGGTCCGGGCACATCGGTCCATTACGCCTCGGCAAAGGGCGCTGTGGTAACAATGACCATGGGCGTGGCGCGCGAGTTCGCGGATCGCGGGATCCGGTGCCTGTCAATCTCGCCGGCAGCGGTCAACACGGGTTTCCAAGCTGCATCGGGAACGTCGAAGGAGATGGTCGAGCGGCTGATGAATGACATTCCAATGAAGAGGAACGCCGAAGCGGACGAAATCGGTGAACTGGTCCTCTTCCTGTGCTCGGATGCCTGCCATTTCATGACAGCCGATACAGTCTATGTCAGTGGCGGAGGAGGATTCCGCTGATCGTGGCTTATCTGCACAGAACTGAAACTAATTGACTTGTTGCTCAAGTTTCATCCGGAAGCTTTTGGAGCCTCAGCAGGGTTGCTTCTGCAGCTGACTTTGCTACAGCAGAAGGCGATCTTTGGACTTGAGCTTCTGCTCGTCACGAAATGCAGCGATGGCCTTGAACAGCTTTTTCCGGTGGCCAAGAAGCACTCCCAGCTTCTTGAGATCAGCCTCAGTTACTTCAGGCCGTATCTCAGCATCGACAGCGTTGTCTTGAAACGTTGTTATATATTGATCGAGATTGAGGGGTCGGAGCCATGCGCCGATGTCCATCGAGGCGCCGATGTCCATCGAGGCCCCCCTCTTTGTCCGAACTTTACCTGAAGTTCCATTCCACCGGATAGCAGCATTGTAGAGCCTGTGCGGCGTCATCAGATACGGGATCTTGCAAACCCCGGCGCATGATAACGAGGCAACATCCTGTGACCATTGGCAACACAAACAAGTCTTGAGCAAACCATGCGGCGGCAACTTCAAGCGGGAGGGCACCATACCGCCGATGAAGACGGCAGCCGGGATCTGAAGATGCGCCAAGACATGTCCGGAGAGACAGACTTGTCCAAGTTCCCTCCGCGGCACGAGGAAGTGGATGCCCTACCTCCGGCCGGAGGTACTCTACCTAGTGCCAGAGTGGGCGAGGCAGGCTGATAGCGTCTGGGTTGCGAAACTGTGTTACTCTTTCTCTTCAGCGCAGCTAAGAATTGCTGCCGTCCAGTTTAGACAAGCCTCAGGCTGAAGGTCAGTTCGGAGTTGAGCTTGTGTGAAAATGCAGACAGGCTCGATCTTGGCGAACTATTTGTACAATTTTATGCCTCTGCACCGGGGAAATCTCGGTCTGCACAGGGGCCGCAAGACGGAAGATTGCTCCAAGCCATGCTTGGTCAGCGTTTTCACACAGGTTCGGTCAAACTCGGACGTTCAGCGCAGCCGTGTCAAGGTCCGCTCACCAGCTCAAAACAGATGTTCCGGTACGGCCTTGATTTTAAGGCACACTGCAGCCCAACAGCGCTATCGGATGCTGCCCGCGAGAATGCTTTGAGTACCGATCCAGCGAGCATCGCCCAAGGATCTTCGCGGGCATGATCCTGA
>NZ_LCYG01000081.1:0-14376 GCF_001017175.1 Microvirga vignae | reverse complement strand
AAGTGGCTTTGAGGCCCTCGCCAGGCGAGGACCATTCTGAGGTAGCAATTCCGACACTCTGCTCGATCGCGACGTTCAAAGGCGAGATGAAGGAGCTGAATAGCCTCCGTGTCGAGTTTCAGGGTTCGGAGCGACTCACCTCGCAGAACCGGCTTCCAAGCTCAGGCTCCTGGAACAGCGAAAAACCAGGGTGGCTCTCAGCGTCCGGCTACCTATTGGCTACCTGGGAGGAAACGGTTCAAAGGGCAGATGCCGGTAGCCCTTTGAAAGTATTGGTGAGCGCGCTGGGACTCGAACCCAGGACCCTCTGATTAAAAGTTAGGTGCTATTTCGCTCATATGTTTGCCTTGTGACGCATCGTGTGCCACGAACCCTTGTGGCGCAAGCGTTTTCGTTGCACATTGTGTTTGATCCTAAGTTGTCATTGCTGATCGCGTGCTTACTATGTGATTACCGAGCCGATCATGGCTTCTTCTGACCAGCCGCCCATCAAGCTCACCAAACGTGTGGTCGACGCGCTCGCCCCCACCGACAAAGACAGGGTTATCTTTGATGCGGAGCTGCCGGGCTTCGGCCTCAAGATCACGCCATCTGGCCGCAAAGTCTTCCTGGTCCAGTACCGCTACCCGCCAGGACGAACCGGGCGCATCCGACGCTACACGATCGGAGCCTATGGCGAGAGCCTGACCCCGGATCAGGCCCGGAACATTGCCGTTCAAGTGAAGGGCAAGCTGGCCCACGGCATCGACCCAGTCACCCAACGCGAGTTGCTTCACGCCGAGGCGGCCCGGGCCGCCCAGGAGAAGAAGCGGACAATGGCCATCACGGTCGAGGCCATTGCGACCACCTTCGTCGCGCGCCACGCCAAACCCCGCCTGAGAAGCTGGCGCGAGTACGAGCGGATGCTCCGGGATTATGTCCTGCCCGACTGGGGATCGCGTCCGATCACCGAGATCCAGCGCTCCGATGTGGCCACCCTCCTGGACGCGATCGAGGAAAGGCGCAGCGCTGCTCTGGCCGACCACGTGCTGGCGGTTATCCGCAAGCTGTTCAACTGGCATGCCGCCCGGGATGAGCGCTTTCACAGTCCACTGGTCAAGGGCATGACCCGAACTAGCCACACAGCCCGAGCCCGCGACCGCGTGCTGAGCGACGCCGAGATCAGAGCCCTTTGGCAGAGCCTGCAGCAAATCCCCTACCCGTTCGGCCCGTTCGTTCAGCTGTTGCTGCTGACGGCCCAACGTCGGGACGAGGTCGCGCATATGCGGTGGCGCGAGATTGATAGGGACCTCTGGACCATTCCCCGGGAGCGCTACAAGAACGGCAGGGCCAATACCGTTCCGCTGACTGAGGAGGTGCAATCCATCCTGGCGGCCCTTCCCCGCTCGGGTGAGTACGTGTTTAGCACCATAGGCCGCACGCCGATCTCCGGCTTCTCGAAGGCCAAGGCTGGCATTGATCGCACCAGCGGCGTCACGGGGTGGCGGTTGCACGATCTGCGTCGCACCGCACGCTCCCTGATGAGCCGCGCCGGCATCAGCGGCGAGATCGCCGAGCGGGTCCTTGGCCACACGATTCCGGGTGTGGCTGGCATTTATGATCGCCACGATTATGTGCTCGAAAAGCGCGATGCCCTTCAGAAGCTCGCGGCTGAAATCACACGCATTGTTGCTTGAGTGCCACCTTGGGCAAGCCACCGCGCATCCTGTGCACGCGTGAGCAGCCTACACAGACCCTTTTGCCCCAATTCTGCCCCACGCGGCAGCCGGTCTTGCTGTGCGATAAGCCCTTGAAATTGCTGAATCCGTTATGGCGGATTGCCACAACTAGAAAGTATTCTGTAGCAATATGCCACAAGAATTCTTTTCTTGGTTCCGCACAAAAGCTATTCCCACCAACATCGACTCGAATAGGAAAGGAAAGTGCAAGTAGCCATAACCGTTACGGCTCACGGTGATACAATCGAGAAGTTGTCCACAATCAACTTCATCTTCCCAGGATCAGCATCTTGCAACTTTCTATTCACAACACAGTTCTTGGGACAGAACCCGACAGAGTGGACAACGATGACCAGCGCCCACCCAACAATGAAGGCAAAAGCCGCGCCAAAATCGCTTCAGCAGCCTCGGCCATCACTCGCGCACGAGCCATCTGAGCCGCACCTGTTGCAGCACCTGCGGACACCCGAGGCCGCTCGCTACCTCGGCGTCTCGGCCTCGTTTTTGAACCACGCTCGGCTGCGCGGCACCGGCCCGACCTACAAGAAGCTCTCGCCCAAGCTGATCGTCTACAGCATTGACGACCTGCGCACGTGGGCCAACAGCAAGAGCCGCTGCTCGACTAGCAACTCTGGCCCGTCGCGGGCCTAGTCTGACCTGTTCCCGAGCAATCCCATGTCGAAGCAGCCACAACAGCCTCCCACCCTCATCCGGACCCCGATTGAGCTCGCTTGTCTACCGGTCGACACGATCGTTTCCGCCGCAGAGGTCGCGCTCTTCCTCGGGTGCTCGGTCGCGTTGCTCCACCGCTGGGAGCGAGAAGGCCGTGGCCCGTTCTGCCTGAGACCCGCGTCCTGCACCGATGCTGTTGAATATCGGATCGGCGATGTCCGGCGCTGGATGGCCTTGCCTGTCGTGAAGGCTGGCACATGAGCGGCGCCCGGCCGGGATGACCACCGGATTTGCCGCCTAAAAGACCTGACCAGGCAAACTGAAATCGGATTTTGAGAGCAACACGATGAACGACTGCAAACTTGGAAAGGCCATGGCAAGTGACAGTGAGGTCGAAAGCTCGCCAAAAGACCCCTCAAATCCTTCTGCCGCACGGCGTTCGTCTTGCGGCCGCTCGCGCGCTTCCCTCGCGCGCACGCGTAGTTCGTAATAGGATCAGTAAATCCCACGATCTTCCCGTGTCAGCCCGCCCCCGCCGGTGGTCGTCCGATCGGCTCACGAAAGCTCAAGTTGTGGCCATGCTCGATGCGGCTGATTTCGCCTATGCGATTGGGTACCCACTCAATCTTTGCATCGACATCAACTGGTCCCGCACGTGGGTCGGAGATGATCCGGATGGTCGGATTCTCGGTCGGCTGATGGAACTGAGCAGGAAATGGCTCAAGCCGCGATACTGCGAGGTCTTCGCGCAGATTGCGGTTCGTGAGAATCCCGACGGCTGCCCCAACACGCACATCCTGATGCATTGTCCTCCCGCGGTCCTTCGTGGCTTCAAGGAGCAGGTGCGCAATGTGCTCGACGAGGAATGCCATGGCTTGAACGATCGTGCCGTTGCGTTCACGCGTGTTGGCAGAGGGAACCCAACTTTGCAAGCGACCATGGGGAAGCTGAAGTACCTGTGCAAAGGAATGGACCCTGAGGACGCCGAGGAGTTTGGTATCGACTGCGGACCGCAAGGGTGGATCTACGGCAAGCGCGCATCCATCTCGCAAGACATTCACCGAACAGCTCGCAAGCGATATGCAGAATCTGCGGGACACTGAGGGCCTCATGACATTCAGCAGAAGCGAGTTGCAGTTGCAGTTGCAGTTGCAGTTGCAGTTGCAGTTGCAGTTGCAGTTGCAGTTGCAGTTGCAGTTGCAGTTGCAGTTGCAGTTGCAGTTTGCACCCAAAGCTGCAGGTGCTGCAACCTATCGCCCATTGCATAACAAGCTGATTATACAGGAATTTTCAGCCCATTACGACCAATAGTTATCTGCAGTGCAACCTTCTTTGGCAAATGATTTCGCGATAATACAGGTGGCATTCATGGGTGGTGTTGGATCAGGCAATCTATCGATATGGCGTTCACGCCGTGGTCTTGTCGAACGTGCTTACGCACTGGATATTGCGTCGCTCGCCCGTGCCGGTCGACTACGGCTCGGTACAGAGATGGAAGGGCAATGGAGCGCTGCCGCTCCTCTCAGATCTCGCAGCCTCACGATCCAGTACTGCGGCGATCTAACTGATCCCGAGGCCGCAAGCCTCACCTTCTCATTCCAGATGCACGAGGTTAGACGTTATCAGACGGTGAGGCTCGTCGCGACGAAGCCGCACCTTGGCGGCATTCGCCTGTGGTTTATCTGTCCAATGATGCAGAAGCGGGCTCGCATTCTCTATTTGCCCGAAGGCGGCAAGCAGTTCGCATCCCGCGAGGCTCATGCCCTTGCCTATCGTTCACAAAGCGAGTCGGACCTCTTCCGAAACATCACCCAAGCTCAGAATATCAGGGCGCGTCTCAATGGCAGTCTATCGATTCATGATTCTTGGCCACCTCGACCTTCCGGCATGCATCAGCGCACTTACGATCGCCTGCGGGCAGAAGCACTGAGGATCGAGAACAGGGCACTTGCGGCTCTCGACAGGCTCACCCCTAAACGCGAAAACGAAGACGCAAAAACCAAGGATTGATCGGCGCAGCCGGAATGCTGCTCATATTGAGAATATGCCACCATTGCTGATAGTCAGCTTTCGATCCAAGTGCAGACAACCAAGCAAATTCCGCTTCGTGCCATGAGCAGTCCTTCCCTTAAAATGCCTTGCCTCAGTCCGACAGCACCTACCCAGGTTTCAGCCGCGGGGCCGAAGCGCCTCGACGAGAGCCTTCAGACGAGCGATCTCGCTCTCCAAAAGTTGCACCCGGGCTTGAAGTTGCAGCAGTTCCTCGCCTGTCAAATCATCGATGCCAGAAAGCGCCTCGGAATACAAACGCATCCTCTCCAGAAACCACTTCATCTTTCTTCCTCGTCTTTCGGACACTCTCAGATCCGCGATAAAGTCGTCAGTGAGCGTCGCAGCAGATCGACTTCATCATTTGCGAACAGGTGATCCATGCGGAGATGAAACCGACCCCAATGGGGGATGGCAGCGGCCAACAGGTCTCTGCCGGCTCGCGTCAGGGAGAGCCTACGGCCGCGGCTGTCATCGGGATTGACCGTCACCGCGACAAGCCCGCGTTGCTTCAACGGCTTGAGGATTGCGGTAATCGTCGTGCGATCCCTGCCGAGCCGTTCCGCGACCGACGCAATCCCCTGCGCGGGTGTCTGCCTGAGCAAGGCGAGGAGCTCAAATTGCCCATTGGTCAGGTCGAGCGGTCGTAGCGCCTCGTCGAGACGTCGCGCGACCACACGGGCGGCGCGCTGCAGATGCAAGCCAAGGCAGTGATCGAGAATATAGCAAGTGATCTCGAGCGGAACGTCGTCGTGCACGTTGAAATACTCGTCCTGGTTCAGAGCCCATGGCTCGGATCTGCGCTATTCGGCTGCCGCAGCAACAACAGCAAGTCTTTGCGACTCAGTGCCTTGCTTTTCCTCATCGACGACCTCAGGCTTGATCCGGAACCACGCCGCATAGAGGGCCGGCAGGAAGAGCAGAATTAGCACCGTGCCGACCGCCGTGCCGCCGATCAGCGTGTAAGCCATCGATCCCCAGAAGACGGAGTGTGTGAGGGGAATGAAGGCCAGTACGGCGGCAAGCGCGGTCAGGATCACGGGCCTCGTGCGTTGCACCGTGGCCTCGATGACGGCGTGATAGGCGTCGAGGCCGGCAGCGCGGTTCTCCTTGATCTGTTCGGTCAGGATCAGTGTATTGCGCATCAGGATGCCGGCCAGTCCGATCAGGCCCAGGATGGCGTTGAACCCGAAGGGCTGGTTGAAGGTGAGCAACATAGGCACGACGCCGACAAGGCCAAGCGGTGCCGTCAGCAGCACCATGGCCATTGTCGAGAAGGATCGCACCTGCAGCATGATGACGATCAGCGTGACGGCGATCATGGCCGGGAAGACTTTACCCAACGCCGCGTTGGCCTTGGCCGCCTCCTCGATCGACCCCCCCATTTCGATGCGATAGCCGACCGGAAGGGATGCAATCAGCGGCTGAAGGGCCGTCATGATCTGCTTGGAAACCTCCGGAGGCTGTGTCGCCTCATTGATGTCCGAGCGGATCGTGATGACGGGCGTGCGATCGCGGCGCTTCAGGATCGGCTCTTCCAGACGGATTTCCGAATGGCCGATCTGGTCGAGCGGAATCTGGCGGCCGTCCCGGCTCGTCAGTGAGAAATCCGCGAGACGCGTCGGATCCAGCCGCTCGCCGCCGGCGCTGCGGGCCACGATGGGGACATTGCGGATGTCCTCGCGGACCTGCGTCACGGCGATGCCGGTGAGGAGGAATTGGAGCTGCCGGCCAACCTCCGCCGGCGAGAGGCCGAGGAGGTTCAGGCGATCCTGATCCGGGATGAAGCGCAACACGGGCGTGCGGTTGCCCCAATCGCGGTTGGCCTGCCGCACGTCCGGGATGCCCCGCATCGTATCGAGGGCTTTTTCAGAGATCGCGTACAGCTGCGCGGGATCGGGTCCCATGACCCGGAACTCGACCGGGAACGGCGTGTAGGGGCCGAACACAAGCTGAGTGACGCGCACATAGGCCTCGGGTGCGAGCCCCTGTGACACCGCCTCTCGGAGCCGGCGCTTCAAAGCCTCGCGCGCCTCAGCGTCCGGTGTCAGCACGACGATCTTGGCGAAGGCAGGATCAGGCAGTTCCGGCGCCATCGCGAAGAAGAAGCGGGGAGCGCCCTGACCGACATAGCTCGTGACGATCTTGGCCTCGGGCTGGTCGTCCAGCCAGTGTTCGAGCTTCTCGACGGTGGCGGTCGTCGTCTGGATGCTGGTGCCTTCCGGCAGGCGAACCTCCACCAGCACTTCGGGGCGGTCGGATGTCGGGAAGAACTGCTGTTTGACGGCGCCCATGCCGACGCCGGAAAGCGCGAAGGCGATGCCGACGATGCCGCAGGTGACAAACTTGTGGCGCACGGCGAAGGTGATGAGCCGTCGCAGACGCCGATAGTTCGATGTGTCGTAGATCGCATGGTGACCACCCTCGATCGGTTTGATCGCGGGCAGCATCTTGACGCCGAGATAGGGCGTGAAGACCACCGCGACGATCCAGGAGACGATGAGGGCGAACCCCACGACCCAGAAGATGTTGCCGGCGTATTCGCCGGCCGTCGAGCGTGCGAAGCCCACCGGCAGGAATCCGGCGATCGTCACGAGTGTTCCGGACAGCATCGGCGCCGCCGTGTGGCTCCACGCATAGGCCGCCGCCTTGATGCGGTCCATGCCCTCTTCCATTTTCACCACCATCACCTCGATGGCGATGATGGCGTCGTCCACGAGAAGACCAAGCGCCAGGATGAGGGCGCCGAGCGTGATGCGGTCGAAGAACCGGCCGGTTTCGAGCATGATGAGGAACACGACGGCAAGCGTCAGAGGGACGGCGGCCGCCACGACGATGCCGACGCGCCAGCCGAGGCTGAGCAGGCTCACCAGCAGCACCACGCCGAGCGCCATTGCGAACTTCATCATGAACTCGTCAACCGCCGAGGTGATGTTGACGGCCTGGTCGGTCACCTTGTCGAGTGTCATCCCGAGCGGCAGTGTTTGTGCGATGGCCGCCGTCCTCTCCTCCAGCGCCTTGCCGAGCGCGAGGCCATCCCAGCCCTCTTGCATCACCGCCGCGAGCATGATGGTGGGCTCACCCTGGCGTCGAATGAGGTAGGTGGGAGGATCTTCATAGCCGCGGCGGACCTCGGCGATGTCGGAGAGCTTCAGCGTCCGCCCCGCAGCGACGATCGGCGTGTCGGCGATCGCCTGAACGCTGTCATAGGCGCCGTCGACCCGGATGAAGACCCGCGGCCCCTGGGTGTCGATCGAACCTGCCGGTGTGACGGTGTTCTGCCGCTGCAAGGCGGCGACGATATCCTGTGCCGATACGCCGAGGGTTGCCAGTTTGGCATAGGAGAATTCGACAAATATCTGTTCGGGTCGTTCACCGAGAATGTTGATCTTCTTGACGCCGGGCACATGCAGGAGGTCCTGGCGGATCACCTCGGCCTGCCGAACCAGCTCACGCATCGGCATGCCCTTGGCCTTGAGTGCATAGAGGGCGAAGCTCACATCCGAATATTCGTCGTTGACGAAGGGGCCGAAGACGCCGGCCGGCAGGCTGCGGGCCTCGTCCCCGAGCTTCTTACGGGCTTGGTAGAACTCCTCCTGCACGACCGATGGCGGTGTGCTGTCCTTCAGCGTCACCGTCATGTACGCGTAGCCCGGACGGGTGGTCGTCTCGACCCGGTCGTACCAGGTCAATTCCTGAAGCCGCTTCTCCAACGGTTCGGCAACGAGGTCCTGCATCTCGCGCGCCGTCGCGCCCGGCCATGCCGTCGTGACCGTCAGGGTCTTGATGGTGAAGGAGGGGTCCTCCGCTCGTCCAAGCATGACGAAGGAGTAGGCGCCAGCGGCCACCAGCAGGAGGATGAAGAACAGGGTGACGGCCCGTTCGCGAACGGCGAGAGCGGAAAGATTGAGGCTCATCAGTTGCTCCTGCTTTCCAACGCAGTCCTGACGCGAGCGCCCTCCTGGAGGAGATGAGCGCCGAGCGAAACAATCGGATCACCAGAGCTCAATCCGGAGATCACGGCGGTTTCGCCGCTCACCCGAACAAGCTTGACGGGCTGAAAGCGTACGGTCGAGGTAGCGCTGTCCAAGACCCAAACGCCGGTCTTCCGGCCGTCGTTGAGCACGGCTCCCAGCGGCACCTGGACTTCCGGCTGGTCCGCTTGACTGGCCAGCCGAACGGTGACCGTCGCGCCGAGCGGTGCTGCCGCGGCCTCGCCGTCGAGCACATAGCGGGCCTCATAGGTCCGGGTCTGGGGATCGGCGGCGTCCGACAACTGCCGAAGGTGTGCCGTGTAGCGACGCTCACCATCCCCATACACGGTAGCCGAGGCCACCGAGCCGATCGCCGGCCGGATCGTTTCGGGAAGCGCGATCACCGCTTCACGGGGGCCGGCCTGGGCAAGCCGAACCACGGTCTGGCCGGCGGAGACGACCTGACCCGGCTCGCCAAGCGTTTCGACCACCGTTCCATCCGCGTCCGCCACCAGGACCGAGTAGGTTGCCTCGTTCTCGGCAACCCGTGCTTCGGCTTCAGCGGCGGCGAGTTGCGCCTCGGCCGTATCCGACGCGGCTTTCGCTTGCTCATAGCGCTGTCGGGAAGCCCATCCGTTGCTGACCAAGTTCGCGTATCGCCGCTCATCCGCATCCGTCTGAACGACGGATGCACGCGCTGCGGCAACGGCGTTGCGCTTCGCCGTGAGCGCCAGGCGAAGGTCGGTTTCGTCGATCCGCATCAGCGGCTGACCAGCTTTGACCTGCTGACCGACATTCACAAGCCGTTCCACGATCTTGCCGGCAACGCGAAAACCGAGGTTGCTCTGCACCCTCGCCCCAATGATGCCCGTGAAACTGCGTTCGGATCCGGTCACCCGCGCTGCCGTCGCCAGTCTGACGATCGGTGGCTCCTGCCTCGGGTCACTCACCGCAGAGGCGTCCTGCGTGCGAAAGGAAAGAGTGAGGACTGCGGCCGCCCCGGACACTGCGATCAGGAAGCCCCCCAACGCGATAGCTGGTTTCTTCTTCATGCCCATCGCCTCTCACAAATTAGATTGCATTCGCACTCTATATTCGATATAGATTATGAATGCAATCTAAAAAAGGAGATTGGCGATGCGAGTAAGTCGCGTTCAGGCTGAGAAAAACCGGCAAACCGTAATCGATGTTGCCAGCCGCCTCTTTCGGGAACACGGCTTTGATGGGATCGGCCTTAAGGACCTGATGGAGAGTGCCGGGCTGACCCAAGGCGCGTTTTACAAGCAGTTCGCGTCGAAGGACGACTTGGCGGCGCAGGCGTCCAGGCGGGCATTGGAGAGCGCCTTTCGCCGATGGTCAGCCGCAGCCGAGGCCAATCCGCAGGACCCGATTGGCGCGGTGATCGCGTTCTATCTCAGCATGGAGCATCGCGCAGAGAGGATGGACGGCTGCCCGATCGTTGCGCTCGGCTCAGATGCTGCCCGGCAGGGCATCGACGTGAAGGCGTCATTCGAAGCCGGGATCAGGGACTACCTCAAGATGCTCGGCCGTTGGGTTGGCGAGGCCGATGGCGAGGAGCCCAGCGGCAAGGCCATGGCCGCTCTCTCGACAATGGTCGGTGCGGTGGTCCTCTCGCGGGCGGTCAACGACGAGCGGCTGTCAAAGCAGTTCCTGCAAGCGGCCGCCAAGAGCGTGCTGGCGGGGTTGTCTGCCGGCGATGCCCAACAGGAACCGCTCCAATGATGGCAGATTCTCCAACAGAAGTGCGCTCCGCAACTGCTTCCATCTCCGAGTTGGCGGGATGCTTCGGGCTTGAGCTCGCTGCGAAGCTGGGAGACGGGAGCATCCGCCGCCCATCGGCGGTGGACGCGCATGGCACGTCGCCATGCCTGGTCGTGAGCAGGAAGCCGTGATGCCCGCGTTTTCGGTCACGAGCCCTGCGCCTTCCGGGCGCCGGCTGACTGGCGGGATCCTGTTCCTGCTCGCCGGGCTGGCCGCGCTCGGCGCGCTCGCCACCAACATCATCCTTCCTGCCTTTCCGCGGATTAGCGCCAGCCTCAGCGTTTCTTCCCAGGAACTCGGCCTGACGTTGAGCAGCTTCTTCGTTGCCTTCGCGGTCGGACAGCTTCTGGCCGGACCGCTCTCCGACCGCTTCGGCCGCAAATGGCTGGTGCTGGGAGGTCTTGCAGTCTTTGCCGCGGGCAGTGTCCTTTGTGCCTTCGCCGACACCTTGTCCTTCCTGGTCCTCGGCCGCGTCATCCAGGCGCTCGGGGCTTGCGCCGCCTCGGTCCTGTCGCGTGCCATTGCGCGGGACCTGTTCGACGGCGAGGCGCTCGCGCGGGCTCTGGCGCTGACCATGATCGCCGGTGCGGCTGCACCGGGCTTTTCGCCGCTGCTCGGAAGTGCGCTTGACAGCCTGTTTGGCTGGCGGATCACCTTCCTCGTCGTTGCGGCGTTTGGCGTGGTGCTCGCGCTGCATTATGCGACGAGCGTCGGCGAAACTCATCGGGCCGACCGCAGGGCGTCCCTGGCGGCTTCGGCGGCGGCATCCGCCTATGGCCGCCTGGCCATGGATCCACGCTTTCTCCTTCCTTCCGTGTCCGTGAGCCTTGTCATCGGTGGGCTCTACACCTTCTTCACAGCGGCGCCCGCCATCCTGATGAATGAGTTGGGCCTTACCGCCTTTCAGCTCGGATTGACCTTCGCGACGACCGTTCTGATCGTCTTCGCGGCTGGGTTTCTCGCGCCGCGCCTGGCTCACCGCTGGGGCCAGCGCACCATTGGCATGATCGGCCTCGTCATCGCGCTGGCTGGCAGCCTCTCTCTGTTCGCATCCGCCGCCGCGCCGGCCTTCATTCCCCTCACCACGGCGATCGCGCTGTATCTGCTCGGCATGGGATTGATCAATCCGCTCGGCACCGCGATCGCGATGCATCCGTTTGGACGGCAGGCCGGGCTGGCCTCCGCGCTGCTCGGGTTCCTCCAGATGGGCTGCGCGGCCGTTGGGGCCTCGTTCGCCAGCGTTCTGCCTCTTCAGCCGTCCGCGTCGCTTGCTGTCATCCTGACGACGGGTTCGGCGCTTGCCCTTCTGGTCTTTCTCCCTGTCGCAATGCGTCAGCCCAAAGCGGAGGTGCAAGCATGAATCACGTTCAACGCGACGCCCTGTATCGCAGAAGAAGCAAGCGGCGGTCGCGAGCGGGGGTCCGCACAGGATCGAGCCATGGCCGGGCCACGCTGCCCACGTACCCAGATCGAGAGGAAGAGTGATGCGACGGATTGTTGTAACAGGGATGGGCGCGGTCACGCCCCTTGCCGCAGATGTCGAAACGTCCTGGTCGCGTCTCCTGGCCAGTCGCTCGGGCATCCGGAGGCTTCCGGACGATATGGTGGGAGACTTGCAGGCGAAGATCGGCGGCGTGGTTCCCTCCTTGGAAGAAGACTCCGACGCTGGCTTCGATCCGAATACCGTCTTTGCCCCGAAGGACCAGCGCAAGGTAGATCGGTTCATCCTCTTCGGGCTCGCCGCTGCACAAGAGGCACTCGCTCAAGCGAAATGGACACCCGTCTCGGAAGCGGATCGCTTGCGCACAGCCACGATCATCGCTTCGGGCATCGGCGGGTTCCCCGCCATCACCGAGGCAGTGCGCACGGTCGACCAGCGCGGCGTCCGCCGTTTGTCGCCTTTCACGGTGCCGTCCTTCCTCGTGAATCTCGCGGCGGGCCAGATCTCGATCCGCTACGGCTTCAAGGGTCCACTCGGCGCACCGGTGACTGCGTGCGCGGCCGGCATCCAGGCGATCGGCGATGCCGCTCGTCTTATCCGCGCAAATGAAGCCGATATCGCCGTGTGCGGTGGAACGGAAGCATGCATAAACACCGTCAGCCTCGGTGGTTTCGCCGCAGCACGCTCTCTCTCCACCGGCTTTAATGAGACGCCGGCTCAAGCCTCGCGCCCCTTCGACGTGGCACGGGACGGCTTCGTCATGGGCGAAGGGGCCGGCATCCTGGTCATTGAGGAATTGAGCCACGCGCTTGCGCGCGGTGCGAGACCGCTCGCCGAGCTCGTCGGCTACGGCACGACAGCGGACGCTCATCACATCACCTCCGGCCCCGAGGACGGCGATGGTGCGCGCAGAGCCATGGAGATCGCGATTGCCCAAGCCGGCATTTCTGCGCGTGAGATACGCCACCTCAATGCGCACGCAACCTCCACGCCAGTCGGCGATCTGGGGGAAATCGAAGCGATCAGAAGGGTCTTCGGCACCGATTCCACCATCGCCGTCAGCGCAACGAAATCGGCAACCGGACACCTGCTCGGAGCCGCCGGTGGGCTTGGTGCCATCTTCGCAATCCTGGCGCTCAGGGATCAGGTGGCACCGCCGACACTCAATTTGAGCGCTCCCGATCCAGCCGGCGACGGGATCGACTTCGTCGCAAACCAGGCCCGGCCATTGGAGATGGACTACGCGATCTCGAACGGCTTCGGCTTCGGAGGCGTCAACGCCAGCGCGCTGTTCCGGCGCTGGACGGACGAGCTGGCCGGCGCGAGCACTGGGAGAGGCTCATGATCGAAACCTTGCTTCTTCATGTTTTTCCCAACCGATCAAAGAGATGACGGAGAGAACGATGTCGAAACAATCGATCAGCTCGACAACGGGCGCTTCCGACGCAGGTGTTGAAACAATGAACAGCTTCGCTGGAAAATGGGCGCTGATCACAGGAGCATCGAGTGGCCTCGGCGTTGAATTTGCAGATCTCCTGGCGGCGCAGAAGGTCAATCTCGTATTGGCGGCCCGCCGGCAGGAGCCGATGGAAAAGCTCGCCTCCAATCTTCACAGCAAATACGGGGTCGATGTGCTGGTCGAGGCAATCGATCTTGCCTCGCCCGGCGCGGCCATTCGCCTGAAAAGCAGTCTCGACGCGAAGTCGGTGGCGATCGACATCCTGCTGAACAATGCCGGATACGGCCTGCATGGCGATTTTCTGGAAACCCCGATCGAGCGCACCGTAGATATGATCCAGCTCGACATCACGGCGCTCACCGAGCTGACCTATCTCTTCGGACGCGACATGGCTACCCGGCGATCTGGATATATCCTTCTCGTCGCCAGCCTCCTGGCCTTCCAGGCCGTTCCCAGCTACGCGGCCTATGCGGCGACCAAGGCTTATGTGCTCGCCCTTGGTGAGGCCCTGCATGACGAGCTCCGCCCGCATGGTGTAATCGTGACAACCCTCTGCCCGGGGCACACTGCGACCGGGTTCGATGCGGCCGCTGGCGCAACCGCTTCAGCCATATTGCGTCTCCTCACTATGAAGCCACGTCCGGTCGCCGCGAGCGGTATTCGGGCACTCTTGCAAGGAAGGGCCACGGTGGTCGCAGGCCTGTCGAACAAGATAGCCGCCTTTTCAAACCGTCTGACGCCACGATCGATGCAAAGAGCCACGATGAGAAGAATAATGGGGTCTTAGGATCTGTGGCCCCACGCTACACCGCTCGAATAAGGGCGTGCTGATTGTCTGGTGGCGGACGTCCGTCGTTTGCGGCGGGCCTTTAAGGACAGCGGCTTGTCCATACTATTCCAGCGACAGCGCGACCACTGGCCTGCGCATTGGGACAGAGGAGTACACGCGCCCAGTGTCGGATGCGTTGTTCGAGGCGGGCATTTACGCGCCTGCGATGACCTATCCGGTCGTGGCCAACGGGGAAGCACGTTTGAGGTTTCAGGTCAGTGCGGTGCACACCGAAGGCGACCTGGATCAGGCGGCCCAGACGATCTCTCGGTGCATCGGGCAGACTTCGTCGTAAGCCCCCGCCGTCGATTGCTGTCGGTCGACCCGAGCTCATGCGAGCACGGATGCAAGAGCATTTTGGGCAGGTGCAGGTGCCAGCTCCGCCGAGACCGTGCTTTAAGCAAGTAGGTCTCGGACCGGCTAGAGTCCGCTCTGGGTCTTGGTTGTGTCAA
>NZ_LCYG01000080.1 GCF_001017175.1 Microvirga vignae | reverse complement strand
AAGGCCGAGCGCAAGATCCTCGCGAGCGGCCTGCCCGCTTCGCCGGGCGCGGCCTCGGGTGAGATCGTGTTCAATTCCGACGATGCGGAAACCGCCAAGAAGGCAGGCCGCAAGGTCATTCTCGTGCGCGTCGAAACCTCGCCCGAGGACATCCACGGCATGCATGCGGCCGAAGGCATTCTCACCACGCGTGGCGGCATGACCTCGCACGCGGCGGTGGTCGCGCGCGGCATGGGCAAGCCCTGCGTCTCCGGCGCGGGCTCGATCCGCGTGGACTATGCCGCGCAGACGCTGACGGTTGCCGGCCAGACGCTGAAGAAAGGCGACATTCTCACCATTGACGGTTCGAACGGCCAGGTGCTGCTCGGTCAGGTGACGATGCTTCAGCCCGAACTCTCCGGCGAGTTCGCCACGCTCATGGGCTGGGCCGACACGGTGCGCCACATGAAGGTGCGCGCCAATGCGGAAACGCCGCTCGATGCCAAGACCGCCCGCACCTTCGGGGCGGAAGGCATCGGCCTGTGCCGGACCGAGCACATGTTCTTCGAAGGCGATCGCATCGTGGCGGTGCGCGAGATGATCCTCTCCGATGATGAAGCCGGTCGCCGCGCGGCGCTCGCCAAGCTCCTGCCCATGCAGCGCAAGGACTTCGTCGAGCTGTTCACGATCATGAGCGGCCTGCCGGTCACGATCCGCCTGCTCGATCCGCCGCTGCATGAGTTCCTGCCCCACTCGGAAGAGGAGATGGAGGACGTGGCGAAGGCCATGAACGCGCCGGTGGACAAGCTCAAGCGCCGTGCGATCGAACTGCACGAGTTCAACCCGATGCTCGGCTTCCGCGGCTGCCGTCTGGCCGTGGCCTATCCGGAGATCGCCGAGATGCAGGCGCGCGCCATCTTCGAGGCTGCCGTTGAGGCTGGCCGCAAGACCGGCAAGCCCGTTGTGCCGGAAGTGATGGTACCGCTCGTGATGACGAAGCCGGAGCTCGACCTCGTGAAGGATCGCATCGTCGCCATGGCGGAAGCCGTCGCCAAGGAAGCCGGCGTGAAGGTCGAGTATCAGGTCGGCACGATGATCGAGCTGCCGCGCGCGGCTCTGCGCGCTGGTGAAATCGCGGAATCGGCGGAGTTCTTCTCCTTCGGTACCAACGACCTCACGCAGACGACGCTCGGCATCTCGCGCGACGACGCCGCCTCGTTCCTCGGTCCTTACACGCAAAAAGGCCTGCTGCCTGCCGATCCGTTCGTCACCATCGACCAGGAAGGCGTGGGCGAGCTGGTGAAGCTCGCAGCCGAACGCGGCCGGAAGACGAGGGGCAACATCAAGCTCGGCATCTGCGGCGAGCATGGCGGCGATCCGGCGTCGATCCACTTCTGCCAGTCGGTCGGGCTCGACTACGTGTCCTGCTCGCCCTATCGCGTGCCGATCGCGCGCCTTGCGGCCGCGCAGGCGGCGCTCGGCAACAAGGCCGCGAGCCAGGCGTGATGGGTGGAAAACAGCATGATGGATTCGGTGCCTGCGGAGCGCTCAGCGAATGGACCGACAAACCCACTCCAGTCCATGCATCAAAGGAGATCTCGAACGATGAACCTGCAGGAAATAGAAGCCGTGGCGCGAGCCCTCTACGAGATCCAGGAGGAAGCACGCGACTGGCATCGGACGTCCGAGCACCGCAGAGCGAAGTTTCGCGAGGAGGCCCGAGCCGCGATTGCTGTCCTCGATCAACATGACAGGCAGGCTCGCGCATTCAGGTCAGTTCAACCGCTCTCGCCGCATGGCGCTGCGTTTGATTTGGATGCCCGTGTTATGGCTACTGAGAAGAGAAGACTGCACTAAGGAACAGAAGAAATTTAGAATACACGTCTCTTGAAATTTGGCTGTGTCCCACGGTAGTTAGGCGGGCCAATATACATTTTGCCAGGTCAGCTCTTCAGAGCGTTGGCATGCGCTGTCTTTACGGCGCCAGATGCGTACAAGCGTGAATTCTAACCAGTACGTTTGGGTGACGATCGGGCGGATATTGCCTTGATCCAACTCAGATCAAGAAGGTGGCCTCCGAATGATTGGGCTGCTCGAGCAAAGGTCCGGCTTCTCCGCAAAGACGATGAGGTGTCGGCACTTCCGGTTCAGCGGGCAGGTCAATGATCTCATCGGCCTGTCTTGAACCGCAGCACCTCGGACGCAGAAGCTGCGCGTGCAGGAGCGGGCACGCGATACGAAGCAACCTTCAGGGCGAGCCGCAGGCGAGCACTCGAGAGCCGAACGGTCGGTTTCAGTTGGGGAGTATCCGTTCAACGTCAACCTTTCAGGAGATGTCATGTTGAACCGCATTGTGAACAATCGGCCAGGAACGGTCCTTGATCTGTGTCTCGTGATCTCTGCCGCTTCATCTGCGCTCACGGCCATCTACCTCTGTTCTCAACTGCCATAAGCAGACCTGCAGCCTGCCAGCGTCTCATAACAGACAGCAGGATAGGGTGGAGCGGAGGTGCAACGTTTTCACCTTCGACAGGAAGGGCAGCTCCGGCATGAGCCTGATCGAACTCGCCAACGGTGTGACGCTCGACGAGATCAAGGCGAAGGCGGAAGCCGCATTCAATGTGGCCCTGAATGGCAGCCAGTCCAACGTGGCTTCGTGGAGACCTCAATGACGCAATCCCGATTGTCCTCTCGAGAGTGCTCTCATGCGCTGTTCCTTGATCCCGACTCGTTCGAACCTGACATTCTTCGCGCTTATGTTCAGCTCGCCGTGATGCCGGATCAGGCCAACGGCGTGAAGACCGCCACGGTGGCACGGTTTGGATCGGTCGAGGTGCGCCTGACCGAGCTGACGCAGCCGGAGCACAAGTCGCGTTGCATCGCGCCCTTCTGGCTGGAGGTGTACTCCCATGCCAGCGGCACAACCCTCGACAGCTGTGGCTGCTTCACCTTCGATGAACCCGAATTGGCCACTGCTGCCGACCTCATCTGTGATGCCAAAAGGATCGCTGCGGCCACACTCCTGGGGCCTCAAGGTAACGCAGGGATGCGCCCGTGAGCCTGTCGGGCGGAAGTGTCTCCGGTCTTATGAATTGCAGGCCATGGGCCTGCGCCGGTCTCCCTGTCGGCACCGCCGGCAGCGGAGGAGGTGGCCTCCGTTCCGGTCACCTTGTCTCCCTTGCGAAGGGAGATGTCCTCGGGGACGGTCCTCCCACACTTGGGTTCGCTGCGACAGGGGCCGCAGCGAGCTCCTTTTTGGGCAGAGTGGGGCGTCTCGCATTAGGACACGCAGACCTGACCGCAGGCTCCCCTTGGTATGAGGTAAGCGACATGAGCGATCGAACCGAGTCCTTTTCAGATCGAAACACAATCCCGCTGCTGCAACGGTGGCCCCGCCATCGCCACCAGCGTGTGATGACCACCGCCTACGATGGCGTTACCGCGCGCCTGCCTGATTCGGTGGTCGACCTGCTCCTGGTGGGGGGACAGCGTCGGTCATACCTGCCTCGGCTTCGACACACCCTGCCAGTCAGCATGGCGACGATGAATCACCGCCATGAGACGGTGGCCCGCACCCGGCCAGTTCTGCGAAACCACCGGGCTCGCCTCCGTGCCCCGCTCGCCGTATCGCGCGCCTTGCCGCCGCACAGGCGGCGCTCGGCACCAAAGTCGCAAGCCAGGTGGTAATGCAAGCAGGCGAAGGAGTGTTGCCATGTCACTAACCTCATGCCAATCATCCCCTCGCACGAACTGGCTGCTCTCAGCCCTGCCGTCGGACGACTTTGCGCATCTTGAGCCATATCTTGAGCTGATAGAGCTGCATAAAGGCAGGGTCGTCTATGAGACTGACGAAAGCATGCCATTCGTCTACTTCTCGCATGATGGCGTTGTCTCGCTCACGACTGTTCTCCCGGCTGGCAAAGCCATCGAGATGGTGGTGCTTGGGTATGACGCCATGTTTGGCTTTGCCAGCACACTGGTGACGCGCCGATCCCTCGGGAACTTTGTTGTCCAAATCCCGGGCACTGCCTCACGCATTGACATTGATGTCCTGCATCGCGCGTTCGAGGAACAACCGAGTCTTCGCGAACTCCTCTTGCGCTATGAAGAGGCCCTGCTGGCGGAGGCTCTCCAAGCAATGGCCTGCAACATCGTCCACAGCGTCATGGCCCGCTGCTGCCGCTGGATCCTGACCATGCGGGATCCAGCCGATCCGGCGACCTTACCCTTCACGCACGAGCATTTGTCCCAAGTTTTGCGAGTGCAACGGTCGACGGTCAGTCTTGTCACGTTTGGGCTCCAGTCAATGGGTTTGATTCACCAGGATCGCGGTGTGATCACCGTGACCGACCGCTCCGGTCTCGAACAGATCGCATGCGGATGTTACGAGATCGCGCGCCAGCGGTCACAGCAACTCTCACCCGCACAGAACCGTGAGACTCATGATGCGCACAGAGGATGACGATGATCTTCTGCAGATCGATGAGCGTCGGTGGGCTCGACTCAGGTCTACAATTGGGTTTCGTTTGCTTTGCCTCGCTCTGGCGTGGGCCGGTCTCGCCAGCGCGATATATCTTACAGCCCGACGGCCTTAGGTAGATTGAATACCAAGAGCAATTTGGCGGCATCACACAGGCCAGCTCTGGTAAACCCAAAAGGTGGTTCAAACCGGGTGAGAAGCTCCGAAAGGGAACGCAACAAACAACGGAAAGGCTTATAGCCATGAACCAGTCGGAAATCGAAGCCGTGGCCCGAGCTCTGTACGAGATCCAGGATGGAGTACGCGGCTGGGACCGGGAGCCGGAGCGGCTCAAGACGCGATTTCGCCGGGATGCACAGACCGCTATTGCGATGCTCAACGAGGCTGACAGGAACATCCGCGCCTCCCAAAGCTCCGCTCGTCCGCGCGATGTGGTCGTGTTCTCCGAAGAGCCAGACAATGAATAGGTCTTATCAGGTTATGCGGTGACTGGCCTTTCGACGATGTCGTCTCGCAATTGTGCACGACCATTGCGGGATCAAGTCCGCGAGAGTAACCCTGAAGGTGAACGAGGGCATCTGCAGCCTGTGTCTCCCTCGGCGCTAAGGCGACTGGGATAATGGAAGAAAGAAGATCAGCGTTCATTGAGGGCGTTCTATCGAGAGAACGTGATCGCCACTGGCATCGCCGGCAGCCGCTGCTTTGTCAAGCCAGAGTGATCGACAAAGACCAATCTCCAGCGCTATTGTGCGCCGTCGACAACATCTCCGCTGGTGGCGCTTGTATTAGGTTTGCCGCCACAGTCATCTCCCGCGTGAGTTCGTTCTGGAGACCCTCAGCCTTTCCCTGCGGGTTGATGCGCGTTTGGTATGGAGTGCAGGTAAACGCCATGGCGCTAGGTTCGCCTGGCTGCAGCACAGGATCGGCGGAGCCGCGGATGCCAAGCCAATTTGGGCAGGGCGGGTCCTCCTTTAATGAGCAATCGTTGATTGCATACTTCTCGTTGAGTGCAGTGCGTCCTTCTCCTCACGCCTCATGTGCATTGGCACAGAGGATTCGAACTCTAGCCTCCTGATGAGAGGTCTCATGAACGCACCCAAGCACCCGACGCGCGTGCCCATCCTGGTTGTCGAAGATGAGCCGTTGGTGCGCATCTTCATAGCGGACTTTCTCGAGGAGGCAGGCTTCACGGTCTTTGAGGCTGTCAATGCCGACGAGGCGATCGCGCTCCTAGAGGCCCGTCCCGATGTGCAGGCTGTGATCACCGACATTGACATGCCGGGATCGATGAATGGCCTCGCGCTGACCAAAGTCATTCATCAGCGATGGCCCAGGCTCGGCATTGTCGTGACGTCGAGCCGTAAGTGGCCGGGCGCTGATGAGTTGCCAGAAGGGGTTATCTTTGTGGCCAAGCTCTACCTTTTCGAGGCCGTCATGCAGATGCTTCAGCAAATATCCACGCCGAAGATGGCCACAGACTGAGCAGGGTTATTGTGCCATAAGGCGGCGGGTTCGCCCAATGCTCAGGGTCAAGGCCAGGAACAGCGCCCGCGCGATCTCAGGCGGCCTTGAGATAGGTGCGCATGACGCGCAAAGGGCAGGCGAAATGTGCCCGTCATCGTCCGACAAGAGAACAAAGCACCAAGGTGGAGGAGAACTATAGAATACACATCTCTTGAACTTTGGCAGCTTGCGGCATATTGGGTCCGGCGAGTTTACAGGCCATACCATTGGCTTTCTAGAGTAATATCATGCGCTGTCTTGAGCGCGTCAGACAGATACAGGCTTGTTCCGAAGTTGTCTAAGGTGACGTCCCATTGGTTCGGCTGCTCAAGCAAGAGGTGACCTGATGAGCCATTTCTCCTCATCGGATGCACCAGCGGTCACCATCCCGTTGCTTCAGCAGTGGGCCCGGGACGGCCGGCGGCTGGTGGTGACGACGGCCTATGATGCCATCACGGCCCGCCTGGCCGATCCCGTGGTCGACATGATCCTGGTCGGCGACAGCGTCGGTAATGTCTGTCTCGGCTTCGACAATACCCTGCCGATCAGCATGACGATGATGAACCACCACCTCGAGGCGGTGGCGCGAACTCGCCCCAGAGCCCTGCTCGTCGCTGACATGCCGTACCTGAGCTACCACCTCAGTCTGGAGGACACCCTGCGCAATGCCGGAGGCTTCCTGCAACGGGGGGCTAAGGCGGTGAAGCTGGAGGGCGGCGGCAAGCGACTGGCGACGATCCGCGCGCTCGTCGACTGCGAGATCCCGGTGATGGGGCATCTGGGCCTGACGCCGCAAAGCGTGCATGCCATGGGCGGCTTCAAGGTGCAAGGCAGGGGAGCCGAGGACGCCCTCCAGATCCTGGAGGATGCGCATCGACTGCAGGAGGCCGGGTGCTTTGCGCTGGTGCTCGAGGGCGTTCCTGCCGAGCTGGCGGCCCGGGTCACCGAGACGCTGAGCATTCCGACCATCGGCATCGGCGCCGGCCCGCATTGCTCCGGTCAGGTGCTGGTCCTGCACGATGTGCTCGGCCTGACACAGGGACACCGGCCCAAGTTCGTGCGCACCTATGTTGATGGTTTCGATCTGCTGCAGCAGGCGCTCGCACTGGGCCGGGGATGTGCGCTGCGGCGCCTTTCCGTCTGCTGCCGAATCCTATGCCCTGCCGGCTGATGTCCAGGCCGCGGTTGCTGCCTGGACATCCCATTCCTTCACAAGCTCTTGAGGCCGCCGATGCTCACCTGCCGCACGATCAAGTCCCTGACCCAGTGCCTGAAAGGCTATCGCGCCGCAGGCCTGCGGATCGGCTTCGTGCCGACCATGGGCTTCCTGCACGCGGGCCATGGCGCACTCATCCAGGAAAGTGTCGCCCGCTGTGACATCACCGTGGTGAGCATCTTCGTCAATCCAACTCAGTTTGGGCCGAACGAGGACCTCGACCGCTATCCCCGCGCGCTCGAGCAAGGATCACGAGCTCTGCCGCACCGCCGGCGTGCGCCTGCTCTTCGTGCCGGACGCCGGTGAGATTTATCCGCCCGGCTTCCAGACCTCTGTCGAGCCTGGCCCTGTGGCCGAGCCGCTGTGCGGCGCCTTCCGGCCCGGGCACTTCCGGGGTGTGGCCACCGTGGTCACCAAGCTGTTCCACATCGTGCAGCCGGATGTCGCCTTCTTCGGCCAAAAGGATCTTCAGCAATGCGCCGTGATCCGGCAACTGGTGCGAGATCTGAACTTGGCCGTCGAGGTCGTGACGGTGCCGACCGTGCGCGAGCCTGACGGACTCGCCATGAGCAGCCGCAACAGCTACCTGAGTTCTGAGGAGGGAGAAAGGGCCCGCTGCCTCAGCCAGGGACTGTTCGCCGCCCAGGAAGCCTATCTAGCAGGAGAGCGCGATAGTCAGAGGCTGGTCGAGACCGCCCGGGCCCAGATAACGGAGGTCGATCAGCTGCAGTACCTGCAGTTGGTGGATGCCGAGACGCTGGAGGCGATTCCGGGGAGGGTCGAGCGACCGGCGGCACTGTGTGTGGCCGCCTCTGTCGGAACGACCCGCCTGATCGACAGCGTGCTCCTGATCTCGCTGCCTGCGGGAGCAGCCGATCGTGCGCAACGGCTATTCTCCGAGCCCATTGCTCAGCAGGACACCGTCGCCGCGGACGGACTTCCAGTGTCATGACGGCACGATCCTGGACCAATGCTCTCATCGAGGACCTGAACACCCGTCTGCTCGCCGGCGCTACGGCCACCGAAACCCTCTGACGTGGTGCGACGAGCATGGCCTCTCGCAGGGGCCGATCAGCGTTGGGGTCCATCAGCGGCATGTACTCCCCGTCGTGCCTGACGACGTGAGAGCCGCGTTAGCCCCCGTCGCAGGCGAAAGTGTCCATTTCCGGCAGGTTCAGCTCTTGCGTGGCCCTCTGCCGCTCGGGTCGGCGGAAAATTGGTTTGTGCCACAACGCCTGATGGCAGGCATGACTGCTGTCCTGCAGACGACGGATGTGCCGTTTGGCACCGTCGTTGCTCCACTCCATCCATCCCGTCGCACTCTTGGTGCACACGTTCGGCCCGTCACCGTTGATCCTGCTAAGGATCCATCGCGTCTCTGCACCTCAGCGTACCAGTCCACCCTGTGGTCATCCTGGAGCATACAGCGGTGATCTGTAGCGGGACCGGGACGGTGCTCGCGCTCGTGAAGGAGAGGTTTTTCTCCAACCTTGTACTGCAGTTTTCACGGAGAAAGCATCTGATAACCCGTACCATCCGAGAGATGTCATGTTGCACCGCTTGGTGAACTATCGGCCACGAACGATTCTTGATCTTTGTCTCGTGGCCTCCGCTTCATCGGCGTCCACCATCGTCTACCTTTCCACGCAGCTGCCATAGGTCAGGACAGCTTCATGCCCGCCTCCCATGGTATGCAGAAGCATGTGGTGGAATGGAGTCGCGGCGTTCCTTCTAAACCTCGTTGATGTAACAACGCCAACAGGAGAGACCTTCATGACGAACGAGCCGGACCGCAACAAGGCCCTGATCCGGGCACACTACAAGGCGACCACGAACCACTTCGATCCCGCTGCCATCGATGAGTAGGTCGCGGACGACTTCTTCGACCATGCGACGGGAGCGCGTCTTGGCCTCGAGGGGGTCAAGCAGCACATTCAGGCGCTCAAGACCGTGTTTCCGGATCTGCATGTCACGATCGAGGACATCCTCGCCGAGGGCAACCGCGTGCCGTACGGGCACGGTGGCGCGGTACGCACAAGGCGGATTTCCAAGGCATCGCGGCATCACGGAAGTCGGTCGAGTTCTCCGGCATGGTGTTCTGGCGTGTCACGGATGGCCGGATCCGGGAGCGCTGGCCTCAGTAGACCTACTTGGTCCCCTGCAAGAGGCTGCACGGATCTGACCTCTACGGTCAATGTTTTGCGTCTAAAAGCAGACAGAGTCGGCGTCTCATTCTGGTGAGCTGCAAAGGCTGGTCTTGGCGCATTCCGGAAGTGGGCTGAATGTCTGCCCTTAAGGCGAAAGCGGACGAAAGTCAGCCGTGCTTGCATAAGAAGGGCCGCCTGAGTGGGCGGCCTCCTTTTTGGTTAGTTGCGGCAACATTCGGTCAATTGGGCCGAACTTTGCTTCTCACTTCACAAACTCTGAAAAGCAACCAGCGCTGCTTCAGTCGTTCCTCCACAGCCCTGACCCTTTGAGTCCCTGCCACTCCTCACCACCGCGACTCTTGAACGACGCAGACAGAGGCGCCATCGTGAAGATTGTGCAGCAGCGTGGCGTGATTAACCATAGAAGCAGGACCATCGGGGGCAGGCGCAAATGCTCTTCTATCCCGGCCGCAAGGCGATTAGCTTTCGTGGCCATGCCCGATGGGCGGCAAGGCACGATTGTTCAGACACACCTCTCATGAGTACTGGCCGGCGTTTTCTTCTTGCCTCATCCATGGCTCGCCTGATCCAGAAGGAGAGCGCCCCGCGGGCCGCCGCGTTTGCACCCTCAGGCCGGAGGATATGCGGCGTCCAGTGCACCGGGCCAGATCATTACCGCGGAGGCGCTCTTGACCGCAATCACAACAGATGCAAGGCCACTTCTGTGGCGGCAAAACTGATCGGAAACGAACCTCCGAAAGAAGCGGGAGCAGATGAAACGCACGGCGCGAACGGCTACCAAGATGGGTAGTGTGGCAGGTGAAGATGCGGATCCAGTGTCGCCAGCGACGTTCGCGCCGCTCAGGAATCCGACGTTTCGCTCGATCTGGCTCGCCACGCAGGTCTCCAGTCTCGGCTGGTTGATGCAGACGGTTGCCATCAGCTGGCTGATGGCAACGATCTCGACCTCAGATCTGATGGTTGCACTGGTGCAGGCTTCTTCGACGCTGCCCGCGTTCATTCTCTCTGTCCTCGCCGGGGCCATCGCTGACAACTACAGCCGTCGCCGGGTCATGGTCGCTGGCCGGTGCCTGATGACGATCGCCTCTGCGACGCTGACGCTTTCTGTGGCGCTGGGCTTTGTCGATCCGTGGATGATCCTTGGCTTCAGCTTCTTGATCGCATGCGGCGGCGCTCTCAACGATCCAGCTTGGCAAGCCTCGGTGGGCGATATCGTCGACCGACGCAACCTTCCAGCTGCCGTAACCCTCCTCTCCGTCGGCTTCAACACGGTCCGGAGCGTCGGCCCGGCGCTCGGCGGCCTCGTGGTGGCCTCCTTTGGCCTTCTGACGGCTTTCACTATCACCACCCTCGGCTATCTGGTGCCGCTGTCCGTCATATGGCGCTGCAGATGGAAGGTGCGCTCGTCGCCGCTCCCGCGCGAGCCGATGCGGACCGCGATCTCTGACGGGGTGCGCTTCACGGCGATGTCATCGGAAATCAAGGCGGCAATCGCCCGCGGAACCCTCTTTGGCTTAGCAGGCATCGCCATCCTGGCGCTGCTGCCCCTGGTGGTTCGCGACCAGCTGCGGGGAGGCCCTCTCGTCTATGGCGCCCTCATGGCGGGTTTCGGGATCGGCGCTGTCGTCGCCGGCGTCTCCAATGGCCGGTTCAGGCGCATCCTGTCGCAAGAACGGCTGATGACGCTCGCCTGCCTGGCCTGCGCGGCGTGCTCCCTCTCTCTGGCGCTGACGTCTTCAGTGGCCGTGGCGGCCCTTGCCCTCGCCGTCGGCGGCGCGGGGTGGGTCACCGCCTGGTCCGGGTTGGGCATGAGTGTGCAGCTGGCGAGCCCGCGCTGGGTCGTGGGGCGCACCATCTCAATCTATACTGCGTTGACATACGGCGGTCTTGCGGCTGGCAGTTGGGTGTGGGGCACGGTGGCCCAGACCCATTCCCTGACCTGGGCGCTGGCGGGCTCCGCTGGTGCTCTGGTGCTCGTCGCCGCGGCCGGGGCCGTGTTTCCGCTGCGCGAGCGTCGGGAGTCCGAGCCTGATCCTCTGGAGGCATTCGACACCCCGGCCGTGGCCCTCAATCTGAAGCCAAGAAGCGGCCCCATCGTCGTAAAGGTCGAGTATCTGATCCCCGAGACAAAGGTTGAGGCGTTCCTGGATCTTATGCGTGAACGCCGGCATGTGCACAGCCGCGTCGGTGCCCGGCGCTGGACCCTCCAGCGCAACCTTCAGACGCCGCTGCAATGGACAGAAACCTTCCAGACGCCGACCTGGACGGACTACCTGCGCCTGAACCATCGTCTCACGCCCGCCGACAAGGAACTGGACGAACGCGTCTTTCAGTTGCACGCAGGAGAAGACCCGCCGCACATGACGCTGTCGATTGAGCGGCCGACAAGCTCGGCCCGCAAACCCGAGCCCCCGGCCCCGTATTTTTCCCGCCATTGACCTGGTCACGACCTGGTTCCTTCGCGTCCACCTGCGCTCGCTGACGGGCATCCCCACCCGCACGCTTCCTTGTGCTGCGGGAAGGTGATCCCAACACGCTGCGCGAAGCGCCGGGTCTTTCTGTCAACGTCATCACGATGAATGCTGTGGAAACGGTGGCCTGTGGATTTGAAATCCGCACCTGAATTCGATGTGGATGCTACTGTCTGACAAATTCATGGCGCCTCACGAGGAGTTTGCAGATGGCGAAGACTGCAACCAAGACAGCCCCGGCCCGCAAGGCCGCAGCAACCAAGGCAGCCAAGGCTCCGGCCCAGAAGGCGGCGGCCAAGACCTCCGCCAAGGCCGCAGCCGGCAAGACGCCTGCGAAGACCGCCGCCAAGACTGCCAAGAAGATCGGGACGGCCGCTTCGTCGAACGGCATCCTGACCCTGCGCCACATCGCCGACACGCTCGCCGAGATGCACGAGCTGCCGCGGCGTCAGGCGAACGAGATCCTCACGCAGGTGGTCGAGCTCATCGCCAAGAGCCTGAAGAAGGGTGAGAAGATCCGCCTCTCCGGCCTTGGCATCCTCCAGGTTCGCAAGCG
>NZ_LCYG01000008.1 GCF_001017175.1 Microvirga vignae | reverse complement strand
CCAATCCGTCCACACGGCCTAGTTCCCGGTGGCCGACAAGACCGAGATACGAGGCGTTGGCGACGTCAAAGGTGTGGTCAGGACCCAGTAAAACAGTCCTGAAAGCTCTGAAAGCAGGGACCGATAGTACGCTGACCTCATGCGAGTTCATGAGAAGGTCCCGTGCGTTGGGAAGCTCTCCTGTTACAACGAGAGGGGGGATATCGCGGGAAGCGGTGACGCCCCTGTGCTCGTCGAGCGCCTCGATGGCGGCGCGAGCATCCTGCCGGAACCGCTCCTTGAGCACCTCAGGCTCACTCTCCCAGTCTCGTGCGCCTTCAAGAACATAGTAAAAGGCTTTGGCGACGGCCTCAATTTCATCCTTGGCCACGCGCGATCTCCAGTACCGCAATTGCATCCGACCTCATACGGAGTCAGTTGGCTTTACCCAGAAATAGGTACGACTTCGGGATTGTGAACTGGTTCTTTGAAGAGAAAATCCCGCCTGTCGGGGCCGCACGACAGTGGAAGTCCTGCCTTCAATCCATATCGTGGCGGTCCGCGGCGGGATGCTCCATTTCACCGGGGCCCAACTTATCGGAACTCTCGGCTTTTGCCGCCCGATGGCGCGCAAGCGTTGCAATAGTCAGCCTGGCAAGGTCCCGATGATGCTCCGATACCGTCTCAGGTACGGGCGTCGGGTTCTCGGGAGAGGCTGGGTGCCGTGCCCGGGCGATCGCTCTGGCAACCGCCTCCACTTCGTCGTCAATCATCATAGGTCCTCCCGAACGATCACATGGATGGCAGCTCAACCATCGACCTGAAGCAGAGACCCAAACGAACGGCTAAGTTTGCCGACGTGCAGAAACTTCGCCTTCACAAACGTTGATGGCATCGACGTCCCTTTAACATCGCATACCGTGCACCGGATTGATCCCTGTCAATCCGAGGCAATTGAGGTCTTGACGCAGACGAAGCGTTGTCAGGTGAGCAATTCGGGCGAGAGGCCGACAGCCATCTGAGAGAACATCCGAGGCTATGTCGAACCCGATGTTCTTGCAGCAACGGCAGCGCAAGGATGGCTGCGGTAACGCACCATTTTATCGAAAGCGGAAGAATAGGCCAAATAGCCTAGTCGACAGCCCAGATGCTGCGGCTCAAAAATGATCCTCCACCCGCCGGGAGCCTCAAATCTACGGAGCCTCAAATCTACAAAGACGACATAGAATTGAACGATCACGCAGGTTCTACTGAAGCCAGCGACGTATCTCGCAACGACTCCTCCGGAGCCCCCGACCCGGGCTTGCAGGAGGGTGAAACGCTCTATCGCCATGCTGTTGAACTGAGTCAGCAGATTCCTTGGACCTCGGATCGGGAGGGGAGGATCATCCATGTCGGTTCGGGTTGGGCCAGCGTGCTGGACATCCCCTTCGAGGAATTGCTCGGGAGCGGATGGCTAAGGCTTGTTCACCCGGATGATGTGACGCGGGTTGCAGAGACGAGGCGCATGACCTTGGTCACAGGAGCGCCTTACGAATGCGAGTACCGGATCAGAGTGGCCGATGGCAGCTATCGCTGGTTTCGAGCCCGCGCAGGAGCCCAACGCGACCAGACCGGCGCCATTGCGCGGTGGTACGGCACGATAGAGGACGTTCAGGACCGGAAGCAGGCGGAGTTGACCCACCAGGGGCATGCCCGCGTGTTGGAGATGATAGCCGCCGGCCTCTCCCTTCACGAGGTTCTGGAGGCGCTCTGCCTTTTGGCCGAGGAGCAGATCCCTGGTGCCCGCTGCTCCATTCTGCTGCTGGATAGGGAGCGGCAGGTGCTCCGACATGGTGCTGCGCCCAGCCTTCCGGCCGCCTACAGCGCCGCTATCGACGGCTTGACTGTTGGACCTGACGTTGGCTCATGCGGGGCCGCTGCCGCAGAATGCCGAGATGTGATCGTCACCGATATTGCCTCTGACCCGCTCTGGGCAGACTGGCGCGATCTGGCGCTGTCTCATGGCTTGCGAGCCTGCTGGTCCAGACCGGTGCTGGCGCGCTCCGGCGAGGTGCTGGGCACCTTTGCCTTTTACCATGATGAGCCTCGTGTCCCCACCGAGAAGGATATGGCTCGTATCGATGCCGTGCTGCACTTGGCGGCTCTGGCGATCGAGCGCCAGCGGAGCGATGCGGCACTGCGGGAAAGTGAGGAGCACTATCGCCACTCGGTCGAACTGAATCCGCAGGTCCCCTGGACTGCCGATCCTATGGGCAACATACTCGATGTCTCCTCCCGGTGGTTTGAGCACACAGGCATACCGACTGAAGAGGCGCTGGGTTCCGGTTGGATGAAGGCTTTGCACCCTGACGACGTGGCGCCGACGCAGCAGCGCTGGCTGCACTCCGTATCGAGCGGCGAGTCGTTTGATGCAGAGTACCGCGTGCGCCTGGCCGACGGGAGCTACCGCTGGTGCCGCGCTCGCGCGGCACCCCGACGAGATGAAGATGGTCTCATCATTCGCTGGTATGGCACACTTGAGGACATCCACGACAGGAAGCTCGCCAAGGAGCATCTCCGCTATGCTGCCTATCATGATGATTTGACGGGCTTGCCCAACCGCAGGCTCTTTCACGAGCGTCTCCAGCAGGCAGTCGGCGAGGCTGTCAATTTGCAGAGGATGGTCGGGCTGCTGCTTATTGATGTTGATCATCTCAAGCAGATCAATGACAGGTTCGGCCATGATGCCGGGGATGCCCTCTTGCAGACACTTGGCACGCGGCTGCACAGCGCGGTTGGCATCACCGACACGGTCGCCCGGCTTAGTGGTGATGAGTTCGCGATTATCCTTCCTGATGTGGCGGACGAGGCCCAGATTGCTGAAATGGCGAAGGCAGTTCTGACTCAGACGCAGGAGCCTCTTAGGCGCACTGGAAGCACGCTTGAGTTCCGCATCAGCATCGGAGGCACCGTTGCTGCCGGATCCGGCATGACGACCGAGCAACTTCTGAAGCAGGCGGACCTTGCCCTCTACCACGGGAAGGGCAGCGGGCGTGGCACGTTCAGGATGTTTAACCCTGCCATGCGTGAGGAGGCGCAAAGGACTGCCTCGGCTCTGGAGATCGCCGGCAAGGCAGTGACGTTCGGCTGGATCGAACCCTTCTACCAGCCCAAGGTGGCGCCAGCCTCAGGCACATTGGGCGGCTTCGAGGCTCTCTTGCGCTGGCGCCACCCCAGTCGGGGGATTCAATCTCCGGCGACACTTGCTCCCGCTCTCGATGACCCGGATCTTGGGATTGCGATCGGCGAGCGCATGCGCTTTCGGGTTTTCCAGGATATGCGCGGCTGGCTAGACGCCGGGCTCGATCCAGGCCGGATCGCCATCAATGCTGCGGCCGTCGAGTTCCGTTGCGGCGACTATGCCGAGCGCGTGATTGAGGAACTGAACTGGGCCGGCGTGCCGACGAGTTGCCTTGAGGTCGAGGTGACCGAAAGTGTCTTCCTGGATTCCAGCGCTGACACTGTAGAACGGGCACTGCGTACCTTGAGCGCAGCCGGCGTGACGATCGCGCTCGATGATTTTGGGACCGGGTATGCATCGCTGGCGCACCTGAAGCGATTCCCAGTGGATGTCATCAAGATCGACCGTTCGTTTGTGAGCAAACTAGAAACGGACGCGGGCGATGCCGCGATTGTCCGGGCTGTTCTGGGCCTAGGGCAAAGCCTCGGCATCAAGGTGGTTGCGGAGGGTGTGGAGACGGCCACTCAGATGACACTTCTCCGAGAGCTGGGCTGCAACCTCGTTCAGGGATACCACATGGGCCGCCCAATGCCTGCTGAAGATGTGCCGCAATTCATCGCCCACGAATAAAGGTGACGTTAAAGTCAGTGGATGCTCCCTGCAGCAACCGACAAACTCGCCAACAACGCCCACGACTCCGAACTTTGCTGCACAGGCGTCATGAGCACGGTTCGTCCGGCAGCATCGGCCACCTCGAAACGCATCTGGGGCCGAATGGCCGCTTCCCTCGCGAATTCGTCTGCACTTTGAATGACTTCCATCAGCAATGCAATGCTGTCCGGAAGTTCAATGCCATCCTGATCTTCGATCAGACCAAGATCGTCCCGGATATGGAAATAGTAGATCCCCATCTGGTGCCCGTCATCTAATGTCCCATGCTGCTTTTCACCTTTGTTAAGCGGACAAAGCGCGAATGCCTATTTGGCTAAATAGCCTAATCCGCCTTTGGCTCCGTCCTAGGCCATCCGACATAAGGAACTTGCACGCAGCAGATGCATTCTCCGGCTAAGCCTTTATGGGTACTCCGAACGGAGGGAATTATGGACAAGGCTGGTCAAGTTGCCTTGATTGCCGACGGTGACGACTACTTCCGACTGGCACTCCAGACAATTTTGATCAAGCAGCTTGGATTCTCCAGCGTTGTCCATGCCGCTTCTCTTGATGAGGCCGTAGAACAACTCTCTCAAAAGCCGAGTAAATCGCTTGCGGTATTTGATCATGCGATTCCTGGCATCAAAAGCACGGCTTGTCTGACGGCCGTGCGTGACTGCTTCCCCAATCTTCGCTTGGCGGTCCTGTCAACGTCGCACCGGAAGCGGGATGTCCTTGCGGCCTTGGATGCAGGTGTTCACGGCTATGTGCCTAAAACGATCAGCCCGGCTCAGCTCGTAGAGGCCCTCAGGCTGATTATGGACGGACTGATCTATGTTCCACCGTCGGTCGCATCCATTGCACCTGCCTCAGACGGGGTGCAGGTGCTGAAGGCCGTGCCCACGCGGAGGCCCCCGATCGACAGCCTGACCCCGCGCCAGAAGGAGGTTCTCGAGCTTCTGATGCAAGGCAAATCGAACAAGGAGATCGCGCAGACCCTGAGCCTTGGGGAAGGAACGGTCAAAGTGCATATGGCTGCGCTGTTCCGGGTGTTCGGGGCGCGATCGCGAGCGGCGGTGGCAGCGGCGGGCTCACAATTGCTCTCCGGCTGATGACCCCAGCGTCCATCAGCGCTTCCAGCAGATATCCGCCTCCGGCATGCAGTGGACTCTCCATGGCTGGTCCCAAACCCCTGTCAGGTCAGCTTGGCCATGGTCGACCGCCCGATGCTGCCGGAACGATAGGTCAGAGGCGGCGTTGGTCGGGCAAAGAGGAGAGATGGCATGGCCCGGAACGAAGCCGAAAAGGCGAACATCGCGGCCAAGGAGGCTCGTCAAGCCGCGGATGAACCGACGCTCGAACCTTCATTCGAGCCGCTCGTGAACACGATGCACGAGGCCGCGAGGGAGAATCGTGATCCGGACGGAGTCGGCCCCATGTCTCCGGGCATGGCCGAGAGGATCAGGAAGGAGCGGGGCGACAAGACCTGATCGCTGAAGGTACGAGCTGCCTCATGCGCTTTGTCCCTTGAAACCGCCGGCGAGCGCATTCGAGCAGGCGCCCCGCTTGGGCTGCACCGCAAAAAAGCTCCCTCGCCGGAGGCCGGGAGGGAGCAGGACCCAGAGGGAGTTCGGGAGGAAGAAGAACTTGCAACTTACGCCCCTGCACCGACAGCGCCATTAAATAGGTTAATCGCGGCAGGAGATTCGGACCGGATCGGCGCCGTTGGAGTCACCATCTTCGGCGAGACCACCGATTCTCTCATCAGCAACGGAAATTCGGCACTCGTGCGGGATGCTGGGTTCGGTGGTGATCCGAAGTTCGCGCCGCGACCACTCGCCATCGCGGCAACCGATAAGCTGGTGTTTCTCAATCTTCCTGGAATGCCTCCTCGCGCTTATTGCGGATGGCCGGCAGGGCCACCGCGATGATGAGGATAGCGGTTACTGCCAGGAGAACCGCCGAGATAGGACGATGGATGAAGATCGCGAAATCGCCCTTGGAGAGCACCATGGCTCGACGGAAATTCTCCTCGATCATCGGGCCGAGCACGAAGCCGAGCATCAGAGGTGCCGGTTCGCATTCCAGCTTTCTGAGAGCGTAGCCGAAGAAGCCGAACCCAACCGCGAGGAACAGGTCGAAGACCGAGTTCTGCACCGAGTAGACGCCAACGCAGCAGAACAGCAGAATTGCCGGGTAGAGAACCTTGAAGGGTACGGTGAGCAGCTTGACCCAAATGCCGACCAGCGGCAGGTTCAGAATCACCAGCATCAGGTTTCCGATCCACATGGAGGCGATCAGCCCCCAGAACAGGGAGGGATTGCTGGTCATCACCTGCGGGCCGGGCTGGATGTTGTGAACGATCATCGCTCCCAGCATCAAGGCCATCGTGGCGCTTCCGGGAATTCCCAAGGTGAGCGTTGGAACGAAGGCCGTCTGCGCCGCCGCATTGTTGGCGGCTTCAGGGCCGGCCACGCCCTCGATCGCGCCTCTTCCGAACTTCTCGGGCGTCCTGGAGACTTTCTTCTCCAGGCTGTAGGCAAAGAAGGAGGCAAGCGAAAGGCCGGCTCCAGGGAGTATGCCGACGGCCGACCCAATGGCGCTACCGCGCAGCACGGCCGGCATCATGCGCTTGAAGTCGGCAAGAGTCGGCCAGAGATTGGTGATCTTGCCCGTGTAAGCCTCTCGGATCTCCTTGTGCTCCAAGCTGGCGATGATCTCGCCAAAGGCGAAGATTCCGACCGCGATGACAATGAAGTCGATCCCCTCCCAGAGCTGCGGCAGTCCGAAGGTGAAGCGCATGACGCCCGAGGCAACGTCCGTTCCCACGAGGCCGAGCAGCAATCCGAGCACGATCATCCCGATCGCCTTGAGGAGCGGTCCCGATGCGAGGGAGACCGCACCGACGAGGCCCATGGTCATGAGTGAAAAATACTCTGCCGGACCGAACTCGAACGCGAACTCCGTCAGAGGCTTGGCGAAGGCCGCCAGGATCAGCGTTCCAACGCAGCCGGCGAAGAATGAGCCGAGGGCAGCCGTCGACAGTGCAACACCCGCGCGTCCCTGCCGCGCCATCTGGTAACCGTCGAGCACGGTGACCACTGACGAGGTTTCACCCGGAAGATTGACGAGGATCGCCGTCGTCGACCCGCCATACGCCGCTCCGTAGTAAATGCCGGAGAGCATGATCAGGGCGGACAAGGGCTCTAATCCGAAGGTGAAGGGCAGGAGCATCGAGATTGTGGCCAGCGGGCCCAACCCGGGCAGGACTCCGATAAGGGTTCCCAGAACGCAGCCACCGAAGGCATAAAGCAGGTTCTGAATGGTCAGAGCGCTCGCAAATCCGAGCATCAGGTTGTCGAAGAGTTCCACCGTAACCTCCTCAACCCGCGATGAATGTCGGCCAAACTGGGAACTGGAGGTTCAGCGCGTAGACGAAAACGACCAGAGCGAAGACGATGAGGACGAGCGTGTTGATGAGGGTCGCCCGCCACGTAAATTCATGGCTTGCGAGACTCGATCCGACGACCAGGGCGATCAGCGACAGCACGAGCCCGAGAGTGTCGAGCAGAAGACCGAAGACGACGACCGAAGCAAGAATGATGAACAGAGGCCCGAGTGCCCAGCGCTCCATTCTTTGAGGTTCGGCACGGGACCGAACAGCGCCGAGGATTACCATGACACCGATCGCAGCCATGATGATGCCGAGCCAGAACGGAAAGTAGCCGGGGCCCATTCGGGACGCCGTGCCCATCCGATATCCATACGAGGCGACGGCAAAGGCGATCCCGAGAATGATGTACAGGAGGCCCGAGGCGAAGTCTTTCTGACGCACGATTTTCATTGCACTACCCGAAGACGTACATTCGTCCTCTCAGCTCTTGAAGAGCAGGTGAGAACTGTGTGCAGCACAGTCCAATGCGTGCTGCACACAGCTATTCTGCAGGTCAGGCTTATGCGGCTCCTTATTGAGCCTGGATGTCGGCCTTCTCGGCGATCGTGCGCCATTTCTGGAGCTCGTCCTGGATGAGCTTGCCGAAGGCTTGCGCGGACATCGGTGTCGGTCGAGCAGCATCGCGAGCAAGGAATTCCTTGGTCGCCTCAGTGCCCAGAACCTTGTTGATGTCGCCGTTGATCTTGTTGACGATCTCATCCGGGGTGCCGGCAGGCGCGAGAATTCCCCACCACTGCTCGACATCGACGCCCTTGACACCGGCCTCATCGGCAGTCGGGATCTCAGGAGCCACGCTGGCGCGCTGGTCGCTGGTGACGACCAGTCCTCGCAGCTGACCGCCACGGATGAGCGGCAGGGCTTGGGTCATGCTGCTCATGAAAAGGTCCGCATGCCCGCCGATGACGTCGGTCATGGCTTCCGAGCCGCCCTTGTAGTGAACGGGAATCATCTTGATCCCGGCGCTCTGCGCGAAGAGTTCGGCTCCGAACTGATTGACGGTGCCGACACCAGACGTGGCATAGGCCAGTTCTTTGGTCTTCGCCGTCTGCAGGAACTCCTGAATGTTCTTGGCCGGTACGGATTTTCCAACCACCAGAACCAGCGGAACCTTGCCGATCATGGCGACAGGCTTGAAGCCCTTGACAGGATCGAACGGCAGATTCTTCTGCACCGCCGGATTCATCGTGAAGGTGACGGATGCGATCAGGAGCGTATACCCGTCCGCAGGCGCTTTGGAGACATGGGCGGACCCGATCGCGGCCCCTGCGCCGGGCATGTTCGATACGACGACCGGTTGTCCCCACATCTTGCTGAGATTGTCGCCGAGGTGCCGTGCCAGGATGTCATTCGAGCCACCCGCAGCGAATGGAACGACCAGGGTAACAGGCTTCGCCGGGAATTGCTGCGCAACAGCCGTGGTCGCGAATGCCATTGCCGCCGCTGTAAGAGCGTATCTGACGAACTTCATGAGCTTCCTCCGTATGCCTATGTGATATTTTGTTGTGAGCCCTGCTCTTACCTCCCACAGGGCTCACCGATGTCTTCGCATCCGATCATGAGGCTTTTCGGGACGGAGGTTTACCGCCCCGGCATGCCAGTGGCGGTATGAGAAGCTGACGGAGACAGCGTGTCGAATAAAAAATCCGGCGTCAGCCATAAAGCCGGCTTCTAGAGATGCTCCTCGCGGATCGTCTGTTTGAGATGATCGATGAAGTCATTCACGACCACGGATTGAGGAGCGGCCTTCGGCCGGATGAGAAGGGTTCTGGCCTCGATGCGGGGGTTCGAGTTTCGGACGACGAGCCCGGGAATGCCCATCGTACTCACCAGAAGCGGATCAACGAGCGCGACGCCTGCGCCAAAACGCGCGAGCATGATGCCGGTGAGGGAGACGCTCACCTGGACAACGATATTGGGCGCAATCCCGGCCTCGCTGAGCGCGCGGTCGACATAGGGACGGAAGACGATCTGGGGCAGGTATGTGATGATGGGATAGGGGGCGAGGTCCTTGATATTAATCTCGTCGCGTTCGGCCAAAGGATGATCGTCCGGCATGACGCAGGCGATGCTCCAGCTCATGAGCACCTCCGTGTCCACCGCCGAGCTGATGATCGGCTCGTGCGCGATCCCGAGTTCGACCTCGCGGTTGATCACCCGGTCGAGAACCTGCGGAGAGGTGAGCGACTGGAGGGTGCATCGCACTTGCGGCCTCTTCGCCACGAAAGTGGCGACAGCCTTCGCCAGATAGCCGTTGGCAATCGGGAAAGCCGCCGCGAGAGGAAGGGTGCCGAGGCGCCCGCCCACCAGATCCTGGGTGAGCCGTCCCACGGCCTCGATTCGACCGAAGATCTCGGCGACATCCGGGAAGATGGCCTGGGCCTCGTTGGTCGGCTGCAGCCGGCCGCCGACCCTGTGGAAGAGCTTCATCTTCAAGCGGCTTTCGCAGTGCTTCAGCACGGTGCTGATGGCCGGCTGCGTGACGTTGAGCAGTTGTGCGGCTCCCGTGACTGAACCGGTCACCATGATGGCGTAGAAGACCTCCATCTGTCGAAGGTTCATCATTCTCGCTGCTTCCTCCCGTCCCATTCACTTCGAGCAGGCCTATTACCAGAATTTATGATCATGCTCGGATAAGTGATTAGACATTGATATGGATCGCGCGAATGATCAACCGTCCGGCACTCCGGCACGGATGCGGCGCATCCGTGCCGGAGGCATTGTCTTTCGCCAGCGCTGCAGGGTAGCCGGTGCGGAAGAAGGAGGCCGTACAGAATGGATATGAAGAGCGGCAAGCTGAGGCCAGATGACCAGGGGACGGTGCAGGGCTCACCAGAACCGAAGGTCAGCGTGCGCGAGCTGTTCTGGGCTTTTCTGCTGGTCGGACTCTCGGGTTTCGGTGGCGTGCTCCCCTTCGTCCGCCACATGCTCGTCGATAAGCGCCGCTGGCTCACCTCTGCCGAATTCACGGAGGTGCTGGGACTGTCCCAGCTGCTTCCGGGCCCCAACGTCGTGAACATCAGCATCTATGTCGGGGCGCGCTTCGCGGGCGCTGCCGGCGCTTCGGCTGCGCTCCTGGGGCTGATGGTGATTCCGATCGCGATCGTCCTCTGCCTCGGTGCGGCCTATACGCGCTACAGCGATCTTCCGGCCGTTGCGAACGCTTTTCGGGGGATTGCTTCCGCCGCTGCCGGGCTGGTGGTCGCGATGGCGATCAAGATTGCCTGGCCGGTGCTCCGCTCAGGGCGCACCATCACCATCGCCGTTCTTGTCATCGTCGCGATCGTGATCCTCAAGGTGCCGCTCGTCTGGACACTCGCCGTCATGGCGCCGGTCAGCATCGTTTGGATCTGGTGGAAGACGCCATGAGCGACAATGACAGTCTATGGGCCTTCGTCTTCCACCTCTCGCTCCTTTCCCTTTTAGCGATAGGCGGGGTGAATACCATCCTCCCTGAGCTTCATCGCTTCGTCGTCCTCGACCATCCGTGGATGACGAACGAGCAGTTCACCGCTCTTTACGCGCTCGCCCAGGCGGCCCCGGGCCCGAACGTGATCTTCGTTACCCTGATCGGCTGGCAGGTTGCCGGCCTCGCCGGCGCCCTTTTGGCCACACTCGCGATCTGCGGTCCGGCGACAGTCATCGCCTATGTGGCCACGCGCCTGTCGACACAGTGGCAGCATCTGAAATGGTTCAGATTGCTGCGTAGCGGGCTCATCCCCCTGACGACGGGCTTGATGATCGCCAGCGCATGGCTTCTCACAGCCGCCTCCGCTCAGAATGTTCTCAGCTATGTCATTACGGCCGCAACCGCCCTCGTCATGCTGACGACACGGATCAATCCCCTGTGGCTCCTCGCCCTCGCAGGAGGAGCGGGCGCCGCAGGGATCATCTGAACGGCGCTCGTTCTTCATAAATGGAATTAATGATCAGTTGCGACTTAATGATTGGACGTTGATCCCCATCGATTGAATGCTCCAGGCCAATCATCAACCTGATGCAAAGGCCTGACCATGGCGGCGCTGACAATCGGCATCATCGACCCGTTCCATCCAAAGAGCATCGACACGATCGCGGCTGCCGTTCCGGCCGAATGGCGGCTCAGCATCGCCAAAGGACAGAGCATCGACGAGAAGGCGCAAGCACTTCGCGATGCGGATGTCGCCTTCGTCATGGCGGCGCCGATGCCTGCCTCGCTCATCGATGCAGCGCCGCGCCTGCGGTTCATTCAGAAGCTTGGAGCCGGCATCGACCGGATTGACCTCGATCATTGTGCGGCACGCGGAATTGGCTTGGCGCGCCTCCAGGCCGGGAACTCGATCCCAGTCGCGGAGCATACGCTTCTCCTTATGCTCGCAGCTTGCCGGCGTCTGCCGCTTCTTGATCGGCAGACCCGCGCCGGCGGCTGGGACAAGGAGGCGGCGCGCGGAGTGAGCCGGCAGATCAACGGCAAAACTGTCGGCATCGTCGGCTTTGGCGCGATTGGCCAGGCTGTCGCCAGGCTGCTCACAGGCTTCGATGCGAACGTCCTCTACTTCGATCCGCGGCGGGCCGGCCCCGAACTCGAGCGCGAACTGCGCGTGACCTACGCGCCTCTCGACGAGTTGACCGCGGAGTCGGACATTGTGTCCCTCCATCTCCCGCTCATGAAGGAGACAGCCAAGATCTTCGACGCGGCGCGCATCGCCAGAATGAAGCCCGGCTCGATCCTGATCAACTGCGCCCGCGGCGGCCTCATCGACGAATCCGCCCTGCACGATGCACTCGTCAGCGGGCACATCTACTCGGCCGGTATCGATGCGTTCGAGCAGGAGCCGCCGGTGGGCAGTCCTTTGCTCCTTCTGGATCAGACCGTCGTCACTCCTCACACCGCCGGCGGCACGATCGATAATTTCAAGCCCGTCGTGGAGCGGGCGGTGCGCAACACCCAGCTCTTCCTCTCGGGAGAGGACATTCCCGCACAAGACCTGGTGCTGGCGCCGCGCCGGTCGGCAGCCTGACGTCATGACGATGGAAAGCTCCACGTTGCTGAAGAGGAGAAACGGTATGGGTCTGCATCCCTTCATGATCGGCAACCAATGGCGGGACGGGCAGGGGACGCCGTTCGTCTCGGTGAACCCCAGCAACGGAACCGAGGTCGCCAGGATCGCCGGTGCCGGACCTGCGGATGTCGATGATGCCGTGAAGGCGGCGCGTGCGGCTTTGAGCGACCCGGCCTGGGCCGGGCTGAAGCACCATGAGCGTGCAGGTCTTCTTTACCGCATGGCGGATCTTGTCGCTGCGAGCGCCGAGCATCTTGCGCGTGTGCAGATGGAGGACAACGGCAAGACTTTCACGGAATGCCTGTCTCAAGCGAAGAGCGCCGCCGCCACTTTCCGTTACTACGGCGCCGCCTGCGAGACCTTCGAAAGCGAGCTCACGACCCAGCGTGGTCCCAGTGTCACGATGACCGTATACGAGCCGGTCGGTGT
This sequence comes from Microvirga vignae, assembly GCF_001017175.1. Classification (GTDB taxonomy): domain Bacteria; phylum Pseudomonadota; class Alphaproteobacteria; order Rhizobiales; family Beijerinckiaceae; genus Microvirga; species Microvirga vignae. The sequence goes on along the minus strand of NZ_LCYG01000008.1, from coordinate 21,535 downwards.
GGTCGCTGCGATCACGCCCTGGAACTCGCCGCTTACGCTCGAGGCGCAGAAGCTGGCACCAATCCTTGCTGCCGGAAACACCGTCGTGCTCAAGCCGTCGGAGGTGACTCCATGCATCGCTCTAGAATATGCGCGGCTCGCCATCGAAGCGGGATTCCCGGCGGGTGTCGTGAACGTCGTGACCGGTGCAGCCGATGTCGGGCGGGCTCTGGTCGAGCACGCTGGTGTGGACATGGTGAGTTTCACCGGAGGAACGGCGGCTGGACGCGCCATCGCGGCAGTGGCCGGGCAGCGCCTCAAGCCGGTCGTGCTCGAACTGGGCGGCAAGTCGCCTCACATCGTCTTTGCGGATGCGGATCTCAAGAAGGCTCCGAAGAGCGTGGCCGACGGGATCTTCTCGGGTGGAGGCCAGTCCTGCATCGCCGGGTCCCGTGTTTTCGTCGAAGCTTCGATCTTCGAACCTTTCATGGAAGCCTTCCAGGCCGCGGCGCGAGACTACACGCTGGGGGCGCCTGATGTACCTGGGACGCGGATGGGGCCGATGGTGAGCTTCAACCATCGTGACCACGTCGCCCGGGCTGTCGAACTTGCCCGCGAGGAGGGCGGCCAAATCCTTGTGGGCGGCGATCTGCCGGCCGGGGAGGCATTCAAGAACGGCGCCTATTATCCGGCGACTGTCATCAGCGGCGTCACGAACCAGTCGCGAGTCTGCCAGCAGGAAATCTTCGGTCCCGTCGCCGTCGTCCTGCCGTTCGAGAACGAGAGCGATCTGATCAAGCAGGCCAACGACACGGAATTCGGTCTCGCGGCCGGCCTCTGGACGAGCGATTTCGCGAAAGCCTGGCGCGTGGCGCGGGCGATCCAGGCCGGAACGGTCTGGATCAACACCTACAAGGAAACATCGATCTCGACGCCCTTCGGCGGCCTCAAGCAGAGCGGCCTCGGTCGCGAGAAGGGGCTCAAAGGGGTGCGAACCTACATGGAGCCGAAGGGTCTCTATTGGCACGTGGGCTGATGCAGCCGGGATGCCGATCACAACAAGCCTTGCACGTCTGTCCGCTTGAGGAAGCGGGGCGCACAATTTCAGGAGGAAATTTGAATGTCGACGACCGTTGAAGTGATGGCCGATGCTTTCAAGGAAGCCGGTACGCCGTTTCTCGTGGGACATCCGGGCGGCGAGTCCGTCGAGCTGATGGAGGCTGCGCGCCAGCGCGACATGCGCTTCATCCTGATGAAGCAGGAAACGGCCGGCGCGATGCTCGCCGCGACCTGGGGCGAGATCACGGGTTCTCCGGGCGTCTGTCTCTCGACACGCGGCCCCGGCGCGGCGAACATGGTGAACGGTGCGGCGCACGCGTTCCTCGACCGCGCTCCTCTCATCCTTCTCACGGACCGCTACTCGCAGCCGGCTCACGAGGTCGGTCTGCGGCAGCGCATCGATCAGCTTGCGGTCTACGCGCCCCTCGTCAAATGGGGCACGACGGTCGACGCGCGGACCATCCGCCAGCAGCTCCGCCGCGCGATGCGGACGGCGACGGCGCCCGCGCCCGGGCCGGTTCAGTTCGACATTCCTCAAAGCGAGACGACCAAGGAGGCCGCGCCGCTGCTGGCCGAGCCGCCGCTGATGCCGAACCTTCTGTATCCGGAGCCGGACGCGGCTGCCTTGAAGCCGATCATCGATCGGGTGCGGAACGCCCGCAAGCCGATCATCCTCGCGGGTCTCGGGGTGCTGTGGGACAGAGCGTCCAGCGAACTCGTCGCCCTCGCCGAGCAGCTCGGTGCGCCGGTTCTCGTCACGTCCAAGTGCAAGGGGGCCATTCCGGAGGATCATCCCCTGCGCGCCGGCTGCATCATCGGCGGGCTGATCGAGCGCAAGCTCGTGAGCGAAGCGGACCTGATCATCACCGTCGGTCTGGACGGCGTGGAGTTGCAGCCGAAGGCATGGCCCTACACGACGCCTCTCGTGGCTCTTTCCAGCACTCCGTCCCTTGACGCGCTCGTCCCGGCCGAGATCGAGGCGATCGGTGATCTGAAGATCCTCCTGCGCAAGATAACCGATCTGTGCTCGGGCGGAAGCAACTGGGGCGAGAGAGCCGCATCGGTCTTCCGCCAGGACGTCATCGATGCTCTCAACACCCCGAGCAAGGGCCTCTCGCCGCAGCGGGCGATGGAGGTTGCGCGCGCCATCCTGCCGCGAGAGACCATCGCGACCTGCGACGCCGGCGCAAGCCGCCTCCTGGTCGTGCAGAAATGGCAGTCCTACGGGCCGCGCGAGTTCCTGACCTCGAACGGTCTCGGCTCGATGGGATATGCGGTTCCCGGCGCACTGGCCGCGCGCCTTGCTCATCCCAACCGGCCGGTCGTGGCCTTCACCGGTGACGGCGGCTTCCTGATGGCAGTCGCCGAGCTCCAGACCGCGGTGCGCGAAAACCTGCCCATTATCATCGTCGTGCTCGACGACCAGCAGATCGGGTTGATCCGTGTGAAGCAGGAAATCAAGGGACTTCCGCTGCATGGCGTTGGGATCGGCGGCTGCGATTGGGAGAAGCTCGCCCAGGGCTTCGGAGCGGACGGCGTCACGGTCGATACGGAGAACGGATTGCAGGACGCGCTCGGTGCCGCCTTGAAAACCGGCCGGACAACGGTGATCGGCGTCCGGATCGACGGCTCCGGCTATGTCGACCAGTTCAACGCCCTGCGTGAGCTCTGATCGACGATGCTGATCGATCTGACTGGCAGAACCGCAATCGTCACCGGGGGCAGCGAAGGACTCGGCAAGGCGATTGCGGCCCGCTTCGCAAGGTCCGGCGCGAATGTGGTCGTGCTGGCCCGGCGCGAGAACGTGCTGGACGAGACCGTGCGGGACATTCGTCGGGACGCCGTCGGCCGAGTCGTGGGGCATGCCTGCGACGTGACTGACAGCGGCCGTGTGGACGAGGTTTTCGCCGCAATCGCCGCCGAGTTCGGCGCGGTCGACATCCTCGTCAACAACGCCGGCAGCTCGAACCGCTCTCCTTTCGAGGAACTCACCCGCGCCAGCATGATCGCCGACATGGACCTGAAGCTCTTCGCCGCCGTCGACCTCGCCCAGAAGGTCGTGCCAGGCATGAAGGAGCGGCGCTGGGGACGGATCATCAACGTGGTGAGCGCCAACGGGAAAGCTCCAAAGGCTGCCAGCGCTCCGACCACCCTGAGCCGGGCCGCTGGAATCACCCTGACGAAGGTCATGTCCCAGGAGCTCGCACCCTGGAACATCCTCGTCAACGCTCTCTGCGTCGGCGTCATCAAGAGCGGCCAATGGGAGCGTCGGCACAGGCGCGACGCACCCGACATGCCGTTCGAAAAGTATCTTGAGCCGCATGCGCGCCCGGTGCCGCTCGGACGGTTCGGGGAGCCCGAGGAGTTCGCCAATGTGGCCTGCTTCCTCGCATCGGATGCCGCATCATACGTGACCGGAACCGCAATCAACGTTGATGGCGGCCTGTGCCCGGTCACCTGAACATTCAACAAAAAGGGGACCATGTCGTCATGAATTTCGAGCTCACCAGCGAGCAGCGCAGCATCGTCGGCACTATTCGTGAGGTCACGCAGGGCGAGTTCAAGGGGCGAGCCCAGCGCTACATGGACGGCAGCTTCCCCTGGGAGAATATCCGCCGGCTCGCGGAACTCGGAGTCCTCGGTATGGCGGTGCCCGAGGAATACGGCGGCTCGGGCATGAACGTCTTCGACACGGCGCTGGTGCTCGAGGAGATCGCCAAGGGATGCTACGTCACCGCCATGGCGGTTCTGGGCGAAGTGGGATCTCAGACCCGGATCATTGCGACCTATGCGCCCGAAGCCTTCAAGCGGCGCATCCTGCCGGCCGTGTGCAGCGGCGACGCGATCCTGGCGATCTGCATGACCGAGCCGCACGCGGGCACGGACGTCGCCAACTATCGCACCAACACCACCATCAAGGGCGACCGGGCCATCGTGAAGGGCGTGAAGACGCTCATCAGCCGTGTGGATGAGGCGAGCGCCTTCGTGATCTTCAGCCGCATCGACAATCAGCCGGGGCGTGAGGGCATCGGCTGCGTTCTCGTCGAGAAGGGTACGCCGGGCCTCGAGATCACGGCCCGTTATCACACGATGGGCGGCGAGAATCTGGCGGAAGTGCAGTTCAACGATTGCGAAATCCCTCTCGAAAACGTGGTGATCCGGGAGGACGGCTTCCGCAGGCTTCTCTCCGCCTTCAACACGCAGCGCTGCCTCAATCCCAGCATCTCGCTCGGACTCGCCGAGGGCGCGTTCGAGGAATCGGTGCGCTATGTCCGGGAGCGCACGGCCTTCGGTCGGCGGATCGGCGATTTCCAGGGAATGCGCTGGAAGCTCGCGGAGATGTACCGCGACATCGAGGTCGGACGCAGCATCCTCTACCGGGCCTGTGCCAGCGCGAATCCATTCCCGGATCCGCACCAGGCTGCCGTCGCCAAGATGTACTGCAACGAGATGTCCATTCGCGTGACCAGCGAGGCGATCCAGGTCCATGGCGGATATGGCTTCACGGACGAGTACGCGGTGTCGAGACTCTATCGCGGGGCTCGTTATGGCACCCTCGGCGGCGGCACGACGGAAACGCTCAAGGATCTCGTCGGCAAGAAGATCATGGCTGATTTCGACGAGGTCGATGGCTTTCTTGGAATGGGGACGTTCTGATGAGCATTGAACACAGCAGCGCCGGAGACGTGACGCAGGCGTCGGCGGCACCGCGCGGTCAGGGTTATCCCTTCTCCGGTCTGGTGGTCCTCGACCTGTCCCACATTTACAATGGACCCTACGCCACCTTTCTCATGGCGATGGCCGGAGCCGAGGTCATCAAGATCGAGCCGCATGGCGGCGAGCACCTTCGGGTGCGTGCCGGCCTCGGTGGCGCCGCTTTGCCGTTCGCCATGCTGAACGGCAACAAGAAGTCGGTGACGCTCAATCTGAAGTCGGAGCGCGGACGCGAGCTTTTCCTTCAGATGGTCCGCTCGGCGGATGTGCTCGTGGAGAATTTCGCTCCCGGAGTGACGGAGCGTCTCGGCATCGGGCCCGAGGTGCTGCAGGCCGAGAATCCGCGCCTGATCTATGCCTCCAGCACCGGTTACGGGCGCTCGGGACCTTATCGTGATTATCCGGCCATGGACATCACCGTGCAGGCCATGTCCGGCATCATGAGCATCACCGGCTTTCCTGACAGTCCTCCGGTGAAGTCCGGTCCTGCGCTCTGCGACTTCTTCGCCGGCATCCATCTCTATGCCGGCATTGCCACGGCGCTCTACGAGCGGGAGAAGACCGGGAAGGGGCGTCTCGTCGAGGTTTCCATGCAGGAGGCCGTCTATGCGTCACTGAGCTCCAATCTTGCGCTCTACCACGGCAGCGGCGGCAAGGTGCCGGTGCGCACCGGCAACCGGCACGGGGGGCTGGCGGAGGCGCCTTACAATGTCTATCCGGCCAGCGACGGACACGTCGCCATCATCTGCAACAACAACCGTCACTTTCATGCGCTGCTGAATGCGATGGGTCGCGAGGACCTGAAGGACGATTCCCGTTTCCGGGATCTCAAGACGCGGGTGGCGCATATCGACGAGATCGATGCACTCGTCAGCGCGTGGACACAGCAATACACGAAGGCCGAGCTGGTCGAACGGCTTCTCGCCCATCGGGTTCCTCATGCGCCGGTGCGGGACCTGGGCGAGGTCGTCAACGATCCGCACATGCATGCGCGCCGCAGCCTGCAATGGATCAACCATCCGCAATACGGCCGCATCGTCGTGCAGAACAGCCCGATCCGGTACGAGGGAGTGCCGCCCATGCCTCTGGAGCCGAGCAGTCCGCTCGGAGCCCAGAACAGGGAGGTCTTCTGCGAGAGGCTGGGCCTGTCGGAACAGGAATTCGAAGACCTTCGCCGTGAGGGCGTGGTCTGATCCTGAAGTTCTAGCGCATCGTGCGGAAAAGTGGATCCGGTTTTCCGCCTCGAACGATGCGATGCTCTAACGACAAGTTCAATACGAAGGGACAGTGACCACCCGTCACCGTCCCTTCATCGTTATGCTCAAGACTCCAGAGGAGCGTCTGCGATCGCGAGGGGAGGCTGACCGGCGTCGGCAGCTTCCTTCTGGAGCGCCGCGACGTCGATGGCGTTGTAGGGGATGCCGGTACGCTTGCGCGTGGCTTCGAGGCGGGACTCCATTTCGCCCGGCATCAGGATCTCATCGAAACCTTCAGCCTTGGGGCAATCGTGGACGCGCTGCACGAGCGTATCCATCCGCTGGAGGAACTCCTCGCGCGTGACGAACAGGTCCGGCTTGATCGCGAGGAAGAAGTGACCGACGTCCTGGGGACGGTCGAACACTTCGAACTGGTTGGCGACGTCTCCTGCATAGGCGGCTCCGGACAGGACCCCGCCCAGAATGTCCATGAGCATGGAGAGGGCCGAGCCTTTGGGGCCGCCGATCGGCAGCACGACTCCGCCGTTGAGGGCCGCGTTGGGATCGGTCGTCGCACGACCATCGGCATCGAGGGCGTAGCCGAGGGGGATCTCCTGACCGAGTTTCGCCGCGCGCCGGATCTTGCCGCGGGCCGCGACAGCGGGCGACATGTCGAGAACGTACGGAGCCTCGGACCCGCTCGGCACGCCGGCCGCAAGAGGGCTTGTGCCGAGCAGTGCCTGACGGCCGCCCCAGGGCGGCATTGCCGGCGAGGCGTTGGTGAAGACGAGCGAGATGAAACTGGCCTCGACCGCCTGGAGCACATAGCAGGCGGCCATCCCGAAATGGGTGCTGCGTCGGGCCGAGACGAGGCCGATGCCGAACTCCCGCGCCATGTCGATTGCTTCCGCCATGGCGCGGGAGGCAACCACGAAGCCGAAGGCGTTCTGCCCGTCGAGAAGGCCCGCGACGGGCGTCACCTTCTGCAGAGAAAGCGACGGCTTCGCATTGATCAGTCCGCTGCGCACGCGCTTGAGGTAATGGGGAAGATATTGCAATCCATGGGTATCGACGCCGCGCAGGTCGGCCCTGACGAGGCAATCTGCGACTGTTCTCGCATCCTCCTCAGGCAGGCCATTGGCCACCAGAATGCGCGTAGCGAACGCTCTCGCATCATCGGCCTTCGCGTAGAACCGGCTCGGTAGCGGATTGAGTTGTGTGGCTGCTGCAGTCGTCATGGCATGTTTCTCTCTCGTCGATTCGGGCGCGGAACTCGGGTCCTAAAACCCGTAAAGGCGGGCAGGATTCTCGACGAGAACGCGTCTTGTCAGATCGGCGCTGCCCATCCAGGAATTGAGCCTGTTCAGGGCCAGCCCGTCGTCATCGGGATGGAACGGCTCGATGCGGTTCGGATCCCGTGCGATGCCGGGCCTTGCGCCGGGATGGGGCCAGTCACTCCCCCACAGGAGGCGTTCGGGGTTCGCCCTCGCCAGGATTTTCGCGATCTCGCCCGCATCCGCGTGGTCCGGCAGGTCGGAGATGCGGCGCGGCGCCGAGAGTTTCACATAGGCTTTCCCTGAGTGCATCAGAGACAGCAGAGCTGCGAAATGCGGCTGGTCCGGCCCCTTCGCGGCATTTGCCCGTGCGAAGTGATCGAAGACGACCGGCACGGGAAGATCACGGATGACATCGTGCAGGGCAGCGATGACACCGAGGTCGACATAGACCTGGACATGCCAGCCGAAGGGGGCCGCCTGCGCGGCGGTCTTTTCGAGATGGCTGCGGGCCGCAAGCGGGTCCGTCACGCCCACCGTCTCAAGGTTGACCCGGAGACCGCGGATGCCCGCCTCGTGCAGGTCGCGCAGTGTTTTCTCCGAAGCCCCTGCATCGACCACTGCAACACCTCGGGCCTTGCCGCCGAGATGATGCAGAGCGTCGAGCATGCAGGAATTGTCAGTCGAATAGGTACTCGGCTGCACGATCACGACACGATCCAGCCCGAGCGTCCGTTGGTGGGCGAGCAGATCTGCAAGAGGGGCGGGACCTGGCGTGTAAAGCCGGTCACGGGACAGCGGGAAGCGGTCGTCGGGGCCGAAGACATGGACATGGCAGTCGCAAGCGCCTGCCGGAACATCGAAGTCCGGCCGGGTATGCTCGATTCCGAGCACGGAGCCGGTTGCCGCGATTGATGCGTTCACGGCTGGAGTTCCGCAACCTGGCGTGCGCGCTGCGTCGCCGCGCCGAGCAGGAAGGCCAAATCCGTGCCCGTCGAGACGTACCTGGCTCCCATCCTCACGAAATCACCGACCAGATCCTGCCGTGAGGAGAGGCCTCCGACACCCGCATGCTTGCCGTGTTTGAGGCAGGCGGCGATGGTCCGCTCGTAGGCCTCGCGCACCTTCGGATGATCAAACTGGCCGGCCACGTCCATATCGGCCATCAGGTCGTTGGTGCCGATCAGGGCGAGGTCCACGCCCTCGACGGCCATGATCTCCTCCGCGTTCCGCACCGCCTCCGCGGACTCGAATTGCACGATGACCATGGTGGCCTCGTTCATGGCCGCAAAGGCCTGGGCGGCCGGGAAGGTGCGGAACTGGAGATGCGGCAATCCTCCCGAGACGCCGCGCTGTCCCAGAGGAGGAAATTTTGCGGCATTGACGATGGCGCGGGCTTCCTCGGCGGTTCTGACATCCGGCGCGATCACGCCCATTGCACCACCGTCCAGAGCGCGGGCAATGTATTCCGGCCGGTTGGTGGGAACCCGGACGAAGGGAGCGAGCCCAGCCTCGAGAGCCATCATGCAGATCTGGCCGGTGGTGTCGAAGTTGAAGCTAGAATGCTCGAGATCGACATAGATCGAGTCGAAGCCCGCGGTCTTCGCGATGCGGACGATCTCAACGCCTCGCACGAGCCGCGCCGTCATCGACGAGACCACTTGGCCCCGGGCCAGTTTGGTCCTGACATTGTTGTGTAGGATGCTTGCGAGATCTGCCGACATGCCACTCTCCCCGAGGCAGGTTTCATCATCGCAAGAAGTGAACCGCTGGCCGGAAATGGGTCCAATCATATCCTCGGGTGAATCTATAAACGGCTTTTATGTGGGTTGCGTCGGCGGTTTTACGCTGTCTAATTTGAAGGCCGTGCCGCCTTGCGGCATCACCGTTCCCGCATCACGAGAAATTATGTTGGCCGTTAAATTTCTTATTGGACTGTGATGGTCGCCGGGAGAAGACTTCCCGGAAGAAGCCGGAACCCATCAGAAGAATTCGCCCGGAGGGAGGATCGAAATGTCTCTTGAGACATTCAGCCTGCATCTGCGCACGGGACAGGAAGATCCGAAAGGGGCCCGACCGGCGTGTTCCCGGAAAGAGACTTCCGCCTGATCGAAGCCGAAGCGGCCGTGCGCCGGGACATGCGGTCGTCGCAGAGATCCGTCAAGAGAAAGACAACAGGGAGAGAAAGATGATACGCCGCCGTGAACTGATCCTTGGAGCCCTGACCCTTCCGGCGCTGTCCAAAACCTCCCTCGCTCAGGAAGCGTCGAAGATTACCATCGTCATGCAGCACGGGCTGCCGTATCTGCCGTTGATGGTGATGAACAGCATGAAGCTCGTCGAGAAGAACGCCGCGAAGGCGGGCCTTGCCGACATCGATGTCGATTATCGGATTCTGGGTGGGACCTCATCGCTGATCGACGCGCTCATCAGCGGTCAGATGCATTTCGGCGTTACCGGTGTCCCCGGCCTGGCCACGCTGTGGGACAAGACCGTCGGTACCGCCCACGAGGTCCGGGCCCTGTGCGCAGCGCAGTCGATGCCTTACATCCTGGTCACGAACAATCCCGCCGTGAAGTCGATCAGGGATTTCACCGCCAAGGACAAGATCGCTGTCCCGAGTATCAAGGTCTCGGCGCAAGCCGTGTGCCTGCAGATGGCAGCCGCGAAGGAATGGGGCCAGGACCAATACGCGAGGCTCGATCCGCTGACGATCACCCGCTCGCATCCGGATGCCGCGACGGCGGTCATGTCGAAGTCGAGCGAGATCACCAGCCATTATGCGGCAGCACCCTTCTATTATTATGAGCTCGACACCCCGGGCATCCACAAGGTGCTCAGCTCCTACGACACGCTGGGCGGAGCGACGACGAACGGCGTCGTGCTGACGTCGAAAAAGTTCTGCGAGGCCAATCCCAAGATAACAGCCGCCGTGTACGCGGCCTTCACGGAGGCGAATGCCTTCATCAATGCGAACCATGACGCGGCGGCGGAACTCTACATCAAGACGACGGGTGAGAAGCGCGCGACGAGGGACGAGATCGTCAAGATGATCGCCGACAAGGACAATGTCTGGACGACGGTGCCGCAGAACTGCATGAAGTTCGTCGATTTCATGCGCTCCGTCGGGACGGTCAAGAAGACGCCGTCGTCCTGGAAAGACTTGTTCATGCCCAACGCCCACGAGCTGGCAGGAACCTAGGGCAGGGGCTCCCAAGCCTCGGAGAGGCAGGGGCTCCTAAACCTCGGAGAGATTGTCCTCGGCTTGAACGCGCGGTCTTTTCTTTGCTGTGCCGCATTTTTCGGCGAACCGGATCCGCTTCGCCGAAAAATGCTCTAAACCTCAGGTGCTGCCGAGCTGGACAAAGTTGTAGACCGCAAGGGCGCTCACGACCAGGGCCACAAGGCCCATTAGCACCTTCTGCGGCAGAACGCGGCTGAACCATCCGGCAAACGGGGCCGCAAGCGCGCCGCCGATGATCAAGCCCAGAACCACCCGCCCGTAGGTTGTAAGTTCCAACGCCATGACAAACGTCGCCGAGATCGCCGCCGTGACCACGAACTCCGCAAGGCTGACCGAGCCGATGCTGATCCGGGGCGTCTCCCCTCGGGCAATCAGGGTGGAGTTGACGATGGACCCCCAGCCACCCCCGCCAATCGCATCCAGGAAGCCTCCCACCAAGCCAATCGGCAGCGTTCCCCTGACCTTCTTCCGTTCGACGTCGCCGCGGATAACCCGCAGAAGGATCAGGAGGGCCATCCCAAACAGATAGAGGGTGACGAACACCTTCATCGGCTTTTCGGGCAACTCGGTCAGGATGTAAGCTCCGATTACACCTCCCATGACCCCTGCTGCAGCGAGGCGACGGAACGTGCGCCAGTCCACGTTCTGGTGCCAGACATGGGATGCGCCTGCCAGACCCGTGGTCACCACCTCTGCCGCATGGACGCTGGCGCTGGAGATTGCGGGGGGTGCTCCCGCGGCCAGCAGGGCCGACGTCGCGATCAGTCCGTAGGCCATGCCCAATGCGCCATCCACGAGCTGGGCACCGAAGCCGAGCACAACATAAAACGCGAGCTCGCCTGAGATCATGGGCTGCTCCTCGGACTGCGACGCCAACGAGCGATCGTTCGCGTGGTTCCAGCCAACCCGGGGGCGGGCCGGAATTGCTCATGAGATCGCACCGATCCGAACAGCTTCCATCATGGGCACGTAGAGCCAGTGCCTACAGGAGGTGATCACGAGTCCCGAACAAGTGCTATAATGCCTTCGCCTTAGGGCGTTCGTGAGCAGGACGGCCCTTCGATGACTTGTGCCGCCTGAACGCGGTCTAGGGCATGGGAGAGAGCCATGCTGTCAACAAACGATCAACGCGCCACCTCGGCTTCGACGCCGACCATTGCGCCGCCTGTTTTTCCGAGCACCTCGACTGAGTTCATCACCGTCATGGCGCATTACCACCGCGCTGAGATTGCTCGAATGGCGGGCTGGCGAGACCGGATTGACCGTACGACCAATTGGGCCATCACGGTCGTGGCTGCCATGCTGTCGCTCTCGCTTTCGACGCCGACTGCGCACCATGGTGTTCTGCTGTTTGCCATGATCCTGGTTTTGCTGCTGTTGGTGATCGAAGCGCGGCGCTACCGCTTCTTCGATGTCTACCGCAATCGCGTGCGTCGGATAGAGCGGAACTACTTTGCCCAGATTTTTTCGCCCGAGGAAGGAACAACGGACGATTGGATCTTTCGGCTCGGTGATGACTTGAGGAAGCCCCTGTTTCTGATTGGTTCAAGCCAAGCTATCTCACGTCGTCTCCGCCGCAATTATTGCTGGATGTTCCTGATCCTGCTGCTCGCCTGGCTGGTGAAGACCACTTTCATTCGCATGCAGGAGAGCGCAGCGGAGGCTCACCTAGTTACATCCGTCGGGGAATGGGTGCGCAATGCAGCAGTCGGGCCAGTGCCGGGCTGGGCAGTGGTCGTGAGCATCGTCATCTTCTATAGCTGGATCCTCTATGCCTCGCTGCGCCAACCCAAGGGTGAGGGCGAACTTGCCTTCGGCAATGTGCACGTCTGAGGCAGCCATCAAGAGGATAGCCGTCTGGTCATCGCCACCTCGCGCCATTCGGTCAGATTTGATGGCGTCGGATCGGGCTGCGATCCTGCTTCCAATTGAGCGCACGCACGCTCTTGCGGATTGTCTTTCAATCCCCATATCAGGTTGACCCAGCGGACATTGTTGTGGACTTCGAGACCGGCGGGCGTCACCGCCAGCTTCGATGAGACCGTGTCAGGACGGATGGACTCCGGCCCGGTCTGTTCCTGCGCTTGCCTGACGATGCAGGCGCCCGTCTGGACCCCGATCAGCCCAGGCCCGTAGCTGGCGCGGCAGGAGATGCGACGCATCCCGCCCGTTCGCCCCGGAGCCTGGGCTTTTTGATGAAGCGGCGGCTCAGAGCCAGCGGCAGGCAACCCTTCCCGACCGGTAAATGTTGACGATTCGAACCTGACGGGAGGGCATGATGGCGGAGGCCGTCGCGGATTTCATTTGGCAGCGCTTGCACGCATGGGGTGTGCGTCGGGTCTATGGCTACCCGGGAGACGGGATCGGCGGCCTGATCAGTGCTCTTGCGAGACTGGACGGCGCTATCGACTTCGTCCAGGCCCGGCACGAGGAGATGGCAGGTCTCATGGCTTGCGCCCACGCCAAGTTCACGGGCGAAGTCGGCATCTGCATCGGAACATCCGGCCCAGGCGCGATCCACCTTCTGAACGGTCTCTATGATGCCAAGCTGGACCATCAGCCGGTGCTCGCCCTTGTGGGGCAGCAGGCTCGAACGGCGATCGGGTCTCACTACCAGCAGGATCTCGATCTCCAGTCCCTCTTCAAGGATGTGGCTGGCGCCTATGTGGAGACGGCTTCGACGCCTGCCCAGGTGCGGCATCTGATCGACCGGGCCTACCGCATCGCAAAGGGTGAGCGTCGGGTCACCTGCATCATCCTTCCCAACGATCTTCAGCTGGCTTCCATGGAGCAGCCTGCGCACGAGCATGGCATGACCCACTCAGGGGTTGGCGTTGAACTATCGCCCGTCGTCCCCGATGCGGCGGCCTTGGCCCGCGCCGCGGAGGTGCTCAACGCAGGCGAACGGGTCGCCATTCTGGTCGGAGCGGGCGCACTTCAGGCGACGGACGAAGTCGTGGCCGTCGCGGAGCGGCTTGGGGCCGGAGTGGCCAAGGCCCTTCTCGGGAAGGCTGCCGTGCCGGATGACCTTCCCTTCTGCACGGGATCGATCGGTCTTCTGGGAACGAGGGCCAGCTGGGATCTCATGCAGGATTGCGACACTCTCCTCATGGTGGGATCGAGCTTTCCTTACACGGAGTTCCTGCCGAAGGAGGGGAAGGCCCGAGGGGTCCAGATCGACAGGAATGCAGGCATGCTGGGGTTGCGGTATCCGATGGAGGTCAACCTCCTGGGGGATTCCGCCGCAACGCTGGCGGCGCTCCTGCCGCTGCTCAATGAAAAGCAGGATCGGTCCTGGCGGGAGACGATTGAGGCCGGCGTTGCCGCTTCGCAGGAGGAGATCCGCGGAATGGCCCTGGCTCCCGCAGAGCCGGTCAATCCGCAGCGGGTTGCGCTGGAGCTTTCGCAACGCTTGCCGGACGGCTGCATCGTGACGGCGGACAGCGGCACCACGACGGTCTGGTATGCGCGAAATCTCCATTTCCGGCGCGGGATGATGGGCTCGGTCTCAGGAACCCTTGCGACGATGGGATGCGCCGTGCCCTATGCGATCGCGGCAAAGTTCGCTCATCCTGACCGTCCCGTGATCGCCCTCGTGGGCGACGGTGCGATGCAGATGAACGGCCTGACCGAACTCATCACGATCTCGAAATACTGGGAGCGGTGGGTCGATCCTCGTCTGGTTGTCATGGTGCTGAACAATCGCGACCTCGCCTATGTGACATGGGAGGAGCGCGTCCAGACGGGCGATCCGAAATGGGAGCCGTCGCAGGCGCTTCCTGACGTGCCGTATGCTGAATTCGCGCGATCAATCGGGCTCGGCGGGATCAGGGTCGAAGATCCCGAGCAGGTTGGCGCTGCATGGGAGACCGCTCTTGCCGCCGACAGGCCGTTCGTGCTCGACATGGTGACGGATCCGAACGTGCCGCCGCTGCCACCACATATCACGTTGAAGCAGGCCCGCCACTTCATGGGAGCACTCGCCCAGGGAGACCCGGAGAGCGGAAGTGTGATCGTCGATACCGCCAGGAGCCTCGTCGGATCGATCCTGCCATCAAAGGAGTGAGACTTAAATTCCTTGTGTCGGCTGCGTGTCGATGGAACCCGCCAAGTGATCGCTTCTTTTACTGACAGGTATCCTTACGAGATCAAGGGGCGGCAGTGTTTGAAGAGTTTCGCCGGACTGACCCAATGGCACCTGCGACAGGACACAAGTTCACCAGGAACAATCCGGTTGTCGTCGTCACTGGAGCATCTGCAGGGGTCGGTCGCGCGGTGGCTGTTGCATTCGGGCGGGACGGCTGGCGGGTCGCTCTGATCGCCCGTGGGCGAGAACGCCTCGCGAGCGCAGCCCGGGAGGTTGAGCAGGCGGGCGGCCAAGCGCTTGTCATTGCAGCCGACGTCGCTGACGCGAGCGCGATCGAGAGCGCAGCTTCGCAGGTGGTCTCCACGTGGGGACGCATCGACATCTGGATCAACAATGCCATGGCGTCGGTCTTCGCTCCTGCGACAGACCTGACCCCTGATGAGATTCGCCGGGTGACGGATGTCACGTATCTGGGACAGGTCCATGGCACCCTGGCGGCTCTCCGTCATATGCGAGAGAAGAATAAGGGGACCATCGTTCAGATCGGGTCGGCGCTCAGTTACCGTTCGATTCCATTGCAGTCGGCCTATTGCGCGGCGAAATTCGCTGTGCGCGGCTTCACCGATTCGTTGCGGAGCGAGTTGCAGCACGAGGGCAGCCGCGTTCGTCTCACGATGGTGCAGCTTCCCGCCGTCGATACCCCGCAATTCGATTGGGCCCGCAGTCACTTGCCCCGCGGACTGCAGCCTGTGGGGCCGATTCACGAGCCGGAGCCTGTGGCCGAGGCGATCATGCGGGCAGCATTGGAGGCGCCGCGCGAGATGTGGATCGGCAGCCCCACGATCCAGGCGATCCTTGGAACCATGGTGGCGCCGGGATTTCTCGACCGCATGATGGCGCGTCGAGCCTGGGAAGGGCAGATGACCGATGAGCCGGCAATGCCTCGCGACGGTAACCTGTTCGACGCGCCGCCCGGCGATCCGGGAGCCCGTGGACGCTTCGGCTCGCGCTCACGCCAGCATGTGATTTCGGTCTCAGGCACGACGATGCGCGGCATCCTCGCGGCGGTTGCCCTCGGCTGCGTCGCCGGTGCCATGACGATCGCATGGCGTGTGGGCACGAAAAGAACTGTGACGCGCCCGCGCCGTCTGCCCGAACGGGAGCGCGCCGCCCGCATGATCGGCTAGAGCATCGAACCCAGAAGTGGGACGCACTTTTGGGACCCATCCGATGCTTCTTTCTTATAGAGAGCGCATCGCTAATGCGGAAAACCGGGTCCACTTTTCCGCACGATGCGCTAGAGCATTTTCCGGCGAAGTGGATCCGGTTCGCCTCAGAAAATGCGGCAGAACAATGAGGAGAGCCGATTCCACGTAAGGGGAAACGGCTCTAGGTGGTTCAAGATGCTCGACCTCTGGTACAAAAACGCCGTCGTCTATTGCGTCGATGTCGAAACCTTCATGGATTCGAACGGCGACGGTATCGGCGACTTCGGGGGTCTTGCTGACCGTCTCGATCACGTCGAGGCTCTGGGCGCGACCTGCATCTGGCTCCTGCCTTTCTATCCGACGCCGAACCGCGACAACGGCTACGACATCACGGATTTCTACGGCGTCGATCCGAGGCTCGGCACCCTCGGCGATTTCGTTGCGTTCACGCATGCTGCCCATGACCGGGGCCTCAGGGTCATCATCGATCTCGTGGCGAACCACACCTCGATCGAACATCCATGGTTCCAGGAGGCTCGCCGCGACCCGAACTCGCGTTATCGCGATTGGTACGTCTGGTCGAAGGAAAAGCCCAAGGACATCCATGAGGGCGTTGTGTTTCCCGGCGTGCAGGACACGACCTGGAGTTACGACGACGTCGCCCAGGCGTGGTACATGCATCGCTTCTACAAGCACCAAGCCGATCTCAACATCGCCAATCCGGAGGTGCGTGAGGAACTTGAAAAGGTGATGGGCTTCTGGCTGCAACTCGGTGTTTCCGGGTTCCGGCTCGATGCCGTTCCTTTTCTGATCGAGTATCGCGGTGTCCCGGCAGACGAGAGGCCGAAAGACGATCCTCACCAATATCTCAATGAATTGCGGAGTTTCGTTTCCTGGCGCCGCGCACAGGCCATGCTGCTGGCAGAAGCCAACATCACCATGGATCAGGTGGACGAGTATTTCGGGCCAACAGGTGACCGCCTGCATATGATCTTCAACTTCATGTTGAACCAGCACCTGTTTCTGTCGCTGGCGCGCAAGGATGCCGAGCCGATCCGCCGCGTGATGGCGCAGACGCCAGCCATTCCTCTGAAGAGCCAATGGGCGAGTTTCCTGCGCAATCATGACGAGATCGATCTTGGCCGACTGCCGGATGCGGAGCGAGGCGAGGTCTTCTCAGCCTTTGGTCCCGCACCTGAAATGCAGGCCTATAAGCGCGGCATCCGACGACGTCTTGCCCCCATGCTCGGCGGCGACGAACAGCGGCTTAAACAGGCCTTCAGCCTCATGTTCGCCCTGCCGGGGACGCCAGTGCTCTGGTACGGCGACGAGATCGGGATGGGAGACGATCTTTCTCTTCCGGAGCGCAACTCGGTCAGGACGCCGATGCAATGGGCTGATGAGCGGAATGCAGGATTCTCGACCGCGCCGGCGGAGCATCTCGTGCGGCCCGTCGTCTCGGACGGGGCGTTCGACTACCGGAACGTCAACGTTGCGGCCCAGCGCGATCTTGATGGTTCGCTGATGAGCACATTGCAGCATCTCATCCGCACGCGGCGTGCGTGCCCCGAAATCGGGTGGGGCAGGTGCCAGGTGCTCGAGACAACAGAGACGAGTGCGCTTGCGTTGCGATACGACTGGCGTGGAGAGACCATCCTCATTGTCCATAATCTTGCAGATCGTGCTGTCGAAGTGCAGGTCTCGCTCGACGAAGTCAGCCGCTTGCGGCCACTTTTCTGCAATGAAGACGACCGGACCATGCGGGATGCCTCCGAGCCGATCCGCCTCAGCGCCTATGGCTATCGGTGGTTCCGCGCACAGGGTGAGCGGCGATAAAGCATTTTTCGGCGAAGTGGATCCGGTTCGCCGTTCAAAAATGCGGCAGAGCAAAGAAGAGAGCTGATTCCATGTCCGTGGAAACAGCTCTAGATGTAAGACAGCGCCGCTTTCGTGATCGGAGAGAACTCCTGTTTCGTCTCTCCCATGGGTCAAATCACGCGGTGGGTTGTGGAGTTGTCGGCGTGACAGGGATCTCCGGGGGATTGGTCGGAGGCACGCCAACGGGCTCTCCGGGAGGTGGAATATCTCCAGGTGCCATCGGCGGCACTCCGACAGGCTCGGGCTGCGGCGTCTCAGGCGGCGCGGGCGGACTGACGGGAGCGGGATTAGGGTCGGCTGGCGTCGGCTCCGGGTAGGGCTGGTTCGGCAGAGGAATTGGCATACGAATGGCGCTCCGACTGGCTCTCTCGGATGGGCAATCCCCAGCACAGGATCGAGTTCCCGCTCGGGATTCAGGATGTCAGGGCTTGCCAAACCCCGAGGCGCGCAAAGTCAGGTTTCCCGATCGGGGGTCCTGCATGAAGAACAATCCGCCCTCGCGGGCTGATTGCCCGGGGATGTAGTCGAGGATCACGCTGCTGACTTCAGGCGGACGGCTGCCAACGGCCAGCGTTCCTTCGATCCGGACTTGGGCCGCAGCCGCTCCACCTGCGTTCCGAGCCTGGAACATCACACGGTAGCCGCCCGCAACCGGATCGACATCGGTGGTCTCGACCGTAATCACCGGTGGCGAGGTGGCATCGTTCAGCGCCTGCCATCCGATGAAGCCGAACATGCAGACGGCCAGCAGCAGCCCGGCACCCGCGGCAATCCATTCGAGCCAGGGCGTATGTTGGTCAGCGTCCGAATGATGCCCATTCTGGTGCATGCTGTCGCTCTTCATCGCCCGCCTCATATCACCAGTCGGGCCATCGCAGCGCCCAGAGAGGCCGGGAACCCGAGCACGACGACCATGCTCGCGATCTCGGCAGGCGCCACACCGTCCGTGCGGCCGAAGGTCCAGAGCACGTACAAACTGACCAGAAGGGCAATTCCGTACCCGGCCACGGTGAAGTGGAGAAAGGTCGGCAGAAATGTTCCTCCTTCAGGTCGGCTCTCCTGACCCGAGAACCCGACCGCATAGACGAAGACGTGCAGCAGGAAGATGGAGGCTCCGCCAAGGGCCAAGGCGTGCAAGGGCGACATCTGGAAGGCGATCAGGATCATTTCCTCGGTCGGCGCCACGTTGAAAGCCAGGAACAAGGCACCGGCCATCATCAGGAAAAGCTCCCCGCCATAGCCGGCCTCCCGCTTACGGTCCTCCTCGGATCGAGTGTCCTGTTCCGCCCCCAACTGCTTGCGCCCGAGCATGGCGCCGATGCTGGCCGGTACACTCTGCAGAGCAACCTTTCCGACAATTTCGTTCCAGGTCATGTCGAGGGTGATCACGGCCAGCAGGGTGAGCATGAGCGCTGACGTCACCAGGCCGACTCCGAAGGCGGCGAGGGCATCCATCACGTCCTCCTTCCAGCTGAACGTCTTCTCGAAACCCGCGAAGTAGGACAGACCGACCAGGATGGCGAAGTTGAGAGCCATGAACAGGAGAAGCCGGCCCCGGCCCATGGAAAAGCCGAGCCACCACATCTCCATGGTCATCAGAAGCGGAATGGCAAAAAGGACGGCGCCGCCAAAGGCACGGCCGAGGCCGATGGCATAATCCTTGTTCGTTTCCAGAAGACTATCGTCTCGCGCCATCTCATGAACCCGCGATCGTCACCATCTCGGACGAAGCTTGGCCGTGTGAGGAGAACCCATACATTCAAACTAGGTTCCAGCTTCGGCTGCGTCACACAGAGGCGCGCCTCATGATGAAGTCCGGCCAAGAAGAGGGGCTCAATGGCAGAGGGGAGGGGCGTTCTACTGGTGGCGCCTCTTCGAACTGTTCGGAGTTGCCGGGTACCGTGTGGACAACTCTCACCCTTGAAGCGCGATGATGAGCCCCTCATCGGACCTCAGGTGGACCTGCGCTCCAGTCGTTTCCCCGCCTTGATCCAGGCCGGTCGACAGCAGCACCCGTCCTGTCGCCCCATCGGGCAGCAGGAAGGTGTGCGGCTTTTCCCCGAGGTTCAGCGCCACCAGAAGGCGCTCCGCCTTGTGCTGCCGCTCATAGGCCAGGACATCGCCTTCCGTCGGAATTGGCTTGTAGCGGCCGATGCTGAGGGCCATGTGCTGCCGCCGCAACTCGATCAGGCGCCGATAAAGCATCAGGATGGAGGTCGGCTCATTCCGAAGCCCCTCCACATGGCACGAGGGGTAGCGCGGATCGAGCGGAAGCCAGGGCCTGCCGCGCGTGAAACCGCTTTGAGCCGAGCCGTCCCAATGCATCGGGGTTCTTTGCGGATCGCGCCCCAATCCAAGGCCCGGTTCGTTCTTCTCCCAGGGATCCTGAACCGCCTCCGGTGGAATCTCGACTTTGCCGATCCCGATCTCATCGCCGTAATACATGGTCGGCGTGCCCCTGAGAGTCAGAAGCAGCATGGCGGCCACCCGTGCCTGCCGTGGGCCGACCCGAGCGCCGATACGCGGTTGGTCGTGGTTGCCGAGGACCCAGTTCGGCCAGCCGCCTTCGGGCAGCGCGTCCTCATATTCGTTGATCAGGGCCGCGATCTGGCGCGCATTCCAAGCCGTATGAATGAGCTGGAAGTTGAATGGCAGATGGGCTCCTGAGAGGTTCTGTCCGTAATAGGTCACGAGACGTTCGAGCGGGAGGTAGATTTCCCCGATGAGCACCCGTTCTGGATATTCCTCGAGCACGCGTCGCATTTCGCTGACGACCTCATGCACCTCCGGCTGGTCGGCTGAATAGACCTGGAGGAAACGGTTGATCTCGGCCTGGTTCGGCTGAAAGCCGAGGTTCGGCGGGTTGTCCCGGAACTCGGCATCCTTGATCAGATGCCAGATCACATCGACACGGAAGCCATCGACGCCGCGGTTCAGCCAGAAGCGCAGAGCATCGTACATGGCCTTGCGCACTTCGGGGTTGCGCCAGTTGAGATCGGGCTGCTCCTTCAGGAAGGCATTATAGTAATACTGCTCCGTGGCTTCGTCCCACTCCCATGCAGATCCGCCGAAATTGCTGATCCAATTATTGGGCAGGCCTCCATCCGGAGCGGGATCGCGCCAGATGTACCAGTCACGCTTCGGGTTGGCCCGCGACGAGCGGCTCTCCTGAAACCAAGGATGCTGATCCGAGGTATGGTTGGGGACGAAGTCCAGAATAAGCTTGAGCCCTTTGGCATGGGCCTCTTCGATGAGGTGGTCGAAATCCTCAAGGGTGCCGAAAATCGGGTCGATGCCGCAGTAATCGGCGACGTCATAGCCAAAGTCGGCCATCGGCGAGATGTAGATCGGCGAGATCCAGAGTGCATCGATTCCGAACCACATGAGATAATCGAGACGCTGACGAATACCCTTCAGGTCGCCAATCCCATCACCGTTACTGTCCTGGAACGAGCGAGGATAGATCTGATAGACGATGCCGCGTTTCCACCATGTGGTCTCAGGCATAAGGGTGGCTCCACTGCTTGGAAGAAGGTCCGCCGGAGAGGCAACGAAAGGCGAATTCGCCAGGCACCGATCTGTTCCTGTCACTCGAGGCGGTTGAGTGAGGACGAACGGGCTCGGATGCGCCTGAGACCAGACATCTTTGCAGCTACTCAGCTTAGAGCTGCCCGAACTGCCAGTGCTCAAGATTGAGGCGATGGAGCTGATCCGCTCGCTGATCGAGAAGGTCGAGCTGACACCGAGGAGGCGAGGGGCCCGATGGCGATGTGCGCTACGGGAACAGCAAGCACCGCAGCTCCGGACGCGACGCAGCCGTCGGAGCGGATGGCGAACAGCAAAAGCGCTCTGCGCGATTGGCGTTGGCGCGCTCTCATCATCTGCGGGATCGCGGA